>DYKG01000015.1 GCA_020722725.1 Candidatus Methylomirabilis sp.
CTGTTTGATTTGGATGCAGTTACAATATATCATACTTTAACAAGAACATAGCCTTATGAAAAAACTGTTCATTCTTTTTCTTCTGATTTCTCTGGTTCCTTTTACCGTAGGCTGCTGGAACGATGACGATGACGATCAGGTAGCCACTACCAACGTTCTGCTGAATCAGGCTCTGCCGGCCGCCAATTTTGCTGCCGCCAATGCAATTCAGGATATCACCAAGCTGACCTATGAAATTAAAGTGGGAACCACCACCTATATTTTCTATTATTTCTCTCACAAAGTAGTGGGAACCACCGTTGTAGTAACCTTCTACAAACCGGTTGAAACCAGTTCAGTATCAACTTTCGTCAGCGCTCTGTCAGGAAAAACTGCCGATGTAACCGTTAAATTCTCGGGCACTACCATCGCAACCAAAACCAATCAGACCCTGCCGACCATGACCTCAACCGAAGCCACCAGCACCAGCGGCAAAACGATCGATACCGTGGCAATCGTCACCACCGACGTTACTATTCCCACCACTGGAACCGGCATCGTTTCAACCTATGCCGTAAGCAACGTTCAGTATAATGGCACCAACCTGTCACAGACTTCAAGCCCCGCCACCAACGTTAACAGCACCACCCCAACCTTTACCGTAAATTTCACCCTCGGCGCTGGCGAAGTTCTTCCCACCGACCTGAGCACCGTTACCTTCTCGGTAACCGTAACCCACGAAGGAACCAAGAAGTCTTACACTCTGACCTCAAGCGATGGCCTGACCATCACCAGAGCTTCTGATTCTTCTGTGACCATCGCAGTAAAATCAACCAACAGCCTGAATGAAGTTCTGGTTGTCAATTCTACTTACAGTGTTGCCATCACTAAAACCAGCATGACCATCAACAGCAAATACCTGGCTCTGCCTGGTGCTTTCTACTTTACTGTAACCCAGTAAAATCACCGGTTATTAAAAACCTCTCTTCCCGAAAGGGTGGAGAGTTTTTTTTCTTGCCGGTTTCCATGCTCAAAAGCCGCCTGCAAACTATGGACAAGCAGAGCGAATTCTGCTAAGATTCGAGCAAAATAGCAAGCAGAGGCAAACGAGTTTGAAAAAGTTTTTACCGTTGTTGATCTGGGGTTTGTTGTTTGTTTTTTGGGGGCGGGCTGACGCTCAGGAAGACTGGAGCTGGAGCTTTCCGGGTCGGGCCAGTATCGGGCAGGGCGTTTCAATTAAACGCGAGCATCTTGAGCTTGAAGTTCCCAAGTCTTTTGAGGGACGAACGGTCAACGAATGGCGAACCACGATCGGGGCCGAACTGCAAAACACGGTTCGAGCCGAAAGAACTGAAAGCAGCGTTCAATTGCGCGGCCTCTCGACTACTTTTGATTTCGACTATACCCAGGACGTGCTCGATGTGCAGATTTTCCGGTCGAGACAGCGAATTCCCGGTTCGAATACCTGCATGGATTGCCACGGTGGCAACTTTTCACGCACCACCGCCATCATCGGGCAGGAGCACCAGGAACTGCTTCCGAAGCCATATAAGCGTGGCTTCGTCAAGGTCATTCTCGACCCGGCAACCTCAGAATCGTTTCATACCGAGATCAATCACTGGCTCGGTCACAACATCATGCTCAAAGGCGACTACCGCTGGGGCTACCTCAAACAGGGCACCCACAGCCTTGAAGCCAAAGCTTACACCGTCGGTCTTGCCGGGCGGTTCAGACATCGCCTGACCTGGTCGGGTGATCTGATCGTTTCAAAGGCCGACACCTATCCGCAACGCAAGAGCTTTATCGGAAAATTAAGCTATCGTTTGTTTGAAGGCTTGAAAATCGGCATCGGAGGCGGCGCCTTTCTTGACGGCTATACCCAGTTCGGCACCGAGATGTCGGAAATGGGGCTGATGACCACCACCCTCGCCAAAGACGACCCGGATTTGTTGCCAAGCCTGTTTAACAAGCTGAAAGACGACAAGTTCGGTTATTGGCATTACACCGTCGAATACGAATACCGGTTTTAACCGCGACCGCCCCCCGCCGAATCAAAAAAAACGGGGCGAACGCAATGTTCGCCCCAGGTTTTCGTTTAGATCCGTTATGAGGCCCAGAGAATGTTACCGGTGAGAATCGGGTGAATCAGGTCGGGGTGTGATGGCAGAACGCGGACAGTGAGACCCATTTTGCCGCTTGAGTGAAGTTTGATTCCACCTTTAAAATGGGCGATTGAATTTTCCCGCTTAACCAGTTCAAGATCGATGATTTCTCCCTGATTGATCGGTTCATCACCAATAACCGCACCATAGAAAACCTGAACCACCACATCTGAAGCATTCAGGCAATCGAGGTTCAAAGTAACTTTTACATCGACCACATCACCGACTCTGTGCCCAGAACTGCCATTAGCCTCTACCTTTTCGATTTTAATGCGGTTCCAGCACTTTTTCACGTTTTCGAGCCAGCGAGCCATTTCTCTTGCCCGTTTGCGATCATCAGCCGACAGCGCTTTATAACGATTGTTTGAAGGCATATAGAAACGATCATTATATTCTGCAACCATGCGGTTGGTGTTGAAAACCGGGGTAGTATCGCGAATACAGTCTTTCATCATCTGAATCCAGCGGCGTGGCAACGAATCGCGACCACGATCGTAGAAAGTCGGGGCAACATCGTTTTCAAGAAGTTCGTAAAGCGAATTGGCTTCAACTTCATCCTGATAATCGGTATTTTCGTATTCTTCGCGATTTCCGATGGCCCAGCCGATGCCGGGGTGATAAGCTTCATCCCACCAGCCATCGAGAATAGACAGATTCAAAACGCCGTTGGCGGCTGCTTTCATGCCTGAAGTGCCGCTGGCTTCCTGCGGGCGGCGCGGGTTATTCAGCCATACATCAACGCCCTGAACCAGATAGCGGGCAACCAGAACATCGTAATCTTCGATAAACACGATGTGGCGGCGCAATCTTTCATCAGCGCATTTTTTGACGATTTCTTTAATGAAATTCTTGCCTGGCTCATCCTTGGGGTGGGCTTTCCCGGCAAAAATAATTTGAACTGGCATATCTTTATTGGTCAAAATGCGAATGAGTCGTTCCACATCCTTGAAGAAAAGGGTCGCCCGCTTATAAGTGGCAAAGCGTCGAGCAAAGCCGATAGTCAGTATTTCAGGATTAAGGACTTCTTTGGCAGCAGCAACTTCAGCGGCCGGAGCATTTCTGGCTTTGAGCTGCTTTTCCAGACGGCTGCGAGCAAAGGCCACCAGTCTTTCACGGCGGCGTTCATGAGTTCTCCAGAGTTCTTCCATCGGAATCATGTCAACCTTTTCCCAGACTGTCTGATCGCCTGGGTTCATGACCCATCTCGGGCCAAGATAGCGATCGAAGAGGGTTGCCAATTCCTGAGAAACGTATGAACGGGTGTGAACACCGTTGGTGACCGAATCAATCGGTATTTCCTGGAAAGGAACCGCGGGGTAGAGATTGCCCCACATCTTGCGAGAAACCTTGCCATGCAGCTTGCTGACCCCGTTGGCATCGCCACAGAGGTTCAATGCCAGAACTGCCATTGAAAACCCATCACCTTTCGGAGTGTTATTCTGCCAGCCCAGGTCAAGAAATTCCTGCCAGCTGATGCCGAGCTTGGTGTAATACATCGAGAAATATTTATCCATGAGCTCTTTGCTGAAAACATCGATGCCAGCCGGAACCGGGGTATGAGTAGTAAAAACATTGCTTGAACGAGTCAGCTCAAGAGCTTCTCTGAAACTCATCTGATGGCGCTCCATGGCGACTGCAATGCGTTCAAGAGCCAGAAATGCTGAATGACCTTCGTTCATGTGATAGACATAGGGATGCAACCCAAGAGTGTGTAGAGCACGCAAACCACCAATGCCCAGCACTTCTTCCTGCATGATGCGGGTTTCGGTATCACCGCCGTAAAGCTCTCTGGTTATCCAACGATCGCCCGAAGAATTTTCCGGGGTGTCGGTGTCGAGCAGATAAAGGGGAACGCGACCAACCTGGAGTTTCCATATCAGACAATGAACGGCTCGACCAGGCATCTGAACGGCAACTCGATGCTGAACCCCATTCTGGTCAAGCATCGGCACTACCGGCATGTGATGAAAATCGTTTTCCGGGTAGGCTTCCTGCTGGTAACCGCCGGCATTGAGTTTCTGCTGAAAATAGCCGACGCGGTAAAGCATGCCGATTCCGACGAGGGGAATTCCAAGATCAGAGGCCGATTTCAAATGGTCGCCGGCAAGCATGCCCAGACCGCCGGAATAAAGCCTGACGCTTTCAGTAAGACCGAATTCGGCTGAGTAATAAGCCACTGCCGGCTTTTCAGAAAAACCATATTTCTTGGCAAACCAAGTCTGCCGGTCATTCATGTATTCCTTGAAACTTTCAACGATTCTGGTCATGTGTGCCAGAAAAGCTTCGTCTTTTGATTTTGCTTCGAGACGTTCCTGTGCCATCAGGCCCAGCATTTTCACCGGGTTATGATAGGTTTCTTCCCAGAGAACGGGGTCAAGTCTGCGCCACAGTGCGATTGCTTCGGGGTTCCAGCACCACCAGACGTTGTAAGCCAGCTCTTTTAAAGGAGCGAGCGTTTCCGGCAAGCTTGGTACCACGACAAAGGTTTTTATCGGCTTCATTCGGAAATGGCCTCCTGCAATTTATTTTTTCGCGTGCATTATATACCATTTTATTGTATGAATTTTCAAGAGCGGCTCACCCGCGATTGATGAACTGCCGCGGCGGTGCACAATTTTTCCCGCACTTGTGCCCTAATTTAAAGACTTTCGGATCAAGATTTTTTTTAAAATTGTTTTAGTTTTATCCAATGACCGGTAATACACATAAAATTTCTGAACTTGTTGATGAAACGTGGCAATGCTGTTAAATTAGCTGAGCATGAATAAACTCGCAAAACTGATGATCTGTCTGGCAATCGGTGCAGGTGCTGTTCTATGGGCACAAGAGCCGGCTTCAGATACCTTCGCCATTCCTGAAAGACTGCCAGACATTGTGATAACCGCCAACACGATGACGGTTAAAGATGAAATTGCGTATCTTGAGGGCAATGTAAAAGCCACCCGGGCCGGCGACATACTCACCTGCAACCGCGCACTGGCAAGCCAGAAGCCCAGATGGGTGCTTGCCAGCCTTACACCAAAATTATACCGAAAAGAAATGAATTATCAGCTGAAAGTTCACCGAGAAATGCATTTAGAGGCCAGAAACATTTTCTACGACATTGATAGCGGCAGGTTCAATGCTTCAGACAGCGTTTCGGTCAGGCTTGAAGAAAAGACCTGGGATCTCGCAACCTACAGCTGGGTGCTGATTACCGCCGATGCAATGGCGGGTTTCAAAGACAGTAACCGTCTGCTTTTCAGCGGCAATGTCAAGATCAGGGACAAGGAAAACTTCGGCCAGGGCAACCGACTCGATTACCTGAAAGATTCAAGCACAGCAATACTTTCCGGCAATGCATTTGTCGAAACTCAGGAATTCAATGCGAAAAAAGGGAAGTTCGAAAAGCGCATCGTCGAAGGTCAGAAAATCAGCTACAACACCAAAACCAAAGAAGCCAGCTCGGAGTAAAGCCGACGCTCAGCTCGCGATTTTTTTATCTTTTGATTCTGCTAAAAAAAGCTCATTCACCATTTCTCAAAGGCAGGCATTTTACGAGTCGCACTTAATCCTCAGGCGACTCTGCATTAGCGAGTCCTTCACGTCCGACAAGCTCAATGACCGTCTTTAATCGGTCGCTGAGCCCGCTTGGCGGGTCGAAGCGGCCAAGAACAATCGAGAATTTTAATTCGCTTCTAAATGACTACTACAAACAAGAACAGAGTTCAGGGTTTGCAAATTGCCTGAGAATTGCTTTCGGTGATATTGATATGTAGAGAAGAATTAAGTTATACTGCCGACACCGGGTTTAATTTTTAAAACCGGTGCCGGCACTGTTGATACAGCTCCAGTCGCAGAATCTCACATAGCTGACTTTAAGGAATACAAAAAACCGCCTATGGAATTAAACGTAAAATACCGTGACTTTGTTCTGGATAAATTTCAGATCCAGGCAATCACCGAGCTCGAGAATGGCCATTCTCTGGTGCTTTCAGCCCCGACCGGTTCTGGAAAAACGCTGGTGGCTGAATACCTGATTGAAAAGGTTCTCAAAACCGATCAGCGCATAATCTACACTTCACCGATTAAAGCGCTGTCAAACCAGAAATACCGCGACTTCTCAAGGCTTTATGGCGACAAAGTGGGAATTCTGACCGGCGACGTGGTTATCAACCGCGATGCCCAGGCACTGATTGTCACCACCGAAGTTTACCGCAACATGGCAATTGAAGATCCTGAGGCTATTGCCGACGTTTCTTACGTTATTTTCGATGAGATCCATTTTCTCGGTGACATCGAACGCGGCACGGTCTGGGAAGAATCGATCATTTTCTCACCTCACACGATCCGCTTTCTTGCCCTCTCTGCCACAATTCCCAACTGCGAAGAACTGGCACGCTGGATCGAATCAGTAATCGACCACCAGGTCAAGGTTATCAGCCACAATCAGCGGGCCGTTCCTCTGGCTTTTCAGTTCTATTACAACAAGCAGGTGATGAACTTCAAAGACCTGAAAAAGAAAGCCAAAGGAAAATCGGAAAAAGATTTCAGAGGCCGGGATAAGCGCCTGAACAAAAAAGAAGGCGATTTCAGGCATTTCGACATTATCAAGCAGCTGCGCCAGCAGGATAAGCTGCCGCTTCTGTATTTCGTTTTTTCCCGGGCGCTGGCCGACAAACTGGCTTACGATACGGCCCGGCATATGAACATGACGACCCCTGAGCAAAAAGAGCGAATCGAAGCAATGGTCGATGCCTGCATCGAAAAGTATCAGCTGCAGAATCTGGAGACTGCCCAGAAAATGCGGGAGGAACTGTCACGCGGGGTTGGTCGGCACCACGCCGGGCTTCTGCCGCAGCTGAAAGAGCTGGTGGAAATTCTGTTTGCGGAAAGAGTTTTAAAAGTTCTTTTCGTCACCGAAACCTTCGCGGTCGGCGTTAACATGCCGGCCAGAAGCGTAGCTTACGATGCGCTGAAAAAATATGACGGGCGCACATTCCGATCGATGCGTTCTCTTGAATTTACCCAGATTTCAGGGCGCGCCGGGCGTCGCGGAATCGATGAATTTGGCTGGGTCATCGTGCCGCATCTTCCCGGCGATATGTCGGTTGATGAGCTGCAGAACCTGGTTTACGGCGATATCGAACCACTTGAAAGCCAGTTCGACCTTTCATTCAACAGCGTACTGAACCTTTATTCCGGCCATAAAACCGAAGAAGTCAGAACCATTCTCAAACGAAATTTTGCTCAGTTTCAGGCCAACAAAAAGCTGCCCCACCTGATGGACAAAGTTAACAGGCTGCGTGCAGACATAGAGCGGGTAATGCCGCGATGCCCCGAGAAGAAAAATGACCTTGATGAATACATGAAATTTCACAAGAAAAAGCAGGCGATGGCCGATGCGATGTCACGCCAGCTGGGCCAGATTCGCGGCGGACTTTACGGCCGCCACGGACGCCATCAGCAGCAACTGATCGAGCAGCAGATGAGCGGGGCGCATAGCGATCTGCAAGAGCAGGAAAAGAATTTTATCTGCGGCAAATGCAAAAGCCGCACCAAATGCACCTCTAAGTATTACCAGGCCGCCAGACTCGAGAAGAAGCTCAATTACTGGCGCGGGCTGCTCGAAGAACAGCAGGAACTGCAGCTGCCGCTTTATGAGCGCAAACTTGAAATTCTGCGTCAGCTCGGCTACATTGATGACAACGGCCTGCTGGCCAGAGGTGAAATTGCCAGCCGCATTCACACCGAAGAAATAACGGTTACCGAGCTGTACTTTCAGGGCTACTTTCATGAATGCACCCCTGAAGAAATCAACGCAATCTGCCTCGGACTGGTCTATGAACACCGGCGCCGGGGGCAAAATGCCAATGACGATAAACGCCCGCTCGGCAAAATTCCTGAAAGAGTTAAAAGTGCCCGGGGCTTCGTTAACAGCCTGGTTCGCCAACACCCCTTCATCAAACCTCTCGACGTAAGACTTTCGCATCTGATGGTCGCCTGGTGCGACGGTGAAGATTTCGAAGAAATCATGAAGCGCTGCGATATTCCTGAAGGCGATTTGATCAGGTCTTTCAGACAGACCATCGACCTGATCAGACAGATGCGCGATGCAATCAAAGATCAGAGCCTGCGAGAAAAAATGCTGACCTGCCTCGACATGCTCAACCGCGACATCGTGCTGGCAACCGAACTGCGTGACTGATATGCCCTGCCGAGAAAGCTTTTCGCCAGAAGATACCATGCAGGTTGCCCACGAGCTGGCCGGGCAGTTTTCAAATCACCTCATTCTGCTTCGCGGCAGCATGGGGGCAGGTAAAACCCTGTTCAGCCGGGGCTTTGCCTCGGGGCTCGGCATTAATGGCAAGGTTTCAAGCCCGACTTATACGATCATGAATGAATATCGCGAACAGGAAAAAATACTCTATCACCTTGACCTGTATCGCATCAACAGCCTCGAAGAGGTTATCGACGCGGGTCTTTATGAGATTCTGGAAGCAAAGATTCCCTGCCTGGTCGAGTGGCCCGAGAGAGTGGCCGACCTGAGCCGGCTGCCCCACCTTGATGTGCATCTGCAGGCAGACCAGAGCCGCTCTGACGAATACCGCATGATTACCTGGAACTGGAGATCGCAGGAATGAAATATCTTTTTATTGACGCTTCAGAAAGCACCACCTGCGTTCAAGCCGGCGATTCAAGCAAATATTTCAATCAAACCTTTAACACCAGTCGAAATCTGGCGGCATGCCTCACCTCGATTTGTGACGAAATGCTTGATAAAGCCGGCCTTAAGCTCGAAGAAATCGATGTTTTTGCAGTCGGCACCGGCCCCGGCAGTCTGACCGGCCTGCGGGTCGCCAATAGTTTTCTGCGCACTCTCGCTTTCATGGGGCAGAAAGCCCTGGTCGGCATCGACCTTTTCACCTGGTCGGTGGCGACTCTCAAAGCACAGGGGCAAACCGGCCTGGTCAGGCTCGTAACCCCCACCCTGATCGACAAGGCATTTTCGGTTGATGCCGATCTCAGTCGGGATATCGGGCAATTCACACCAGACCCGAAACTGGTGGATAATCGTGCTGCAAGCCCGGAAAAACCCAATTTCGGCATTCGCTGGCAGGCAGAAGGTATTGCAAAACTTGAACCCACCCCTGAAGTTTTACACGAGTTGATCAAACTGCAGCAGCCATGCCGCGAATTTTCTGAAATGCTGCAGATTCTGCCATTGTATATTATTCCCTCTCAGGCCGAACGTAAACTGGAGGAAAAACCATGCTGACTCTGGGCATTGAATCATCATGCGATGATACCTCGATCGCAGTAATAGAGAACGGCACCAGAATTCTTGCCAGTCTGGTATCTTCGCAAATTGAAATACATCGGCGCTTCGGAGGCGTAGTTCCTGAAATTGCTTCGAGAAAACATCTTGAAGCAATTCTGCCGCTATTGCGTGAAACTATTGAAAAATCCGGCATAAAAATTTCACAGATCGGTCAGGTTGCAGTAACCGCAGGCCCGGGTCTTTCTGGCCCGCTGCTGACCGGGCTCAGTTGCGCGAAGGCCGTTGCCTGGCATCTAAAAATTCCGCTGATTCCGGTAAATCATCTGGAAGCACACCTGACCGCATCGTTTCTCGCCAATGAACGGTTACCCGAATACCCCTTTCTTGGTTTGATCGTCTCAGGCGGGCACTCAAACCTGGTAATTGCCAAAGGCCCGCGCGGGTATGAAACTCTGGGCTACACAGTTGACGACGCTCCGGGCGAGCTTTTCGACAAAGTTGCACGGCATCTTCAGCTCGGTTACCCCGGCGGCCCGATCATTCAAAAAACCGGCGAAGGGGCCAACCCGAAAAAATATGAACTGCCACGCCCAATGGCGGGAAAAGGCTACCTGTTCAGCTTCAGCGGCCTGAAAACGGCAGTGGTCAGGCTTTGCGAAACCGAGGGCGACAAACTCGACCTGCCGGCACTTTGCGCGGCCCTGCAGCTTGCGGTCGCCGACACCTTCAGCCGCAAAGTCGGTAACGCACTGAAAGAATCTGGCCTGAAACGCCTGGTAATCGCCGGCGGCGTCGCGGCAAACCGCCCCCTGCGCGAAGAACTGGCCAGACTGGCAGAAGCGCATCAGGCAGAATTTCTTATGCCCAGCATCCATTTATGCACCGACAATGCGGCAATGATTGCGGCGCACGGGTTCATCAGCGCTGATCTGGCTCCACAGAATGCAATATTGGTCAATGCCGCCGCCAACTGGGATATGGGTGCACCCTTCAATTTCTGAGGTAAATTTTAAATGAATGTTGGAAAAATAAAAGTTCTATCAGAAGATGTAATCTGCCGAATTGCGGCCGGAGAAGTGGTAGAAAGACCCGCTTCGGTGGTCAAAGAACTGATCGAAAACTCGATTGACGCCGATTCAACCAGAATCGAAGTGGAAATCAAAGACGGCGGTCAGAAGCTTATAGAAATTGCCGACAATGGCGAAGGAATGAACCGGCAGGATGCGGTTCTCGCATTCACTCCTCACGCAACCAGCAAAATCAGCAGTGACGAAGACCTTGAATCGGTTGTTTCATTGGGCTTTCGCGGCGAAGCGCTGCCGACCATCGCTTCGGTATCGAGAGTTACGCTGGTCACCCGCCATGAATCTGAAGAAACCGGAACACGGATTCAGATTGACGGCGGGCACATTGCCGGGGTTGAATCGGCATCTTTTCCGTGTGGTAGCAGAATTCAAATAAAAAATTTATTTTACAATGTTCCGGCCCGCCGCAAGTTTTTAAAATCGGTTCAGGCTGAAATGGCGCAAATTTCAGACGTGGTCTGCCATTATATGATGGGCTACCCGGAAATTGCCTTCAACTTCACTAAAAGCAACGTTAAAATCGCCGCCACCAGTGGCTCTGGCAATCTTACCGATGCAATTCTCTCGGTTTACGGGCCCGAAGTGACCCGCAATCTCATACCGCTTAAAGAGCCAGCCAGGCTCACCGGCACCGGGGTTTCGATCAGGGGCTTCATTTCTCCGCCCAATCAGGCACGACCTTCGAGTCGTTACATGACCACCATGGTCAATCGCCGGTATGTTAAAACCAAACTGCTTACCCAGGCGATCAACAAAGCACTGGGCGCTTTTTTCCCGAAAGGGCGCTACCCGGTTCTGATTCTTGATCTGCGGGTTCCGCCATCGATGATCGATGTGAACGTTCACCCCCAGAAAACCGAGATTCGCTTCAAAGACGAGCGCTGGGCCTTTGCCACCATCTGGGAAACCATTCAGGAAAGCCTTTCAGGCCTGCGAATGGTAAGCACACCCGGACGGCAGAATCAGCAGCCCGCCTACGCCGCCGGCGATCTCATGGATTTCGCCGAAAACGAAAGCAAGGCAACTGCTCCTATCCCAATCAGGCGCGACCTTCCGGCCAATGTAAGTATTTTTCCCAGTGTCGGCAAACCCGAAGTTCAGCCCGGCATCACCGAAAACCGCATTTATGAGCTGAAGGATTTCAATTCTGAGCGGTTCGGCCCGCCGTCGCAACAAAATCGCTCTGCGGGCTTCGAGCCAGTGAAAACACTGCAACAGCCCAAAATCCTTGCCCAGCTGAAACAGTCATACCTGCTGGGTGAAGACACTGATGGCCTTTTTATCGTCGATCAACACGCCGCCCACGAGCGCATTCTTTTCGATCAGCTCACCAGCACCTATAAAGAGACTTCAATTGCCTCGCAACCCCTTCTTTTTCCAATTGCCCTGAATTTATTGCCTTCTGAACGCATGGTTATAAAAGATCAGGTTGGTGAGCTGAAAAAGCTGGGCTTCACCATTATTCAGGAAGAAGACGGCCAGTTTTATGCAACTGCAGTGCCGGTTCAGGATGGCTCGCAGAGTGAAAGCATACAAAATGTGCTTTCGCAGATTCTCGAAGGCTGGGAAAGCAGATCTCTGGCTGAAATTAAAACCGACCTGCTGAAAATCATGGCGTGCAAAGGCGCGGTCAAGGCCGGCGATCCCCTCGACGAATCAGAATGGAACAGTCTGCTCGAGCAGCTGCTCAAAACCGAGAATCCATTTACCTGCCCGCATGGTCGGCCAATCGTCATCAGACTCACGACCAGGCAGATCGAAGCGGGTTTTTTGCGAACCTGAATGAAAGATTCTCATAAAATCAAGGTGATAGCCGTTCTTGGCCCGACCGCCTCGGGCAAAAGCAGCCTGGCCATTGATATTGCAACACATTTTGGCGGAGCAATTCTGAATTGTGACTCACGGCAGGTCTATCGCGGTATGGATATCGGCACCGCAAAACCAGGTGCTCGTGAAAAAGCACAGGTCGAGCATCATCTTTTTGACCTGATCGATCCCGACACGACTTTCAGCGCCGGCGATTACAAAACAGCGGCGGCACAAGCAATTACCGGGTTGAAATCAGGAAAAATCGTGCCGGTTCTCGTTGGTGGCACCGGATTTTACTACAGTGCAATTGCAGAAGGCCTGCCGCCGGCATCTTCCGACCCACAAACGGTTCAACTGCTTCAGCAGATCTGCGAAAATGAAGGCATCGAGGCCCTGCGGAAAATGCTCAAAGAAAAAGACCCGCAGGCATTTTCCACCATAGACTTAAATAACAGTCGCAGAGTAATGCGAGCTCTTGAAATTGTCATGGTGACCGGCCGGCCTTTTGCCCGGAACCAGCCGGTCAAAGCGCTTTCCGGGGCTGATTTTCTGCCAATCGTGGTAACCCGCCCCAGAGACGTTCTTCACAACCGAATCGAAATCAGGGTCAAAGAAATGTTTGATCTTGGTCTTAAAACAGAGGCCCAGGCGCTTTTTGCAAAGTTTGGCGAAAAGGCGCCGGGGTTGAACTCAATCGGGTATAGAGAATGGCTCGAATTTTTCAAGGGCCGGCAGACAATTCGCGAAGTTTTTGATGCGATTGTCATAAATTCACGCCAATATGCAAAAAGGCAGGAAACCTGGTTCAAAAAGCGACCAGGCGGCCGTATTTTCGATCTTGAAAACCGCGAGAACCGTGACAAAATTTTCAATTCTATTGAAAAATTCTTAATTCTTTAATTCTTGGCACATCAATAGCGCTATAATAAATTAAGGATTTTGTTCAAACCTGCCGATCATTGAACTGAATCAGCAGATTTATTTCTGCCGGTTCTGCCGGTACATGATCAATGCAGGCTGCATTTCATCACCTGGTAATTCTTGTTTCTTGTAATGGAGGTCACAATTGAGGGAGGCGACTGATCTGGGAGTCAGCGCTGGCGTCCGTCGCGAGCTGTCAGGGCGGCGTATTGATCTGACCAAATTGAAATTCCCCGTTAAAAACGGGGTGGTAACCATTGAAGGCGAACTCAGCTTTGTCGGCATGGAAAAATCAAGCGATGAAACGGCCATTGAGCTTAAGTTTCTTGAATCAGGCCTAAAAGCTATTTTTGGCGTAAAAGAAATAATTTTTGCATTCACCAACTGGGCAAAAAACGATCATGGGGGCTGGGAATCGAGTGATGCCAAAGCCTCTGCCGCATCGGCACCTGTTGCCTCTGGCGATGGCCTGGTCTGCCCGGATTGTGATTGCGTTATCAGGTTCTGCCCTTGTTGCGGCAAACCTCTCGCAGGTGCAGGAAAAGGCGCTCCCAGCAGAATTAAAAAGCCTGCTCCTCCGATTAAACCGATGATCAAGAAGAAAAAGCCGATTGGCCCGGTTTCCCTCACCCCGAGTCCGGCTGTTTCACCATTTTCCAAACCTGCCATTCAGCCTGTTTCAGCCCCGGCAACCCATGATTCTCATGAACAGACGGATAATCTGCTCAAACCGCAGTTCCCATCGACAGCAAAACCTCAACCGGTCTATTCTGAGCCCCTAAAGCCCGCCAGTAACCCAGAGCCAATAGCAGAACCGGAAAAGAAGCCGGTTATTCCCGCTGAAACTCCATTAAAACATGGCGCTCCGGCAATTGCCACCCCCGGGATTTCGCCGGCAACTCCCGCTAAACCTGCCGTTGCAACCCCGGTAAGACACGTTGCACCCGTTGGCCCTGTTAGCCCGGCAAGACCGGTTCAACCGACTGTTGCACCGGTTGCTACCGCCCCTGTGCCCAAAGCACCGACCGAAACTTTTGATCCATTCGCAAAGGACTTGTCTGAAAAAATTAATGCAGATTCCTCGCTGCCATCAGAAACAGATTCTTCGACCGAACTTTCTGATTTCGACGCAGGAACCTTCGATCTTAAGCAGGTTGAGCCGGCAGCAAAAACCGAACCATCGGCCCCACCTTCGGTGCCGGATCTTGACAGTTTTGATATCAGTTCATTCACAATTCCGGTTCCTCCCAGGGCAGCTCCAGTAGAAGAACCTCATGCACCTGCTGATGACCTCTTCGCTGGCTTTACCCAAAGTCCTGGAATCGACAAAGAAGAAAATCCAGTATTACATACTGAACCGGCAGACATTAATGAACGCTGCAACTTTCCCACAACCCAACCGGAACCGGAAGCAACTCATCTGCCACCGGTTAAACCCATGTTGACGCCAGCAAAGCCCATTGCTCCTCCCCGGCCAGGTCAACCAAAACCGGCTGGCAAGCCTCCTTTGCCCCAGCTGAAACCACAGCCGGCCCCGGGCTCATTTTCTTTGGATGAAGAAACACCACTTCCACCAATAAAACCGGCACCGGCTGCACCGGTCGCCGACCCATTCAATCTCGACGACGATACCCCTCTGCCCCCGATGAAGCCGGCATCAACCGGGAAGCCGGCCAGCAAAGATCCATTTGCCGCGCTGTTTGCCGATTCCGGAGCTGACCTTGGCAGTGGCGCAGGCAAAGAAAAGGGTAAAGACCCCTTTGCCTCACTGGATCTCGATCTCGACGTTCTCGAAATTTTCCCATCCAATGATGCTCCTGCCCCAACACCGGCTCCAAAGCCTGGTAAGCCTGGCAAACCAGGAGCACCAGCTGCACCGGCGAAACCGGTTGACGATAATCCGTTCAATCTCGACAATGTAATCGATCTCGACAGCCCGATCGAAGATAGCAAAGAGCAGAAAGGCCAGAAAGGGAAAAAAGCCCCATTTGACCTTGATGATTTCGATATCAGCAAATTCAAACTCTGAGGTCTGCATATGAAATTTCTACATCCCGCGTTCATGCTTCTGTTAATCGGCTTTCTTTACAAGATTTATAAAACTGGCAGGCAGGTAGACGGCATCAATGTAAAATCGCCTGAAGCCGACCGCCGGGCAGACGTTCTCGCCGATCACGCAAAGACTGCAAAACTGGTAACTGCGCTTATGATTCCAGGTTTTATCGGTGGAATCATGGGAGTGGTATATTTTCTCGGAATTAAAGAAATCTTCATCAGAACCTACGGACATGGTTTCATTGGTGCCGGGGTACTGGGACTGATGTTGTCAAACCTCTTCGTTGGTCGATCGATCAAGCGCCCACCCAAAACAAGCGCACGAGAAAATCTGCTGAGCTTCCACCGGGGTCTGATGTACTTTATTCTCATTGCTTCAGCCGGTTCGATTGCTACCGGCTTTTACATCCTTTTCGCCGGCCCCTCAGCCTGAAGCTAAAATACTGTAATTCAGGTAATCACACAAAAGCTTTCTCAAAAGCCTTATAAGAAACCATCGTCGCCCGATTTTATCGGGCGATTTTGATTTAATGCCTATTTGGGGGTGTCACAATTCCCACTTCGCTGAAAAGCCACTGGCATTGATTTTTCATAGAAATCCTTTGTGTGCTTTGTGTCTTTGCGCCTTTGTGTGAGCTTTTTCGGTAAACAATTTCAGGAAATTTCGGTTCATTTTAGAACGCTATGCAGTTAGCGTTGCCTGATTGGTTCTGCCATGTTATTTTTAAGAAAACCAAGTCAGGATGGTAATGAAAATGAATCACCAGAAAAAAAATAAGTTTAAAATTGCCACCGGCGGGCTCTTAATGGCAGCAATGCTGGTTTCTGGCCTGGCTACCCCGGCTGAAGCAGCTAAAAAGGCCAAGGCAAAAAGCAGCAAAACCAGTTTTACTACAACTGAAGTAACCGATGCCTTTTACGACAAAGCCTGGCGAAATTTTCAGATCGGTTCGAAGAAAGAACGGCAGGAAGTCATTTCGGCTCTGAAGGCCATCGTTAAAAAAAATGCTGAAGAATTCATGGCCCATTATTATCTTGGCATCATGATGTCTGAAGAAGAATCGACGACAGCGGCTCTTAAGCACCTTGAAACGGCATTGCTGGGGTTTCCAAAGTCGGCTGATATTCACGTCAGAATTGCAAAAATTCTTACCGAAAAAAACAAGTCCGACGAAGCTCTCGAACATTACCGTGAGGCAATAAAACTCGACCCCAATAATGGCCCGGCATTAAGCGAGGTCGGCATTGCCGAAATGGAAATGGGCAACAATGATCTGGCATTTGAGCTGTTGTTTAAAGCCAGGCAGGCGCAACCCGACAATGTTATGACCCTGCGCGGCCTGGGTGCGGTTATGATCGAGCGCAGTGAAAATGCTGAGGCCGCCAAAATTCTTGAACAGGCCCTGCTGTTTGACCCTAAGCATGCTGATACCCACTGGCTGCTGGCAAAAGCCTATGAAAACCTGCAAAAGCCCGACAAAGCCTCTGAGCATTATGAACTTGCCCGAAAATTGGGCCGCAAAGACCCTGAAATAAAGCAGATGATCGGTTATGATCTGGCGCGCAGCCTGGTAAAAAGTGGAAAATATGAAGAAGCTGAAAAAGAATATAAAAAAGCAATTGGCATATCTGATGATAAAGCAACCGGTTTCAGCGAACTGGCAAATCTTTATCTCGACATCGGTCGCGAAGATAACGCAATCGATAATTTCAAAAAAGCATATGAACTTGATTCACAGAAGGGCGAAGGCATTCTTGCTGCGGCAGAGCTATACATGAAGCGCGAAGATTTCGACAACGCCCTTGGGTTATACGAAGTTTTGAAAAAAAACAAAGCATTTGCCGACCAGGCCAAAAATGCCATAAAAGAGCTTGAAGATCGACGGCAGATCAATGAAAAGCTTGCCCTTGAAGCCAAAATTGAAGATGGAAAAGCCGACCCGGCCACCGAAGAAAAAACTTGCCTTGAAATTCTCGAAAGCAATCCCAAAGACGAAGAAACCCTGAAAAACCTCTGGGAGTTCTATGAAGAACGTGGTTATTACGACGAAGCCATCAAATATTTCCGGGCATACAATAAATTGCGGCCAGTCAGTGATTTTCAGAAAAAACTGATTGAAAAAGAGCTTAAAAACAAGCGTAAACTTGATAATTACACGATTTTTAACTGGAAAGATCCGATCGATTACAAAAATGTCACAACCAGCGAAGAAGATTTGAAACAGCAGGCGTTCAACGGTGAAAACGACCGTTTGAAAGAACTGGCGTTCGACATTCTTGCCTGGCGCATTGGCCACTATGCTCAAGAACGCTCGATGGGTGATGACAAACCGATTCTTGAAGCCAGAGTCGAATTCTACGAAGAACGTGGAAAAGTTGAAGAGGCGATAAAGACCATCGATGCATTGAAACGATATGGCTGGTGGACAGCTGATGAAGCCAGTGACAAAAAGAAACAGATAAAAGAAAGATTCAAAAAATAAATTTCTCCTTGATTTTTCTGAATTTATTACTTAAATTTCTTTGCTGTACCGTCGATTATCGGGGTGAATAAGATTTTGTTACCGCAAAACCCTTCGATCAAGGAGTTAACAATGAGACGCGGTTTTTCACTTATAGAACTGCTGGTGGTAGTTGCCATCATTGCGATTCTGGTAGGCGTGGCAACACCCTACTATTCCGACTATGTTAAGGAAAGCAAAAGGGCCAAAGCGCTGCAGGATCTCGATGTCCTCAAACAGGCAGTCGTTCTTTTCAATTCCCAGGAAGACCTGCCCTATCAGGGCCAGCTGGCAACCACTTCTCCATATCTGCCACTGCTGGGCGAAAACGATTTCAACGGTCTGCAGGGTCGTTATCTGACCTATATTCCCGTTGACCCGTGGGGCAAAAACTACAAACTCGATCCCTATGCCTGCTATGTTTATAGCGAAGGTGCAGATTCAAGAGTCGAAAGCGATGACATAAGAGAATACTATGTCAAAGATCTTGCCCTGACCAAAGTCGAATGGGAAGACCGCAACAATAACCGATCTCTTGACCAGGGCGACTGGCTTTATTTCAACTTCAACAAATCCTTGTGGATTTCAGCTTTTTCGAGCGCTGACTTCGACATTTATGAAAATTCTGAAGTTTCAACAGCAACCCTTGTGTGTAACCTCGAAACCGATTTCTTAACCAGATACACCAACGAAACTCAGGCTTCAACCAGCGTAATAATTACAGAGATTGGCCCGGGAACGACAATCAAACTTGGAGTTCATTCACTTGCCATAAAAGATGAACTGGCAACCCTGAAAAAATACCAGGAAGTTCAGTGTGACAGAAAAAATTCAAACTCTCTAGTGCTGCGAACCAGAGTTGAACGAAACAACACAACTGGCGATCCCTTGCGCTACGCGGTAAGAACCAACCCAATAAAAGTCACGCCCAGGTAAAGTTAGCTCAAAAAACCGGGGTGCAATCAATTGCACCCCGGTTTTTTATTTTAGCAAAATCAAACTAGTTTTTTAAATGAAGATTTTGCTGCTTCCAGGGTTTTGTCGAGATCTGAATCGGAATGGGTGATTGAAACGAATGCCGCCTCGAACTGCGACGGAGCGAGGTAAATGCCGGCATTGAGCATCAGTCTGAACCATTTTGCGAACCTTGCCGTATCTGATTTTTTCGCATCAGAATAGTCTTTAACCCTTTCACTGCGGAAAAACATCGTCATCATCGATCCAAAGCGGTTTGAAACCGCAGCAACTCCAGCCTGTGAGGCAAGTTGCCCAAGCTCTTTTTCAAATCTCGCCGACTTTTCTTCGAGCCGCCGGTAGAAAGTTTCGTCATGAGTAATTTTTTTCAGCGTAGCGATACCACAGGCAACCGCAACCGGGTTGCCAGAAAGGGTTCCAGCCTGATATACCGGGCCATCTGGCGCAATATAAGCCATTACATCTGCCCGCCCGCCATAAACGGCAAGCGGCATGCCACCACCTGCTATTTTGCCAAGGCAGGTCAGATCTGGGGTTACTCCACTGACCCGGCTTACTCCACCAAAACAGGCGCGAAAACCGGTCATTACTTCATCAAAAATCAGCAACGCGCCATTTTCGCCGCAAATTTTCGCTACTTTTTTCAAATAATCATTTTCTGGCAGAACAACGCCCATATTGCCGCAAACCGGCTCGACGATGAACCCGGCTATCTGCCCGGGGTGAGCCTTGAAGCAGGCTTCGAGAGCAGCAGCATCATTGAAGGGTATTATCAGGGTGCAGCCCGCAATTGCATCAGGAATACCGGGACAGCCAGGAATACCAAGGGTTGCCACTCCTGACCCGGCAGATACCAGCAATGAGTCCGCATGACCATGGTAGGCACCATCACATTTTATTATCAGGGGGCGCCCGGTAAAACCACGCGCCAGTCTGATTGCTGACATCGCAGCTTCGGTACCGGAGCTGACAAAGCGCATCTTTTCCATATTGGGAAAAGCCTGCTGAATGAGCCCGGCAAGCGCAGTTTCGTTTTCGGTCGGCGCACCAAAACTCAACCCATCTCGGGCCGCTTCACAAACGGCGGCAACCACATCAGGGTCGGCATGCCCGAGAACTGCCGGCCCCCAGGTGCCCACATAGTCGATATATTCGCGACCTTCGACATCATAAACTTTAGAGCCAAAGGCTTTTTTAATGAAAAGCGGGTTGCCACCAACTGATTTAAAAGCACGAACCGGGCTGTTGACCCCACCCGGAAAAACCCTGCAGGCTTTTTCAAGTGCAGAACTGTTCATCAGCAGTCATCTCCGGTGAAATAGCGCATTGATATTTTCTTCAGCTCTTTTTCAGATTCATAGATGCGATAATTCTTGAGCTGATGACGATTTGAAATCTGCTGAATGATCGATTCAAGCTCAACCTGGTGGTGGGCGTGAATCATGGTGAAAAAATTGAAGTTCCAGCCCGGGGGGCAATCTCTTTCATAAACATGCGAAACTTCGCGCATCAGAGCCACATCTTCGCCGACCGTGTCGATTTTTTCGGCAGGGACTTCCCAGACTACCAGTGCATTTGAGCTGTGACCGACTTTTTCAGGCCTGATCGCAGCGCCAATTCTTCTGATGATTCCCTGGTCCAGGCAATCCTGAATCATTTTCAGCACTTCCTCTTCAGAAACGCCGAGTTTATTGGCTATTCGCTTAAAAGGGCGGGTCTCGAGTTTGAAGCCATCCTGCAGTTCGCGCAGCAACTCACGGGTATTTTTTTCCATCATCGGCTCCTAATCCAAGTCAACCTTGACTTTGAAGAACTTCTTGGCAGGAAACTTCATTACCTCTTTAACCCCGGTTTCAGCACAAATCCTGGCGAAAATTTCCTCGCGGCGTTCTTCACTGCATGAAATTACGGTGAACCAGACATTTGGCGTGCCTTTTCGCTGGTAATTATGGGTAATTTCAGGAAACTGGTTGATAACCTCTGCAGCCTTGCCAATTCCAGATTTTGGGACATTGATCGCCGCCAGACACCCATTGTAACCTAATTTGCGGCTGTCGAAAAAAGGTCCGACATAGCGAATCGAGCCGTTCTCAATCATTCGCGCTATCCGCGAAATGACCGAAACCTCATCCATCCAGAGCTTGTCACCGATAACCTTATAGGGCTCAGAGTCGAGAGGAAACCGGCCCTGTAACATCTGAAGTATTTCTCTGTCTTTTTCGTCCATCAGATCGTCCTTCCATCGCAATTAGGTACCGTATAAAACATTTCACGGGCATTCGTCAGATACTTTTGCTCATGCCGGCCGGCACGGTGGCCGGCCCCTGCGAATATTTAAACCGCAACCAATATAATATACTAGCTATTTTTGTTCTTGACCAGAAGTAAAGTCACAATTTGGATCTTCGGCCAGAAAACTGCCATTGACCGCATAAGCCCTGGCACGACACCCTCCGCAAACCACATTGAATCTGCATTTCTGGCAGACTCCGGAAAATTTTGCCGGCGTGCGCATGTCTGCCAGCTCCTGGCTTTGCAGGTAAATCTGATCAAGTGGCTTTTCGCGGATGTTTCCCACTATCAGATCGAAGTAACCGCAGGGTTTAACTTCGCCGCGATAGCTGACAAAGGCAAAACCACTGCCGGCCATGCAGCTTCTGCCCCGAGATCCCGGGTCTTTGCCCAATTCCATTCTGATGCGTGAATATTGCGGGGCGCAGGTGACTTTTACTGGAATCCCCCAGTCGTCAGATTCGGCGGCAACATAGCGCAGAACTTTGTCGATCTGGCCTTGAGAAAGCCTGATTTCGTCGCTATTGGAACTTGCCCGGCCAGTAGGGACAATAAAGAAAAGATGCCATGAAGAAGCTTTCAGACTGATGACCCAGTCTTTTAATTCTGGCAGTCGGTCGGCATTGGTGGGCAATATGGTGGTATTAATCTGAAATGAAAGCCCGTTTTCTCTGATGCGGGAAAAAGCCTGCAAAGCTTCATCATAAGTGCCAGGCACCCTGACGAATTCGTCGTGGGCGGCCCGATCGCTTGAATGCATGCTGAAGCTGAAATGCCTGATGCCGGCGCCTGCCAGACTGCGAATTCGCTGTTCGGTCAGGAGCCGGCCATCATTGCATGAAACAACCGGGCGATGGCCCAGTTCGATAGCACGAGCGGCGATCTGCTCAAGATCCTGGCGCAACAGGGGTTCGCCGCCACTGAGAATGATCAGGGCCGGCCCGATTTTTGCAGCTCCTTCAAGCATTGAAAAAACTTCTTCAGTAGTCAATTCGTCAGGGTCACGGCAATCTACTGCCGCAGCCCGGCAATGAGGACAGGCCAGAGTGCAGGCACGGGTGCTTTCCCAGGCCAGAACTCGAAGCGGGCCGCCAGTCTGATGCGGATGTGGGTGCTTATGCAAAACGGCCTCCTTTCAGGCTACGGGCTACCTGAGGGGCAAAGTAAGTCAGAATAAGATCTGCCCCTGCCCTTTTCATGCTGATCAGGCTTTCCATCGCGACCTTTTCTTCATCAACCCAACCGCGGGCCGCGGCTGCCTTGATCATTGAGTATTCGCCCGAAACCTGATAAACCGCGATCGGGCATGAAAAAAGGTCTTTTGCGGTTTTTACCACGTCAAGATAGGGCAAACCAGGCTTGACCATCAGAATATCGGCTCCTTCTTCAAGGTCGAGGCGCATTTCCAACTCGGCATCGCGAATCACCGCCGGATCCATCTGATACCCGCGCCGATCGCCTTTTCCTGGCGCTGAACCGGCTGCCTCGCGGAAAGGACCATAAAATGAAGAGGCATACTTGGCCGAATACGACATTATCGGCAGATTGCAAAAACCATTCTCATCAAGACGCCTGCGTAAAGCTCCGATTCGACCATCCATCATATCTGAAGGCGCAACCATGTCGGCACCGGCAATTGCATGAGTCAGAGCCATTTCCGCAAGCTGATTCAACGACGTGTCGTTGTCGACGGTAATGCCGTCTTCGCTGACAAATCCGCAGTGACCATGATCGGTATAGGCACACAGACACACATCAGTTATCAGATAAGCATCAGGGCAGCTCTTTTTTATTTTCTTCAGCGCTTTGGCAACAACAGAATTCTGGCCAATTGCCGATTTACCATCGGCCGATTTTTGCTCAGGCACGCCAAAAATCATGAAAGCCCCTATTCCATCGCGCATCGCGGCTTTAACCGGTTCATCAATGCGATCAACCGGCCAGTGATACTGCCCGGGCATTGCACCTATTTCTTTCGGCTCTGCAAGGCCCTCAACCACGAAAATCGGGTAAATCAGCTGTTCAGGTCGCAGAACGAACTGCTGCACCATCTGTCTCAATCTGCTGTCAATGCGCAGGCGACGGGGTCGATGTATGGGAAAACTCATTTTTTTCATCTCCACAATCATTTTGCGTCAGTGTACCACCCAAAGCAAACGACTTTCAAGCAACTGTTTAATCAAAGATAGAAATCCTGACTCAAATTAATATTGATGGATCTTATGCAAATTAAATCATTTTCCATTGTCTGGAAAAATTTTAAGAAGTATACTCAACACCAGTTGGCCAAAAAATGTTTTGAAGAAAATTATGCAAACAGATCCACCGAAGGTTCCTGGCAGGATCATGTGGAATACACGGTGATTGAAATTCGCGATAACCGTTATTTCTATCCGGGTAACGGAGAAATAGATCTTGTCTGCTGATTTAGCAAACCTGGCAGAAAACTGAATCCTGTGGTAAAAATGCCGGTATCTGGCAATGGAGAAACAATCTGGCAGCAGAAAAAATTTTGAACGGCTATGTGTGCGCAAACGGATGGGAGGCGACTCTCTGTCGCGAACTGGCTGCAGCCGGGGTCGGTGAATCTTTTGATTCGCCGGCACCGGGTCTGGTGGTCGGCGAATCGCGTCCGGCAAGTCTGAAATATGAACCAATCTTTGCCAGGCAATGGCTGCCAAACCGTTGTGAAATAAAAGGCTCTTCAATTGCAGAGCTGATACAGGCCCTCGGCACTTCTCTCGACCCGATTCTCGACAGCAACCCATTACCATGGACCCTTCACTGTTACACACCTGATTTTTATAGTGAAGATTCATACCATTACGAATTTTTAAGTGGCCGTGCCGCATTGCTGCATGAAAAATTCATGCAGCGCATGACCAAATTTCGCAAACGAACATTTGAAAAATACAAGGCCTGGGAAGACATCGATGAAAAAAAAACTGTCTCGTTGTGCAGGCGGTATTGACCGGCATAGACTGCCTGTGGGTCAGCACTTCAAAAAGAACAAAAACCGAGCTTGGCCGTTTTGTCCCATTCATGCGCAGCATGATTCCCGGCTCGATTCCAACCGATCCCCAGGCGCCATGCCGATCCTATTATAAACTTGAAGAAGCCTGGCAGCAGGCAGGCATTCACCCCCGCCGCGGCGAAACCTGCATCGACCTGGGAGCTGCCCCTGGCGGCTGGACCTGGGCTGCTTTGAAACATGGGGCCCGGGTAATCGCTGTTGACTTTGCCGACCTCAAGCCGCACGTGGAAAAGCACCCACATTGCGAACACTCGCTCGACAACGGCTACGCCTTCATGCCTTCAAAATGCGTGGACTGGATGTTCTGCGATATGATTGTAAGGCCTATGGCAACCTTAGGGCTTCTCGAACGCTGGCTTGAGCAAAAAGCCTGTCGTCGTTTCGTCGTGAACGTCAAATACCGCGGGAAGGAACCGGAAACCATTCTCGCAGCAATTGAAGAACTGCGAGTAAAATATTCGATTCAGCACCTTATAATCAGGCATCTTTACCACGATCGCAACAGATCACCCTTATCGGGGCAATCTGAACTGGTTCAAATTTTCATTTAAAATTTTGCCGTCTTTCAGATTGATAATCCGGCCAGCCAGACTGTTTGGAAAAATGGAAGCAAAGAAGCTGACGAAACAGATTTTTTAATTTTAGTTCGCCCAATTATTCTTCAAACGACAGCGATTCTTCATCTATTCGCATCATCGGCAGAAATTCGCTCGAATCACTGCCAGCTTTGGTCATGTCGAATTTCAGCAGTTCAATTTCAGGCTCAGCCACCGAATTGAGATTATCGAGGCTTACCTGCATTTTATCATGGTCTGAAGCCGGATAACCAGCATCTTCGCTGTCTTCGTAATTCAGGTCATCGTTTTCCTGAACGGCTTCTGCCTGATTTTCAACCCCAGGCAGGGTTTCGCCGGCGAAGAAAAAGTTATCGCCCAGCTGATCCCTTATTATTTCCAGCTCTGAGTTGATCAAATCAGCTTCCGGAGACACTGGTTTTTCTGAATAAAGAACTTTGGCTATCTCAGCTTTGTTTTCATTGATTTCATCTGCTACAACCGGTTTTTCAACAACTTTGGAAGCAACGGCAGCGCCTTTTCCGCCAAGCAGAAACAGCGGCAGTTTTTCCTTTGAAACTTCTCTGGTGCGGCGAGCAGCAAATTCCTGCCGGCTTTCGACGTCGATTTCCGGTGAAACCTGAACTCCACCAGACCTTACCATGGCTGCCATTTCAGAGCGCATCGACCTTATATCTTCTTTTACCCGCTGATAAAGGCCGGCGACCTGATTCTGCGCGTAATTTGAAATCTGGTTGATGGCCTTTTCTGAAGACTCGGCCTGACCGGCAAATTTCAGGGTTTCGCCTGCTTTTGCTGCCAGGGCTGAAACCAGGTGAGTGAACTGCTGAGAGGTGTTGCGAACCTGCGAATCGCCGATCATAAGAGTGTTGGCAATATTTTTCAAACTGTTGTTCAAACCGCTGAGCTGCACATACATCTTTTCCCTTGAAGGAGCA
The DNA here is from genome assembly GCA_020722725.1 of Candidatus Methylomirabilis sp. Lineage (GTDB taxonomy): Bacteria > Muiribacteriota > Ozemobacteria > Ozemobacterales > Ozemobacteraceae > DYKG01. The sequence continues at coordinate 25,588 of DYKG01000015.1, forward strand.
GGCAGATTGATCAAGGGAAACTGCCTGATTGCAAAATGGTCAGAAAATCGCAAAGTTTCACGAACCGTTCGGGTAATGGTATCCAGGCCTGAGATTACCTGTTCATAGCCGGCCTGCACATTCAATAACAGCCCTTTAAAGGCTTCTGCATTTGACTGGGCAATTTTCATCAACTGCTTCGATGAAGTTACCGTCAGATCGGTACCCGGGAAAGCCAGTGATGGAATCAATTCAAGGGTTTCGTAAGACTGCGAACCGATTTCAATTATTTTTTCCGATCCTACCAGGTATTTTTTTACGGTAATAATCTGGTTACGATTGGCTGCTTTAAGCCGATCGACCGCTTTTTCAAGGGCTTCAAGGGTTTCCTGCCCTGGTGCAGTGACGACTCGGTTGAGGTCTGAAAGCTGCTGGCGCATTGAATCGTTGGCTGAATTAAGCTCATTTACGGCCATTGCCGAATTTTTAATGGCTTCTTTGAAAATCTGGGTATCAATAACAAATATTTTTTTGATCAGATCGGCATTTTCCCGGTTGTCGCCTTTCTGAATTATGGCCCGACAGACTTTCTCAAACAGCTGTTTGGCATGTCCCCAGTGGCTTTTGGCAAAGGCCATCGGGTCAAGGTTCTGCCCGGAAAGGTCGGATTCCCCGGGATTACCTGAAAACAAAGCATCATCCGGGTTTTCCTGGGCAAGCACCGCCCTGACTTCGGTTTTTGGCTTTTTGTTGCTTTTCAGCCACTCAAGAGGCCCAGCCTGAGCCGGGGCTACCAATGAAGCAATCAGCATTGCGGTAACAAACGATACGGCAGATCTATGCCTGCCAACCCTGCCTTCTGACGAATTCTGCAAAAACATGAAACCGGACATGTTTCCTCCTGGGTCGAACACCTTTTTTCTTTTTTAGATATATCGACCAACTCTGAAAGAAATCGAAGTCCAGTTAAAACCTCAGGCTTCAAGAACATTCGACTGCCGAGCCCTATCTGGCCGCAAGGCTGACAGCCGAGAGATAATCAGCATGAAAACGCTGATCAAACTCCAGGCTGACCGGAACATTGATGGCCAGCTTTTTCATCAGGCAAAATCAGCGCTGCAGTTTCAAACGGCGGGCACCAGCACGCGCATCATCCTGATCATAAGCAAGAGCATATTTGGTAAGAGCCTCAAGTACCATCGCGGTGGTGAAAGCCTGTGAACGCCAGTGTGCCAGATCCCAGAATGAGGCGGCGAAAAACAGCCCTGAGAGCCAATGGGCACATTTATCACCCGGGGTTTTAAATTTACCGATGGTTTCTGAATTTTTGGGTTCTTTCCATTCTGCCTGCACGATCAGATATCTGACACCAGCACGCAACGCTGCGTCATATTCATGTGCCAGGCCCCCTTCAACGGCAATCTCTCTGCCGATATTCAACAGCGTGGTTACCGCAAGTGCAGTTGCAAGATGGTCACTCTTGTCATCACCGCCGGGAAACGAGCCGATGCGGGTCGGGTTTTTGCTTCCCCATTCTCGTTGCGCCTTGATCAGGTCGCGCAGCAGAAACTGCATGGCTTCTTTCATTTCGGGCTCACGAGCTCCGCCGTCTCTGAATGCTCGAGATGCAGCATAAGGGAAAATCATATTCTGCGGATAATACAGACCGGCTTCTGGCCAGGAATGAGTTTCTGCGGCTTTGCGGATCAGCCGGACACAATCATGATAACCCGGCAGGTCTTTGCGACCGGTCAATGCCATGGCAAAAAGAACATTTGAATTAACCACCACATCCACATTGTTTACTGCAAGTGGAATTATGCCGATTTCCGGGTGATCGAACACCGGTGCGGTTTCATCTTTGATCCAGGTCAGGTAAGCCCCGGAATCTTTGCCCTTCCAGCTATCGCGGCCATCTTCGCGCTCACGACCAACATCGCGAAAATCACATATACGTTCAAGCGAAGCAAAATCAACTTCTACCCCAGATTCAGGAAAAAAACTCCGGTAAAAATGCTGAAAAGACACAGCCGTCGATGTATCGTCGGCATCGTTGGGAATATTAAAAAGCGCATCGGCACCGGTCGGATTGGCTTTCTGATTCAGGCAGCTTTCGATCCAGAATTTTGGTGGAGTCTGCTGACCTTTGGCAAGTCTGGCGAAAACTTTTTCCAGTTTCGGGTTGATATAAGCCTTTCCCAGCATTTCGAGCTGAGCAACCTGAATGTTGAACGGCCCGGTTCTTGGTGTTGTGCTTTTTTCTCCCGGCAAAACCGCCCAGAAATTGTAGGCATCATCACGCTTGAAACTCATGATATTTTTCATAGCAAGATGAAGAATATTTTCAATATGCCTTTGTTCAGGCTTAAGTGCCGATTCATCAAAAAGAAAAAGTGGATAAGCAATAAAGGCGGTCATGAACAGGTTTGAATCCTGAACCGATGCTGGCGACCTGCCCTTAAAGCCAATTTTATTTGGCAGAAAATGAATGTAACTTGCCCATTCGCCGCTGCGGTTGCGGGCAAGAACTTTTTCAGGTGCCGGAATCCCGAGATTTTCACGGAAGGGTATGTTGAGGCTGAGAAGGGTTTTGCATCCATCACCATCATCCGAACTGTCGAATTCACATGAGCGTTTTCCCTTTCGTGGTCTTACCTGGCGATCTTCGAGATAGGCCAGTGCCCCCAGAATTGTCTGACCCAGTTCTTTTTCTGCAAGCCTCTGCTGAATCACCAGATTTACCGGGTCAACCGACATGGTCTGGTGGTTTTGCCCCCAGGCGCAGGAAACAAGCACAAGCATCATAAGACCGAAAGCCAGTTTTTTCATGGTACTTCTCCGGGTTTTCTTTTCATTATATAACTTTAAAAGGCATTTCACAAAAAAACTGTAAATAAAAAACCACCCGCGTATAAACAGGTGGTTTTCAAGCGGATCGGACGGGACTCGAACCCGCGGCCTCCAACGTGACAGGCTGGCGTTCTAAACCGACTGAACTACCGATCCAGAGCATATAAAAAAGGTTCATGAATCATGAACCTGTTGGGAAGACTCTTAATAATCAGAGCCTATGTGAAAGGCGGCAATCGGATTCGAACCGATGAATAATGGTTTTGCAGACCATTGCCTTACCACTTGGCTATGCCGCCAGAAAAACAAATGGCCAGGGTCGGAATCGAACCAACGACACACGGATTTTCAGTCCGTTGCTCTACCGACTGAGCTACCTGGCCTTTTAAAAACTAGAACGGATCGGACGGGACTCGAACCCGCGGCCTCCAACGTGACAGGCTGGCGTTCTAAACCGACTGAACTACCGATCCTGGTTTTCGGTGGGCGGTGACGGGTTCGAACCGCCGGCCACCTGGGTGTAAACCAGGAGCTCTTCCAACTGAGCTAACCGCCCTTGTCATAACGACATGGGCTATCCTACCACGTACCCAAAAAGCTGTCAACCTATAAAATATTTTTTTTTAAAAGGTTACGACTTTTTGAACCTGGTTAATTGCATCCATAAGATCGAAATGGTTGGCCAGCTTACCTGCTCTGAGGTCACTTTTCAGATTTAATAAATCGAGGGCATGGCCGGCTACGAGAATTTTAACCCCGAGCCGCTCGATTTTATGCAAAGCCGCGACCAATGGACTGCCCTCAACACAGGCTTTTACCGCATTGTTCCAGAAGACCAGGGTTCTGGGTACCAGTTCGCTTTCTGACAGGGTAATAATAATGTCACGAAAGGATGCTTTTCCCAGATCGTCATTTTCTCCAATATACAGGCGGGTGAACATCATGAGAAAGTTGGATACCCTGGCGGAAGGTACCCACACTCTTTTCTCGTAGTACACACCTTCGAAGTAATTTTGATCTAAATCTTTTCTCTGGCTCAGAAACTGCATCCTTATCTAATCATTTTGCGTGATTATTATAACATTAAAATTCACCCAGCAAAAAATCATTTTATACCAACAACATTTAATTGCCACGTATCACAGCCTTCTGAAGCTGACCGGCATAGTGGCCGGCCCCTACGCGCATTTCTTCGGTAATTCGTATTACATAATCGTAGATTAAACAGCTGCTGACAAACTTATTCAGTCGAATAGTTACAAAATAATTCAACAAATCACTCTTTTTTATTTTTTCCCGTCGGGAAAACTTGACACCCATATACCCCTATGCTAATGTCATGGCAGATAGGTCCTTCTCCATTCTTACATGGAATAACCTTGATGAATTTTGTCTTGAAGAAATCCTTAATGGATTCGCGAAAGGAGACTTGGGTACGATGTTAAAACGTTTTTCTATCTTTCTGAGCGTTCTGGTTCTTGTTTCTGTAGCTTTTTCAGCTACTGCTGCTGAGCAGGTTCTGTTGCAGTATAATCCGGCCCCCGGCACCACTGCAAAATACAAAATGAACATTCGTGGCAATACGATTGTAACTGCCTACCAGAGAGCTCAGAGAACCAATCTCGAAACAGCCATGACCATTGAACAGAAGGTAACCGGCGTTGACAAAGACGGCAACATCGACATGGCTACCACCATTCTCGACGGCACCATCACCGTTAACAACACCCCGACCCAGCTTCCAAACACTGGTCAGATCATCAACGTGAAGATGGCCAAAGATGGCGAAATCCTTTCTTCCTCAGGAATGGATCAGCAGGGCAGCTTCAATCAGATGCAGATCAAATTCCCCGCTAAGCCGGTAGCAGTAGGCGATTCATGGACTTCTACCATCAAGCCGAATCCCCAGCTTCCTATTCCGATGGACGTGAAATACACTGTGGTTGGCTTTGAAAAAGTCAGCGGCATGGATACCGTTAAATTGAAATCAGAAGTTACCAGCTCACAGGGAGCTGCAGGCAGCATCAATCTTGATGTTAAAGCCAACGGCATGATCTGGTTCGCATATGACAAGGGCATCATGGTACAGAATGAAGTTACTTCAAACATGGTCATGATTATGGAAAACGACCTTGGCGGCGGCAAGAAAGAAAAGATCGAAACCCGCATGAATCTCAGCCTCAAGATGGGTCTGACAAAATAATTGTTGGTACCTTGACGCATCCTGATTCCATTCTTATAATCAAAGCCAAGATGTAAACGGTGATCTTTGAAAATAAAAACGGAATCCAGTGATAGAGCGCTAGAAAAAGTTTAAGTATATCTTTCGTACATTTGAAACTGGAACTCCGCTTTTACCCGAAGCGGAGTTTCTTTTATAAACCCGATACTTACCCGGTATCGACTTACCTACCTACACTTAATCTATTCTTGTTTCGAAAGGAGGAAGGATCGACGAAGGAAAAATTTGGTTTCCAGATCCTTAGAAGGAGGAAAAATTATGAGGTTGAAACGCAGTTTCCTGAAAATGCTGGCGACAACCCTGGCAGTAGTCATGCTGATTACCGCTGTCGGAACGAGCGCTAATGCAGGCCTGTTCACCAAAATCAAAGATGCGGTGAAAAACAATCCTGTTAAGTCAGCACTTGCCGGCGTGGCAGCAGTTGGTGGAGCCATTCTTGGCGCTCCCTACATTGCAACAGCACTTGGCTTTGCATCGGGATCAATCGCTGGAGTTGCAGGTGGTGCTACAGCAGCAGTAGCTGGAGCCGGAGCCGGTCTTGCCGGAATCGGAGCCACTATCTGGGGTGGTATCAGTGCAGCAGGTGGATTCGTAACAGGCGCCCTGGGCGCAATTGGTGGAGCAATCGGTAGCGTTTTTTCAGGAATCGCCGGCTTTATCGGTGGTATCATCGGCAGCCCGCTGTTCATTCCCGCTCTGTGCATCGTAGGTGCAGCAGTTGTCGGATATTTCCTGTGGAAGAAATACAAACGTGACCGCCAGACTATCGGCAATGGCAGCAATCTGCCTACACAGGCTCCGGTAGTAGCTCCAAGTAATGAAATAGCAGTTGTCGGTGATGTTGGGGTTCCAATCGCCAGCGAAATTCCGCAGACTTCTTCTAACCCGGTTACTACCGCTACTGAAATACCCGTCAGTGGTGAAGCATTAGCCCCGGTTACCGAAGCAGTTGCAGAACCCGCTCCGTCAGCCAATGCTTCTACAGCTCTGAAAAATGCCCATGCTGAATACATCAAGGCCTACAACAAGTACATCAACATGGTCACCAATATCGGTGGTTCTGAAAATCCCGATGAAGAACTCAGATCAAATCTGCTTCGCTCTGATACTCAGACCGCTCTGAGCAATTACCGTGAAGCTTATAACCGCTACATCACTCTCCTCAGACAGAGTAATTCGAAGTAGCTGGTAAGAAAAAACCCCGAACGAAAGTTCGGGGCTTTTTTTTGTCTTTTTTAATGCTCAGCTTTTTTTCAGTGAAAATCCATGCCAGTCGCCTTCGACGACCTCCTCAAGATCTATCCAGCCATTTTCAGCAAAAGCTTTTTTCACTGCCGGAGCGTTGGTTGAATTAACCCCGGAAAAGATGCCCCATCCACCCTTTTTAACCCAGGGTGAAAAAGTCGGAAGGTACTCAAGAATTACGGGAGATGTAATATTTGCAACCAGGCCATCTGCCGGCATCTCTGGCTGAAAGCGGCCAAGATCGGCACAAAGCATTTTCAGACGATCCGAAATTCCGTTCAATGCAGCATTTTTGCGCATATTTTCAACCGCAGCGCCTTCGATTTCAATAGCAGCCCCGGCACCAGCACCCCGCTTCATCAGGTAAAACGAGAGAATTCCGCTGCCTGCACCAAGATCGAGAAAATATTGCCCGTCAAACTTAACTTTTTCAAGAAGTTCAAGGCAAAGCCTGGTGGTTTCATGGGTTCCGGTGCCAAAAGCCATTCCCGGGTCGATCAGAATGGTGGTCGCATCTTTTTCTTCTTCCAGAGGCTCGGCCCATGGGGGTCTGATCACGATCGAGTCCCCGACCAGAATCGGATGAAAATGTTCGCGAAAGCCCGCCATCCAGTCCTGGTCATCCCTGTAATCCTCAGTCTCGAGACCACCGGCAATGCCATTTTCTGCAAGCCAGACAGACAACTCCTTTTCCATAAGATCCGGGTTTTGTTCAACGGTTGAAACGAGGAAAGAAACAAGGGTTTCGCCGGTGTATTCAAAATCGGTTTCACCTTTGCCCGTATCGCGAATTAAAGGGCTGGAGAAGGCATTGAGGCCAAAGCGATCGGCCAGACCAAGCAATGGTTCTTCGAATTCAGACGGAACCCTGATATTGAATCGTCGCAGCAATGGTCAGCTCCTTTTTCCGAGTTTGTTGAGTCGCCCATCAATTTTTTCAAGCATAACCTTGTCGGCGGCAAATGTTTTTCTGGCATTCTGCAGAAGAATTTCCGCATCAGCAATTGAACCCATTGCCTCAAGAGCCTCGGCCTTGCCCAGCAGAGCAAACTTGTCGTTGGCATCGAATTCCTGCAGAACCTGGTCGAAGGTGCGCAGGGCTCGATCATTTAACCCAACATCAAGAAACATTCTTCCCAGAACGTTAACGGCATAAACGTCGTCGGGCTCGTAATTCAATGCAAACATCAGGTTGTAAATCGCATTGGGGTAATCTTTCTTTTCCTGATAGGCTTTACCAAGATTGTAATAAGCAAAAGCATAATCAGGCTGGCATTTGATGGCCTTTTTCAAATATTCGACACCTTCATCGTGGCGCCCCTGCATAACGAGCAGTTTGCCCATATTGCTCAGGGTAAACTCATCCTCGCCATCAAGGCTTATGGCAGTGGCAAACTGGGCTTCAGCTTCACCATACATACCTTTATCCATGAAAATCATTCCCAGATTTTTGGAAATGGAGAGCTTTTCTGATTCAGACTGCAAAGCCGCAGTGAAATGAATGTTGGCTTCTTCGAGTGAAGAAGTTTCAAGGCAGATGCGGCCAATGTAGTAATGGGCTTCTGAGTTGTTGGCATCAATGGCCAGAGCCTTGTTAAAATGCCCCTGAGCTGCGGGGTAGTCGCCAGACTCAATGGCGATTCTGCCCAGAAGAACCATCGAAGAAAGGTTTTGCGGGTCTTTTCGCAGAATTTCGCCGGCCAGTCTTTTTGCTTCATTTCCTTCGCCCAGCTCAAACATAACCGTTGCCAGGCTAAGCTTGTTGTAAAGATCGGCGGGGTTAACTTCAAGTGCTTTTTTGAGAATTTCCACGCACTTCTCGTAATCGCCCTTCATTCTGTAGGCCAGAGCAAGGGAGTTTCTGGCATAACGGTCCTGGGGGTTCTGTTTTACCGTTTTTTCAAGGGTCGCAATGGCTTTATCCACATCTCCGGCTTCGAGATACGTATTGCCCAGAAGATAGTTGGTATACAAATCTTCTTTCTTTATCTTAAGCGTATCGTCAAGCACCTTCATCGCTTCATCGAAAGCGCCCATTTCTTTTAACACCATGGCCAGTTTGTTCATGGTGTAAATATCGTTTGGCTTGAGCTTCAGAGCCTCTTCAAAAAATTTTCGGGCATCAGCAAGCTGATTATGCTTTAAAGCTTCATTCCCCTTATCGTAGGCGTCCTGAAAAGTCATAGCAGCCCCCTTCCTGTCATTAAATCAAATATTTATTATAAAAACTAAACCTCAATATCCAGATCAGCTTTCAATGAGGTCAACGAAGCAACCACCTGGCGCCGAACGATCGGATCTTTGTCTGACAAAGCATTGATCAGGGGTTCGACACCCTGGGCCATGCCGAGCCTTCCAAGAGCGTAGGCTGCAGAAGCACGCATTGCGCTGTCAGAATCTTTTATCATGCGCGACAGCAGTTCAAAGACCTTAAGATCACCATATTTACCAAGAGCAATCAGAATATTTGCTTTCACCCGGTTATCCTGCTCATCGACAAGCAGATTGAGAAATTCATAGACCCGCTTGCCGCCAATTGCCTCAAGAGCCTCGACCGCATTGGCTTTCACCCTTCGATCAGCAGCGCGAAGTTTTTCGGTCAAAATGGGAATATGTTCTTCGTTCCCGATGCCACCAAGCAGGCCGATAGCCCGCGAAAGTACACGTTCATCTTTTTCTTCGTTAATAACCCCGACAACAAAATCGCAAAGTTTTTCTGGTTTGATTTTTTCGAGTGCATCGAGAACCTGGTAGCGCACTTCGGGATCTTCATCCTTGAACCACTGATATAGCAATTCGGCGTTCTCAAGATCACCGGAAGCCTTAAGAATTCGTAAAATCATTATTCTGGTCCAGGTGGTGGCGGTTTTGAAACTTTCGATCAAATCTGCCTGCTCTTTGAAGTTTCGAATTATGAAAGCATTGAAACGGCCCTGATCTCCAGAAAGAACTTCGAGTTCTTCGAAATTGACGACATCTTTCAAAAGAACATTTACTTCGCGACTGGCAATAATTTCATCGCTGGCCTGAACTTTGCTCAAAGTGCGAAAATCAGCAAAGCCGTCACCAAAAATGTTGGAGTTTTCCGATCCATCAATAACCGTTCCGCGAACCATTTCCATGGCATGCATGGTAATTTTGGGTGAAAACGGCATATCGGCTCTTCGCCCGAGGTCGCGGGCTGCCAGACGCCCGGTATTCAGTGCCTTTAACAAGCCTTCATGTTTGTTGGGAAAGGTAAAGAGAATAAGCGCTCCCGAGGGAAAAAGCTGCAGGCTTACATTCTGCGAGGGCTGGCTGATTTTTCTCAGAAGATTGTAGCATTCCTGAACGGCAGAAAAGATGCGACTTCCGTCAACCCTGGCAATTGCTTCATCAATGCCGCTGAAATAAACAAACAGTGAAACAGAAAAAAGACGCTCGCCATTCTTCTCATGACCAGACAGCGCCTTCAGAGTTCTCTCAACAATGCTTCGGCTGACATATTGCTGTAGACCACGTCCGATCATGTCGCGTTCTTTCATACTCATGATCATGAAATTGAAAGTATGGGCCATCTGCCCGAATTCATCGTTGCGCTCGATATAAATATTCTGTCGAAGGTCACCGGCGATAACCTGTTCCATCGCCTTGATAAACCAGGAAATTTCTTTGGAAACCCGCCTGGATAGATGGTGTAAAAAGAACAACATCAGGGTAAGGGCCGCTAGAAAAAGAAGAGAAAGCCGGTCGCGCAGGATTCCCAGTGGTTCGTAGCCCCTGCTGTTACGCAAGCCCGCTCTGAGAGTGCCAAGACGCTGCAATCCCTTCATCAGAGGAACATAGGCTTCATACATATCCTGGTCGTCTTTGCGCAGAATTCTGGGTTTGTCGTCATTCAGGCTTTCCATGTAATTGCCGTCACCGGAAGCCGATGTGCCAACCTGTGTAGGATCAGAATGATAGACGATCTGGCCGTCTTTGATGATTGCAATCGAGGCGAAATCATCATCGAAGGCAACCAGTTCAAATGTTTCTTTAAGATCTTTTTCTTCGCCGGTTTCAAGAAACCTGACCGCCGAAGGAGAGAACATTCTTGCAAGATACAGGCAGTGCCTGACGTGAGTCTGCCGCCAATGCCGATCATACCAGCCTTGAACCGTCATTCTCGCGCCAAGAAACAGCAGCAGAATGATTACGGCGGCACCGCCAAGCAGACTGTGCTGCAAGCTCGAAGCATGATGCTTTCTGACAAACCAATATGAGGCCAGAGCCAGCATTAAAAGAGAAAATGCCAGGGTATTTCTGAAGCGAATCTGCCGTTTTCGCTCATCTTCGGCGTTGCGGTAAAAACCAATTCTAACCACGATTTTTCGGCCGTTACCTACAACCATGGGCATTGCCGCTTCAACAAGGGAAACGGTTCTAGAGGTATCAAAAAATGGCAACAACTGCAAATGCGGCGCTTTGAGGGCAGCCTCTTCTATTGATTCCAGCACTCCAAGCGGCATCGAACCGCCGTCAGCCCGGGCAAGAACCGCACCATCTGACTGCTGAACCACGGCATAAGCAACCGCTTCTTCGGCAAGCAGATTCTGAAGTCGTGGAGTCAGATCGAGTCTGCGATTGATCAGCTCGGTTATTTCACGGGCAAGCAGTTTAACCAGAACGATGCGATTATTGTTATATCTGGTTTCTACCTCTTCAAGATCAGCAACGGAAAAATAATAAGCAAAACTGGTTAAGGCAACCACAACTGCAGCAACCAGTAAACGTTCAAAAAAACGGGTTTCGCGAATAAAAGCCATGCTATTCTTTTTCTCTGCGCATCATTCTTATGAATGCAGCCCCGATTCCCGGGTCAAACTGTGTTCCACTGCAATGATGAATCTCTTTAAGGGCTTCTTCCGTAGAAAGAGCTTTACGATAAGGGCGGTCGGTGGTCATTGCATCGAAAGTGTCAACAACCGAAACGATTCGTGCAAGCAGGGGGATTGTTTCGCCTTTCAGGCCATCCGGATAACCTTTTCCATCGAATCGTTCATGATGAAACTTGATTATGGGAACAACTCCAGCCAGGAATTCAACTTTGCCCAGAATTCTTACACCAAGCTCTGGATGCGACTTGATTATGGTGAATTCTTCGTCGTTAAGCCGCCCGGGTTTGTTGAGAATTCCCTCGGGAATACCAATTTTACCTATATCGTGCAGCAGACCACCAATCTTGATTTTTTCAACTTCACTTCTTTCAACGCCCATCTCGACAGCAAGGCGCATTGAAAGATCGGTGACCCTTTCCGAATGGCCGCGGGTATAGCTGTCTTTAGCATCAATGGCGCTGGTCAATGCTGAAAGAGTATCTATATAAGCTCGCTGCAGGTTATGAAAAAGATCAGCATTCTGAATTACAAATGCAATCTGGCTGCCAAGAATTTTGAGTAAATCCAGGTCTTCCGGGCGGTAGCCGGCGTTGCCCTTCTTATTTGCCACCTGAATTACACCAAGAAATTTATCGCGGGGCTTAAGGGGCAAACCAATGGTGTCGCGTATTTTTAAACCAGTTACCTTGATCGATTCAGATTCTTCAAACTGGTTTCCTTTGAGTTCAGCAATCAATTGCGGCTTCTCTTCCCTGCGTATATTCTGAATCATTGGACTGAAGCCATTATTGCTGTCTGGAGCAAAAGATGCGATGCCTTCTCCTGCCTGAACCTGAGAGAAATAAGGAAGCTCATCATTTTCCCGAACCAGAAAAATACAGGCGATTTCACTGTCGGTGCCGTCGCGGGCAATAGAAAGAAACTTGTCGACGAGAGTCTGAAGATCGATGTTGGTGACGATTTCTTTGCCGAGAATGAAAACATTGCTCAATACCAGAAGGCGCTTGAACATGCGCTCATAAAGAATGGCACTCTCAAGTGAGGCAGCTGCCTGAGAAGCAAGAATCGGCAAAATTTCACAGATATTATCAGGGGCATCAGGGGTTAGCTTGAGCCCGATTACACCCAGCATTTTATGGCGACGCACGAGGGGAAGAAGAATAAAATCTTCAATTGAAATGATCGGTGTTTCAGATTCCTGCCAGCGCAGATACTCGGATCTAAACTGGCTGCGAATCTTTTCCATTTTTTCTTCAAGAATGAGATTGCTGATTCTAACATCGAGTTCAGAAGGATCTTTTCCTGAGAGAGAGAAAAACGAAGACTCAGCTTTGCACAAAACCAGTGCTTTTTTGAGAATAGCCCTCAGCAATGAATCAAGTTCGATGAAAAATCCAGTTTCATCAAGGGTAAGAAGTTCCTGAATCTGCTTTTTCAGAACTTCATTTTCGCGAATTAACGCCTCTTTACTAACGTTGCTGCCAGTTTGGTTGAGCCAGGATATATCAAACATAATGAATGGATTTTACCATCAGCATAAACAAAAAACAATCTAAACCCGGCAATTAATGCAGAATTTTCATTGCTCAACCCGGATTCTGCCGGTTGCGGGCAGGGTAATTTCTCCCTGACGACTGAGCATTTTCAGATAATCATAGACGACATCGCGCTGCTGACGCCCATATTTAAGGTTCCTGCCATTTCTGAAAGCAAGGAAATTATCACCACCGTCACTGAGAAAACTATTGGTAGAAACAGAATAAGTGCGGGTTGCAATAATCGATTCATTTTCTATTAGAACTTCTTTCAGCTCATAATCATCGTTACTGCGATTGGCATATGAATAGGTCAAACCGGAAACTTGCAATATTCCCCTTCGGCGACTGGCTGACTGGGTCAAAAGTTCCAGCAGATCACTTCCACTCAGATCAATGGTCACAACCTGATTATCGAAGGGCAGCACGTTAAACAGGTCGCCAAGCGTAAACTCGCCTGAATTGATATCGCTTTGAATTCCCCCGGAGTTTTGCAGGGCTATTTCGCTACCGGTCTCGTGCCGCATGGCGTCAGCAATCATGTTACCAATTGGGCATTCGGTTGAATATTCACGCTGATAATCCGCTGCAAAATCGGCGATTTTCTCTTTTTTCTGCAGCTGAACTTTTCTGGTGACCGCCTCAACCACCTGCACCATTTTCGGGTCTGGGTCGATTTCTGCGTGGTTAACAGCCATTCGGCGCCCGGAAAATGAAAGAATCTTTGCAGGCCGACCTGAGATTTCCAGGTCGAGCACGTCGATTTCCTTGCTTTGATTATAACCGCTGACTGTCTTTATCACTACCCCATCCCGGATAATGGCCGGGGGTTCTTCAATTTCATAATCAAGCAAAACACAGATGTCGGGGTGGGCTTGAGCAACTGCCACCCATTCTTCGCGGCTGATCCGGCTGCGATCATATAAAGTAAGCAACACCACCAGGTCTACTCCGGCTTTTCTAAGCGCCTCAATGCGAACCTTCAGATCCGGGCCTGGCAATGCAAACTCAAGGCCGGAAACATTGCCTTTGGAAGTTAGATCAGGAGTAGAAGGTGGAGTAAAGCCAACGACTCCGATTCGCAAACCGCCGCCCGGGTAAAGAATCACTTCCGGACTTATAAAATCAGGGGTCTGGCCGGTGCCGCTTTCGCTGACATTTGAGCTGAGAAAAACGAAGTCGGCTTCTTTCTTAAGTTCGCGCAGGCGATCCTGACCAAAGGTGAACTCAATATTTCCAATCAGCATCAGCTCGATACCAATGCCGTTCAATGCCGCTATAACCGCAGACCCTCTGGTAAAATAGGCGTCTGCCGTGCCAGAGATTTCACTACCGATTGACACGATGTTAAATGGTTCACCAGTGAAAGAAGCCACCGTTTCTTTAATAACCGTAGCGATTCCGGCTGCGCCGCCCATTTTTTTACCACGATAAGGTTCGAATTTGGCGCGATAAGGGTGAATACGCCCCTTTCCAACTCCGGTTAAAATCAGATGATAATGCCCTGAGCCAGACGGAGCAAAAAGCCAGACACTGACCAGTATCACCAGAAATATCGACAATCCAAGAAAAATGCGGCTGAAAAGGGTGTTCATCATTAACTCCTGCCAACATTCTAGTTTTGCACAGCTCACTTGGCAAGATTTTTTATACCGTTCCCATGAGAAACAAATGTATTAAAACTACCTAAAGCGGGCAGGCACAGTGGCCGGCTCCTACGAATATATTTATGGACTGCCGGGCAAAAAAAGAGCCGCGCATTTGCGCGGCCCCTTGGTTATCTATAACTATCAGTACTTATTGAGATCTTTCATTCTTTCGGCGAAGGCTTTTTCATCTTTGTCGTTGTCAGCATTGTTTGAATTGTGCTGCACGCCTTCTTTAACCTGCTTGAGAACATCGCCGATCAGCATTCTGGTTTCGGAATCAAGTTTATCAAGCTTGTAGGTGAAGAAGTTGAAGTATTTGCCAGCCTTGCCATTATTCTGGTTGAGATCATAAACAATTACTTTTACCAGAAGAGCGGCATTCTTTTCACGATTTTCATAGATACCATTGACATTGCCCTGGACATCCATTGAGTAGTTCATGCCGGGGTTAGCGATGGCTGATTTTTTAAAGCTGGTGATTTCAGCTGAATCTTTGATGATATCGTTCATCAGCATGCCGAGGGTTCTAAGTGAAACTTCATCGTCAGATTTCTTAGCCTGAGAAGCATCGCCGCTCTGAGAAGCCTGGTCTGAATCTTCAGACTGTTCGCCCTGTCCACTCTGGCCTGACTGACCAGCGCCGTCAGCCGGAGGTGCCGGGGGTTCAGTCGCAGGAGGTTCGTCAGCTGGAGGAGCCGGAGGTTCAGTTGCAGGAGGTTCGTCAGCTGGAGGAGCCGGAGGTTCAGTTGCAGGAGGTTCGTCAGCCGGAGGAGCATCTGCCGGAGGAAGTTGAGGAAGAACCGGGTCTGATGGAGGCTGGTCTGACCCATCAGAGGGAAGATCTGCCGGAGGAGCATCTGCCGGAGGCTCGGTTGCGGGCGGTTCGTCAGCAGGAGGAGCATCGGGAGTCTGAGCTACATCATCGCTCGGGGGCAGAGGCAGAGGTTCGCCCTGTCCGGGGTTATTGGCCTGCCCAGGATTATTGACACATTCAGCGGGAGTGAGTTTTCTCCAGTGACCCTTGATCCATTTGCCGTTTTTGTCATAATGACCAACGACCCATACGCGTTTTTTCTTACCGGTAATTTTCCACTTGATCCAGACGCCAGAATCTTTAAAAGCGTTGTTGATTCTGGCACCGGTTACCTTGATGGCTTTGCCGGTTTTGATTGCAGCACACTTGATTGCTTTAGCGGTTTTCTTGGCAACGGTTTTGATTGCCTTGCCGGTTTTTACCACGGCGCATTTAGCTGCCTTGACCGCCTTCTTGGCAACGTTCTTGATTGCAGCTCCGACCTTGGCGAAAAAGCCTTTTTTATGGCCAGAACAATCTGAGCCCTTACCGGCGAAAACTTCGACCGAGAAAAGCATGCAAAGGATCGTTACCAGAGCGATTAATCTTGTAAATCTTGTAGCCATCTGGTTTTGCCCTCCAAAAATATTTAAGAAATAATGTCAGCTACTATCAGCGCAAAATGTGTACCAACTCAATTATATTGATTAATTCTATGTTCGGAAGGGGGCTGCTGAAAAAACAGCAAAATTTTCAGCAATTTTCTGCAAGTTTTTAGGCTTTGCACTCTGACAAGGCCTCCTGTCTTGTGGGGCAGGAATTTGCGTATAGAAAAACGCCAACCATCTCAAGAATTTTGGTGTGCATTTCGGATAAACCGGTGTAAACAAGATGCCCCTGATTGTCATCGACGATCTTTTCGGTCATGGTTAAGACACATGCAACCGCAGGGCTTTCCAGCATGGTAACCCGTGAAAGATCAAAAACGAAATCGCGAAAACCGGCGGCCAGCTTTTCTTCCAGCAGAGGTACAAGGGTTTCAAAAAGTCCGTGACTCAGATAACCATTAAAATCTATCAGGCAGACATTATTGTCGATTTCAACTTCGATGCTGAATTTTTTCTCATACATATTAGTTCACCTGCACCCTTAAAATTTAAAGATCTTTTTCAGATCTTTGCCGATTTCTTTGATCTTCTTTTCAATTTTTGCTTCCGGCTTTTTCTCTGCTGTCGGCTGGATAGTTGCTGTAGAGGTCTGATCAACCGGCTTTTCTTTCTTGATGCCGAAAATTTTTCCGAGAGCATCAGTCGCTTTTTTCTCAACAGTCTTCTTTATCTTTTTTTCAGCGACATCTTTGAGCATTTTGTCGAGAGGAATGCCGATTGAAGGAGAGGTTAGACTACCTTTTACACTAATTGGTACCATGAGAAATTCTTCTTCTCCCACTATCTGGCTGAGCACATGGCTATCAGCACATGCCGCACGATTAATTTCAAGATTCATTGTTCCATCGAGGGTTGTATCCAATCCGACTGATCCGATATAAGTCATTTTACCATCTTTAGATTTTGCCATGGTATTTTTTGAAGAAATTCTTCCGGAAGCAATAGCGTATTCTCCAGAGAGGTTACTGATCGTACCTGAAGCCAGATGCATTGCGCCAAGCTGCTCACAGATTTTCTGAACTACCGGAGGCGAAGTGTATGCCCCTTCTTTCATCAGCAGCGATGCTGCGCCATTTAGAGAAGCGAGACCGGTAACATTGCCGGAAACAGATGCTGAGCCATCGAGACCGCCGCGCAATGCCTTGCCGAGCTTGCTGTTTTCTTTGAGAAATTCACTTGTCTCAACCTTATCAAGCCTGGTAGCAAATTTGAAAGCAATCGGGTCTTTGCTGAGATCCACCGTTCCCGTTGCGGAAATCTTTCCGCTGAAAATATCAAGACTGGCTGATTCGATCGTGAAAAATTTGTTAAAGTAACTGAAGTTTGTTACCAGGTTTTTAAATGGGAATTTGAATTCATCCTTGTTCGTTTCAGAAATTGGTGCGGCAAAAAGACCTTCAAGCAATTGAGCCTGGCCACTGAGCTTGATTTTTTCAAGCTCGCCGCTGATTTTTCCCTTGCCTGAACCGCTGCCAATGAAACGGTAGCCGGTGTCTTTGAGAAAGAATCCGGCTGCATCGGTAGCATCAAGAGGTTTAACTTCGTAGGAAAAGTTTGAAACAAGTTTTCCCCAGTCCTTGAGAGAACCGGTAACCACAGCGGTAGAACCGCCCCATGTGGCCTCGATTCGGCTGGTTGAGAGCCCGGTATTGTCGAACACCACCGGCCCATTGATATTTTCAAGGGGGCGAAGCACCGCCGGGTGGAAAAACCTTGAATTTTTCAGAGTTGCACCGCCCTCAACTTTTGGCTGGGCAATTGGCCCGGTTAGTTTGATTTTTAAATCAGAAAAGCCGGAAAATTCCAACTCTTTGGGCATCTCTGGAAAATTCAGACGAATGAAATTCAGAACTTTTGACAAATCTGCACCGGCAATATCGGCACCAGCATTTACCTGAGGCTTTTTGAAATCGTTAAGACTGCCGCTCATGCTGAGTTTGCCGCCGACCAGATCTGCAGTCAAATTTTTGACTTCAAGCTTTTTTACGTCAGCAGTGGCTTTTCCCTGCAGATTGGCAATCAGCATTCCGCGTTCACTGAAATCTGCCCTGACTCCGCTAAAGGACAAAGATCCCTTTGGCTGAAGGTTTTTAAGAGACCCGCCAAGTGACATGTCGAGTTCAAGAATTCCGGCAAACTGTTCCTTTTTTACCGGTAACTTAAAAACTGAAGCAGCCAGACCTGAGAAATCAGTAAGGTTTATTTTTCCTGAAGCTTTTAAAGCAAAATCAGGGTCTTTGCCATTTTTGATTTGCCCACTTACAGAAAGATCTCCTCCCGCACCTGAAACCTTCAGGCTTTCTATGTCAATGCTTCCGCCCACCGGGCTTAGATCTGAAAACCTGATTTTTACTGATTGCACTTTTGCTCCGGCTTTAGTAACCGATTCAGTCAGACCGATTAATGAAGATTCAAAAGCGCCATTCAATGAAAACTTCTGCCTGCCATAAGCTGCGGAACCGACGAAAGATGCCCTTCCAGAAGGGGTAACTCTTTTGGCGGATTCGGGAAGATAGGCCCCTATAAAGGGCCAGAATCTGGCAAAATCGAGGCTGAGGTTGAAATTACCATTGAATGAAGGCGGAGAAAGCTCAGCAGTTCCCTGAGTCAGGGTAATCCCCGCATCGGCAAATCCGGCCTTTAGAGCTGAAAAATTCAGAGCTTTGCCGTCAAAACCGATCTGGCCACTTTGCAGATAAACCGCCTCGGGCAGGGCGGCAGCACGCAACACCAGATCTGAGGGCTTGATCGAAGCTTTGATTGCCGGTTCGGCTCCGGGCTTGAATTGGACTGAAACTTCGGCGGCAACCACACCCTTTTCGGCGGCCAGTTTCAAATCAGGCGGTATGAGATTGCCCGCCACTTTCAGCAGTGTGGAAGCCTGAGCCGGTTTAAGGTTGCAAATGAATTTGCCGGTAAGTGGGGAAGTATTGGAAAAATCGGCACTTCCCGAAATATTAATTTCAGGCTCGGCGGTGATTAACAGCGAATTGATTTTCAAAGAGCGGGTTTTGATGCCAAACATTGCATCAGCCTTTAATTCAGGCTTATTAAGCAGAGAAAACTGTTTTTGATATGGAGCGGGAACCAGAGCCTTGAGTTCAGCAAGATTAACCGAATCAACAATGACTTTTGCCTGCACCTGATCAGGCCAGGTGATGTTTCCATCGATCTTCAAATTGGCATACTGTTGTGAAAAAGCCTCGACAACGAAGGGCAAAGAAGCCGAAAGCATGGATTTTTCGAGGCTGACTTTTTTCAGTATAAAGGTCTTTGCGGCGGTCTTTCCAGATTCGCGATAATTCAGAGTAATAGCTTCAACTGAAACAGATTTGAAGGGAAATGCGAAAGCGGCAGGGTCAAAGGCGGGGGCAGAGGCTACCTCGGCTTCAACAGGCGATGTGGGCAATTTTCCAGACATTGTAAGATCGACAGATGCAGAGCTGATACTGAGATCATCAAGAAGCAGTTGCCCGCCAAGTGCGGCCCAGAAATCGGGATAAATTGCAATTCGGCTGACTTTGGCATCAAGCTTCAGGTCGACCGTTGAAGTAGCAACCGTGGCATCGCGCACAACAAAGCCCGGAAAAGCCATATCGATACCGGCGAAGGCCACGCTCATGCGAGTCGCAGAGCTAAGGCGGGCGCTGATGATCTGTTCAAAACGCTCATCGTTGAACAGGCGGTCATAGACGTAATAAAGCGCAATTCCTGTAGAAATGGCAAGAAGAATGATAAAAGTCAAAATAACTTTTAAATAAAAGCCCAGTCCTCTTTTTCTGGGATTTTGCGGGATGGCTTCATGGGTTTCATTCATTTTGACTGCGCCTCCAGATTTTTTTAACAGGGTATCACAGTCTGGCAAAATTCTGCCACTTCGGATTAAGCCTTTACCGGTCGAAGAATTAACCGAGAAAATATTTTTCGGAGGCAACCAATGATTCGGTCATGCAAAAATTGTCTCAAAGGCCGGTTTAAAACGAGTCTGGCGATTATCATCAGCCTGACTTTGTTTTTGTTCAGCGGTTGCACCGGAAAAGGCGATTTGACTTTCAAACCCACTTCAGGCCCTGATGAATTCAAGATTTCAGGGAAAATTTCGCTACCCGAAATTGTCGAAACAGACCTGGCAACTTCGATCAAAGCCAGTTTAACCACCATTTCAGACTTTTCAACCTTTGGGGTAAGCGCGGGCGGGATTTCAGTCAGAGCCGGCAAAGATGGTTCTTACAGTCTGAGCAAAGTACCTGTAAGTGATAAGATGCTGGTAGAAGCCAAAAGCGGCAAAATAAGACTGTTGAAAAGGCTTTCGCTCGATGATCTATATTATACCGACCTGAGTTCCACCGAAATTAACCTTCAATCTACCGCTGAAGCGTTGATCTGGCACTTTGGTCTTGAATACGACAAGGATCTTACCGCTGCCGACATCAGGGCCAGGGAATATACAAATCTTGTCGCAAGCGTTACGACAGCGTTAAAACTTTCATTGCAGCTTTCGCCCGCTGCGGTAATCACAGACATTACCGAACTTGCCGCAGTTACAGGGCCGGCTCGCACTGCAGCCCGGCAGATTCTTGAGCGCGAAGTTCTGTTGCGCGAAGCTAATTCAGTAATCAAGCATGCCTTTTTAAGAAAAGATATTGAATTAATAAAGGTTTATCTGTCCCCTTCCTTTTCCAATGACTGGGATATGACCTCTAACTGGACTGATTTCATCAGCTACCATGAAACTTTTTTTGCAGAAAAATCCTACTCAGAACTTGAGTGGAAAATCAAAGACCTTGAATTCATGCCTGACAGCAAAGCCAGGGTAAGAACTGAAGTTTTTGTAAAGGTTTATCACCTGGCATCAGAACAGGATGTTTATGAAAAAACCTGTCTTTTCGATGCAATCTGGCGAAAAGAAGGCACTTTCTGGAAAATCTACCGCAACCTGCCATATCGGCAGACCCACCCAAGCCAGGTGAGTGCTGATGCACGCTGGGGCGAAATTGCGGATGCACATCGTGAACTGCAGGCGGCTCTGGCGGTTGAAAACATTGAAATTTTCAAAAGCCGTATTTCTTCAGTTTTCGGCAACGATTTTGATGTTACCAGCACCTATAATGATCTGATAACCACGGCGCAGCAGCGCTTCAATGCCATGGATGTGAAGCTGGCCAATTACAGTATTGAGACTATCGAATTTCACGGCCAGGATCTGGCAACAGTAAAGTGCCGGGCTCAGGTCAAAGTGATCAACCTGATACCCGGCGTCGACGTTGACAGCAAAGAGCTGACAGCCAAAGTTTCATGGCGTCGTGAGGATGGGGTCTGGAAGGTTTTTCGCAACCTGCCCTATCGCTTCAGCCATGCCGGCCGCTAAAAACTCAAAAAATCATTTGCCGCCTTTTCCAGACTTTTCGATGCTCTGAAGCTTCTGTTTGATTTCAGCATTTTCCGGATCCATTTCCCGGGCTTTTTTCAGGAAAAGAATGGATTTGTCGGCGGCCTTTCTGGTTGAGAAGTTATCGGCCAGGCGCATTAACACCTGAATGTGTTCGGGTGAATAGGTGGTCTGGTAGCCATTTTTTCTCATAAGTTCTTTAGCTTTGGTAAGGTTCATCGAACCGAAGAGATCGGGGTCAGCCCGGCGGATAAAAACCATTTCTTCTTCGGCGTCGAGGTTGGCGGGATCAAACTGTTTGGAAACGAGAAGAAAAGCCAGACCCTCAGCAAAATGGCCGCATTCAACCGCGATAAATGCCAGTCCGCGCAGAGCAGCAGCAAAATCTTCACCATTATCAGCCAGTTCAAGGGCTTTTTTATAGGCAATCTGCGCCATCAGATAATCGGGACCCTTTTTGTTTTTGAGCAACATAAAGCCACGTTCAGCAAAGAAAGCAGAGTGAACCGGGTTCCAGTTAATCGCTTTCTGCAGGCTGGCAAGAGCCTGGTCGTGATTGCCTTCCTGAAAATCGAGCATGGCAAGGAGATAGAAGCCATCTGAAATCGGCTGTTCAACCCATTTAACTTCCTTGGTTTCGTTGTTTTTGCGCTGACGCTCCTGGTAAAGCTCGAATTCCATGGCTGAATGGAAAGACTTGTGTTCAACAGTGTCGGTATCTACGAGTTTCTCATGGGCAAAAATCATTTCATTGGCTATTTCACGCGCTTCCTTGTAGTCACGATTTTTCATGCGCTCCATGAAAACCAGCATCAGCTGATTGGTCATCAGAACAGGATCAACCTGTTTACTGGCCGAAGCCACTTTGTCCTGGGCGGTTAAGGTGGAGAGTGCTATGAATGAGAAGATGAAAATTGAAACAACCAGTTTTCTTAGCATGGCGGTACTGTCCTTTGAGTAAAATTCTGGCGCTAATATAACCCCTGCACTGCAATTTTGCAATCAGTTGGGGGTGGTACAATTTCCGGCAGAGGTCTGCTGAAAAACTGGCATATAGTGGAACTGCCGGCAAATGACATGGGCGAATCGCCATCGATGGTGAGCTTCAGCATTCTCGAGTGCAGCCAGAACGATTATCGTGCCGCCATTGAAGAATACGTTGCTCCCTACAAGCGCAAAGTAGCCGAAGCAAAAGCAGCTTACGAACGTATTCGGGCCATGCACGAAGCCAACTTCAACCAGTAAAATTTGTAATGCATAAGTCGGGCTGGCAGTTTAGCCAGCCCTTCTTTTTTTACGGTTATGCAAAAGTAGCTTCGGCAGATTAAACGGACTCAACGGCTATAAGAGAAGAGATCAGGGATTTCAGAAAATCAGAGCAGTTGAAACTTTTCGATGACCTGATAATCCGGGCCATTTTCAGAAAGAGTGCTTTTGAACAGAAGGAATTCTTTTGCCTGCCAAGTGCCGCGCACTTTTCTGATTTCTTTTCGGGCCCGTTCACCTTTTCGTCGGGCAACGGTAAGATGCGGTTTAACTTTTTTCTGATCTGCCAGCGGGCCAAGTTCTGATTTAAGCTCGTTCATCATTTTTGCCAGAGTATCGGAAGCCACGTTGATCAGAAGCACTCTTGGCTCATCGGATTCGGGGAAAATTCCGGTATCGGCAAGTTCAACGCTGAACGAAGCGGTTTTTGCGGCGATCTTTTTTCCGGCTTCAATAACCCTGGGCAACTGGTCTTCAGGCACTTCGCCGAGAAAAGCGAGGGTTATGTGAAGCTGCTCTTTTCTTACCGGCCGCCATTTCTGCCGATCAATCGATCGATTGAATGTTTCAATGTCAATTTTGATTTCTTCGGGAATTTCAACAGCAAAAAACAGACGCAGACTGTTACTCATTTTTCTCTCCTGAGTGCGCTCCAGAGCATTTGCAGGGCGCTTCTTCCAACGCGATTGATAATCATTGCACGATCTCCTGGCCAGTCAACCAGCATTGTTTCAAGCTTTTCCGGGCCGGCAACCGCGACCCAGGCGGTTCCTGGTTGTTTGCCGTCATGACTGTCCGGGCCAGCCGCTCCGGTGGTGGCAATTCCCCAGCTGGTTTTAAATATTTTTTTAACATTTTTTGCCATTTCTTCGGCAACCTGCTGCGAAACGACACCATATCGCTCAATCGTTTGCGGACTAATTCCAAAGGCGATTTTAGCTTCAGCCGAGTAGGCGGTAATTGATCCGGCAAAGCATGAGCTGATGCCGGGGCAGGCAGTAACTTCGGCTGCAATGGCGCCGCCGGTTAATGATTCCATACATGAAAAATTCTCATTTCTGAGATTAAGCATTTTCATTATGGCAGAAACCAGGGTTTCGCCGTCACGGCCATAGACAAATTCGTGCAATCGTTTTTCAATTTCAGCGGCGGCAGGCATGACGATTTTTTTTGCTTCATTTTCGCTGGCGGCAACCGCGCCGACTCTTACGTCAACTCCGTTGGCCCGGGCGTAAGTGCCGACACCTGGTGACTTCATTACGGTATAGTCAGAGATTATTTCGGCCAGATGCGGTTCACCGATTAAACAAGTGTGAATCGTGGTATGGTAGAAACATTGTCCAGTGCTGGGCAGACGCGGCTCAACCTGATCGGCCCACATTTTTTTCATTTCAGAAGGCGGGCCGGGCAAAGCGAACAGCAGCTTGCCATTTTTTCTAACCGCCCATCCGCATGCAGTTCCGAAGGGGTTATCGAGACCTTCAGCGCTTTCAATCAGCCAAGCCTGCTTATTATTGGCCGCGGGCATTGGTCGATTGCGGGTTTTGAACATCTGCTGCAGATTTTCAAGCAAACCAGGATCAACTGTTGGTTTTTCGTCAAAAACCTGGGAGATTGCCTCTCTGGTCATGTCATCATCGGCCGGACCCAGGCCTCCGGTGACAATTACAATATCAGCACGATTCAGCGCCAGATCAAGGGCGTTACAGAGCCGCAAAAGATTATCGCCAACCGTCTGTTTGCGAAAAATCCGGATCCCGCGCTCATTCAGGCGGGCAGCAAGCCAGGCAGCGTTGGTATCGACAATCTCACCGAGCAGGATCTCGGTTCCGACACTGAGAATTTCAGCGACAATAGGGGTGGTCATAGCGAAGTCAGTATAATTCAGTCTCTGCAAAACGTCCAGTGTAAGGTGAAAAAATCATGGGTAGAAACAGACATGATGACTGGTCAACCTGCCATCTGCATAATTAAAGCAGGCCGAAAAGCGCTCTGGTTTACCTAGCCATGGCATAAAGATATAGTCTCCTTCCCAGAAATTCAAACCTGGAATCTGGGCTTCTTCTACCCATTCCAGTGTGCCCTCAGGAGAATCAATGAGAACGCCTGAAAATTTGGATATTACAAAAACAAAAACATACCAGTCCTCACCCCGGGCAAAATTGGGAAAAGTTATGAATCCGCGCAGGTCAAGCTCTTGGGCGACCAGACCAGATTCTTCAAAAATCTCCCGACGGGCGCAGGCTTCCGGGGTTTCACCGGGCTCGAATTTGCCGCCAAGACCGTTGTATTTGCCGGCGTGAATGTCGTTTTCCCTTTTATTTCGGTGCAACAGCAGGTATCTGCTGCCATCTCTGACATAGCAAAGGGTTGCAAGTTTCATAGTGCCACTCCTATCCATCTGGCCATTACGGCGATCAAAACGAAAATAAAATATATGTATAAAGCTGCTTCGACAAAATTTTTACCAACTGCATTTTGCCCTGATTTAAAGCTGGTTTTGCGTTTCCATTCTTCAAGGAATTCGCGGTCTTCGTCGCCGAGATGATCATAGCCGGAACAAAGCTCCCAATGGTGCAGAAGCTCGTGGGCCAGCGTTTTAGCGACTTCGATTCGCAGTTTGGGCACCTGCAGATGGGGAAAAGCCCGTTTGAATGAGCCGAAATAAAGAACGACAATCGGCTGACCAATGTGACCACGGGGCATATAATGGCCAAGGGTGTAAAGACCTGGCATGTAACGACTGTGGCGATGCTCTTTTGCTTCGAGAATGAACTGGGCAACGCCTTCTTTGAAATTATCCGGGATCAATTCGAGCTGCTCGCGAAAAATTTCGTCGAACTGGCGAAAAGTCAGAGATGCAGTGAAGAGGTCGTCGTTTAGCATCGAGATATCCATTTTAAGGTTTTCCCTATTTTAACATGCAGAAAAATTTTCATCTGTCATTAAATAGTTGAAGAATATAATAACGAACACTTGAGTTTTGCAAAAGACTGTGATACCATCAGGGTATTGCAACCCCATAAGCGAGGGTGGCGAAATTGGCAGACGCGCCAGACTTAGGATCTGGTGGTTTTACCGTGCGGGTTCGAGTCCCGCCCTTCGCACTCAAACAAATGGGAAAAAATGCGAGAGTAACTCAGTTGGTAGAGTCTCTGCCTTCCAAGCAGATGGTCGCGGGTTCGAGTCCCGTCTCTCGCTCCGAAAAAAAGACCGGTTTTCACCGGTCTTTTTTTTGTTGGCTGAATCCAGTTGACCAGTCAGCCCGATTGGGTTTGCTCAAAAATCCCCAACCAATTTTCATCGTTAAAAAAGTATTGATTTTTTCATTAAGTATTGCAAACCAAGGGAAAGAAAAGTAAAGGCGGTAAAGCTTTGAATGTGCCTTTACAATTTCGTTTCAATACACTATAATTCGTCAATTCACCACGGGTGTTTTCACCTGTGGGGTATCGATTATTTCCGGTTTTCGTTCAAGATCAGGGACTGGAATACAGACTAGTGAAATTATTCTCCAAGAAGGAGCTGTAGCAAATGTTAAAAACTCAGGTACAAGAGCTCGAAGCCAACAAGATTGCATTGACGATCGAAGTCGAAAAAGAGAAGGTTGACGCCGCTTATAACAATTTTTATCGGCGAGCTGCCAATTCGATCAGGATTCCGGGCTTCCGACAGGGAAAAGCCCCGAAGCATGTCATTGCCAGATTCATTGGCCCCGACTCAGTAAAGGAACAGGTTGAAGAAGAACTGGTACAGGAAGTCTATCCACAGGCAATAAAAGAAACCAGCCTGCACCCGGTAAGCCCTTTTTCAGTCGAAGAATCCAATCTCAGGGAAGGTGCGCCTTTTACTTTCAAGGCGGTTTTTGAAGTTCGACCCAAACTTGGTGATTTTAAATACACCGGCTTCACCAGCAAGGTTCAGCGCGAAGAAATCTCTGATGAGAGCGTAGAAAAGGTTCTGAAGCAGCTGCAGGAACAATACAGCAAAACCCAGCCGGTCGAAGACGGCCAGCTGCAGGCCGATGATTATTTCAGCGCCAATGTTGAAGTATCATGCGACGGCGAAGTTGATGAAGAATTGTCGGACGACAAAGCCACCCACAAATTTGTTGAAACTGACAAGGTTTACAGCAACTGCAAAGACATGAAAGTCGGCGAAACCAGAGAATTTGACGTTAAAATCGATGGTGAAGAAGATAAAGATTCGAAATATTTCGGCAGATCGCTGCACTACAAAGTAGCGCTCAACCGCATTTCCCGCCCCACTCTTCCGGAAATGAATGATGAATTTGCCAAAAGCATCAGTGAAGAATTTCAGACATTCGATGCCCTCAAAGGCAAAATCAGAGAAGACCTGGAAGAACGGGCAAAGTATGACGCTGAAGAAAGAGCTTTCGACGACCTGCTCGATCAGGTGATGCAGAATTACGAATTCGATGTTCCTGAAGCCATGATTCAGAGCACCATTGACTTTTTCATTCAGGGTCTTGACCGGCGCTGGCGCCAGTACGGCACCACCATTCAGGATTACCTGAGAAATTCTGGTAAAGAAATGAATGAATTCCGTGAAACTTTCAGGGAAAAAGCAGCTCGCCAGACTCGTGTAATGCTTCTGATCGATGCAATCGGCGACCGCGAAAAAGTTGAAGTAACTGATTCCGATTATCGCGAAGAAATCGAAAAGCGGGCAAAAGATTATGGCATGCCGGTAGAAAAGCTGCTGAGCTCGCTTGCAGGTTCGGAAGGTGAAGATAATGTAAGATTTTCGCTGCGCAGCCAAAAAATTCGCGACTTTTTGCTAAAAAATAATCAGGTTAATTACGATATGGTCAAAGAAGCTGATTTAAACAAAGGGGGAATTGACGCGTGACACTGGTTCCAATTGTAATTGAACAAAGCAGTCGTGGCGAGCGCGCATTTGATATCTATTCCCGCCTGCTGAAGGACAGAATTATTTTTCTCGGCGGCGGAATTGATGACTCGATTGCGGATCTGGTAATCGCTCAGCTTCTTTTCCTGGAATCTGAAGATCCCGAAAAGGATATTTCGATCTACATCAACAGCCCCGGTGGCGTGGTAACTGCAGGCATGGCGATTTACGACACAATGCAGTATATCAAGCCCGATGTGAGCACGATCTGCATCGGTCAGGCCGCCAGCATGGGCGCAGTGCTGCTTGCAGCCGGCGCCAGGGGCAAGCGATACGCTCTTCCAAACTCAAGAATCATGATTCACCAGCCACTCGGTGGTGCTCAGGGTCAGGCGAGCGACATTGAAATTCAGGCCCAGGAAATACTGCGGATGAAAGATATGCTTAACGGCATTCTTGAATACCACACCGGTCAGCCCCTCAAGCGCATCAAGAAAGATACTGACCGAGACTTTTTCATGTCTTCGAAAGAAGCCAGGGAATACGGTCTTATCGATGAAGTTGTGCAGCGAAAAGCTGCTGATGCAAAATCCATCGAGGAGTAAGCATGCTTTCCAAGACGCCTCAATTCCGTTGCTCTTTCTGCGGAAAGAGTCAGGATCAGGTTCGCAAGCTTATTGCCGGCCCTGAGGTCTACATTTGTGATGAATGCATCGGGCTTTGCAACGAGATTATTTTGGAGGAGCTTGACGAAGATGCTCCAATGGAACTTAAAAATGTTCTCAAACCCAAAGAAATCGCCAAGTTTCTTGACCAGTATGTAGTCGGTCAGGATCGGGCCAAGAAAGTTTTGTCGGTAGCGGTTTATAATCACTACAAACGAATCTCTCTTGATGAGTTGCATAAGGACGATGTTGAAGTTCAGAAGTCAAATGTTCTTTTGATCGGTCCGACCGGCTCTGGCAAGACCCACATCGCTCAGACAATGGCCAAGCTGCTCAACGTGCCGTTCTGCATTGCAGACGCCACGACGCTGACCGAAGCAGGTTATGTCGGTGAAGATGTAGAGAGCATTCTGCTCAATCTTCTTCGCGCTGCCGACTATGATGTGCAGAAAGCCGAGCGTGGCATTGTTTACATTGACGAAATCGACAAAATCGCCCGCAAGAGCGAGAATGTTTCAATCACCCGCGACGTTTCGGGTGAAGGTGTTCAGCAGGCTCTGCTGAAACTGCTTGAAGGCAAGGTTGCTCATGTGCCGCCCCAGGGTGGACGCAAGCATCCGCACCAGGACTTCATTCAGCTCAACACCAAGAACATTCTGTTCCTGCTGGGCGGGTCGTTTGAAGGAATTGAGAAAATCATCGAAAACCGCACCACCTGTAAATCAATGGGGTTTGGTGCCACCCCAGTTGCGAAACATGAACGCAAGGTCGGTGAACTGCTGAAAGACGTGATGCCCGAAGATCTGCTGAAATTCGGGATGATCCCTGAATTCATCGGTCGCGTGCCGATTCTGGCCACTTTCGACAACCTGCACTGCGAAGATCTGGTAAAAATTCTGATCGAGCCTAAAGACGCTCTGGTCAAGCAATTTGCCCGATTGCTGCGCATGGAAGGGGTTGATCTCGAAATCACTCCAAAAGCTCTGAATGCCATCGCCCGCAATGCGATCAGGCAAAACACCGGAGCCCGTGGACTGCGCCGCATCATAGAAGAACTGATGCTCGATCTGATGTATGACATTCCGTCAGACAAAAGCATCGGCAAAGTTATCATTCATGAGCGCTGTGTCGAGAAAAAAGAACCCTATCAGGTAATCTACAAGATCGATAACAGTCAGACCGCCTGATTTAACCCGCACATAAAAAAGCCGCCTCAAGGCGGCTTTTTTATGTCAACAAAACCCTTTTCTATTCAGGGTTTTTCAGGTAAAATATGAATTATATGAATCTTCTGGAGGCGACTTAAATGCGGTTTAAATATTTATTTAAGTTTTCAGTTTGCCTTTTCCTGTTTTTATCGGTCGTTAATCTGGCCAATGCCGACCCTCTCGACAAAATAGTTGAATTTTACACATCATCGGTTCCCAACCCTGCTGAAGTAAAAATCGATGTGTTGAAAGTCATGGAAACGCAGCAAACAAGCTTTTATGTTTATTACCAGAACTGCCATTCGCAAAATGGCTGCTCTTCTGTTTTAAGGGTTATTGGTTATCATGATCTATGACTTTGCGAAAAGCCCACGAAGTTAATGGCATTTGCCATAAATTTTGACTTTTCCTGCCTTGTGAGTTATTTTGTGTTATTATGTTTGAGGTCAGAAAGATACTACTTTGGCGAAAGTTTACAGCCAGTTTCTTGCTGACTGTCTTTATCGCCTGGTCTTTTCTCTTCACTTCGCACTTTCTGGACTGGTTTCCCGACTGGCATGACCATAGTCAGGGCAAACATTCCTGCAGGTCAGGCTGTTGCCATTTTTCTTGGCCGCAATCAGCCAAAGCTACATTCAATTGCCAAAAAAACAGAACTGATTGCCCCATCTGCCAGATGGCGGCGCAGTTTTTCAGCACCAGTCTGATTCAGCCATTCATTCTCGAAGCTGCAAATATTGAAGAACAGGTTTTTCCAATCTCTTTTATTTCGAGAGATTTTTCTTACGGTTGCGGTCATTTCCCCAGGGGGCCTCCACCATCAAATACTCAGGCTTGACCAATCCAATAATCTGAATTTTTTCCTGCCTGCCACAGGCAAGCAGGGTCAAATCAAAATTTGACCCTGCAGTCAGTTCGATTATCATCCTTTTTTATTTTTCAAATTTAACTTGGAAAACGGCAAAGTTTTTTTGCACGCTTTTTCCGCAAATCATAGTGAGGAAACATGAGCAAAAATCACTTAAAATTTCAAACGGCCATTTTTTTAATCTGCCTGACAACAATCATTTCAATTCCGGCTTACGGTGTAACTGTAGAAGATCGCCTGGCAATTCTCGAAAAAAATATGGCCGACATGCAGAAAGCCTACGAACAACAGATCGACTCCTTAAAATCAGAGATTTCCAAACTGAGAGAGCAATCCAACATGACTGACAATTCTGCAAATTCTGAAGAGCAGGAACTCGCTGATTTAAAAAAGCAGGCGCAGCAATTGACTGCATCAAAAGAATCGCAAACTCCTCCTGAAAAAAGAGAATTCGAAGCGGGGAATCTGGGACTTCAGTCAGAAAACCCTGAAATCAGCGTTGTTGGCGATTTTCTCTGGAAACTGCAAAGCATCGATAAACAGAGAAATAATTCCGATGCTCTTTTCAGAATTCTTGGCGTTCATTACGAAAGCTACCTCGACCCCTACACGAAATTCAAAGGCACCGCCCCGGTTCTGGAAAATGACTCGATGCTGGGAGAAGCATATATTACCAGGTTCGGAGCAGGAAAAAACCTGAACATCACTCTTGGCCGGTTCAGGCAGCAATTTGGCGTAATCAATCGCTGGCATCAGGCCGGTCTTGATTTCGCCGAATTCCCTCTGGCAATGCGACGAGTTCTTGGCGACGGCGGGCTAAACCAGAACGGCGTGTCATTCGACTGGCAACTGGGTAATGCAGGTAAGGAAACCCAGGAACTAACTCTTCAGCTTACAGAGGCTTCAAATCCTCGTCTTTTCGGGGCAAATACCAAGGGATTACCTGCTGTAATGGCGCACTTCAAGAGCTTTCGCGACATCGACGTGAATCGCTATCGAGAAATCGGCATAACCGCCATGGCCGGTGCCAATGATAACTGGAACGTCAATCAGGCCGGCAAAGTGGTTCAGTTCGACGAAACCCGGCCGACATATGCATTTGGCCTTGATTACACCTACCTCTGGGAACCGGCGGATAACATGAGATACCGGAATTTTCTCTGGAGAACTGAGCTTTACGGAACCAGAAAAGAAATTTTGCGACCGGATAACGGGAAAAAAGACGCTTTAACTGCATTTGGCGGCTACACCAATCTACAGTGGAAACTGAACCGGGAATTCGAAACCGGCATAAGGCTTGACTACTTTCAGCCCGACAGCAAGGATTATGCAGTCAGCGGTAATTTGAACCTCGCTCCGCTGGCTCTGGCTGGCGATGACCCTTCAGAATGGCAGGTCTGCCCGTATATAACCTGGTATCAGAGCCCATGGGTTCATTATCGGCTTGAATTCGATTACCGGGCAGGGCATAATTTCGGCCCGGACGAAAAGCGCTTGATTCTGCAATGCGTATGGGCTGCCGGTCCACACAAACACGAACGCTACTGATTCTTTAAAATTTTTATTTAATTTTTCGAGGAAATATGAAAAACAGAGTTTCAATACTTATTGCATGTCTTATAGTTTCGGCTTTCATTTCTCAGCCTTCATGGGCAAAGCTCAAAGTTGTGGCGACGATAACTGATTACGCCGATCTGGCAAGTCAGATCGGCGGCGAACATGTTGAAGTGAAAGCAATAATCGAGGGGAGCCAAGATGCTCATTTCATCAGGCCCAAACCATCTTTTGTCGAATTGCTCAGAAATGCCGACGTTCTGATTGCTACCGGCCTGGATCTTGAGATGTGGCTGCCTTCAGCAGTCGACAAATCAGGCAATAAAAGAATCAGGAGCGGCGAACTGGGTTATATATCGGTCGCAACTGACTTGAAGATGAAAGAAAAGCCGGTAAGCTTATCTAAAATAGAAGGCGGCCTGCATATATACGGGAATCCCCATATTACCGTAAGCCCGCTGAACATTATTCACGTTGTTGAAAACATCAAAATAGGTTTCAGTCGCAATCTTCCAGAGAAAAGCGAAGAATTTGAAAAAAACAGCAAAAGAGTTGTCTCTCAGATCGCTGAAAAGCTTTACGGTGCAGAACTGATTCGTATTCTTGGTCAGGAGACCCTGATAGAGCTTCACAAGACCGACCAGCTATTCAGTTTTCTTGAAAGCAAAAAACTTCGGGGTAAAAGCCTGATTGACTTTGCCGACGGCTGGCTGAAGAAGCTTTACCCATTCAAAGGCAGTCGCATTATAACTTATCATAAGAACTGGCGCTATCTTTTCGACGACTTCGCCCTGGTCGAAGGCGGTTTCATTGAGCCCAAGCCCGGGATTCCGCCATCACCCAGGCATTTGAGTCAATTGCGTGAAGAAATAAAAAAGAACCGGATCAAACTGATAATCGCTGCCAACTATTTTGACGAAAAAACCGTGAAATCGCTGGCCGAAGATACCGGTGCCGCCTATCTGATGCTGCCCTACTACGTCGGTGGATCACCCGAAGCAAAAACCTGGCTGGATCTGATGAACTTCTGGGTTGAATCGATTGCCCGCGAGCTTTCACAGGCGCAAGAGAAAAAAAATGGCTGAGCACATCGTAAAATGCCGAAATCTGAGCATTGGTTACGGCAATGAAATTGTTCTTCAAGGCATTAATCTGGAAATTGCCAAAGGCGATTACCTTCCCTTCGTCGGTTATAACGGAGCAGGAAAAACTACCCTTCTGCGCACGATACTCGGCTTGCTCAAGCCACTTGGCGGCGAACTGATGATTGCAGAAAACCATGTTCCCGGCTATGTTGCACAGGTTTCGACCCTCGACAAGCTATACCCGGTAACCGCCAGACAGATAGTACATATGGGGTTTTATCCGAAAATAGGCTTCTGGCAACAACCAGGGTCGGCATTGATCGAAAGAGCTGAAAAACTGCTTTGCAGATTCAACCTGCAGGATCATGCCGATCGGCCTTTTGAAGAACTATCCGGTGGAATGAGGCAGAAAGTGCTTATTGCAAGAGCCCTGGTAACCAATACCGATCTATTGATCATGGATGAACCCGCTACCGGCCTTGACGAAAAGTCTGAATTCGAACTGATAGAATTGCTTTTCCAGCTCAGTGAGAAAGAGGGCAAAACAGTTCTTTTTGCCCAGCATAACCTTGCACCAATTCTGTTTTTTGCCAAGAAAATCTGCCATTTCAATCAGGGTCGGGTCGAACTGGTTTCGATGGCTGATTACCAGAGAAGTTCCAGGTTAAGCCGACCCGATTCTCTGAAAGTTGAGCAGTCCAGCCATGTTTGATTTCGCGTCGATTTCAGCAGTTATTGAACTATACGGTCAGGCTCTTCCAACCGCAATTCTAATGGCAATTACCTTTTCAATTTTCGGCGTTTTCGTTGTACTGAAAAGAGTCGTATTTATCGGAATAACTCTTTCAGAAGCTGCAGCCTGCGGAGTTGCCGCTGCGCTGGTTTACGACGCCCCCCCCTTTCTCGGGGCTGCATTGCTCTGCCTGATGGTTGTCGGTCTGCTGGCCTACCCCTACGAATCATGGAGATTACCGAGAGACACGGTTCTGGGAAGTATTTTCATACTGGCCTCGGGCATGAGCATTCTTCTTGTTGCCAGAAGCGGGTTTGGTCTGGAAAAAGTGAAAGCCCTTCTCTACGGAAATCTGCTGTTTGCTTCAAATAATGATTTGACTCTAATGGCGGCAATCATGATTCCCGCTTTGCTGTCTGTCTTTGTCTTTTATCGACCGTTGCTTTACACATTTCTCGACCGCGAATCGGCACAAACCCTTGGCATCAGGGTCATTCGTTTTGAACTGATGTTTTTCGTGTTTCTCGGACTGATTGTCGCATCATCATCAAAGATTGCCGGAGTAATGCTGGTATTCTGTTATCTTGTTATTCCGACAGCAGCTGCGCTTCTTCTATCGAGAAGAATGACCCCGGTTCTCATTTTATCGGCAGCCATTTCGGTTCTGGCAACATGGCTCGGCATAATGACTTCTTACAGTGCCGATCTGCCTCCGAATCAACTGGTAGCAGTAATCAGCTGCGCATTTCTTTTAATTGCCATGGTTTTTCACACAATCGAACGATTCTATGGGAAAATATCTGCCACAGTCATTGCTTTAGCCCTTTCTGCAATTTTAATTACTTATTTGAATAGTCTTGAAATCAAGTTCCCGGTTGAATCAACCGAAAAAATCTCGCAAAGAGAAGTTACCCGGCAAGATTCAGAGGCTGAAATTTCCGGCTGGCCTGGTCAGATCAAAGCACTTAAACAAATTCTT
This sequence comes from Candidatus Methylomirabilis sp., assembly GCA_020722725.1. Lineage (GTDB taxonomy): Bacteria > Muiribacteriota > Ozemobacteria > Ozemobacterales > Ozemobacteraceae > DYKG01. The sequence goes on from DYKG01000015.1 coordinate 60,027, forward strand.
GAATCAAATCGCAGAACTGGTCTACAAAAGGCTGTTTCCTTGCTCAAGTCTTCCCCACCAGAGTTCTTTGCAGAAGAAATTGTTGCCCTTATTGAAGAATCGATTGAAAAAAAACTTGAACTGAATCGAGCCCTGCCTCTAAATCACGAAACCAATCTAATGATTCTGCAAAACGAAATTGATCTTGAGAAATAATACCAGTCCTATTTCGTTCGTATCAAAAACCGGCTTTGTTGATCGCTGAGTCGTTTTGCGAGAGGTTGGTAAGCTGAGTAGAACTATCAAAGCACCCGGTGCCAAAGTTTATACGAAAGTATTTTTTAGAATTAGTATAAAATACGGCCAGGCCTTTTTATGTTAGAATACCTTATTCAAATTGAAAGGGTAATGTTATGAAAAGCAAGCCTCAGGCAGATATTGGAATCTTCAGCGGCAGTGGTATGTATGAATTTGCTGCAGACCAGATTGAGACGGTAAAAATAAACACTCCTTACGGCCCTCCCGGCGATCTGATTGAAATAGGCACCATTGGCGGCAAAAGAGTGGCTTTTCTGCCCCGTCATGGACGAAAACACAGTATTCCACCGCACAAAATCAATTACCGGGCAAATCTCTGGGCAATGAAAGAGCTGGGAGTCAGCCGCATAATTTCGCCCTGCGCCTGCGGATCATTGCAGAAAGACATTAAACCTGGTGAATTTGTGGTTACCGATCAATTTGTCGATCGAACCAAAGGCCGCGAAGACACTTTCTGCGATGGGCCTGAAGTAATGCACATATCTGCAGCCGAGCCCTATTGCCCCGAATTGCGAAAACTTGCAACTGCGGCAATCAGGGCCGAAGGAGCCGTCGGTCACAACGGCGGCACAATTGTGGTAATCAACGGGCCGCGCTTTTCAAGCAAAGCCGAAAGTAAATGGTTCACCCAGATGGGCTGGCATACAGTTAACATGACCCAGTACCCCGAAGTGGTGCTTGCCCAGGAACTGGGGATCTGTATCGTAAACATTGCGATGATCACCGACTATGATGCGGGACTGGCAGGCGATGTGCCGGAAGTTACGACCAAAGAAGTGGTCAGAATGTTTCAAAGCAGCGTTGGAATCCTGCACAAAATTTTGATTCGTCTGATTAAAGAGATTCCCGCAGAACGAAAAACCTGCCGTTGCCTGCAGAAGGTTGATGAAGCGTATTTTTGTTGAACCCCAACGGTTGAACCCGTTGGGGCCTGGACAAGAATAGGGATTATTCTACGGTTACCATTTTTTTGATGGCGTTAAAGCGATTTTCTATTGTTTCAGGTTTGAGATTGAGATATGAATCGAGGCTGAATTTTTCTACGGTAATCGAACCCATGGCACTGCCGTAAAGCATGCTCCTTCTGAATCCGTTTTCGGAATAATCACCATGGCGGGCCAGACTGCCCATGAAACCACCGGCAAATGAGTCGCCGGCACCGGTCGGGTCGGTAATATCGAGAATCGGGAATGCGGGGGTGAAAAAGCGGTCGGTTTTGGTCGCGCACATTGCGCCAAGCTCGCCCATTTTCACGACTACACGATCGGGGCCCATTTTCAGCAGTTTATCAACTGCGGGAGCAAATTTCTTTTCGCCGGCAAGCATCAGGGCTTCCTGGAAATTGATGAAAAGCACGTCAACCTTGCTGACGGCCTGTTTGAGCAGGTCATTGGTGATGTTGATCCAGAGGTTCATGGTGTCAAGGGCAATGACTTTAGGCTTTTTAACCTTTTCGATAATTTTGATCTGCAGCGCGGGGTGGATATTGCCCAGGAAAACCAGTTCGGCATTGCAGTATTCTTCGGGCAGAACCGGATCGAAAGTTTCAAAAACATTGAGTTTGGTATCATGGGTGGTGGCATCGCCGAAATCTTCGCCGTAACTGCCTGACCAGTGGAAGGTTTCGCCGTCTTTTTTCAATTCGAAACCCTGAAGATCAACCTGATGTTTCTTTAAAAAATCGACATGAGCCGGTTCAAAATCTTTGCCGGCAACCCCGACAAGACCGACTTTGGTGAAGTAGCTTGCCACAGTCGATGCATAAACCGCTGAACCGCCAAGGGCTCGTTCGCGTTTTCCTTTGGGAGTCTGCAGGGTATCATAGGCAACCGAACCGATTATAACCAATTTGACGCTCATTTATTCCTCCGGAAGTTTTTAGCATTTCAGGTGTCATTCAAAGACTCTTTTTCACTGCCCGCACCAATTTTATGGGCATGAAGCCGGGCGATTTTCATAATAACATAAAATTGTATAACCATAGAAAAAAGAATTGTCCAGTCAATCCATACACCGTAACTGAAAAATTCCAGTCCGCCGAGAAGGATTATCGCTGAGATTCCGTCGCCGAGGCGAAAAACAACGGTATCGATAAATCCCTTGCCCTGATATTTCTGTTCACGATCAAGAGGGATATAAACGAGTTCGCGAATTGCGCGACCAGTTGAGTAATTGATCGCACTGCCGATGATCAGGCCCCACGAAACTATTTCCAATCGAGGTGACACAATCATCATAACGGTTGCTGCCAACTGTATGACCGGAAAGACAAACAGACCGTTTACCGGGTTCTTAAACATCATGAACAAGCGGGTTAAAAAGAACTGGGAAAAAAGCGAAAGAACCGTTATATAACCAAAAAAACCGGCGAAGAAAGCGGTGGTTTCGTCTGTTTTTCCGGCATACACCTGGTTAACCATTTCATAAAGCTGCTGATAAAAAAGAGTGCTGGAAAAAGTGAAAATGAACATTTCACCGGCCATAAACAGCAGAATTGGGGCATACCAGACTGAAACAAGGCCGTCCCACGGTCTGGGTGGATGAGCTTTTTCGGGTTTTGTCTCAGAAGTTATGGTGCCTTCGTTCAAATTTTCGTTTGCCGTAAAATTATGATGAATATAGCGCATGCACCAGATCGATGGATAAAGCAGAATCAAAGCAACCAGAAAAAGATTTGCCGTGCCCAGAAGCGGCACCAGCTTTCCGGCAAGAAAACTTCCGACCGCGCCGCCAAGAAGACCGCCATATCCGATTATTGCATAAAGCCGCCTGCTCTGCCCGACCGAAAACACATCGTTCATGAACGACCAGAACATGCTGACGGCCATCAGCGCAAAAACCCCGACCCAGATATAAAAAACCGCAATTGCAATTGCTCTAAAGGGATTCGTTTCGATGGGGTCAGCCTCAATTAATAAAGGCTGAGAGGCGACGGACTGGTTAGTCATGATGCCTTCTTCAGCCTGCAAAACCGGGGGATTTTCGCCGGGTTCTGTCTGCACCTGAATATTCTGATTTGAAAAAGCAAATGAAAAGGTCAGCCAGAAAATCAGCAGACATAATGAAAAAAATCGGGTGATGAACGGAATGAAAATGTCGCGTTTATACAATCCGACAATGATGCTGTAAATCGCATTACTGCCGATCAGCACAATCATCGACAACAGACTCAGAAGGGGAATATTGTCTTTTCCGAGTTCCATGCCAAGACTGCCGCGAATGGGTTTGACGACATAGTAAGAACAGATTACAAAAAAGATATAGGCAAAAGAAACCAGAGTAATTTTGCGTTCCTGGCGGGAAACTCCCAGATATCCCTGTTCTGGGTTGTCAGCGGCCTGATTCATGTTCATCCACCAGTATCCAGTCTGCGGCTGAAGCCAGATCAGCAAAAGCAACGATCTGCTCAAATCCGGAGGGAAGCTTTTCTCCAATAAAAATTGGTGTAACACCGGCATTGAGCCCCAGTTGAATATCGGAACCCTTATCACCGATCATGAAAGACTGTGAAGCATCGATATTCAATTCTTCAATTGCACGAAGAATCAATGCCGGTTTCGGTTTTCGACAACTACAGTCTGCGACCCCCTGCGAATCGGGGAAATCGGGATGATGAGGACAATAGTAAATGCCCGCCAATTCCACTGAATCGGCGGCAAGCAACCGCTTAAGCTTCTGATGAATGGCTTCGAGTTGCGCTTCAGAGATCAGGCCGCGGGCCATTCCCGACTGGTTGGTTATCAACACCAGAATATATCCAGCTTTGGCCAGCCGGCGAAGAGCAGGTCCCACACCGGGAAAAAGCTCAAACTGTGCTGGATCGGAAATATACCCCGGATCAGGGTTCAATGTTCCATCACGGTCAAGGAAAATGGCTCGTTTCATATTTTCACTTCAAATTATATTTTGATTTTATCTGTTTGAAAACCCATTCAGGCTTCATGGAATACATGCAGGTTTTGTGCGAACATTGTTCGAGGTGGCATTGCAGGCACTCAACCTGAGGATTGAAAAGAGTCATATGGCGGTCGCCTGAAGGCGCAACCGCTTTGCGGGTTGTTGGCCCGAAAAGGGCTATAGTCGGGGTGTCAACTGCCCAGGCAATGTTCATCGGCCCCGTATCACCGGTAAGAAAAAAGTCCAGGCGCTTGAGCAGATCGGCAAATTCCATTATTTTAACCGGTGGTTGCAGCAGACATTTTTCTTTTCCGGCAGCATCGATAATGCGCTTTGCCGCTTCGATTTCGCCAGGGCCCCAGGTTACCAGAACTTTTTTTTCAGTGCTCCCGAACCAGAGTTTGATGAATTCAACGAAATATTCCTCGGGCCATGCTTTTGAAGGATAAGTTGTATGGGGATTAATTGCCAGCAGTGGCCGGTCGGGTAACTCGGCAGCGAAAAAATCATTGACCACTTTGCTTTCCGGTGGCTTCAATTGCGGATGAGAAATCTCTCCGGCGAAGCCAAAATTTGAGAAAAACCGGGCAAACAAACTCATCAAATGAAGATTTGGATCTGGTGGAGAAAAGGTTTGGTGGTATGCATGTCTTCTAACCCGGTAATCGAAACCGAAACGCTGTCTGGCACCAGATAAAAGGCTGATTACAGCAGTTCGCGAGTTGGCAAAAAGGTCAAACAGATATTCGAATTTCTCACGGCGCAGCAGGCGAAGAAGCCTGAAGGTTTCAACAACACCGGCATGAGGAGCTATTTCGAACACCGTAACATTCAGTTCCGGTGGAATAATCTGGCCGAAAGGCTTCTGGCACAACAGTGCTAACGGCAGGTCTGAGTATTTCTGGCGCAGCATGCGCAAAGAAGGAATGAGATGAACTATGTCACCTAGTCCTTTCAGGCGTATGATAAGAATTCCAGACAATTTCACAGCCTCCGGGCAGCCGGATTTTACGGGGTCAATATAGCAGACAAAGGGGCCAAAGTCGAATAAATTTACCGATCAGTTCGCGCAGGAAAAAACCATTGCAACTCCACTTGAAAAATGTTTGTCGGCGCACTATACTTCGGTTATCTGAATTAGTGCGGTTACTTATATCTTGAACAGGATGCAAGCCGCCTGGAGAACGATATGCCAATCAGGAAAGAATTACTAGACATACTTGCCTGCCCGGCCTGCCATGGCAAAATTGTTCATGACGAAGAAAAAGACAGACTGAACTGCGAAAAATGCCGGCGCAGTTACCCGATTAAAGATGAGATTCCAGTAATGCTGGTTGAAGAAGCCATTATTTTGTCAGACCAGACCTGATATGCCAAGAATCAATGTTAATATAGCCTATCAGAGAATGAGTTCTGACAGCTTTGATTTTCTTTCGCACCAGGATCTTCAGCCTGAGTTTTATTTTTCTGGAGACGAAGTAGACGTTATTGAAAAAGACCTGATTGTCAGCTTTCGTGAAGAAGTAATCGAAAGAAAATTTTTACCCACAGTTCATGCGCCTTTTTTTGACCTGAACGTCGGGGCGCGTGACAGCCAGGTTTGTCGGGTCAGCTTCGAGAGACTTTTCTGGGCAGTTGAAACCGCAAATCTGCTTAAAGCAGACTTGGTCGTTGTTCACCCTGGTTATGGGCCATGGATTCTCGGGCATCGTTTTGATGCCTGGATTTCAAGAGCCGAAAAATATCTGAATAAGCTCTGTGAGCACGCTGCATCATATGGAATCAAAATTGCGTTTGAAAATATATATGATTCGGCTCCCGAAGACCTTCTACAGCTAATTGAAAGAGTTGGCTTCAACAATGCCGGAATCTGTCTGGATATTGGTCATTTCAATGTATTCAGCCGCCGTCCGCTAAAAGACTGGCTTGATATTCTCGGTTGTAGAATTCTTGAACTGCACCTGCACGACAACGATGGTTCAGCCGATCAGCACCTGGCCATGGGCGATGGAAAAATTGAGTATGGCGATCTTTTTGCCTGGTTTAAAAGTCTTTCTTCTGAGCAAAAGCCGGTTCTAACTCTTGAGTTGCCACATCGAACCCATGTGATCAAATCGGTAAACATTTTGAGAAATTTTTTAAGTTAAACATTTTTTAATGTCAGTATTCATACGAATATGAAAAGAGCCGGCACAGAGGCCGGCCCCTACGAATAGCTCTCTTAAAAAGGTTAACTATTTGCCGCTTTTGATATAAGAATTATACAGTCCGAGGTATTGCTTATATTCAGCATAAGCTGCCTGGGCAAGTCTGGCATCGCCCTTCTGGGTGGCGGCCATGTAATTTTTGTAAGCTGCGGTGTATTTGTCGTAAGCAGTCTGCGAGTCTTTTACCTGAGGTGAAGACTGAACCGGGTCAGCTTTTTTGGGAGTTTCAACCCTGGCTGGTGCGGCAACCGTTGTGTCATTCCTTTTGTTAAGCTGGTCAAGCCATGCAGCAGCAGCAGCACTTTCAGCGGCGGCGGCGTCAGGATTTACCTGGCTTTCAGTAATCATGGGAGTTTTCTTGCCAAACAGCCTGGAAGCAGCGTTAACCGCAAGGCGGGCAATCAAACCACCGCCAATAACGCCGACTGCCAGCATCGGGAAGCCCATGCCGACACATAGAGCACCACCGGCAATCGCTCCGGCTACGGTAGCGAAGTTTGCCATGCTTGAAGTTGTCCAGTTAAGAACTTTTTTACCGACGATGAATCCACCGATACCGCCGGCGGCCATTCCGAGCGGGCCACCACCAATGGCAGCACCTACGGCTGCACCAAGAACACCGGTAGCTACGGCACCAGCGTTAACGAAGATGGTTTTGGCTACGCTGCCGACTGAGCCAAGTAATCCAGCCTGGGTTGGAACCACCCAGATCGAGAACAACATCGAAAGAACCAGAAGCATCGAAAGATGCTGGCGTTGACCGTAAGCAACGGTAACCATATTAACCCTCCTGAAAGCAAGAGCTTGCGTGCTGAATTTTATACAATTATAAGAATGCTTCGTACAACCCGCAAGGGCTATAATTTTTTACTTCAGGGTCGGGAGTTTGACAGTTAAAAAACTTTTTTTCTCCTAGAAGCCTGATCGTGGGCTA
>DYKG01000058.1 GCA_020722725.1 Candidatus Methylomirabilis sp.
CTTCCCTGAATTCTTTTACGAGGCGGTTAAACTGTAGTGTTTCCGGTCCATTTCGAATTCCTGAAGTAAAGCACAATTTGAATGTTAGTACAAGAGTAGCTGAAAATGGCATTGAGAGATGTAAATCAAACTAACTATGTGTGAAAACCCGCTTCTGTACGTATACCGAGAATTGCTGTTGCCGGATCGCCTGTTTTGTACCAATTAAAGCGGGCCGACACGGTGGTCGGCTCCTACGAATATTTCTTCTGTGAAAAATGCTCGGGCACCAAAAATGACAATTTTAGACTGTATAGTTGACTAAACTATTAAGTGATTGGATACTTGACCGAGATTTGAATTTCTGGAGATATTGTGAACGTAAAAATTTCCGAACTGGCTGCAGAAGAACAATTTGACCCACTGGACATGCACAACTACCGTATGGAAAATCTGCCGGTACGTGAGAAAAGCAAGGTTGAGAAATACATTGCCATGGCTGGTATTCCGCTTTCATTGCTTGCTTTTGTGCTGATCATGTGGGTTATCCCTTTGCCGTTTCTGGAGAATTTTGACCCGCAGACTCTGGGCAAGGGTGCGAAGGCGGCTTTTGAAAAGCTTGGCCCTGAAGGTTTCGTGCGCACCAATGTTGCGATGTTTGCGGTTTTTGTATCATCGGTCATTCTCTGGATGACAGAAGCCCTTCCCAACTATCTGACCTCATTGATACTCATTATAACCCTTGTATTTACCGGAGTATTGCCGGAAAAAACCGCCTATGCGCAGCTTGGCCATGAAATCATGTGGCTCAACATTCTATCGTTTATTCTTGCTTCAATGCTGGTAGAAACAGGAGCGGCCAAGAGGTTTGCCCTGTGGTTTATAGTGAAATTCGGGCATAACGCCCGGTCGATTTTCATCTCTTTTATTCTGATCAATATCGTTTTGTCGGCATTTATCTCTGCTACTACTGCTAAAGCGGCTATTCTGCTGCCGATTTTCATGGTGGTTGCTGCGGTTTATGGGGCAACCGGCGGAAAACACAAGAATAATTTTGGTCGCAATCTTGTTTTGCAGAATCTTTTCTGTATAAATATCGGTGCCAGTGCTTTCGTCACTGGTTCAGGAGCCAATTTGCTTGCCGTTTCCCTGATTGTCGGGGCAACCGGCCAGGGCTTCTTCTTCCAGGACTGGCTGGTGGTTGCTTTTCCAGTTTCGATAACTCTTCTATTCCTTGGCTGGATTGTTGGCACCCGCTGGATTTTTCCCCTTTCACCGGAAGAGCAGTTTCCGCATATTCAGGGGGGTATGGAAAGTCTGGGCAACGAATTGAAAAATCTTGGTCCAATTAGTTTTGCCGAAATCAAATCGATAACCCTTTTCGTTCTTATCCTGATTTTATGGGCTACTGACAAATATCATGGGGTTAGTGCCACTGCCGTAGCCTTTGTCGGAGCTATTGTCGCTCTGTTGCCGACTGTGGGAGTGGTGAAATGGAATGAAGTTGATATTCCCTGGCATCTTTTGATTTTTTCTGCAGGTGCATATACTCTTGGTGCTGGTTTCAAGGTGACTGATCTGCCGGCGATTACGGTTAATGCTTTTTTTGACGCTCTCGGGCTCGGTGCGACTACGCCATTCTGGGTTCTTTATATCATTTTGACCGGTTGCATGATGTTCAGCGCCATGTTGTTTCAGTCAAAAACCATGCGAACCATGATCTTCGTTCCGATTGCCATCGGGGTGGCCCAACGATTTGGGTTTGGCATTCTCAGCCTGGCTCTGCCTGTTGCGCTGTTAATTGAACACGTTTATGTACTGCCGTTTAACAGCAAGCCGGCGCTGCTTCTTTATTCAACTGATCAATACAGCTTCACCGACACCTTCAAGTTTGGCATCGTGATGATGATAATCAGCTGGATAACCATTATCGTCATGGGTGAAACTTATTATCGAATTCTTGGCTACACACCCAACGGGGTGTTCGGCTTTTTCTGAAAATTCTAAAAATTAAACAGCCCCGTGCGAGCTATCGACGGGGCTGTTGATTTTGAATCAAATGTTTATTTACGTTTTTGCCGGTAAATCATGCCGGTTTTAGTCTGACCGATCGCAACGAAGAGTTTGCCGCGTTTTACCAGATCGCTGAAAAAGCTGTCGATTTTTTCAAGATTTCTGATTGTTTCCGCAGGATTCTTTGGCTTCAAGTCAACTTTGAAGGAAAACTCACCGATGAGTGGAGCGGTCTGATCTTTTTTGTACCAAACAGAGAAAATCGATTTGGCTTTAACTCCATCGAATTTGAATTCCCCAAGGCGAAGTCGTTTTTCAGTGATAAAAATATTATTTACCAACCCCAGCGAAGCGCTGCCGTGAAATCCCGCCCGGCTCATACCAGGGTAGAATTTCAGCATTTCATCAAGGCTGGTGGGAAGATCTCCCGGCTGGTAAACAGTTGATGAAACGGAAAAAACTGAAGTTGGTTCAAATGCTTTTACCACTCTGTCTTTTTCAAATGAAATTTCGTTTGAAAAATTTTCAGATGCATTTACCGGGGCTATGGTAGTAGATTCAAAGTCGCTGGCTCTGAACTTAAGAGTCATTTCTGCATCCGCACCGGTTCTGAGCTGTTTCTTTCTGAGGATTTCTTCAGATCTTGATCTTAGCATAAACCCTTTTTTATAAAGGGCAAAGTCATGGGTGTCGATAAAGCAGATTTCACGATTCGGGTAAGTCTTTTCTACCTTTTTGACTTTTACACCATGGTCGAGGGCGACGCTTTCCACCAGTTCCCAGAATAGTTTGCAGCCTTGGGTGAAGGAGGCAAAATTTTGAGCTTTAAGCAGAATTTTATATTCGCATGACTCGGGTGCAGTGGCAGCATCTACTGTAAGACAGCCAATCAAAAGGAGAAATGTGGCAGTCAGCGCCAGCTTTTTCATAATTTACTTCCAGTTTTTAAACGGATTTTTGGTCAGGTTCGAATTGAAATAGCGGGGGTCGGTGGTGACTTCTTTACCAATCCAGGCTGGTTTTTCAATTTTCTGGTCTTCTGACTTCAGTTCAACTTCAGCAACTATCAGTCCGTCGTTGTCGCCGAAAAATTCATCTACTTCCCAGGTAAGTCCGGCGAATGGAATCTTGTAGCGGTTTTTTTCAATCAGTGGCTTTTCACAGAGGTTGCTCAGCATGTCATCAGCTTCTTTGGCCGGAATTTCGTATTCGTATTCAACTCTGGAAGCACCGATGGTAATGCCTTTAATGGTGAGATAGCCTTTGTCATCGATGGTTCTAACCCTGACTGTTCTTTCTTTTACGGTTGAAAGATAGCCCTGGCGGTAGCTGGTGCCTTTGGCAAGTTTTTTAAATTCATCAGACTTAACGAGATATTTTCTTTCGATTTCTTTACCCATAGTGTTCTCCTTATTCTGGAAGAGCTTCCATGCCGATAATTCTTTTGATGGCGCGCAGATAGTTGATGTTTTCGTAGTCATTAAGGCCGAGCAGTTCTTTTGCTTTGAGGATCGCTTTGATATCAGTCGATTCAACGGCAACTGTCTTGATGGCAGCTCCGTTGATCAGGAGTTCGGCGTATTCAGTGATGCATTCATTGATCATGAATCCGAAGCGGCGCTTGAAAACGCTTACCGGCACCAGATCTTTGTGGGGTCTGATGATTTCGCTGATAAATTGTGAAAGAGTATATTCATCTCTTTTAAAGGCGGGAACTTCAACGCCGAAAGCGGGAAAAACCTTTTCAGTAATTTCTGCGGCCTTCATGGGAAAACTGCCTTTCATGCGGGGGTTCCATTGTTCAAGGCCTTTCTCGCTTTTGACGAAAACCTTGATATCCATAAGGTCGTCGCGGATTTTCGTGTTGTTTTCGCTGTTGCCGGCGGACATAATATAAATTTCCGAGCTTTCTCTTATTTTGTCCAGGGCGGAAAGCTTGCGCATGCGATTTTCCACCAGGCCAAAATTCTGGGCAAAGGTTCTGAATTCAAATCTTGGTTTAATTTCGTTCATAACAGTCCTTTCAAAATTCAGTTTCTTAAATTCTAGGCCAAATTTGCTTTTAGTGCAATGAGAATCTGACTAAAAGAAAAGCAGCCCCGTAAAAGGGCTGCATAAGGTAACAGGTCTCGTTCTGGCTTGATCGTTGCGGGAAAAAGCTCGGGCAAATGAGCTTTCAAGGAGAGATGCTGCAGGTAAACCAGGGTTTAAATACAGGAGGAGGGATCATGAGTAGTGAGCAAACTGACGGGTGAGCAGCCCCTAAGTCGGGGCTGCTTATAGGGTTATTAATCAGAGAGAGGTTTTTGCCTTCTGTTTTCAGAAATTTTGGAGATCTGATTTGGGCGATCTCCCGTCATTTCATAGGCACGCTCCTTGTTAAATTTAAGTTAGTTAATTAGAGTAGAGGTTTATTTGAGCACACACTATAAATATCAGCATCTTTCGTGCCAGAAAATTTTAAGTTGCCGAATCTTTTGTACAAGTCACTTTTGCGTAAGTAGGGCTGGTTGGGGCAACTAAAAAGACGAAATAAAATAAAAAGCTACTAAATATAGTGTACGAAATATGGTGGATTGGGTGAGAGTGCGCCTATAATGGCTTAATTTCTCGATCTAGAATGAATTTAAGCAGATGAATAGCTTTGCCGGCGGCGATGAATTTTTGTTCATAGGTGGTCTCAATGGTTTCTTCGGTGGCTATCTCTGTTTGTTGGTAAACATTTTCGCAGGATTTGATGATTTTCAGGCCATTTTCCCGGGCGAGCCAGCCGGTAAATCTGAAAAGACCATAATCATCGGTTTTCAGGCTGATAACTCCACTGGGTTTTAGAGCCTTGAGATATTTATTTAGAAACACTGGCGAAGTAAGGCGTTTTCTTGGTTTCTCCGGATACGGATCAGGAAATGTTATCCAGATTTCATCAACTTCATCGGCAAACACCCGATCTATAAGGTCGATTGCTCCACGCACGAAAGCAGCGTTTTTTATGCCGGCTTCTTCGACCTGTTTTGCACCAAAAAACAGGCGTGAGCCTTTAATGTCACAGCCGATGAAGTTTTTCTCAGGGCAAAGACGGGCCAGACCCAGAGTATATTCACCCCGTCCACAGCCCAGCTCGAGCACCAGGCCCTGCTGATTACCAAACTGCTTCGCCGACCAGCTTCCCCGAAATGGGTGTGGTGATTTCAGTATTTCTTTTGCATTCAGCTGGTGAAGGCATGAAAAATTACAGTTTTCTTTGAATCTGATCAGTTTTTTTTTGCCCAATGCCATTTATCCTCATGGAACTAGAAATAATAATGAATGAGGATAATTGCTGAACCGGCAAAACTCAACGAAAAATCGATTTTTTCGTGGTTTTGCGTTAGCATTGCAGAGGGAGAAATTTTTTGCAGGGACACAACCCGACTGTACCATACGACTTAAGAATCTGAATTCACCGGCGTTTTCGATGTATGATCGCACCTTTTTGTAATGGGGCATTTTTCTTGTGACTGGAAGTAATACGGATCGCAGAAAATATATTCGCAGGGGCCGACCTCCGTGTGATGCTCAGGATGCGCTAATGCTATGGCGCTGCCCGCTTTAAATCGTAGTAATACAAATGAATTAAATGTGATTGGTATTAGACAGTCAAGCTACAGCAAAGATTTTCAATGGTCGAGCGGGAGTCGGTAAAAATCAAGGGCAAGCAGGGCGCCCATCGAACCTGGTCAATTGAATAAGCTTTAACGGGTTCAGTTTCCTGCCATTACCACCTGGTTGCGGCCGCTTTCTTTTGCTTTATAAAGGGCCTTGTCGGCGGATTGTACGAGGGCCATCGGCTTGTTCATGGTTTGTGGGTCGATCTGCGCAACTCCGGCACTAATGGTGATGTTGATTCCCTTGTCGCCAGAAATTTTAATAGAGGTATTTTCAATAGTGGTTCGCAGTTTTTCAGCCAGCGCTGCAGCACCATCGGCACCAGTCTGTGGAAGCAGTATGATAAATTCTTCGCCGCCATAGCGGGCGGGCAGGTCGTGAATTCTCACACTCTGTTTGAGAATGCGGCCCATCGTTTTAAGCACCGCATCTCCGACTGGATGCCCGTAGGTGTCGTTAACTTTTTTAAAGAAATCGATGTCGATAATGATAACCGAAATTGGCAACTGATAGCGTTTTGCCCGGTAAAACTCTTCGAGCAGGCGTTGCAGAAAAGACCGGTGGTTGGTCAGTTCGGTCAGACCATCGGTGGTGGCCAGGTGCAGCAATCTTGAGTTGTTGATGGCAACCGATGCCTGGGCGGCGAAAAATTTAAGCAGTTCCTGATCGCGTTCTTTAAAAATGCCGGGAGCTACGCGGCTGTCGAGATAAAGAACGCCGATTATCGAACGATTGTATTTCAGCGGAGTGAGGGCGACGCATTTTATCTGATTGAGAACGATGCTTTTTTTGCTGGCAATTTCTTCATTGATATTGGTATCGGTGATAACGATGGTTTCGCCTGATTGAAAACACTTTACGATCAGACTGTTTGAAGTGCGCATTTCCTTGTCGACTTCGTTGTCGCCCATTCTTCTGGCTACCACCATTTCAAACTTCTGGCTGTTTTCGTTGAACAGAACCAGGCAGCCGCGTTCGGCCCGGGTTACGTTGAGTGACATGTCGATGGTGTACTCGAGCAACTTCTGGTAATTGAGAATAGAACTGAGAGCGTAGCTTACTTCAAGCATTGCTGAAAGCTCATGAATTCTTTCTGAAACGCTTTCTTCATGCAGCATGACTTTCGGTTGCGCTTCGGCGGGCATTAATGATTTAATTTCATTAAATGTTTGTTTGATAAATTGCAGATTGCGATGCAGAAAAAAGGGAAAAATTTCTGAAGTCAGGCGCTCAGATGATTTAACTGGTTCAATTTCAATGGCGGTGGTGTTGGCATTTTCAATGTCGAGAGCAATTTCTTCAGAAACCTGAACAATCGCACCCTGCTGAATCGGAGTCATGATGCCAGGTATGATTTTCTGCCCGTTGATTCTGGTTCCGTAAGTGCTGTGCAGATCCTGAATAAACAGTCTGCCTTCCTTGTCACAGCGTAAAAGCAGGTGTTCGCGTGATACGCTCAAAAATTGCAGAACCACATCGCATGAAGCGTTTCTTCCGACTTTAACGTCGTTGCTTCCAGGTGCAATTTCTCTGGCATCGATGATCGAACCATCGGAATTTTTGAATATGACTTTCATCCTGCTGTATCCTTTTTCTGCGCTCTGAGTTTTTTGATCGAATTATCGAGAATCTGGCTGATTTCTTTAAAATTTTCCGGGCGGTTTGCCGGATTTTTGCTGAGGCATTCACCGACCAGAACCTTGATTTCTGCCGGAACATCTTTACGGTTAACCGTTTTGGGCTCCTGAACAAGTACAACAGTGATGTTTTCGCCCTCGTAAGGCTTGCTTCCTTCAATCATTTCGTAAAGCATCATGCCGAAAGAATAAATTTCCGAAGCGATGCTTGCCGGGTCGCCTCTAAATCGCTCGGGAGCAAGATACAAGGGGGGTTCCCATAACCACTCCGGTTTTGGTAAGACTTTGCTGTTCTTCAAACTGCGCGAGGCCAAAGTCTATGACGAAACAGTGCCCCTTGGCGTCAACCAGAATGTTTTCGGGCTTGATATCGCGATGCAGGACACTTTTGCTTTCGGCATAAGCAAGGGCTGAAGCTATTTCGGAGGCCATATGAATAAGGGTGTCAGTGTCTTTAATTGATTGATTGCGGTTAAGAATCTCACGCAGGCTGCGGCCATTGATCAATTCAAATGCCAGATAATACGGGGGTTTGAGCGACAGGTCGAAAACCTTGGGAATCGAACCGTGATCGAGGGCTGCAAGAATTCTGGCTTCTCCCAGAAAACGCCGCTTAACTTCGGGCTGGCTTTCTGCCAGGCTTTCCTGAAGGGTTTTGATGGCAACCCAGCGTTGCAGCACTTCATCGAAAGCCTTATAAACCACACCCATGCCGCCGCGGCCCATTTCCGAAACCTGAGAATAGCGCTCTGAAGAAAAACCGGTGGATGCGGTTTGTGCCGGTTTCGGTGCCGGCTTGGGTTTTGGCGGGTCGATTAGGTTGTCGATAACCCTTTTCAGATCCTGGGCACCGGGAAAATTGGGGCTCAATTCGAGAAGGTCGTTCAGAGCTTTCTGGGCATCAGGCAGGTGGTTAAGGTTCTGCTGGCATCTTGCGATAGCATACAGCCAGCGGGGTTCGCCGGGCTCAAAAGCGTTGGCTTTGATGAATGTAGTAAGATTTTCAGCTTTGAAGGTCTTTCGTTTGTCGAAATAATTGGCAAGCATGAGGTGAAGGCGTGCGTCTTCGGGAAATTGCTTCAACAGCTCCTGAATTTTCCAGACCGTTTTGTTGTCGAGCTTTTTGATTCCAGTAAGAAATTCGATTTCAAGATCCAAAAACCAGTCTTTGTCGGCATATCGCGCTGAAATTTTGTTCATCAGCTGCTGGCAGAGACTTTTTTGCCCGCCGAGATACAGCAGGCGGCAGATTGCCGGAAGCAGTTCGCCGTCGTTGACCAGCTCTGTCGAATTTTTGGCGATTCCCGTTGCTATTGGAATGGCACGACTGATAGCACGACTGTCACCACTTGCTGCCGCCGCAATTATCTCTTCGCGATGGTTGTCTGTGGCAAGGGTTGCTGACTCGGCAAGCGCCTGTGATCGTTTTTTTCGTTTAATCAGAAAAACAAAAATGGCGAGGATAACAATTATTATCCCGACCCCCGCATAGATTTGTTCGTTTGCCGGTTCACCCATATCAAGCCTTAACATTTCAGCTGTTTTTTCAGTCAAAGCCTAAATACATGATAATTTGCCGACACGGAAAATACAACCAAAAGTCCTCATATAGTATTTGGATGAACTGATATTTTCGGGTATAATCAGCCTGTAAAATTGCACCTGCATTAAAAACTTACGTTGAGGTTCTTGCTGAATGAAGAAACTAACCGCATTTTTAACTTTGCTCGGCCTGCTTGCCATGCTGGGCGGTTTGATTTATGCCTTCAAAAACCTTCCCGAATCTCTTGATCCACTGGTTTCGGCGATTGCCAATCTGATTCCAGACCAGCATCGATCACCTGTATTGATCGGAGTTTCATTGTTCTGGCTTTGCGCTTTCATTTCTTCGGTTTATGGCCTGTTTTCGGGTGCGCCGGTGGTCGAAAAGCCGATTGAGCCAAAACCGATAGAAATGCCGGTCAAAGATAAGCCTGAAACTGTCCTAAAATCAGAATTCGTTCTGCTCGAAAATGAGCTGGAAAAGGCGCGAAGCCGGGTTGGCGACCTTGAAGGCGAAGTGGGCAGCCTGCAGAGCCAATTACAGAAATTCGTGGTCACCGACGAGGAAAAGAATGAAAAAGCCCGTCTTGAAGCCAGAATCAAAGAGATGACCCTTGAACTTGAAAACCAGAAAAAATCAGGCGCCTCTGCCGATGAAGCTTTGCGAAAAGCCCAGGGCGAGGCAGAAAACCTCAAGGGTCGGGTTGGCAAGCTTGAAGAAGAAATTAAAACCGCCGGCCGTGAAAAAGAAAAAGTCTCTACCGAACTTAAAAACAGCCGTGCTGAAAGCGAAAAATTCAAACAACGGTTTGAAACGCTCAAAGAAGAAAATGATAAAATCAAAGCTGAGTTGCAATCAGCTATTGCTGATGCTCGTGGCGGCAAAAACGGTATTCCGCCCGCCGCTTATCAGATTCTTTACCTTTTCCAGAAAGAGGGCCGGTTAATCGATCTGCTGATGGAAGATGTCAGTGAATTCGATGATGAAACCCTGGGCGGCGCAATCAGACCGATTCATGAGGGCTGTCGCAAGATTTTAAAAGAGCGTTTGATTATTGAGCCGGTTCTGTCTGAATCGGAAGGCAGTGAAATTACCATCGATGAAGCTGATCCTGAGGCGATCAAGCTTTCCGGCAATGTGCCGTCGAAGGGGCCATACAAGGGTGTACTGGTTCACCGGGGCTGGCGTCTGAAAGAATGCAACCTGCCAGAATTGGTTGGCGGCTGGAGCGGCAACGTCGTTGCTCCTGCAGAAATCGAAATCAGCTGAGGAGTCGGAATATGGCAAAAGCAAAATATATTGTCGGCATAGACCTTGGAACCACCAATATTGTCGTGACCAGCACTCCGCTGGCCGCCGCCGAATCTGAAGAAAAACCGGAAATCGGGCTTTTTCCCATCGTGCAGGAGCTGGCCAAAGGCGCGGTTGAAAAGCTTGAATGCATGCCCTCATTCATTTTTGAGCGTCTGAAAGAAAAACCGGTGCTGCCCTGGGATGAAGATTCAAAATTCATCGTCGGCGAATACGCCCGCGAACGGGGTGCCGAAGTGCCCGATCGCCTGATTTCCTCTGCGAAATCATGGCTGTGCAATACCCGTATTGACCGCACCCAGCCCGTATTGCCATGGAACGCTCCCGAAGAACATGCCCGGCTGTCGCCCCTGCAGGCCATGGCCCATTTTATCGAGCATGTGCGCCAGGCCTGGAATCATGAATACCCGAAAGACAAACTGGAAAACCAGAAGGTTATCATAACCATCCCCGCATCGTTCGACGCTGCGGCCCGTGATCTTACGGTCGAGGCCGCCCGAAAGGCCGGGCTGGCCGAAGTAACCCTGCTCGAAGAACCGCAGTCAGCTTTTTATTCATGGATATCACAAAGCGACAAACCATGGCGCAAGCAGGTTAAGAAGAGCGATGTGGTGCTGGTAGTCGATGTGGGCGGCGGCACCACCGACTTCAGCCTGATCGAGATCGGCGAAGCGGAAGGTGACCTGAGCCTCGAGCGCGTCGCAGTCGGCAACCATATTCTGCTTGGTGGCGATAACATGGATCTTACGCTGGCCTACATTGCCCGCAAAAAGCTGGAAGACGGCAACAAGAAAGTTACCCAGTGGCAGACGATTCAGCTCAGCCACCAATGCCGTAAAGCCAAAGAAATTCTGCTTTCAGAGCCTGATAAAGATTCGGTGCCGGTTGTCATTTCAGGCCGTGGCAGCAGCGTTATTGCCGGATCGCTTAAAACCACCATCGATCGCGCTGATGTTGAGTCGGTTCTGGTCGACGGCTTTTTTCCTCGTTGCGCCATGGTCGATGACCCGGTTGACGATACCGGTTCTGGAGTGCGCGAAATCAGCCTGATGTATGCTGCCGACCCGGCGATTACCCGGCATCTGGCCCGCTTTCTCAGAAGCCAGAAAACCGAGGGCAAAGATTATTCTTATCCGCAGGCAATTTTGTTCAACGGCGGGGTTTTCCGCTCAGATATTTTCAGGAACCGGCTGGTTGAAGTAATCAACAGTTGGCTGACCGCAGAAGGAAAAGAGCCAATCAAGGTTCTCGAAGGCATCGAATTATCGCAGGCCGTTGCGCGCGGTGCTTCCTATTTCGGTATTGCCCGCGAAGGAAAAGGTATTCGCATTCGTGGCGGCGTATCGCAGGCCTACTATCTCGGCATCGAGTCTTCGCTGCCCGCCGTTCCAGGTTTCAAACCGCCGCTTAAAGCCCTTTGCGTGGCCCAGCAGGGCACCGAAGAAGGAACGGTTCAGCAGATCGACCAGCGAACTTTTGGCCTGGTCATCGGCAAGCAGGCTGAATTCAAATTTTTCAAATCGAATTGCCGGCGTGAAGACGTTTGTGGAACGATGATCGAAGATATGGGCGAGGATTTCGAAGAAACCAGCTCGCTGGCCATTGAACTGCCGGCCTACGAAGGCATGAAAGCCGGCGATATCGTCGATGTGAGACTGCAGGTTGCGGTTACCGAGATCGGTACTCTTGAGATATTCTGTCAGGCCAAAGATGGTGATCACCGCTGGAAACTGGAATTCAACGTGCGGGATGCAATCAAATAATGGCCAAATCGCAATCGGGAACCGCAAGGTTTGTCATTGGTATCGATCTGGGCACGACCCAGTGCGCATTATCCTATGTCGATCTTGAAGATAAGAATCTCAAAATCCGCAATCTTGAAGTTCCGCAGCTGGTAAGCGAGGGGCAGGTCGAAGAACTGCCGACGCTGCCGTCGGTGTTGTATCTGCCCGAGGCCGGTCGCGAGTTCGTGCGCCCTGACTGGATGTGGGGAAGCACCGATGTGGTCGGGGCTTTTGCCCGCGAACTGGGTTTCGAAGTGCCCGGGCGGTTTGTGCATTCGAGCAAATCATGGCTCTGCCACCCGCGTATCGACCGCCAGGAAAAGATTCTGCCCTGGCAGAGCGAAGCGGTAGAAGTGAAAATTTCGCCGGTTGAAGCGGCGACCCGCTATCTCGAATATCTGATCAAGGTCTGGAACCACGCCATGCTGCCGAAAGACGAGTCTTTCGAATTTCATCGGCAGAAGGTTATTGTTACCGTTCCCGCGTCTTTCGACCCATCGGCCCGCAATCTTACCCTTGAAGCCATAGAAAAAGCGGGCATAAAGGGTGTTTCGCTTCTTGAAGAGCCACAGGCCGCTTTTTACGACTACCTTTACCGCAATCCGAAGCAGATGGTTCACGACCTTAAGGGAGTTGAAACCGTTCTGGTCGCCGATATCGGCGGCGGCACCACCGATTTCAGCCTGATTCGCATTGAATGGTCTGAGGGTCGCGGGCACCCTGAATTTTCGCGCCTGGCGGTTGGCCCGCATCTGCTGATCGGAGGCGACAACCTGGATCTGGCGCTGGCTCGCAAGGTCGAAGGGGTTTTTCGTCACAAGGGCCGCAAACTGGTGGCCAGGCAGTGGCTTTCGGTGCTGAACCAGAGCCATCGCATCAAAGAGCAGGTTTTGTCCGATGAAGTTACTGACAAGGTTGCGTTTTCCGTTTCCGGGGCGGGCAGCAGGGTTTTGGCCGGTGCAGCGCGCATCGAACTTGGCTGCGACGAGATCAGGCAGTTGCTCATTGATGGCTTTTTTCCGCTGGTAGAAGCTTCAGAGCGTCCCGATGAAGACAACAGCCTGGGGTTGTCGGAAGCGGGTCTGCCGTTTACCCGTGATGCGGCGATTACCAGACATCTAGCCGCATTTCTGCACGAAAACGGCATTATTCCTGATGCAGTGCTGTTCAATGGCGGAACCATGAAAGCCGATTGTCTGCGCAACCGTCTGTTCGAAGTGCTGTCGCTGTGGAAGGGCCGTGAGCCGAAAGTGCTGGCGAACCCGCACCCGATTCTTGCGGTTGCCGCCGGGGCTGCATATTATGGCATGGTTTCGCTGGGGCTTGGTCAGCGTATTCAGAGCGGCAACCCCATTTCGCTGTATCTCGGCATCGGCAATGCGAAGACATCAAGTTCTGACCGGCATGTTCCCGAGCAGTTGCTGTGCATTCTGCCGAAGGGTTCCGAGGTCGAAAAGGAATATACAGTCGAAGGCAAGACTTTCGGCATTGATTTAAGCCGAGACTCGGCTTTTTACCTGTTTTATACGCCAGCGCCGCCGAAAGCCGAGGAGCTTGGCCGGCTGATCAAATTCAATTCAAAGCGCTATCTGCCGCTACCTCCGTGCATTATCAAAGCGCGAACCGGCAAAGGTGAAAAGCAGGTCGAAATTCGGGTTCGATTGCGGGAAACAGGTTATATGCAGATTTTCTGCGAAGAACTCGCCGGTGATTTTACTCAGGAGCTGCGTTTTGATATTGCCGAAAGCGATAAGAACCAGCAGACCAGCACCGATACCAAGCGTAGGGTGCCAATTACCAGTGCGCAGCTGAAGAAAATTGAAAAAACGCTTGAAGAAACTTTTGCCGGCAAGGCAGAAATCAATTGTTTGTTTAAAAGTATAGAAGACATTCTCGGGTCACCCCGCTCTAGCTGGGATGCGGAAATGCTGCGCCAGCTGTTCGATATTTTCATCGAGCAGGAAAAGGAGTTTACTCAGAATCAGGCGGCGCATACCGTCTGGTTAAGGCTTTTGAGCTACTGTTTGCGCCCGGGTTTCGGTGCGCGGGGTGATTCAGACCGGGTTGATCGCATCTGGCAGATGCTTGATCATGAGTTTTCCTACACTAATCCTGAATTCTGGTCAGACTGGTGGGTAATGTGGAAGCGCATCGCCCCTGGATTATCACTTGAGCGCCAGAACCAGCTGAAAAACCATATCGAGCCGATTCTTTTTCCGCCGAAGAAAAAGGAAAAATCGGCCCGCGAAGTGGCTCAGCATGAGCGCAACCAGATCTGGCGACTGCTGGGCAATCTTGAACGGTTGCCGGTAGCAGAAAAGGAACGGCTTGGCTGGTGGGCGGTGCGGTCGCCCCAGAGTTACGGAAACGATCAGCTGGCGCTGCATGCTGTCGGGCGCTTTGGTGCCCGCGATCTGGCGTATGCGCCTGATACGGCTCTGGTTCCACAGTCGGTTGCCAATGGCTGGGCCGAGCATCTGTTGAAGAAAGCGATTCCCGGCAATTCTTATCTTGACTGGGCATTGCGCGAGATTGGCCGCAAAACCGGCGACATGCTGGTGCAGATCGATGATGAACTGCGCAAGAGTATTGTCGAGGTTTTCAAGAAAAAGCACCGAAAGAAAGGCTTCATTGATCTGCTGTTGAAGACAGCGCGGCTCGATGATAAAGACCTTGCCGAATTTGTCGGCGAAACCCTGCCGAGTGGTTTTGTCTGGGTTAAAGATAACTGATGTTAAACTGATATTTGAATTTATACTTATCACAGAAGATATATGAGTAGGGGGCTATCCCATAGGATGAGTTTTACAAATTATTTGATTCTCGAGATGGTTATTCCCAAAAACGTAAAACCACTTGGACGTTCACTGAGCCTGGCTTTGCCAGGTCGAAGTGTCCGGTGCGACAATGGTCATTTCGACCAGAAATTCTGGCTCAATGACCGTTTTTTCGGATTTTCCGTCCTATGGGACAGCCCCGCCTCAAATAGTTGTAAAACTTTCATTTCTCATGGGAACGGTATAAGGAGGTTTTATGAGTTGTAAGGCTGAATATACGCCACAGGAATGGCGTGATCTGACTACTCTGGTTTTTTATGTGATGGGCGACAAGGCCGGAGAAATCAAAAAGTCTTTTTTTTCACGAAAATGATTGGTCTGATTAAGGAAGGCATAACATTTCAGACTTCGCTTAAAAAAGCTGCTGATAAATATCCAACCAATGGCCTGATCGGATCTCTGGTTTCAGGTATGACAGCCGGCCCGGGCGAAAAAAAAGAACATGATTTTCCCGAAAAACTACCACATCTTGAAGAGCTGGTTCACCGGGTGAATCAGATTCTTGACGAAAAGTCCGACGAAACCGAAGCAGGCGAATACCGGGCTTTTGTTTATGAACTTGCTTATGACGTCTGCAAGTCTGCCGGCGCCGGATTTCTTGGAACCGGTGAAAATATCAACGCCTACGAGGCAGATTTTCTGCAGCGCCTGAAAACCTCCCTACTAAAAGAAGAGTGAATCTGGAAGCATTATGAAAAGCCTGGCTATTAAGCGGGTGTGTTTCTTGTTATTGCTTTAATTTTATTCTCTTAGCAGGTTTTTGCCGCAAGAATAGGAATTTACCCTGGAAGCTTTGATCCTGTTCACCTGGGTCATCTTGTAATTTTTCCTGGCAATCAGGAACAATTATCGCACTGGTTGGCGCAGCAGGGTGTCGAATCCGGGCAGAGAATTACGCGTAATCGTTCATTCATTACTCTTGGCATTCATCTGGTCAAGACTGCTGATTCGAGGTTTCTTGCCATTGTCGACGAGGTGTACGGTCGCGACCGCATGCGCCACACCCAGGCTCTTATCGCGGCAGCGCAGCACATTTCAGGTCAATTTCCTGCCGCCTTCAAGGTGGTTGACTCACCTGATTTCTCGACCGATGCCGCCACAATTTATGCCGAAGAACTCAAGGCAGTAGTGCCGGGTACAATTGATGCTGCAATCATCGGATTTCACTGGAAGATCGTTAACGATCTCGAACACAGGCATGCTCTTTACAAGCTTTGCGGCAACCTTGCTGCCATAAAGACCGGTGCAAGCGCGCAAAATGGCGACAATGGCGGATAAAGCTACAACCGGCCGGTGAAAAACATTCCTGACGCGTCGGCATTTTGCCAACCAGAATTTCCCTTTTTCTTTTTTAGCATTTCAAGACAAAAGCAATCTTGGTCTGGCAGGCCCGAGTGAGCACCCCTTTCCTGTCAGTGGCCAGCCTTTGCCAAAAATTGAATAGTTCAATATTTGATCAAAAGCTTTTGTTTCAGCAGTCGGCAACAAAAAACAATTGCCACTTGATTAAATGATGAGTCTTTGATAAATTAGCTTCTGTGCAGAAGCATAGAGTTATTGCGGGAGTAGCTCAGTTGGTAGAGCATCAGCTTCCCAAGCTGAGGGTCGCGGGTTCGAACCCCGTTTCCCGCTTAGAAAGACAGAAGCCGCTTAAACAGCGGCTTCTGTTGTTTTAGTTTGCCGCAATTTAGGTAAAAAAGTGGCCTAATTGGTGGCATCGACCATCAGCGCTGGCCAAATAAATTCTTTCAGGACATGGGACTCTTTTCTCTTAAGACTGCCCACATAAAAGCGTGCCAATTGTGATGACCACCAACTGGAAAGCCGGATGCGAGAAATCCGCACGTCCGGTTTGGAGGGAGGGGAGACCTGGAAGACCGGTTTTCCCTACCCCTATCACCTGGTGTAATACATATCCCGGCTGAACCGTGATTAAAATCGTTGTTTAGAAGAACGCGGGTTTCAGGAGAAAGAAAACCGCCGGGCGAATGCCCGGCGGTCTGTTTGGCGGTTAAGCCCGGTTGTTCAGATCAACAACCGCTTCAGCAGGTTCCAAGATCAGAACTGGCTGAAAATTTCGGCCCAGAACATGTTATAGTCATAGTCATCGTTCATGCCACGGCCAGCGCTGATAGCCGGAGTAGCAGCACCAGTTGCAAGACCGTTGAGGGCACCATATTTTCTGGCATCACCAGTGAAATCAAATGCAGTGTAACCAACTCTGATTCTGGTATTTTCAGCAAGCTGATAGCGATATTCGAAGGTGAATACCATAGCCTGAGCATCAGAGATGCCGAAGTTATTCCAAGAATCATAAGTGGTGTTGGTTTTTACATAGTTAGCGGGAATCACGCCATTGGTGTGACCTTCAACCAGTTTAGCCATATCGTTGGAAGTGGTGTCATCCATTTCATCCATCCAGTCAGCAGCCAGTCTGAAGTAATGCTTGCTGTTTCTGGGGCGATATTCGGCCTGCAGCTTGAGGTCATACATGTTCATCAGACCATTGCGGAAATATACGTTACCGCGGCTAATATCTTCATAAGGAGTTTCGATACCGTCCTGATATCTCTGATCGTTGTCGATAGCATAGCCACCGATTGATTCGTCATCAGCGAAGGTATAGGCCAGTTTGGCAGCCCATTCACGTTTGCTATCCCATTTAACAGCTACATGACCCATCCAACCCTGCATTTCGGGAGCGATGAAACCATTACCAAGAACATCCATTTCATAATTGGTGTAAGCAAAGCCAAGGTCATAATCCCAGTGACCGTTGTTGCCGATCGGGCCTTTAGCGCCGAATTCAACATCCCATCTGCTATCGCCAGTGAAGTCGCCTGCTACAAGAGCTGCGCCGACTGCCGGAACTATCGGATATGACGGAGCTGGAGCTGGCGGAACTTTGTAAGCCGGGTCAAAGCGAACCTGGGCTGGGAGGTTCATTTCGTCCTGAGCATAGAAGCCCAAATAGAGGTCGTGATCACGATATTTGGTGTCGAGGTTGAGGTTCCAAACAGTGCGGAAATCAACA
>DYKG01000059.1 GCA_020722725.1 Candidatus Methylomirabilis sp.
AAAGGATCTTGTTTTTAACAAGACCCGCTTGGCGTCATTCTTAAAGTCTTTCGATCTTATTCTCAAAGAACTTACGGTCTTTTTTTTCGACCGACCCGCCCAAGCAGGAATCTCAGTTTACCAATTTCGCGATTTGAAGTCAACTACTTTTTGATATTTTTTTCGAAATTTTTCCCTTTTGGGGATTTTCTTTCGATTCTGGGATCTTTGCCATCGTTTCTGGCGGTTTTTTTAATATAGCAAATCTGGTTTTCAGAGTCAACAAAATTGTGTACACAATCCATAAAAATTCAAATCTGCCTCGGATTGACGAATTCAACAACCCTGACCTGTGACCTTGTAACCGAAAAACTAGCCAAATCAAAAAATTGATATCGCCAGATGAAGGCTAGAAAATGCAGCAAGCTTTTTTATAGCAATAAAGCCGGATGTTTTTGCCTATTTTAGGAATATCAGGTAGAATTCAATGATAGTGTATGTATTTCGGAGACAAAACAGAATGAACTCTTACAAGACAGCCATTGCAGTCTGTATTTTCATCGGCACAGGCCTGGGCTCGGCCAGCGCGCAAAGCGACCTGATCATTCCGATGCCTGGTTCCAGGCAGGTTGAGAAGGCCAAAGAAGAAATCAAAAAGCGCGAAGAAAAAAAACAGGCCAATCAAGGAAAATCTGCTGAAAACAAGCCTTCGGAGGGAGCATTGATTCCCCTGCCTAAAAAAATCAAGCCGGCTAAAAAACTGGCGGAAACAGTTGCCACGGGCACTTCTCAGCCGGCCGAGACCTTGATTGTTATTCCGGTTAAGCCGACTCCGGATGAAAAGCCGGCCAATGAGAATCCTGAATTTCCAAGCATTCCAGATGAGATCGAAGTTCATGCCGACTCTTTGACTCCTCCGGTCGATCTGCCCGAGCAGCCCGCGACTGACAGCAAAGGCTTAGCTCAACCCGCAGATGCTCTGCCAATTTTTCCAAAAGACACAAGTTCAGCGGTTTTCATGGTGATGAAAACCTGGCAATGCGAGAATTATGATGGAAACACTTTGCTGAAGCATGCAGTAGAAGTTTACAGCCAGGAAGCGGGTGAATCTTTCAACATTGAGGGTCTTAATGCAGAGCAGCCATTCATGCTCGATCTCGATGAGGAAGATATTACTCTTGATGAATTGCTCGACCTTATAGCTTTAAAAACCGGAAGAGACTGGGGTGCGGATATTACTTCACGAACCATTTATTTTTACCCAAAGGGTGTTAAGAATGATGGAGCGGGCACCTGGTAACCCATAAATAAAACAAGGAAGGACAACCAAATGCGACGAATTCGAATCATTTTTTTAGTTTTTTTAATATTAGCCATTGCCAGTGCGAGTTTTGCCTACCAGCGTGATTGGATCAAATTTCCGGCATGGCATGAAATAACCGGTGCCAGCAGGGTATTTGTAGTCGGAGATGTGCATGGCGCTTTTGACGAACTTACTGCAACACTTGAATGCCTGAAGATTGCGCGCAGAACCGCCCCAGATTCATTCAGATTTGAATGGACCGGTGAGAACTCTCTTCTGATAATGCTTGGCGATTTGAATGACCGGGGTCTGCACAGCAAGCAGGTTTATGATGCGGTAATGGATCTGGAAAACCAGGCTGCCAAACAGGGCGGGCAGGTAATCTGCGTGCTGGGAAATCATGAAGCGATGCTGCTGAACGGCCAGGTTGAAGAATGGGCAAAAACCCTCACTTCGCATAAAAAGCAGCATTATCAGAACACTCTCGATTCGTTTACCCGCGAAGGGCTTGATTTTCATCAGGCGATCAGCGAAAAAGGCCTTTATGGCCGGTGGATTCGCCATCGCCCGTTGTTTGCCATGGTTAACGGATTCATGTTCGTTCATGGGGGACTGCCAAACAAGCCCATATCCAGATCTGAGCTTGCCGCTGATTTTCGCGATGACGTCGAACAGGGCGACTGGAAAAAAGGCATTTTCATGAACCACGAAAGTGTTTTGTGGAATCGCGAGTGGTGGAATAATGATAAACTGGTAGAAAAGAACCTACAGGTTCTTGGAGTTCAGGGAATTGTTTTCGGCCACACTATTGGGGCTCTCGGGCCAAAAGGAACGATTGCCCAGAAAAACGGCAAATTGATCAGCGCTGATGTTGGTATGACGCCTGCTTATGGAAACAGCAAAGGCGGCGGACTGCTGATCACAACTACTGCTAATGGGCTGATGCTTTTCAGAGCAATATACCCGGATCGCCCGGAGCAAATTCTTTTCAGCGTCAGAATGCCGGCATCTGCTTATTCCGGCGGTTCGTCACTCCGGCGCTCGGTTGGCCGCTGATACTTTGATCAGACCCCGAGAATGCCTCGTCTGATCCAGCTTTCTGCGAGCTGATCGTATTCTTCTTCAAGCAGTGCCATCTGGCAGGTATCCTGCCAGCATGAGTTAAGGAACAGGGATTTAACATTCAAGCCCTCGTTGCGGAAGCCAAGTTTTGCTACCACCGCCAGCGAGGGCTTATTATAAGGGGATATTTCGGCGAGAACACGGTGCAGCTGCAATTCTTCAAAGGCAAATGATATGAGGGTTGCAACTGCTTCAGTGCTGTAACCTGAGCCGGTGGATTTCTGCCTGAGCCAGTAAGAGAGGCTGGCGCTGCGCTGAATGCCCCATCTGATCGAATGCATGGCAACGCGGCCAAGCAAATCGCTTCCGTCAAGGGAAAATATTCCCAGATCGATGCGCTCACCGCGACGAAGAAGTTTTTGTTCGTCAGCAAGCCATTCCTCAATCAGTCCGCAATAAATGCGATCAGGAAAAGGCGGCATCCAGGATCGCAAATAGTCACGATTTTCGGTAATCAGTTGGTATAATGGCCGGGCATCTTTGCGACCCAGTCTTCTCAACATCAGGTGCCGGGAATAGAGCTTGCGATGCCATGGCAAAATGCGTGTTAGCTGGTTATGCAATTTGTGAATCCTTATTATCCTCAGGGCACAAAATAGCGGGCGTGGGGATTGAATAGAATGAAGCCAGAAACCGACAATTCTGGTATCATCTGATAAAGCTCGGTCAACTCGATGCCGATGCGCCGGGCCTGAAGAATTCGCAGTAATTCTTTCTGAGCAGCGAGATCCGGGCAAGCGGGGTATCCGAATGAGTAGCGGCATCCGGCAACCTGATTATCGGTTAATGGCTCGTTGAAGAGCTCCCGATGAATGTGCCGATGGACATGAACCGCACCGCAATCGGCAAGTTCCGCACCAAGGCCGTGCAGAAGGTGGTAGTCGCAATATTGATCATTTTTGAAGAGCTTTTGCCCTTCATTTATAACCTTTGCGCCAAGGGTAACCGCCCAGAGAGCAATAATATCGTCGGTTTCAGAACTGATAAAGTCAGCAACGCAAAGATGTGGCGCTTTTGCCTGGCGTGGGAACTGGAATTCGCCTATGGTCAGCCCGGTATCGTCGTAAATTCTGATCTGATTTTTTCCGGCCCGGCAGCGATAATAGCCGTAAACAGCCCGAGCCTGGAAAATTTCATGGTTGCGATCAAATTCGATAAAGCGATTCAACGCAGGCCTGGCTTTTTCTTCGAGGATCTTTTCATATTCATTCTTCTTGAGTTGGCCTTTATTAAATCCCCAGCGCACTTCAAACAGGACTTTATGCGAAAGAAGACTGAAAAGTTCATTTGAATTTATTTCAAGCAGATGGCTTGATAAAAATGGGGCTTTTACGATGTTTTTAGTTGAAACGAACTGATGCCGGTTGGCAGCTCCGAGCATTTCATCATCGACGGTTGCTTTTTTGGGTGGTTTCGCCTGGCTTTTTGCAGAAATGACTTCAGTCTGAGCCTTTTCTGCTTCGGCAGGCTTGCCCAGAATTTCCATCAGCTTCAGGGCGTCAACGGCATCACGGGCATAAAAGACCCGTCCTCGATAAAGAGGCTTGAGTTCTTTTTCGACGAAATCGGCGGTCAGAGCTGCACCGCCAAGAATAACCGCAGGCAGGAAATTCCGGCGATTGAGTTCTTCGAGATTTTCCTTCATGATTTGAGTTGAGCGCACCAGCAGACCGCTCATGCCGATTACGCGGGAGTCGTATTCCTGGGCGGCTTTAATCATTTCACTGATATCAACCTTGATGCCCAAGTCAAAAACTTTGTAACCATTATTTGAAAGCATTATATTTACCAGGTTCTTGCCAATATCATGAACGTCCCCGGCCACAGTGGCAAGCACCATGCGGCGGTCAGGATGAGATGTTTTTTTTTCCATGAATGGTTCGAGCAGGCCAACGGTTTTCTTAACAACTTCAGCTGACTGAAGCACGAAGGGCAACTGCAGGCGCCCGTCACCAAAAAGCTCGCCGACGATCTTCATTGCAGGCAGAAGAATCTGATTGATTATATTTTCGGGCTGCTCTTTTTCCAACAAACGTTTAATTAACAGATCAAGAGCACTGGCGTCACCATCGATTACTTTGTTTTTCAATCGTTCATCATCAGGCAACGAGGTGTCTTCGCTTTTGCGGATACGCTGGTTCTGGCCGGCGAATGCATCCATAAAGGCTTTCAATTCGCTGCCATCATTTCGCGGATTATAAATCAGGTCAAGGGAAAGTTTTCTTTCTTCTTCTTTGATTGCGTGTGAAGGCAGAATTTTTGCCGGATTTACGATGGCGCAGGAAAGCCCGGCATTGATGGCCTCCTGTAGAAAAACACTGTTGAGAATTTCTCGCGATGCTGACGAGAGGCCAAATGAAACGTTACTTAAACCAAGTATTGTATTAGCCTGAGGAAATTTCTGGCTGATCAGGGTTATGGCCTTGAGGGTTTCGGCGGCAGAGCTTCTGAGATCCGCATCGCCGCTTCCCACTGTGAAGGTAAGCGGGTCGAAAATCAGGTCTGAAGATCTGAACCCGAATTCACTGCTGAGAATATGATGAATTCTTTCGGCCACGGCAAGCTTCTGCGCGGCCTTTTTTGCCATTCCCTCTTCATCGATAGTCAGGCAGATTAGAGCAGCACCAAAGCGCCTGGCCAAAGCGGCGATCTGGCGCAACCGCGCCCCGCCATCCTCGAGGTTGACTGAATTGATGACACAGCGGCCGCCATGTCTCTTCAGTGCGGCCTCAATAGCCTGCGGACTGGTGGAATCGATTACCAGAGGCAAGTTAACCTGGGTGGCGAACATAGGCACCAGGGTTTTGATGTCGGCCACTTCATCGCGGCCCACATAAGCAACGCAAAGGTCAACAAGGTGTGCCCCACCCCTTGCCTGATCGCGCCCCATGGCGGTCATGCCTTCCCAGTCCTGGGCAGCGAGAAGATCGCGAAACTGTTTTGCACCGTTAGCGTTGGTTCGTTCGCCAACCATTGCCGGAGCAGGCTTCTGGCGCAGAGGTACAGCAGAAAAAAGGCTGGCAGCCTGGGGTTGAAGTTTTACCTCGCGATGCATGGGCTTAAGGTTTTTAACGGCTTTAACCACGGCTTCGAGATGATCAGGTCTGGTACCGCAGCAGCCCCCGACAATATTGATTCCGAATTCTTCGACAAACTGCCGGTGAAATCCGGCAAATTCCTCGGGAGTCATTCGATAAACCGGCCTTCCGTTGACGTTTTCAGGCAACCCGGCATTGGGCATTACGGCAACAGCGCGCGGCCAGTTCTTGACCATATGGGAAACGTGTCTGACCATTTCGAGCGGGCCGGTAGCGCAATTGATGCTGAGAACGTCGATGAAATCATAAGGTTCAAGGGTGGCGGTAATTGCGCTGATGTCACTGCCAACCAGCATGGTGCCAGAAGATTCGAGAGTCACGGAAACGACAACAACGCAGCGGGATTTTTTTTCTTCAAATAGAGTGCGTGCTGCATCGAGGGCGCATTTGATCTGCAGCAGATCCTGGCAGGTTTCGATCTGGAAAATATCGACACCGGCTTCCCAAAGGGCTGCCATCTGCTCGTAGTAAGCGGCGCTCATATCGTCAAACGAGATATTACCCAGCGAAGGCAACATCGAGGTTGGGCCGATCGAGCCTGCGATGAGCACATTTTCGGGAGGGGCAGCCTCATCGATGGCCTCTCTGGCGAGCTGCACCGCTTTGGCATTGATTTCAGCCACACGGTTTTCGAGCCCGTATTCTTTAAGAGTTATTCTGGTTGCCCCAAAGGTATTGGTTTCAACGACCTGACAACCAACTTTTACGAAGTCGCGGTGAACTTTTTTAATCGCCTCAGGGCAGAAAAGCACCAGAGCTTCGCTACAGCCATCACAGCCACCAAAATCTTTTGATGACAGGCCCAGGGTTTGCAGGTTGGTGCCCATAGCACCATCGTAAATCAAAATTTTGTTTGAAACCAACTCATTGAACTGGGCGACTGAAATTCTGGTCATGTTCATCTCCGATTCTATCCAAGCACATCGATAACTTTAAGAACGCTTTCAACCCGTCCGAACGGCACGCTTATCTGCACCCCTTCAACCATGGGCCTGAGTCGTTCGAGAGCCTCTCTGGCGATGGCAATACCTTCTTCGCGCTGGGCTTCGATATTGCCGGCTTTGCGCAACCTTTCCATCAGGGGCTCGGGAACCGATGCCCCAGGCACTTCGTTGTTCATGAATTCGGCGTTTTTCAGGCTGGCAAGGGGCCAGATGCCGGCAAATACCGGGATTCTCACATGACTGATGCGATCGAGAAATCTTTCGAGCAGTGAAACATCAAAAACCGGCTGGGTAATAGCGAATTCGGCTCCAGCGTCGACTTTCCATTCAAAGCGGCTGACTTCAAGATCGAGGTCGATGGCACCGGGGTTGGCCCCTACCCCAACGACAAATCCGGTGGGTCGGCCAATCGGGTTGTTACCGAGGTCGGCACCATTGTTCAGGCGATAAACCACGTTGACCAGACCGATCGAGTCAATGTCGAAAACCGCTGTGGCCTGCGGATAATTGCCAACTTTTGGCGGATCGCCGGTTATGGCGAGAATGTTGCGAAGACCGATGGCGTAAGCGCCAAGCAGGTCAGACTGGATACCCAGAATGTTACGATCGCGGCAGCAATAATGCAGAATCGTTTCAATTCCGACTTTCTGTTCGATGAGCAGCGACATGGCCAGGGGGCTTAGCCTCGCCGAAGCCCGTGGGCCATCGGGAATGTTGATGGCATCGATACCGGCTTCCTTGAGCTGACGGGCGCGCTCGATTACCGATTCAGGTTCACAGCCCTTAGGAGGCGTTAATTCAGCGGTCACGATGAATTTTTTGGCAGCGAGCTTTTCTCCGAGGCTTGATTTCTTTTCGAGGGGAACAACCTCAATATTTGCGCCTTTAAGGGGCTTCTTCGTCGAAGTCACAGAGATGATTTTGCGCCCGCCTGGACTAAGGGCTTTCACCGCATTGGCAACCCATTTGATATGCTCGGGGGTGGTTCCGCAGCAACCGCCGACGATTCTAACTCCGGCCTGAATGAAGCGTTTGGCATATTCGCCGAAATATTCAGGGTTGCACAGATAAATCATGCGGCCATCGACAACCTTTGGCAGGCCGGCGTTGGGCTGGGCGATCATGTTGAGCTGGCTGAGTTCGCGCATTTTTTCGATAGCATCAAACATGGTTTTTGGGCCAACCGAGCAGTTGAGGCCGATAACATCTGCGCCCCAGGCTTCGAGTTTGGGGGTGAAAACATCTACGGTCGTTCCGTAGAGGGCATTTCCGTCTTCGTTGATGGTCATCGATGCGATAATCGGCTTGTCAGTGAGGCTTTTCACTGCTTTAATCGCCTGATGAATTTCATTGATATCAAAAAAAGTTTCGAGAATGAAAAGGTCGACGCCACCGGCAAGCAGGCCCCGCGCCTGTTCGAGAAATGCAGCTTCGGCTTCTTCGACCGAAGTCTTGCCCCAGGGCTCGATTCTAATGCCCAACGGGCCGATTGCCCCGGCAACATAGGCCTTGTCTCCGGCCACTTCGCGAGCCAGTTTGGCCGCCTGAAAGTTGATTACTTCGAGTTTGTCAGCCAGACCATGGGGCTGCAGCTTGAATCGGTTGGCTCCGAACGAGTTGGTTTCGAGAACCATAGCACCGGCAGCGAGGTATTCGCGGTGAATTTCCTGAACCAGAGCAGGCTGTGACAGGTTCAGTTCATCGTATACGCGATTGATGTAAACGCCCTTCTGATAGAGCATAGTGCCCATGGCACCGTCGAAAACAACGATATTCTTTTCTAAAAATTCTCTGAAGTCCTGCAATCTGATATCTCCCGCGAAATTTAAATGACTTGAAATTCGTGTGCAATAATGCTTTATTTACCGCCGGCTGTCAAGCCGCAAAAAAGCGAATGTTCAGTAATTAAACGACTTTGTGTTATAGTCGCTGTATGACTTTATCAACCGCTGTTCAATTTTTGAGCCGACTCGGAATCGATATTGCAGCATTTCTGCTGGTAATCGTTGTGCATGAGTATTTTCACGTGCTGGCGCGCCGCCGTCTGAAAGGCGAAACGGTTGCTTTTTCAGTCAGCAACCATCTTGATCTTTTCGGCACTCTGTTGCCGGTATGCCTCATTTTTACCGGTTATCCACTGGTTTTTGGCTGGGGAAAAAGAATAGAAGGCGCTTTTGCTGAATCGGAAAATCCGCAGAGCAGTATTCTTGTCTTTTCTATGTCAGGAATGGTCGGCAATCTGATACTTTGCCTGGTAACGGGCTTTATCGTAACGATGATTCCGCGGTCAGATTTTCTCTTCAATCTGGCAACCACCTCTACCGGGGCATTTTTCACGGTTTTTCTCTTTCGCACGTTTGCGATAAGCCTGGCGGTAGCTCTGTTAAACCTTCTGCCGGTTCCACCATTTGACGGTGGATATCTGTTTTTTGAGTTTTTGCCGGCAAGAATTCGTCATCTACAGACAAAACTGCAATTTTTAAGCCTGTTGATTGTGGTTACCTTGATTTTAACGGGCCTGGCAGGCAAATTTTTTCTGCTGCCCTGGCACTTAATCACCGAATTACTATGTGGGGGACTTTCGCCATATATTATTGAGCCTTCAAGATTCGTTACTGATTTTCTGCAATGAATAATTGGGCAAAATAACACGACTATGATATCATTAATAAAAATCAACGAGATTGGAGAAATCTATGCCAGCTACCAAAATTCCGCAGGAAATACCAAGCCTCTATAAAATCATTCCGTTAAAAGAATTGCGCAAAACTCCCGGGGTAAATTTTGATTACCTGTCAAACAAAGATCTTCCGAGAATTGACGGCATTGACCGGGTCATTCACACGACTGGCGCTGTTTCCCCCGGGCCGGTCGGAAAAGTGACCCGACCATGAATTTTCTGCTGTTTGCTGCAAGCATGGCGGTTTCCGAAAACTGCAATACCGATGCAAAAAATACCGAATTGCTTCCGCCGATTCGGCATGTAAAAAAGCTTTCGGCAAGAGTTGCAGTTGCAGTAGCAATGCAGGCTGCGGCAGATGGTCTGACAGAAAAAATTTCCGAAGATTTATTGCACCAGAGGATTGCGGAGAAAACCTGGCAACCAGAATATGCCGAGTATTTTCGGGCAGATTGATCTTTGCGAAAATAAAAAAATCCTTATATATGAATGATGCCAGCTCAACAGTCAAAGGTCTTGGAGTTCTGACGGTTTTCATTCTGACCGCAAAACTTTTAGATTATCAGAAAGGTCTGGAATTCATATCGGCGAAAGCCCGCAATTATAATCTGCCGACAGTTATAACCATTCTAGTTGCAGGTGGGGCGCTGTTTCTTGGCGGCAGAGAAATTTATGGGAGCATGATGATTCACAAGGCGAAATCGGCCATAGTAAAGCAGAATTATCCGGAATATATTTCGGCCATGGTCAGCTGCGCCGATTTTGTTCCTAATCCGGCCGGAGCTTATTACGATCTTGCCAATGCCCAATTGCTGCAGAAAGATACCGAAGAAGCGCTGAAAAATTATCAGAAAAGTCTTCAATTAAGCTTCAAAGAAGAGGCAGCCGAGGTTATTCTTCAAAGAATTGAAGATTCAGGGGAAGCTGCCACCTGGCAGAAAATGCTGGATTATCTGCTGAGCAATTATCCTGAAAATACTTCTTTCAAGATGATTAAAGCGAAAAAACTCATTCTCGACAAGCAACTTGAAGCTGCCGAGCCAATTTAAATGATCTTTTGAAAAAAATGCCACAGTCATCCGATGTTCTTATAACCATGGGCAATCTGAAGGTCGAGAAAAACCTAATCGAAGAAGCCGGACAACTTTTTGAAAAGGCATATAAAATTGACCAGGCGGAAGGTTCAGTGGCGCTGGCATCGTTTTATCGCTGGACCGAGGATTTTGCCAATTCAGAAAAGTATCTGGTCGAAGCGATAGGCCATTACCCCAAAAATGCGACCCTGCATGCTGAGCGCGGGGTTAATTTCGCAATTCAAAACCAGCTCGAAAAGGCGATTGAATCATGGCAGGCGGCTTTGCAGATAGAACCTGATCTTGAAGCGGTTCAGAAGAACATAAGCATGGCCAAAGCCCGGATTGAGGCTGAAAAGAACGCCGATCCGAGGCCCGGGCCATTCAAACAAAACATTGACCAGCCACAACCGACGCGGGAGTAATTTTAAGTAATCGCTCCCAGCCTACGTTAGCGCAATAACCGGCTGCGCCGTTATCAATCAACACCCACCGCTCAGGGGTGTTGGATTATTGCAGTGACAGTTGTCTGATCTTTCAATGGGCCATAAAACCAGAAGATTCGATAAGCAGCGGGAGTTGCCCAAATACCCATTTGCCCACAATGGGAATTTCAATAAAAAGTGTTGGTTAAAAAAAAGCCCCCCGGTTACGGGGGGCTTTTTTTGAGATTTAGCGGTTAAGAGTTCTGGCAGTTCTAACAGCGGTGGCTTCTTTAAGAAGCCGGGCGGCTGCTTCACCGCAATCAGCCACTCTCAAGCTGAGAGCGTTGAACTGACCATCGTCAAGACTGGCAGTTCTTTCAATGATTGAAGCGGCGAGCGGAGCGGCGAGAGGCGATACGGCACGGGCACCAACCAGAGCCACTTCAGCCTGAAGGGCAGCTTCATAAGCCTGGTAAGAAGAAATCAGTTCGGCATTCTGCATTACTTTTTCGACGGCTTTGTAGGCATCGATAAGGCCGGCACCGAATTTCTGGTCTTTACCGGGGGTTCCGAGGTCTTTGGCGGTTTCTTCGCCGATGAGTCGGATCTGTTCAATAGTCAGCGAGGGGTCGGCCTGATACATCAGGGCAACGACACCGGCAACGCCCGGGCATGCCATCGAGGTGCCGCTGTTGCTGACCATTCCGCCGTTGTGTGAGCACGAAACGATGCCATTGCCCGGGGCTGCGACATCGGGTTTCATAAGAGTAACGCCATCCCATGCAACCGGGCCCTGGCTGCTGAAATAGGCAAGACCATCGGTATTGGTGGTTGCGGCAACGGCCCATGAATGCGGAAAAGCTGCCGGAGTTCCGACTTTTCCGCCCATCCAGCCGTTGTTACCAGCGGCGAAAACGGGGGTAATGCCGAGATCCACCCAAGCCTTAACAATATCCCAGAAAGATTTGTCGGTAGATTCGTCTGAACCCCACGAATTGCTTACAAGTCTTGGGCCATCGTTGGTTTCAGGGTTTCCATCGGGATCAACAATCCACTGCATGGCTGCCAGAAGAATTTCGGTGGTGGTGCCGCCCTTGGTGTCGAAAACACGGGCAACGATCAGGCGGGCTGCCGGAGCTACGCCAACGCCTTCCCCGCCTACAATGGTACCAGCGGTATGAGTGCCATGGCCCTGGCCGTCAAAAGCCTGTTCTTTGGCTTCGGGGGTAAAATCTTTGAATTTGAGAACTTTGCCGGCAAGTGCGGGATGTTCGGCAAAAATGCCGGTGTCGAGGTGACCGACTACTACGCCGGCGCCGTCGATTTTATACTTTTCCCAGACTTCGGGTGCACGCATACGGGTTATATTCCATTGAATCTGGGCTTTATCGGTTTTAACCGGCCTTTTATCGATGTCTTTGTCGATCCAGATCTTGTATTCAGAGCGGGTAACTCTTTCAACCTGCGGCATGGCTTTGATTTTCGCCAGATCTGCAGAGTCAGCAGAGACTACCGCTGAGTTGATGATCCAGAGTTTGTTAACATTAAAGTTTTTATAGGTTTTAACCACTTTTTTCAAAGATGCCAGGTTTTCTTCAAGCTGCTGCTGTTTGCTTGAAACGACGCGTTGATGGTCGCCACTGATCGCTTTGGTTTCTTTGAATTTAACGATATAGCGGTCGGTGTTTCCGGCCCAAGCGGCGCTGATACAAAGGGCAAAAGCCACTAACAGACAAAAAATCGAACAAAATTTCTTCATACTTGTTACTCCTAATGAAACTCATAAAAATATTCTAACACAGTACAATAAAAAAATACCAGAGTATTGAGAACCTTTATTGTTTCGTGTTAATAATGCAGCTGAAAAACATACAAGGGGAAATGTGCGAATGAACAATGGCGTAATCTGGAGTCTTGAAACATATTTTAAAGAATTTAACGGCACTGAGATGAATGAGTTCAAAATCAAGCTCAAAGCCGATATCGAGAGCCTCAAAAAGGCTGCCGAGAATATTGGCACTTTAACCGAAAAGAATCCAGCAGAGTGGGAAAAGCTAATCGAGTCTTTTGAAGAAACCTCTGCCAGGTTAAACCACTACTCTTCCTATATTAGCTGCTTGACGGCTGCCGATGCAAAAAATGAAGAATATCAGACCGCCAGCGCCGAGCTTTCGGCAATTGGTGCAGAATTTGGCAAAATCGACATATATTTCAAAATGGGTTTGAAATCATGCTCAGACAAGGATTTCAAGGCGCTGCTCAAAAGACCGAAACTGAAAGAAATATCTTTTCATCTGCAGGAAATGCGCACAGCAGCCCGGAAAACCATGGATAAAGAGCTGGAAACTCTTGCTTCAGACCTTAATGTCGATGGTTTCGACAGTTGGGGCCGTCTTTACGATAAGATTTCGGGAAAGCTGAATTTCGACATGCACTGGCCAGATGGGCGGGTCGAGAAGATTCCCATTGCCCAGTGCCGTTCCACCATGCAGGATTCAGATCGTGCGGTTCGCCAGAATGCCTTTATTCACGGCAACAAAGCCTGGGAAAGCGTTGAAGACGTATGTGCCGCCTGCCTGAATGCCATAGCCGGCAACCGCCTGCTGCTCAACAAAAAGCGCGGCATCGGTCATTTTCTTGAAGTTCCGCTGAAGCAGTCACGCATTTCTGCCAAAACGCTGGAAGCGATGTTCCAGGCCATAGAAGAATGCAACAGTTTCATTCAGAAACTGGGCCGCGCCAAAGCAAAAGCCCTTGGTCAACAGAAGTTGGCCTGGTATGACTGCGAAGCGCCGCTGGCAATTCCGTCACTCAAGCGCAGCACCTGGGAAGAATGTGTAGAGATGGTGGGTTCGGCATTCGAGCGTTCCTATCCTGCGCTTCACAAGTTTTACCGGGATTCGCTTGCAAAGCGCTGGGTAGAGTCTGAGGCCCGCGGCGGCAAAAGACCGGGAGCTTTCTGTACTGGCTCGATGCTGACCGAGGAATCACGGGTATTCATGAGCTATGCCGGCAGTCTGCCCGATATTTCAACGCTGGCTCATGAAATCGGCCACGCCTTTCACAGTCACACGCTTAATGGCCTGCGCCCGTTTCTCAAAGAATACCCAATGACTCTGGCAGAGTCGGCATCTACTTTTGGCGAGATGTTGCTGGCAGACGGGGTCTTATCAGATCCGAACACTTCTGATGCACTGAAATTGAGCTTTCTGACTGAGACCATTAATCATGGCATCGCGTTTCTGATCGACATTCCGATTCGCTTCAATTTTGAAAAATCATTTTATGAAGAAAGAACCGAAGGCGAAGTCAGCGTTTCGCGGCTCAAGCAGTTGATGAAAATCGCAATGCAGAAGCAGTTTGGCGATCTTCTCGAAGAAGGCGGCGCCAATGAATATTTCTGGGCTTCAAAAATGCATTTTTACATAACCGAAGTTACTTTCTACAATTTTCCCTATTCCTTTGGCTATCTGCTGAGTCGTGGGCTTTATGGCATGTTCAAACAGCAGCGCCAGGCGTTTCTGCCCAAATATGAGAAGTTTCTGCGTCAGTCGGGCAGCAACATGGCCCATATTGTCGCCAAAAACACCATCGGAGCTGACCTTGAGCAGCCGGCATTCTGGAAACAGGCCATTTTGAGTCATGAAAGCGACCTGAAACTCTTTGAAGAGCTGGTTCCAAAAA
The DNA here is from genome assembly GCA_020722725.1 of Candidatus Methylomirabilis sp. Classification (GTDB taxonomy): domain Bacteria; phylum Muiribacteriota; class Ozemobacteria; order Ozemobacterales; family Ozemobacteraceae; genus DYKG01. The sequence goes on from DYKG01000059.1 coordinate 14,309, forward strand.
TATTGAAACCAGATAGCCAGGCTGAAGCGGCCGGTTAACCGGGCTGTTTTTGCTGAAACGATCATTCTGCCAGGGAATCCTTGCTCAGTGATCGTTTCGGGCCGGTCACCACCATTCAAAAAATTTTTACCTGTTTTCACAACCTGCATAAAACTAAACAGCTGGCCACCAGCCGGCTTCCAGAGCAATTCAAATGAATATTTGGCCTGAAAAAAGAAGAAAGGTGATTTTAACCGCAAACCTGACTGAAAAATCTATTCCAGTCGCTTTTTTCGATGCCGACAATACCCTCAGATGTACCCGCAGCAAAAAACCATCGCCGCATGGTCGTCATGACGTCATTCTGATCAGAGAAACTTTCAGGAAGTTGCGGGAGCTCGCAGAAAAGGCTTATTTTCTGGCCATTGTATCGAACCAGGCAGGAATTGAACAATTGCACACAAGTTATCCAGAGGTTGAAGAAGCTTTTCAGGAGACCCTGCGACAGTTTTCCGAACAGGGAGTCATCTTCAATTACTATGATTTTGCCGAAAAAAAAGATAATGACCGCAAGCCGGAAACGGGCATGGCATTGCGTCTCGAACGCAAGCTAAAACTTGTCGGACACGATATCGACTGGCAAAATAGCTTCATGGTCGGTGATGCGGGCTGGAAAAAAGACCGCGATTTCAGGCCTGACGGGTCACCGGGCACCGATCATTCAAGTTCAGACCGACTATTTGCTGAAAACCTCGCACGCGAACATCCTGGTTTTCTTTATTTTCATGCTGCCACCTATTTTGTTGAAGGTTAAATCAAGTTTTGACTGAAGCCTATTCCAAATCCCGACTTATTTTTTCTGCAAAAATTCAGGCATTACGGCAGACGAGGAACATGGCCAGGCCGGTCAGACCAGCAAGCACAGACATGATCAGGCTGATCCAGATATTAACCAGGCCGGGAAAAGGGTTGATCACGGAAAAAGCCGGATTTAACGGGTCGTAATAGACCATTATCGTGTTGGTTCTTGAAATCAGGCGGCGCAGGTCAGAAACATCGCTTTCGGTGCGGCAGAGAGAGTCGAAAGTTGAAATCTGTCGACTGATGAACTTCTGACCGTTAACTTCGTAAGAATATTCAAATTCGGGAATCCAGTTATAGACTTCTTTTTTACCACCTGGCGCATCAGGGTCATCGCGCAGGCGCTCAACTACCCGGGTGAATTCAGCCTTGAGCACCAGACCTTCGACGGTGGGCCATTTTCCCTGCGAGCTGGTTTCGACTCCAAGCATTATCACATAGGCAACGGCGGCAATGCTTCCCCAGATCATCAGCAGTCCGGTGTATTTAAAAACTTTTTCAATGGTAAACTTATTCATGGTTTCCGACAGGCTAATACCTGACCGCCATTTTATCAAGCGCAAATTCAGATTATCTTGCCCATGGCAAATTAGGCGTAGTATACTCGAGCAGTATCTGAATCTTACTCTGAACCTGTGAGGGAATGAAATGCAAAACAGAAATTACCGCCGGCGAAGCCATTTCTCGGCCATTTTCATGGCTTTTTGTCTGCTGGTGTTGGCACCTGTATGGGCTGAAACACCCAATGCGGGCACCAGCCTTGGCAAAGTTTTTTCCTCTTTTCCGACCATTGCCCAGGGTGATTCAACAAGAGTTCGACTGCTTTCGGGCAATGAAGAGGCATGGTATGCCAGATGGCATCTGATCGAGAATGCAAAAAAAACTCTGACGATTACCTATTTCATCATCGATCAGGATATTTTCGGCTTTTCATTCATCGGCCTGTTGCGGAAAAAAGCCCGCCAGGGTGTGGCAATTCGCCTGATGGTCGATGACCGTTTCATGCGTGGTGCCAAGAAACTGAAAGACTACGATGAGCTTGAAGAGCTTGCTCGCGAGCCAAATGTCGAAGTTAAGGTTTACAACCCGATCGGCAAGCAGCTTCTGCCATCGCTTGGCGATATTCGCAAAGTATTTGTTTCAAATCATGACAAGATCATCATTGCTGACAGTCGTCTTTGCCTGACTGGTGGGCGCAACATCGGCCGCGATTATTTCGTTCAGCTGGGCGAATTCAAAAATGTATTTCAGGATCTCGATGTGGCAATGGAAGGCCCCGGCGTGGTCAGTCAGCTGCAGCAGGCTTTCGACGAAGAATGGAAGGCATTGCCCAATCGCAAGGTTAAGGGAGACAGAATCAATCTGGTTTCGCAGTCGGCAAAACTCGACCTGGCTTACCACCTGATGAACCGCTATCTGCAAGGTGCCGGAGTGCCCGATCTGAAGAAGCTTAACTTTCCCAAAAGCCTGCAGAGATCCGCAGAAGTTTTTTGTGAGCAGCTTTCTGGTTTTAAGAAACTTTCGGCATATAATTCATTCAGGTTGTTTCGTGGTGACCGGCCGGTTCCGGTGCGTATTCTTGACCGTCATTCACTTCTCGGCACCCGCCGTGACATTGGCCCGAATCTGATTCGCATGATCGATGCGGCCTGCGATGAAATTTTCATTCAAAATGCCTACGTTGTTCTCGATGAAGCGGCTGAATCTGCTTTGCGTCGTGCATCGGCCCGCGGGGTTAAAATTTACCTCTGCACCAACAGCGGCGAATCAACCAACCATCCATCGACCGTTGCATTCTTTCTCACCGACTGGAAACGAATTCTTGCAACCATGCCAACCGCCCGCATTCTTGTCTACCCCAAAGGCATGCCCTGCATTCATACCAAAGCTTTTGTCTTCGACCGCCAGATTGCTGTTGTCGGCACCTACAACCTCGATCCACTGAGCATGGTTATCAATTCTGAAGTTGTTGCGGTAATCAACAACACTTCTTTTGCCCAACGGCTGGCGCTGAGAATGGAAAAAGATTTCGCGAAGTGTCTTGAATACAAGATCCGCAAAGAAGCCGACGGACAAATCACCGTTATTTTTGGGCCTGAAGCCCATACCGAAGCAGAAGTTATGAAAAAACTCGAGCGCTTCGGCCGTATGAAATTTCTGCGCCCGCTGATATGAGCGACTTCTGAGAAAATCTGCTGATCCCGCCTCACAATAAAAACCTGCTATCAGTAGTTGTAGAGGCGGTTGCCCTGCCGGTCATGGATTATAAAAGCGGGCAGATTTTTTTGATATAAAAAAAGCGGTTGAATATCATCTGGCCACTGCCGACAAGGCCGAATTCGGGCCTGGCAACGTAGAAAACCCGCAGAAAATGTGGTTAATCAAACTGTTGTTTTATACAAAAGCGTACTGAAAAATTCACGATATGATCTTGTACTTAACAGCTGAG
>DYKG01000060.1 GCA_020722725.1 Candidatus Methylomirabilis sp.
CTTCCCTGAATTCTTTTACGAGGCGGTTAAACTGTAGTGTTTCCGGTCCATTTCGCATTCCGGAAGTAAAGCACAATTTGAATGTTAGTACAAGAGTAGCTGAAAATGGCATTAAGAGCTGATGCCGGGTTCTGCATATGCAAACCCGGCAAAGTTTAAAATTAGTGAAGGTTTATTTCAGAGATTTATATACAAACCACCAGTCATAGCTGTTTTTGTCGCCAAGACGTTTTTTGGCGGTATCGACATCTTTGGCCGGCGGCACGATAACCTGGTCTTTAAGAAGTTCATTGTTAGGCCAGTTTTCAGGAAGTGCAACTTTGTTTGCGTCGGCAACCTGCATGGCTTTGAGAGATCGCAGAATTTCGTCTACCTGACGCCCGATTTCCTGGGGATAATACATGATCAATCGTACTTTTGCTTCTGGATCAATTATGAACACCGCGCGGACCGTATTGGCACCCTTTCCCGGGTGAAGCATGCCAAGTTTTTTTGATACGTTACCCAGATCATCGGCAATAATTGGAAATGGAATTTTGGTCTGCAGTTTTTCTTCGATCCATTCTACCCATTTGATATGGGAAAAAACCTGGTCGATTGAAAGGCCGACGAGCTCAGTATTGAGTTTTTTAAATTCTTCATTTCTTCTGGCAAATGCAACAAATTCAGTGGTGCAGACCGGGGTAAAGTCTCCGGGGTGACTGAACAGAACGATCCATTTTCCTTTATAGTCCACCGGAAAATTTTTCATTCCATGAGTCGTCTGCACGTTAAATTCAGGCATTTTATCGCCAAGAAGCGGCATTCCAGCATTGTTGATGTTTTCCATTAAAATCCCTCCGTAAATTAAATTTGATATTACTCTTATTGCAAAAGCGATGCCAACGGTTGAAATTTTGATTAAAAGCAGATTTTGCATAAAACAAACGGAAGTTTCAACTTTATTTAGTTGTTTTTTCACCTAAATAGCGTTGTCAACGAAATATAGTTGCTATTTTTCAATTCGCAGCTTTTTCATTTTGCTTTGAAGAGTGGTGGGCTTCAGGTTCAGCAATCGGGCCGCGCCCTTATCGCCATAAATCCGACCATTACAAATTTTCAAAGCCTTTTCAATAATTTTTCTGGTTTCGCTTGCGTAATCCTGTAGTTGCTCAGGTGGTGAAACGTCTTTCTTAAGAGTTTCATATATCGACTGGTCAAAATGAAAATGCAGCGGCTCAAGCATTTGCCCCCTGCTGTTGATTAACGCTCTTTCAACAGCATTCTCAAGCTCTCTTACATTGCCGGGCCATGAATGCTGCATCAACATTTGTATCGCCGCTTCTGAAATGGCAGGATTAGTGTAACCGAAGCGCTGGCTGAGATTCTTGATAAAATGGTGAATCAGCAGCACCAGATCTTCTTTGCGTTGTCGTAATGGTGGAAGAGCGATGGGGAAAATATTGAGCCGATAAAACAGGTCTTCACGGAATCTGCCTTCTCTGATCCTCGTTTCAATATTGGCATTGGTTGCGCAGATGATTCGCACATCAGCCCTTACTGTTTTCTCACTGCCCAGACGATCAAATGTTCCCTGTTGAATGGCCCTGAGCAATTTGGGCTGGGTTTCGACCGGAAGGTCAGCAAGCTCATCAAGAAACAAAGTGCCGCCATCGGCCAGCTCAAACCGGCCCTTTCGTGATGAAACTGCGCTGGTAAAAGCTCCTTTTTCATGCCCGAACAATTCACTTTCAGCGAGATTTGCCTGAATAACCGAGCAGTTCAAGGTAATAAAAGGGCGGTCAGCGCGACTGGAAAGAGCGTGAATTGCTTTTGCCACCTGTTCTTTGCCTGTTCCCGTTTCGCCAAGAATCATCACCGAAGCTTCAGTGGGAGCAACCAGTCTGATTTTTTCAAGCACTCGACGCCATGGTTCTGAGCTACCGACAAGGCTGTCGGAAACTTTAGCCATATCCGCCAGCAAAGTATTTCTCTCAAACATCAGAACTTTATTATCAGAAATCAGCTTCTCGTTCTGAAGTGACTGAGCAAGAGCAATGGCTAGCAATCGCGAAAGAATTTCGGCAAACTTAACCCTTTCCCTGGTAAAAACATTGCATTGACGATGGTCGAGGGTCATCAGCCCAATGATTTCACCTTCTGCCTTAAGAGGAGTAATCATGCATGAATGACCGAGTGGCAGATTGATAATACCCGCATAGGTATCAAGATGTTGAGGGTTCCGGGTCTCTTTGACGAGAAGGACTTTACCGCTGCTCAAGGCTTTGATTAAATCTTCACGGTCATCGATCTTAATTATGCGGCGATGGAGTTTTTCATCGCAGAGTATGCCGCTGCAATAACGAACCTGAAGCTGCCGATAAGGCTCAAGGCTCATTATAACGGCAAGCTCGTAGGGAATTACTTCCTGAATCGCTTCAAGAATAATTCCCATTGCTTTTTTCGGGCTCATCTTCATTGAAACATCAGAGGTCAGCATGGTTTTTCCTCACAATTCGGGCCTGCTCTCATCGACACAAGTTCGTAAAGCTGATATTTTCGGGCTTTGCCTTTATGGTTGACCCGATTAATGTAATTCACTCTAACCATACCACGGGCTTTTCTGATAACGGAAGCAGCAACCAGAATGCCGGTCTGGCTGGCTTTGAAGGCCTGGCCTTTCAATCTTGCGTAGAGAATCTCTATCAGCAAAGGTTTCAATTTCATCGGCTAACGGTTTAAACCAGAAATTCTGCAAGAGATATGCTTTTATCTTTGCCAAACTCTGCTGATCAAACAAACCCGGGTCGGTTTCAGAAATCAGCCCGGAACGCAGTGCAAGCTTTTCTTCGGTTAAACTCAGACTTTTTTCGATGAATCTCGCGGGGTCAAGATCATCGGAAAATCGGTTCATTTCAAAGATGACTCGGGCCTTTTCGCTCATTAAAACCCGGTCAATCTGACCCTGATTAACGTAATCAAGATAAATGGCTGCGGAAAAAAAGGGAATGAAAATCGCCAGAATCAGCAATAAGCTGTTAAAAATTCCTATTCCAGAGTTTTTATTTTTTGCAGTCATATTTAAAAAACAGCCCTGAATACATTGTGAAGGTATTCAGGGCTGCCGTAGAGAGACATGGATCAGTTTTTCATGCTGTGAACCGGTGGCGGAATGCGGCCGCCACGTCTGACAAAAACCGTCGGCATTTCTTTCGAAACTGCAATAATCGGACCTTTGCCCAGCAGACCACCGAAATCAACCACATCGCCGGCCACCATTCCCGGCACCGGAATCAGACGACAGGCGGTAGTTTTGTGATTGATCATGCCAATTGCGGCTTCATCGGCAATAATGCCAGCGATAACATCTACCGGAGTGTCACCGGGGATTGCTACCATATCGAGGCCGACCGAGCAGACGCAGGTCATGGCTTCGAGCTTTTGAATGTTCAATGCACCGGCTTCAACCGCCCGGCACATTCCCGCATCTTCGGTTAAGGGAATGAAAGCCCCTGACAGACCGCCGGCATAGGTTGCCGCCATCATGCCGCCTTTTTTGACCGCATCATTGAGCATTGCCAGGGCGGCAGTGGTGCCGTGGCATCCGGTGCGTTCGAGACCCATCAATTCGAGAATATCAGAAATCGAATCGCCTTCAGCAGGTGTTGGCGCCAGCGAAAGATCGATAATTCCAAATGGGATGCCAGTTGCTTTTGAAGCTTCGCGACCGACGAGCTCACCAACCCTGGTGATTTTGAAGCTTACCTTTTTGATCAGCTCTGCAAGTTCGCCAAAGCTGAGGTTTCCGGCATTTTCCAGGGCGGCGCGAACAACGCCAGGGCCGGAAATGCCGACATTGAGAATGGCTTCGCCCTCGCCGGGGCCATGAAATGAGCCGGCAATGAAGGGATTGTCTTCAACGGCGTTGCAGAACACTACGAGCTTGGCACAGGCCAGACCGTTCTTGTCTTTTGAGCGTTCGGCTGCTTCTTTTACGATTTCAGCCATGCGATACACGCCGTCCATGTTGATGCCTGCCTGTGAGCTGCCGATATTAACGCTTGAGCACACACGATCAGTCTGGCAGAGAGCATCGGGTATAGAGTTGAGAAGAATCTGGTCGCCGCGCGTAATGCCTTTCTGAATCAGGGCACTGAAACCGGCGACATAATCGATTCCGAGGTCTTTGGCTGCCTGATCAAGGGCATAAGCTATGGGAACGGCGGTTGGTTCGGTGAAAGCCCCGGCCAGATGAGCAATTGGCGACACTGAAATGCGTTTATTAACAATAGGAATACCGAATTTTTTTTCAATGGCGCGGGCAGTGGGCACCAGATCTTTGGCGATCTTGACCACCTTTTCGTAAACCTTTTCGGCGCAGCGATTCACATCGGGGTCGATGCAGCTGTGCAGGTTGATGCCGCAGGTAATGGTGCGGATATCGAAGGTTTCGACACCGACCTGAGAAATGGTTTCAATGACTTCTTCAAGAGAAAAAAGCATTTTTTGACTCCCTCACAGGCGGTGCTGGAAGCGGAAAACATCTTCGTGCTGAATGAAAATCCTGACCTTGAGCTGATCGGCGACTTCCTGCATGCGGCTTTGAAAGGTTTCAAAGCTGCAGTTGGCCTGGGAAAAATCGGTCATCATCATCAGGGCAAACAGATCCTGCATGATTTTCTGGCTCACGTCTTCAACGTTGACATTGGCATCGGCAATAGCTCTGGTAATACCGGCAAGAATGCCGGGCTTATTGGCGCCGAGCACAGTGATAACTACCTGTTCCTTTTGATTCTGGTTCACCTGGAACCTCCTGAGTGCGGATGCGATGAATTAGAAATCAGCATTTTTTCAGTACCCCGCAATATAGCAGATTTAATCTCAAGAGGCAAAAAAAGTTTATTAGAAAGAAATCAGACCGCATGGCATTGCGGAAACGACTTCCTGGACTTTGCTTATTCTATTGCTTAGATTGTCCATCATTCGATAGATCCGCTCTTCAGGAAGAGGAATTCCAACATTTTGCCTTGACCAGGCGGAGGTGCTTAATTTACTGGAAGGTTTGAATTTCTCGATCTGATGATACCCCTGAGAAACTACAACTTCAACCTGTTTAAACCGGTAAACTGCCGCCACAGCCGTTAACTTGATAATGCATCACTCTCATTTTTCACCTCGCTTCGGTGGTTCTCCAGCCAGGGAACCGATATCAGACGGGTCGGCACGGTGACCAACCCCTACGAATATTTCTTTCTTGATCTGTGTAAGACTGGTGATGACAATAGCCCCGGTTATTCAATTTGAAGCAGCTGGTCAAGCCGATTGTGGTATTCGAGAGATTCAAGAGCCTGGCTGATATTGCAGACTTCCTCGATGTCGCTGTGAGTATCGCTGCCAATGCTTAGTTTAAGGCCTTCAAGCAAAGAGCAGTCATAGCGAGTCCAGAACCAGGTGTTTCTTCTTCCCGAGGGTATTTCAAGGGCAATTTCACTTTCTTTCATCATTTGAAAAAATCGGGGAAGGGTATATTTCCGATGCAGATAATCAAGATCCGGGTGGGCAATAATTACGGGCAGGCTACACAGTTTTCTGATTAACGCCAGGCAATCGGGTGGCGCGCCGCCGGCAGAAACCTCGCCGACATATTCGATCAGAACATAATCCAACCCTTCATTGATTTCTTTCCAGGGCAGGCGGTCAAAATGGCCAACCGTGCGATAGAGACATGAATCAATTTCAATACCGGCTACCACTTTTATCTGGTTTGAGTAGAATTCTTTAAGGCAACCAAGACTGTAAATATAGCGATGCCAGAATTCTTCGTACCATTGGTGATAACTCTGATCAGAATAAACCCTGGTAGTATAAAAATGGTCGGAAATTCCGACCATTTGTAACCCTCCGCTGATGGCAGCACTGATTATCTCTTCTGGCAGACAGGCGCCATCAGAAAACAGGCTGTGATTATGAAGATTCTGTAATTTCATGGTTGGGTACAGTTCAGATTTTTGGCAACCACCATGCGTCTGATATGAAATTCTTCGTTGCTGTTCTTATCTGATGCTACTTTCAGGTCAATCAGCATACCTTCTTTTTTCTTCTTTTCGCCGGTAATGACGAATTCGAGATGGCGAAACTGCAGTTTAAGATTCAAGCCTTTGCCAAAAACGTGCTTTTTATCGCCGCTGGTGCTGTTGTTTTCCTGGCGCTCGAGACCATCGGGCAATAAATTATAAATCACCGTACTGCTGCTGCCATCTTCGCTTTTGATTTTCCAGCGGGCAGCAGTTTCGGTAGTATTGACCGGCGGGTCATTCAACTCGGTTGCCCGCATCAGATCATATTCAACCTGAGCAATTATTATGGCGGCGGTCTGCATGTTGGTCAAATGCACCATTCCCTGTTGCGAACCCCTGATTCCACCGGCAAACATTCGCATGACGCCAGTCATAACGAGGCTGAGAATTACAACACCAATGCAGATTTCAACCAGAGTTACCCCTTTACGCCTCATTTTTTCATGCACTTTCATCGGTCAAAACTCCGGTCATGACAATTTCTTTTTCGACTGTTTTGTTTTCAAACCAGCTTACTCTTACTTTTATGAGCTTATAAGCGTATTTCCAGTTTGCCGGTTTTACTTCTTCAATTGAAATGGTTCTTTTAAATATTTGTTCAATTTCAAGGGAAATATCTTCGCTGCCGGATTTAAATGAAACTTTACTGACTTCACGATCGACGGCTGGCTTTAGAAAATCGTCGGCATATGGCAGGGAATAGGAGTAATCGAGAAGATTTGCGGCATGCTGTCTTGCCAGAATGTCATTGCGATTTTGAATGGTGCCGGTGCTGCTTGCCGAAAACATTGTGGTCAGAGGAATCAGAACCACCGACAGGCAGATGATGGCAATCATGATTTCGACAAATGAAAAGGCTCGTAAATTCTTCATTCAACAAGCTCCGGATCAGGGTCTATACCAAACATCAGCAGGGCTTTTTCAGACATGTTTTCGGCGGTTTTACCAGGAAGAGCGGCAAGTTCCTTGCGATATTTGATTTCAACGCCACGGGCAGCACTGCTGCTCAGACTGCCTTTTGCCAATCGCTGCATTGCGATATTGCCACGAATGACTGGAAGATTCGAGTTAATTGACCCGGGAAACTTAACCTGACCGCTGTCTGAACCGCTACCTGCAGCAATAAGCGAAACATGCAGTTCACCGCCGATACTTTCATCGACCTCTATATTTCCATCGAGGGTAACCAGATGCAGCAGGCTTCCTGAGCCGCTTACCGAGCTGCGAAGTTCAATGTTGCCTTTTTCAAGAACAATGCCACCGTGGCTTGCCAAAAGCAACGCCTGATCGATCAGAACTTTCTCTTCAGATTTTAGATGCAGCCAGCCATTGATATCAAGCTGGTTCTGTCTGAGAAATCCTTCTTTCTTAAGGCGGTCGAGCAGCTTTTCGCCTTTGGTTAGTTCAATGGTTTTCAAAGCCCGGTCACCGGGAACCCAGATTTTTTCAAGCATCTTTTTCATATCGCCAAGATCAGAAACATCTGAATAAATTGTTGAGTAGGGTTTGGGTATTTTCTCGGCAAAGCCATTTGTAACCGCTTTGCCTTCAATAAAATCAAAGAGCGGATCAGATTCGGGAATAATGCCTGATTTCATCGGCTTGGAATTCTTGTGATTGGTGATAATGTAACTTAAAGCGCGATTGAATGGCACTTCCATCAGACAACTGGCATATTCGCTGTTGTATTCAGAGCGGCTGATGTTACCGACAACGCTTTTAAAATAACCGATATCAAAGTCTTCGCTTCCGCCTGAGCAGATATCGACAAAACGCTCCTGAGTTCTGACATAGGGCAGCGGGCCGAAGAAATCGTTGCCTTCTTTAAAGGCTTTGGCACAGAAAGTTCGCGAATACACATCGCCAAACACGATGGTGGGTGAACGTAGCATGTCAGTGCCCAGCAGGCGCAGCATCGAGTTGCGACGCGACATATCATCATAGCCGTCTTTGATCATTTCCCACCAGTAGCGGGCAGAATCGTCGCTTACATCATCACAGAGCCCGGTTTCCCAGTTCATCAACGCCAGCTGGTTGATAAAACCAACGGTATACAAGCCATCACCACGCCCCTCGGCCAGCAGATGAAAGCCTTCACCATATTTGCCGGCAATATTCCAGCCGCGGCAGTTGCCCAGCACTATTTTGCCACCGCCAAGATAAATCAGACCAATGGGCGCTTCAATCACTTCACTGAAGCGACTGGGAAAGCTTGAACTGTTAACATTGCCGTTATCTAATACCCATGGCCTGAAGGTCGAGCCCTTAAGATTGCCGTACATGTCGGTGTGAACCTGGTTAAACCGGTCATCGCCCTCGCCACAGACAGCATCTTTCACATACAATGAAAAGCGTGACAACACGGGAATAATGTTGGCAGTAACCTTGATGCGGGCCGAATAAAGGTAATCTTCGCTAATCGTTCCAGTGGTTCCGGGTTGTTGATAGGTAATAACCACCGGAATCAGAATATGCCCGGCTTTTTCTCTGGGATATGATTTAATCAGATTTTCAAAGCCGTTTTTCTGCAACCGCCAGCTGACCTGGCAGGAAAGATTTTTCAAACCCGAGCTGCCAGCAAGCAGTTTCTGTTGAATATTCGCCAGATCGGTGGTGAATTGTATTTCACCGCTGGTCTGGTCTTTCATCTGTTCAAGAGGCAGGGAAAGCTGACGCAACAGTTCAGAATCGGTTTTCTTGATTTCGATCTCTTTGAGATGGTGCACTGCCAGTGTCGCAACCGAAAAAGAAAGTTCGCGGGCCAGATAAGCTTTGTTGAGTTTTCCGGTCGCATGCCGGCGCCCGGACGAATATTTGATAAAACCGCCAAAGAAAAGAAATAGAGCCATTATAACGGCTCCAACCATAAAAATAGTACTGCCTTTTCTCTGGTTATACAAGCGGCTTATCTTCATTCCATAAGACTTTTATCTGGTGTAAGGATCTACTGACGACAGAGTCGGCATGAAGCGTTTGGTAGCGTTCTTTTCGGCTTCGGGATCGTCAAATTCGGTGAACTCGGTAATTTTAACATAAGAGCCGTGAACATAAACCCCGGTTCTGCCGGCAACATTGACCTTGTACCAGCTTCCCTTTACATCGGTAATATCGAGCAGAGTGCCGGCAGGAACGGTCTGCAGAACCGTATAGCTCATACCCGGGCCAGTTCTGACGTTAAGGGCACTGGCAGTAGTTTCGCCTTTAGAGGGCATTTTATAGGCCCACAAAGCTGAAGCGACCAGACACAGCAACAGCAACAACATCAATGCAGTTTTCTTTTTCATGCCGAATCTCCTCGATCAGGGCAATTCAAATTTCTGAATGGAAAATGTTCCTTCGGGCGCTTTGCTATAATCGGCTACTCCCAGCCAGGCATCAGAACCGGAAAACTCAAGGAACCGATTCATGGCAAACGGGGCCTTGAACTGTTTTTTACCTTTGACTTCGCCGTCGAAACCAACTCTGGCAACAATCAGGTCTGTTTCATAGGTCTGTGAGGCGGCATAGGAAATAACACATTCCTGCTTTTCTTCATCAACCCACCACAGCTCAGCATTGAAATGCTCGCCCAGGTTCAGTTCTCTTTCCATGGTAAGTTTGCCTTCGACATTTGAAGAAACCAGAAACGAGCTGGCACTTTCAGGAGCGAAGAACACCCGGTAAAGCAGCTCGGCATCGGGCGAGATGGCCATTCCTGTCCATTCCCAGGGTATTTCTGATTTGAGATTGCCCTCGGGGTCAAATACAAAGATGGTTCGGGCACCTTTGTCGGCCACATAAATCATGCCCTGGCTGCTGATTTCAAGGCGATATGGCTGAACCAGCCGGTCAGAAGAGATTCTTTTCTGCTCTTTTCCATCGGCAGCAAATTTTATGATCGAATTGCTCAGGGCATCAATCAGAAAGAATGCTTCAGCTTTGCCGTCTTTGCCGCTGATTACCGCCAGGTCATCGAACAGAAAATCAGCAGGCTTTTCGGTCAGCTTAACTGCGTTGAGAAAGCCTTTCTGCTGGTCGGCAACGAGAATTTTGCCACCCACGCTGTCGGCGATGTAGAAAAGCCCGCCAACCACTCTGAAAGCGAGGGGCCCAAGGGGCAGAGGCTCTTCGATACCGGGATTACTGTTTTGATTAATATAGGCAACCTGATCGTCTGCTTTGCCGAATTTAAGGCTGACTTCAGCACCGGCCGCCACTGCGAAATAAAGAGAAATTACGGTTAATGCAGCAATAATTTTTTTCATGCTTTAGAAGTTCCTCAAGCTTTTCTAAGAACCCGGCAGACCGGGCAGTAAGTGGCAGAATGCAGGCTCGGGCGTTTTCGACTCGATGAGTTACTCATGGCCTGAACGTTATTGCCGCTGTTCATGATGATACCAATGTGGGTATCGTTATCCTTAACGCCATCACCAGAGCTGTCATAAGTTTTCCAGGTAATGACATCGCCGGCCTGATATGATGGCACGCGAACTTCTTTCCAGCCGAGATTGCGCAATTTGCCAATGGTGGCGGCAACTCCAAGCTGAATTCCGGTATTAACGCCGGCAGCCATCAAAGCAGTGGTTGCAACCTGAGCGCAGCCGAGTGAACCACCCCTGGTATGGCGATCATAGGGGAAAGAGCCGGGGGTCTTGTATTTATTAACCAGGTTTTGCGCAGCGGCAACCAGTTTCTGCTGCACACTTCCCTTCGCCGGAGCGATGACCAGAGGCCTGCCTCCGGAAGAACCACCAGAACTGGTGCTGCCACCCGGGCTGGTTGAAACATACCACGAATGGATATAGCGAACCTGGCCGTTGTGCTGGATTTTATACCAGTTACCTTCTTTGCCGATAATGCGAACTTTATCGTTGTTATAGAGGCTGTCAACGATGGCTCCCCAGGGGCCGGTGCGAACGTTGAGTGAAGAGTTGACTTTTACATAACCGTAATCAGGCAAATCTTCATCGTTGGCAACTGAGCCGCTTTCATCGGCTTTTGCCACGCGGGCACCGGAAACCTGGCCGTTGCTGTCAGAAGCATCGTGATTACTGAGAGTCTCGTTAAAATTCATCGCAAAAAGCGACCCAGAAAACATCATCATAACGATGTAAGCAAGAAATTTAAAACCTTTCCTCATAATTTTCTCTCCCTGGTGTTTAATGTTCGCTAATTATACCCCTAAACAGTGGAAAAAGTTTACTTTAGAATTTATCGAGGGTTGATAATCGGTTTCAGGCCAGCATCAAAGTTAAACAGTTCTTCGTGAGCTATGGGGTCAAGTGCCTGAGTTTTTTCTTCGGCAAAATCAGTGGCATAATAATGTCTGGCTTCGACCCGCTAAGCGGGCTCAGCGACCAACAAAAGCGGTCATTGAGGTTGTCGGACAGGCAGAACTCGCTAATGCATAGTCCCCAAAGGACAGCAGGCGACTCGTAAAAAGCCCGCCTTTGAGAAATAGTCAATGAGCTTTTGTTTAGAATGGCGATTGTTTATTTAATGAACAATAATTTGCCAGCAATTGCGACAAAGGTTCAAATTATTTGAAAAATCAGTAGAATTAGAATATAAAGCAGCCAAGGAGGATCATTATGCCGTCTCATGAAGCACATGAAAAGCCGAAAAAGAGAATTCGCGGGGTTGTCGACCGAATTGTCGGCGGGATTGTTGTGGTGGTAGTTAAGCACCCCAGCGAACCGGATCATTTTGTGGAAATTCATGTTCCACGCGAACAGTTTAAAAAAGCAGACCTGCAGGAAGGTGACCGGGTTACCGTGCTGGTAGACGACCTTTAAGCTGAAAATCAGCTAAAAGAAAAAGCCCCCGTGTTACCGGGGACTCCTGTTAAGCTACTTGATCTTTAAAATCGGTTTTCCTTACTGAAGACATATCGATTTGTGGTTCATCTAATCCGTTACCAGATTAAATTCCCCCTTCGTGTCGTTACATGCCTTTTAGAGTTTTATCATGATTGCGCTATGACGCGCACTGGTTACGCCAAGCCTCAGGCGTTCATCGCCCTCGAGGCCCTCACACAATCACCAAACCTCAATGGTTAACTGAGATTTACTATCCTCTTTTAGACTTTTGCCGACTTCAAGGTTCAACACAGATCTTCATTGGCTGGATAACGCCAACGCCTTCTAAGGTTTTATCCCTCTCAGCGCCATCACCACCCGACGTGACAAACAGAGCCTCCAGCTCTATCGCACTCCACTCGCAGGTTTTCACAACCTCTCAGCAGAGACTGCGTCAGCAGCGGCTTGTGAGTTTATTCCACCCCACAGGCACTCGCAGGGTCATGATCTACAGAGCTTCACCCTGAACCGATCGACGACTGTTTCCAGCCGTCATGCTTCTTCGTTGTTACCTTCTCTACATGGTTTTCTTCCAAAGATTACTGGCAGTTCCCACTGCCTGATCGCACTGACTTACATCAGACCCGATCCTGGCTCTCTTCGGCCCCTTGCTGCGAACAGCCGGTTCCCATCTTGAGTTTCGGCCAAACCTTGAAGCTTTAGTCCCGTTTCAGAGCGCTTCCTACAACCTTGGGTTTCACCCCTTGGCTGCGATAACAGCTCTCCTGACCTTTTTTCCTTCGGGGTATCTGGCTTAGCTGCCCTGGATTGCTCCCTCCTCTTTCAGGGTTTGTTGCCCTCTTAGAGTTTTTCTGCAGCTGAAGTTGGTATCTCCGTCGATGCGGAGCCCGCCCCCCATGGATTTTCTGCCTTTTGATCCCGACTTCTAATTAGATTGCACGTTGTCCTGGATTATTGATTCTCCTCGGAGTCGTTCTGCCCGTCACCGGACATCAGCACTCTTCTTCAGACAACTGTCTGAAACCTACCGGAGTTCAGAAGTCGTTACCTTGCGGCTACCGATTTTATTATCAAAGATCTTTCACTCAACGAAATAGGGTTACAATTTTTGTGTTTCCTTGTCAACACTTTTTTTATTTATTTTTTTCAACAACGAGAAGTTATACCATTTATACTTAATTCGTTCGTTACACTACGATTTAAAGCGGGCCGACACGGTAGTCGGCTCCTGCGAATATTTCTTCTGTAATTCGTATTAAGGATTTGCCAGAGCCCCGACTTTAACCGATTTCGTTTCTATTGAAGATTGCTTGAAATGAAAGTCATATCACGATCGATTGCCGAGGCAAGTTTTTCGGTATTCTGATACCATGTCTGAACAAGTTCCGGCGAAATTGCGTAGCTGAGATTAACCATGGCTATCCAGCGCAGTTGAAATTCACTGGTCAGATCGAAAATGTTGATGTAGTCTTTTTGAATTACCAGAATTCTTCCGGAAACCGACTCTTCAAGAGCCAGCACCGGGTAATTGCCATCCAGGGCGGAAAATGGCGAATTAATTGTAAAACCCGCCGGCTTCAAAGCTTCAGACAACGCATTGAAATGGCTGGTGGGATAATCAATGACCTGCGGATCTACCCCTGGGCCAATAACGATGAACGGTACCCGATATTGAAGAACCGAAGCGCCGGTGCCATGTCCCAGGCAGCCGGTTTCACGAAGCGACTGGCCATGGTCGCCGAAAATTACGATCAGGGTTTTCTGGTCAAGAGCTTCTTCTTTTAACTGTTTCAAAAATTCATTTAAGCAATGGTCGAGATACAAAACTGAGTTGTAGTAGCGATTACGAATTTTTGTAACATTTTCAGGACTGGGCCACATAGTGAAAATATTAGTCTCATCGGGACAAACGGGCTTATGTTTCTCAAATTGCGGTGGATAGTAGTAATTAAAATGAGTGTTGAATACATAGGTGAGAATCATTGACCGACCTGGCTGACGCAACAGCTCAAGAGTTCGCTCAAACACTCTGGGAGTGGTCTCCCAAGGCTTTTCAACCTTATCGATAATTCGATTATGGCCCCATATTTCAGGCGCGGCCGAACCAATCAATTCAGGTTTTATCAACCAGGTTGCATAACCCGCGGATTCGGCATTCAGTTCCAGCCTGGATTTCTCATACCGACGAGATGAAAACATCAGGTTAACGGGAAAGTTTGAATGAAGAAGAGAAAAAAAGCTGCTCAAACTTATATTTGAATTTGAATAATGGTTAACCAGCAAACGCCCGCTTTCTGAATGAAGTCGGGTATTGGTCATCAATTCGGCGAAAGCATCATAACGAAGGCTTTCGATGCCCACCAGGACTATTTTTTCAATATGGTTCGGGCGAATTTCAATGGCAGCGGGAGAGTAGCATCGGTCAGGATTTACTTTTTTCGGGTTCTGCAAAACGCTCTGCAGTTTCTCATTGGCACGCAGAACCGGGTGGAGCGGCAATGGAATAATGCCTGAGCTGATTCGCAGACTGACATATTCGGCCATTGAAGTGTTACGGCATACCAGGTCGAATTCACCGTAATGAACCAGCAAAAGCAATATCGATACGGCTAAAGCCTGAATGCGAAATTGTTTTACGTCAATTTGTGATTTAAAGAAGCTGACGAGTAGACCGAAAAAAGGCCCGATCAGCAGCAGTAACAGCAAATCGCTGAAAATCTGCCGGTTTTCGATTCCCAGATATTTAGCGGCCTGAAACAGCAGCGCCTGGTCCTGCCAGACAACTGAGATTATCTGAAAATTGAGATGAGCACGGGTAACTGAAAAAACATGCCAGTCAACCTGTAGCATAACGATGAACAGAGCATTCAGCAGCAAAAGCAAAACAGCGGCTTTCCTTAAATATCTATTTAAAAATATTTCGATGCCAAGTAGAAGCAAAATGCCAAGCCCGGTAAAAACCAGAATCCAGGTAAAGAGGCCACCGACTTTGAGAGCTGCGCAGGTTAATCCGACAAGGCAAAACAGACCATTGAGCATGATGAAAAGCCTCTGCTCGGAAAACCACGAGTAAAACTGAATCAGAGCCATGCCGGTAGCGGCCAGAACCGTCATGATCAGAGGCGAAAGGGTTATATCAGTAAGAAAGTTCGGATTCGCCAGAAAAATTTCCTGAAGCACCCTGACCGCAATGAAAAAAGCGGTAGTCAGCTGCAGCCCCGCAATAAGAAAAAAGCTTCTTTGATTCATTCCTCTTTGGTAGCTAAAGAAGAGGCATTGCCACGGTCTTCTTTTTCTCTCATCCTCAGAAAATGAACTGACATTTTGTACAAGAAGGCATAAAAACCGTAATTGCTCAGAGTAAAGAATGTTTTTGGCTGTAGTTGTCTTACAAAGCCGATGTTGCAACTGAAAATTCGGTCGAATCTCACCATATAACCCTCATCATCAACATCTGATGTCGGAGGAAAATACATTATATGAGAATACTCCTGGCTTTTAATCCCTCTAATAATTTCTGAAACCTGGTTCTGGGTTTTATCTTTTTTTGAAAAAAGCTGCTCAACATATTTTCGAAGAGAAATTAACGGGCAAAACATTAAATCAACCTTATCGCCGCCTTTTCGTTCTTCTGACATGTCACAACTATTATTGAGAATTACGCCCTTAAAAGTTACGACATCTGATGCCAAACTGCCCTCAACCATCTTCAGTCTGGCAGCGGGAAGATTTTCGTAGCAATCTCCCTGAAGGAAATATTGTCTTGGATTTGCAGGTAATGAATAAAGCCTGTGAACATTGTCTGGAAAACTTCGCAAACAGCTTATGACATCTCTGGCATTTTCGGCCGTCAGATAACTGCAAAGAAACCTTTCGAATTCAAGGTCGGTCACGCCAGAATTTCCCAGAAAAGCTCATCCATGGTATCAAGAATCTCATCGGGTGTATCCTTGATTCTTGATACCAGGCTCGTCAAAATTTCTGAATCTGCACTCTGGCTGATGGAAATCAGAGATATGGACTGCTGGTTTTGCAAAGTTTTGTATGATTCTCTGGAATAAGCTGGTTCTGGTAAAATTGAACTGCTATCCGTTACTGGCGCATGCGCAGCGCTGGCCACAATAAAAACAGTGGCCAGAAAAGTTTGAGAAAACACTGATGTATAACAGGTTTCTGGCATATCACTCATCCTCGTAGACTGGGCTTAAAGTATTTAACAAATCTTCATCAATAGCGTTGAAAAAAAACTTTTTTGCCGAAGAATGAAGTGATGCAACTGCTTCATCAGCTTCGGTTGTGCTGACAATCCGCTCGATAAAACAGTCAAGATCAATAATCGAACCCTTTTTGCCTTTCAGGTTCGGATCTTCAGATCTTGCAATCGTTGCGTCGTTCACAAAATTCATCAGAACAGTGTTCTCGTTGTCCTTCTTCTTTATTCTAAGGTTTATTGATTCTGCGTCTAGTGCACTTGAGTCATAATTTACCGAATATCTCAGGCAGGGAAAAACATCTTTTTGAAAGAAATTGACAAATCTTACGCCGATTCTCGAAAAAGCTGAAGTGAAGTTCAACGAAATGAACTTGTTCAATAATTCATTACAACTGGCAATAAAAGTTCGCCAGTCTTTATATATTCCTACGGCAGCAAAAGCTACAGACCTGGCACCAAGCATCACAACAACCTGATTACCTAAAAATCTAAAATGAGGCTGATACAAAAGGTTTGGATCAAAATTTCGCAATTTTTCAGGCAGGTCATGCACCGGCAGTCTTTCAAACTTGAAATCTTTCTTACCCTGAGGGCCGAGAGATGCCCAGAAAGCGCCTGCCATAAGCTCGCTTTGAATATTTGTTTCAAAGCGAAATTCCAAAATAACCTCAATCAGAGGAGTTTTTTCAAGACGACTTGGTAGTCCAGCCACTTGTTTATTTCCCATGCTTAACTTTTACAATCTTTTCCGCAAAAGTTCAAGCGAAAAGGTATATCTCAGGAAAGAGTGGTGGTTCGAGAAAATTGGTCAAGCCGATAAGTGATAAAACACCAAAAATTA
>DYKG01000016.1 GCA_020722725.1 Candidatus Methylomirabilis sp.
GTTTCAGGCATAAGATGATTTCTTGCGACCAATAGAAAAACCCCTGCCAGGGTTGAAGCAATCGCGCATGCAATGGAAATATCTCTTCGATAAACCACTCGTTTTTTTTGCGGTATTGCCCCCATCAGCAAAGTGGTGGCAGGCACTGTAATGAATTGATCATCACCAGGAACTGCGCCAATGCGACAACGACAAATTTCATGTTGAAGGAAGCCAAAAGACAAAGTAGAGTTAGAATTGCCGGCACAAAGGTCAAAACTCTACCTACCGGTAAAGAAGAAAATACTTTCTGCATAATAAGAGTCTGCAGGCCGATAACCAGAAGATCAGCTGATGCACCGAAAATTCCCATAAATGAAGCAAGGTCTTTTCCAGAAGAAAAATATGCACTGATCACGCCGGCGAAAAGGAAATCGATCAGATATCGATTAAAAATAATGAGAAATGATGAGATAATCAGCAGTCGTGCCAATGGATGCTTAAGCGAGGCTTCAATCTCTTCTTCACCTTGAATTTTCTCATTAATCTTTTCAGCTTCACCGAATTGTAATCTCTGGTGTTCATAAGGACGCAGAATAAAAACAACCGAAGCAACGATAATGGCGATCAGACCATTCAAAACAAGAAGGCCATTAAACCCAATCAGATCGACAACAAACTTGAGGGTCAGCCCGCTGAGGATGTATCCAAGGCTGCCAGAAGCATAGATAAAAGGCAAAATTCTTTTTGAATCTCCAAGACTGAGAAAATGATTCAGCATTGCAGTAAAAGCCTGGTTGGTAACTAGATCCGAAAGCATTGCGGTTACAAGAAACCCGATCAACACAACGACTGATTCTGACGGAAGAAACCAGGCAGCAATAAATGAAACCAGAATCATGGGAAGGTTAACTTTTTCAAGAAGCCAGTGACCTTCAAACCCGGCGATATTCGTAATGAAACGATATTGAATGATAATGAATAAAACGTTAACGACCAGGTATACCCAGGGTAATGTGTTGGCTCCCGCCTTCTCAAGAAAAACCGTCAGAACTGAAAGGTAAAGAAGGTTATTAACCGCTTTGATTAAAAGAAACAATAATGACAGAAGAAAAGTGAGATATCTGGCCGAAGCCGCTTTTTCGGCTTTATCAGAACCCTTACTCAACGTCATTGCCTTTCTTCTGCCGGGCACTTAACCATTCCCGCGACCAGATATCGTCAATCATCCGGTGTTTTTCAAGAGTATCGACCATTTCATTGAAGGCTGATCCGGCTTCCGCCAGCTCATCGCTGCCTGAAATCTCGACCCGGTAACTGATCACCCCATCAGCAACCCGGCGGATTCCATTAACGAGAATATCTATGCCACCGGCAAGGGAACTTGCCATAAGGTAACCGATTGCCACGGCAATAATAAGGGCTACGGCAAATACCAGCGCAAGGTCCAGCAGAAGCTGGTTCAAAAAAGCCATTGCCGAATCCCAGGGACAAGCTGTCAGCAGATAGCCATCAAAACCCAGCACTGCCGCCACCGACCCAAGGAATTCCCGCCCCCCGATATTTACCCTGACCGCCTGTGCCCGATCAAGTTCATTTAATTCAAATGAAATTTTGAGACCGGCCAAATTTTCCGGAACTTTGCCCTGCCAGGAAATAAGATTTCCAGTTTTATCGGTGAGGGTAATGATATCGTCTTCTTCGCTGGGATACCCACAGATTATTTCATGAATGCCAGGATCAGACAAGCTTATGGAACAGCTGATTACCCCGACAACGCTTTCCGGGTCAACAAAATCAAAAACAGGCACGAGAACGAACAGCATCTTTTCCTGAAAAGCTGGCGAAAAGCAGCTGGTAAAGGCAGGTTCTGCCTGACGAATAACTTTTTCAAACGCAATATTCAAAGTGCTTTTTGAAGTCGGCGAAACATTGCTGAAATCTTCCGGGGCAAATTCCACATTATCCTTTCGGTTTCTCAAGGCCACGGAAACAATTGTTTTCTGGCGGGTATAAATTGAAC
Organism: Candidatus Methylomirabilis sp.; assembly: GCA_020722725.1. GTDB lineage: Bacteria > Muiribacteriota > Ozemobacteria > Ozemobacterales > Ozemobacteraceae > DYKG01. The sequence continues at coordinate 2,003 of DYKG01000016.1, forward strand.
AGCTGAAAAAGATTTTCTGCTGATCGAGAAATTCTCGAATAAGCAATGTCTGTTCCTCATTGTTCATTCCTTGAATCATTGGTAGCCGAGCAAGATTTTCAATCTGCTGATAATAGCTGTTCAATAGAGCTATTATGCCATGCTGTATGGTTGCAGCACGCTGTTTTTGCGTTATAACCGTCTGATCAATCAAATCATTGCGCACCTTGAAAGCGATAGTGCCAGAAATTATCAAAAGCGGTAAAGCAGCAGAAATAATTGTAACCAGAACAATACGGTTGCCAATGCGCTGGCACCACTTCAAACCTGAAAAGTTTTTTTGGCTTGCCGTCATCAGAATCACCTTTCAAGAATTTGTCTTTGAGAATAACCGCAAAAAAAAAATACGCAAATCGGTGAAAAAAAACTAAGTTAATGAAAAATTTTGTCGATGGTTAAGTTGGGAAATAGAAAAAATTCAGGAGGCAGATATGAAGTTGAACCAGGAAGAAGCATATTACATTCTGACAAATCTAGACACTTTCGTCAGCCGATTTGAGGCCACCACCAGAAAGAAAGTCACACCAGGAGCCCTGCAGATAATTCAGGAAATCCTTACCGAAGCCTCATTCCCAGATAAAATCTCAGCAGCCAATCTACACTGAAACCAAGTCGGGATACAGCCAGATTGCTCGTCAGAGCAGAGTGCTGAAAAATATTCCGGCTTAAAAAAACCGCAGCGGATGTCCGCTGCGGTTTTTGTTTTTTCAACAAAATCAGACTTACATGGCAGTGAAATAGTGGGTGATCCTATGGGTTTGCCCATCGGCAGTTGTAACATTTACGATGCAGGTATAATAACCAGAATTATCAGGCGTAACTGAAAACATATATTCATTGCTGGCCGAATCAAGCCCAGCCCATGGCTGATATGAAGTTGCAGGTGTTACAGATTCGACAGTAACGCCTGTAATGGATGTGACGTTAGATGGTATGAGGAAATAAGTTGCTTCGAAGTGATTGCCGACTGGGATAGAAGATGAATTAAAGGAGCTCAAAACCTCGTAAGACGGGGTAGGTGCAATCGTGGGCGGAAGTTGAGGAGTGCCAGATCTTTCAATAATCTTTTCCTGGTAAGCCGGTGAAGTATCAGAGGGCTTTTCATACTCGTCAATCCCGACCTGACCAATAAGAGGAGCGAACCAGACAACCTTTTTAGAGGTATGTTCTGTGTTGTTGACCACAAAAGTTTCGACCATTTCAACCGGGACAGCGTCGAATGTTCCCAGGCTTGTAGTATATGCCTGTGGATAGCCAAAAGTCATACCAACCGTATGATTAACCACATCTCCTGAGTCTTGAGTTGTAAAGGAAACCGTATGACCAGACCCAAAAGCATGAAAAGATTCGAAAAATTTGAAAGGAACTCCGTTGTTCACTTCGCTGGAGTAAACCCATAATCCGTCTGGTTGCTGGGAATAATAGTCTCCAGAGCCGGAGACCACAGGGGTAGAACTCGTGCGTAAAGCATTGAGAATTGAAGTATAAGCATAGTCGGTGGTGACAAGGTAATAATTCTTGCCATCCTTAGACGGTAGGCAAAGAAGAAAAAGACCTGGTCGACTTACTGTTCTGCAAAACTCCGTTGTAATAGGTTGAATAGGTCGCATACGAACCAGGAACGATCGGGAAATAGGTTGATGATAAAAAACCGGACAAGTGATCGATAGCATTGTTACCCAAGACAATTGTTTCGATCATCCAGACACCATTTTCTTTTATCAGGGCGAAGGTCAGGTAAAGCGGCTGCCCATTGCTCAGCTTATAGTAAGCTTTTACGGTGGCAAGAGTGTCGGTGGGCTGAAAAATATCACTATCGCTCACGGTGAACGGATAGTAGCTTCTCTCATCATTGGAGTCATAAATATCCGCGCCAAAGTCATAAACCATAAGGGTTTTAACCCCTGATTCAGATGTTTGTGAAGTCTGGGCAAGATATTGATTCGCCGTCTGTGAATCGCGGGCGGCGATCGAATTCATGAAACCTTTGAGAGTAGCATTTATTCCAGCCACATCCTTGGTTACCGGTGCGGCAGAACCGCCACCACCACCCGAGCATCCTGGCAGTCCGGACAGAGCTATTATTGTTAAAAGAACAAAAAGGCCCCTTATTGAGTACATCTTTTTGCCTCTCTATTTTGATCAGAACTCGTATTCCAGCCCACCATAGAACTCAGTGATGGTCATTGGTCTGGTGAAATCCCACAGTAGCTCCTGAGATCTGGTGTCAAACTGGCGATAGAAGGTCTTCTCCCATGAGGCTTTGAGTTTAAGCTTGAGAACATCATTCAAAGCAACATTGTAGCGAACTTCAGTCAGAGGCTGAGCTTCGGCTTCCCAGCCAGTGCTGAGATTATTGCCATTTCTGAATGAGAATTTTTTCCAGCTCTGTTCCAATTTCCAGTCATACTTGCTGCCTTTAGCATAAGAGAACACAAGCCCGCTCAGGAAATAGCGGAAATCACGATAAACGATCTGATCATATATTCTTGAAAGGTATTCGTTGTTCCAGGTCAAAGCAATACCACTGCGCAGAGCCCATGAAAGCCTGGCATTAAAAAGGTTTTCCTTGAAATCCATTACTTCGCCTTCTACCGAATTGCGCACGTGGAAAGTATCGTCAACTCTGATTTTGAAGGTATCGGTTACCTTTTTCTGCCACATTCCATGGAACAGGTGGTTTTTATGGGCTCTGAATGTGGTGTTTTCATCGTTGAAAATATAACGATAATCGAATTGGCCTTTACTGTAGCGGTCAAATTTCATGCGTGCAGCAGAGAAGAAATTCAGCTGAGCGTAGCCTCTGGGCTCGTCAGCAAGATAATTTCTTTTCTGGTACTGACCTTCTACCAGGTAAGTCAGGCTGTCATGAACCGGCAGTTCATAGTTTACTCTGAAGTAGTTATCCCAGTAACTGGCACGATAAAGATTGATGGCTTCGCGATCATACATGCGGCGGTCATAGGTATTCGAAAGGCTCAGATCAGCCTTGTTACCACTATAAGTCTTGGAATACTCACTGTAGAGGTTGAAGTTGTCGTAATCAAGATCGTCCACATTGCGATATCGTCTCCAGTTGCCGGTCAGTTCAGCAAAAATGTTGCCATTGTCAATAAACCAGGTTTCCTGGTCGGAAAGGTTGAACTGATGGTAATCAGAACTTGAATATCTGGGGTAAACACGATACTGGTAACCCATGTTCGCCAATCTTTCACGCTTGCTCCAGCGATCATTAAAATAGACTTCGGTCAGATTGTCGCGATAATCTTTAACGCCGTTATCGGGATACCATGAGTGCTGAAGGGTGTTTTTGAAGGTCCAGGCGCGGTTGGAATTGACTTTGAGCAGAAAAGCAAGAGTCAGGTAGTTTTCATGAACCGGTTCGTTTCTTTCTCTTCTGAGAAATCGGTCATCGATATAGAGTTCTCGTTTTTCATCAAATTTGTATTTCAGCGAAAGTTTAGCCTGACCGAGATTGTTTGGCAGAGCACTTTCAACCGTAGTAAAGGGAACAGCGTTAGACTGGGTGCGATAAAGTTCGTTGCGATTGCGGAAATCGAGATTCAGCAAACCGCTAACCTCAACCTTTTTGGCTTTTTCTTCAGTTTTAACAGATTCTTCGGATTTGGCGGCAGGCGACTCATTAACCGGTTCAGCAGTTTTAACTTCAGTTGCGGAAACTGGTTCAGCGGCGGTTTCTTTAACTGCCGCAGACTCTACTGCATCGGCTTTTTCTGGTTCAGCAGCCGGAACTTTCCCGACTTTCACGAATTTCTGCGTATAGAAATTGCGGTTTTCACGGTATAGATCTTCAATGCGTGAAAAGCCTTCGAAAAGCTGAGGACGATCTGCAGGATAATCGCCTGAAACGGTAGTAAACAGGTCTTCCATAAGGTCGAAGCGTTTCTGAACGTAATCCATGATATCGTCAGCATCTTCAGCGATGATGCGGAATTCATTGCTGTCAACCGGAATCTGCTGATTAACCACTTTGCGATCCAGTTCTTCAAGACGACGCATTGAATTGGCGAAGTCAGGTTCATAGCGGGTGAAGGCATTCAACGCCCTTTCGCTTGCAACTGAGATTGCGAAAACAGGCTGAACGGCAAGCGTCAGCACGACAAGAATCGTTACCAGTATTGACTTTTTCATTATGTCATCCCCCTGCTTTCTTATTTCAGCCACTGCCGCAGCTGACTTTCGAGTGACTCGATGTTCGACTGCAGTTCATTGGCCACTATGCCAAGCTGCTGGAACCGGTCGCTGATGTTCTGCCAGAGGGCTTCAGCTTCACCCTGTTCAGAAGTCTTGTATTTTGCTCCCTGAGTGGCTCTCATAACCAAATCATAGAGTCGCTGAGCCGACAGGTAATTTCTTCTGACCCTGGCGTAGTTGTCCATAATTTTGAGGGAAGACTGCAGCCGTCTTTCAGCCACATCGGAGGTTGATGCGCTGATGCTGTTGTAGGCTGTAATTTCATTCTGCAAAGCAACCATCTGATCAGAAAGCAGGTCATCGATCTGATTCAATTCTGTTATGGTCGAGGGACTGATCTCAACAATGGCAAGATCTTTCAGCATGCTTCCGATTAAGGTTTCCATATCTGAAATCTGTTTTATGAGATTTTGTGTATTGACATCGGTGGGGTTTTTCTCGAGAAGAGCCTGAGCCTTGGCCATCTGTTCTTCCAGGTCATGAAGCTTATCCTGAAGGATATCAATGGCTTCGAGGAACCAATCCTGGCTTTTGCCGTTGGGATTATTCGAAACTTCGGTTTTAATCCCGTCAATTTCTGCCGTAACCGAGGTAAATTCGCCCAGAACCATTTCAAGCTCGGTTGATACATCCTCATACAGAGCGCTCAGTTTGAACTGATAGCGCATTATTTTTACCGCTTCAGACTGGAAACCGAGAATGGTAGTAGATGCTTCAGCGATTTGCCTCAGATAACCGGCAAGAACAATTTTATCGTTTGCATTCACATCTGGTAGCGAAATTGCGGCCTCGACTTTTTTTCGCATGCTGGCAAGAATCAGGTTGTCTTCAAGAATAATACCAATAAAACGCTCAGCATCCCTGGCAATTTCAGCAGCTTCTTCAGCAGTGATCTTTTCCATTCCGATCAATTTTTCAAACGATGATTTGATTTTGGCGTATTCAGATCGTTCATTTTCAATAAGGTTTTTGATAGTCTCAGGAATTTCATTCATCTGAATTGACTGACCAAGTTTGGAGGTCTGGTCTTCCCAGACTTTCTGTTCCTGTTCTACGTTGATTTCAACCTTTTCAGGTTTCACACCTTTTTTTACAACCAGCTCTTCACCTTCAGCCAATTCGATCTGCTCATTTGATTCGCGAATCATGATGCTGGCGACACCACGCAGAACCTGAACACGGTTTTCACTGCCATCCTGGTTGGAAGAACAGGTAATATTTGTACCTTTGATACCTGCAACAGCCTGGCTCATTTCAACATTCATGGTACCGTCTTTCACCATTTTTTTAACGTTAACCCAGACTTTGCCGGCGAGAAGCTCAATCTTGTTTTCCTTTTCCGATTCGGTATTCAGAATGATTTCGCTTTCAGGCTTCATGACGAAAGTAGTCATGTCTGTAAGACTGAGAATGGCACTCGCGTCTTTTTTGGTCTGAATGTGATCCATTACATTCAGGATCATTTCCATTTCCGCGAATTCCCAGGCCAGGCGATCTTCGTCGGGTCTGACGAGAACTTCACCGCTCAGATCCGAAAACCTGACGCCGGAATCTTTGGCCTGTACAATACAGGCTGTCAAGATGAAAAGGACAACAAAGGCAAGTAATCCAACTCTTTTCATATGAACCGAGGCTCCTCAAATAACATTTTCTGACCAATAGTGTACAGCAAGGTCTGTTTTTTATCACAAATTTTTCAAGGGGTCAATTTTCATCGCAAGTGGAATTTTTTATTGAGGGGCTTCGGTTAAGGTTCAAAAGAAACTTAAGGGGTGGAACCGGTCATTTCGACAGGCTCAATAACCGACAAGGGGCTTACAGGGTCTTTTTGAAGACCGCCTGATTACCAGCGTTATCTTTAATCTTCAGTTCGAGCTCTGCTTTTTTTGTTTTTTCCGGGCGAACCACATAGATTTCAGATTTGTCAGGGTCAGAATAGACTTCAGATTTTTTTCCGTTGACCGTTGCCGATGCGCTGAGGTAATCGACGCCCTCACCCAAGTCTGAAACATCTATAATCCAGACTTTTCCCAGATGATAGTCTTTTCCTTTGCCTTTATATCCTAACGTGGGACAAACATCATCACAAAGCACCACCCATTCCCCGCCAAGCCTGGTTTGAGCTACCAGCCAGCCATTTTCCAGTTTTTCACCAACATGCGAGTATTTTCCCGGGCCCTTCACCTTGTAAACCCCAAGTTGCGACATATTTCCATCATATTTTTGCGGCAAAATTTTAATCTTTACCGAATCAGCAAACACCACATCTTCCGGATCAAGACGCCATGTGGAAGACATTGCCTTCAGAAACCCGGCTTTCTTTGATCCGCCTGAGGCAGGGGTCAGGTTTGCCCGAAAAAATCTCGCCAAAATAGGAAATGATAAAGAACCGGCTGGAAACTCTGCCAGCCCACCTTCATTGGAAAAAACTTTTCTGCCACGCTGATCAACAAATAGACAATCGGGCATCAGTCTCTGGTTTTCGAGCCAGACTCCCTTTTCCCATCGGCTGGTTATCGGAATAGCTATTTCAAGACCTTTACCTGAAATAATCACGGGAATCGAAGCCTTTTGTCCGCTTCCATCCGCCAGCAGAAGACCGCCCCGATGGAACGGCTGCGCCTGACCATTTTTTCTGGTGCCCAGCAAAACCAGAGAATTGGAATTAGTAACGAAATTATCTATTCTGTAGTTATCTAAAATTTCCTGTGACGGTATAATTGCATCATAATTAGCTTCACCCCTCTCAACTTCTGCCTTCAACATGATTCGATTGCCACCGAAATCAGAAACATTGATTTCGAGATGGTGCGCCGAAGTTTTATCAGGAATATTAATGATTCCTGCTCCAGCCATGTATTCGGCAGAAAACGGCAGGTTTTCGCCCTGAAGCTTGAAAAGTTTTACCACATACCCCGTGCCCTTAAGATTAGACCTTATGTAATCATAGACATAAATGCACTGTGAATTCTGGTCGTAGGAATAACGGTTGAAATTCCTGGCAAAAATTGTTTTTGCATCGAGAGCCAATGCAATTGATTCAACTCCAAAAACATTGCCTAAGCCGTTATTGTCAGAAATCCCTACTTTAAACCCCACTTTCCCTGAGACCTGAAGAGGTTCACTTACTGAAGCCCAGCCTTTTCTTGCCGGCAAAATGTTCAACCGGGCCGTCTGAAAACTGCGGTTGATTTCGCAGGGATATGAAAAAGGCTCAACATATAGGTGATGAAAAGAAGGATAAATTTCATCTGCCGGGCGAAAGCCAATTAATGCGGGAGCCTCGGGTTCATCAGCCATGTTTCTAACTTCAAAATGAAGATGGGGGGGGCCTGACCCGGTTTCACCAGAGATTGCGACGACCTGGCCTTTTTTCACCGGGAATCTGTCGGGTCCGAAAAAATCATCGATACCAAAGCGCTGACCGATTTTTTGCAGCTTTTTATCGGTGTATTCTTTGAGTGGACCGACAAAATCCTGTAGATGACCATATACAACCCTTTTATTTATCTTGGGATGATCGATGTAAATGGCGTATCCATAACCACGAAACTGCACTTTGATTCTGGAAACAAAGCCGTCTTCTATTGCTCTAACCGGATACCCGACCTGGCGATTGGTTCTTAAATCTATGCCGGCATGAAATCTGAAGCCGCGAAACTCAGCAAAACTTGAACTCTGTGAAATTTCCATATCAAGAGGCCAAGTGGGGGTCTGAGCAAAGGCGTTCACTGAAAAGATTAATAAAAATAGCTGAGCGAGAATTTTTTTCAATTTTTTTCACCTGCAGATTTTTGCATGATGATACACAGTTTAAGCCTTGATGGTCAAATTTCCCGCCCGCACCCAGCCGGAATTGAGTAGATCAGAAGGTGCAAAGGGCACCAAAAAATATTTTAAAAAAACAGTTAATGCTTAGAGAAAAAAAAGACGATGAAGATAACGGGAAAATATAAAAAATTGAAAGGAGGTGAAAACATGAACGGTCAATTAAATGGACTTACCGAAAAATCCCCCTACCCTGGCCTTTTCCCGCAATCGAATAATTCAAAGACCGAAAATTCTACCGGAATGGATTTTCTGAATCTGCTGCAAAATCGGATGTTCTTCGGATTTAATGACGATACAGCAGCCAATCAGAGTTCAAAAATGAGTAGCCTGGAAACCAGGACGATGGAAAAGTCATGGGAAAAGACCGGCTATAAAACATTGAATCTTTGGGAAAAGCCGACAATTCACAATCCTTCTCAGAAACCGGAAGTTGAAAAGCCTTCTGAAGAACTGCAAAAGGATCGTGAGAAGATTTCAGATGAAAAAACTGCAGAGAATGCAACCGAAAATGAAGCAAGTGCCCGAAAAGCTGCAATTAAGCAATGGCTTGCTGAAAATTCAGAATTGATGCCTGTAGATCTTTCTGAAGATCAGAAAATAGCCCTGGTTGAAACTCTTGCGCAACTGGACAGTGAAAAGCTTCAGGAAATAGCAAAAAATCCCCGGGTTTTTGTTGACCAGCTTCTTGCGCTTCTCGATAAAATGCCTGAATCGGCTCAAAATGAGCAGCTGGTGTCAGTAGTGAAATCAGAAGAATTTGCAGGTATGATCGAACAAGCCGCTGAAGCAATCATTCAAATTAACCAAGTGCATCAGGTTACCAGCCCAGAAGAAACTTCCGAAGGCTTGAAGAGACAGGATGAAGCTTTGTCGGTAAATACCAGAAAGCTTCATAGAAATACCTCAATGGATGTCAAAGCATCAGAACAGCAGTCTGCTACTGATTCAACAGAAAACAGTGAATCTGCAAAAGAAGAACAGGTTGAAAAAGCTGTTGAACCAGACAAGAGTGCCAAGAAAGAGGCCAAAAAGGTTGCGGCAGAAGACTCTGAAAAAAGCCCTAAAATCGTTTCTGAAGCGGTGACACGCGAAGGAGAATCTCTCAGAGAATCATTCAGACGGATGAATCAGCGATCGATCGGCGAAAACGCACAATCCGAAAGCGCATCCACTGCGAAACCTGAAGCTACAGCAGAAAGCCAGATTCATTCAAGCTTCAAGTTCAATGCGGCTCCTGCCGATGCAAGGGCAGCAATTCCTGAAGAGCTTACCCGAAAACTGGTCAATCATCTGATGGGGCAACCCCGTGAGGCGTCTGCCAAAACAGGTTCTTTTTCGGCAGGTTCAGTAACAATCAGCTCAAACAAAACTTCCAATTTCCAGAACAACACCGGGAATGGATTCTCAAACGGCTTTTCTTCGAGTAACCAGAGCGCTCAGGTTTACCGACAGAACCAGGTAAATACAAACAATAACGTATTTCTTGCCCAACTGCTTGAAAAGGCAGAAATGTTCAAAACGGTCGATGGCAAAAAAGTTCTCAGCCTTGAACTTGACCCCAGGGAACTCGGAAAAATGGAAATGGAACTAACTTCCAGGGATGGAACCGTAACTGCGAAAATTTCAGCAGAAAGTGAACTGGCGAAAAGCAAACTCGAGGAACTGGCACCGCAGATCAAAGAGCATCTAAATACACAGGGCATAAATCTGACTGAAATAACAGTGGACATTTCCTCAAGACATCCCGATGAAAGAAATAACCAGCAAATGTCTGAAGGAAAAAACAAATCCAACCGCTCCGGCAAAATTGATGCAGCCAGCGATGAACAGATTATTCGCAAGAATATTCTGCCAAATCTGAGAAAAATTGCACTCAAAATTCAGTCGGTAGACCTGATGGTCTAGGAGGCAACAAATGGCAATTGAAACCGTAGATGTTCCTGTTTCAAGTATCTATAACACCAAACCCGCCAGAACCCCAAAACAGGAACTGGGGAAAGATGATTTCCTGCTTCTGCTGACCGAACAGTTGAAAAACCAGGACCCGATGAACCCGATGAATGACATGGAATTCATCAGCCAGATGTCCAGTTTCAGCTCACTTGAGCAGATGCTGAACATGAACAAGAACATCGAATCATTCGTAACCAGTTTCCAGAGCAATCAGAAAACAGACGCAATGAGGTTTCTGGGAACAACAATCACCGCCAAAGCACCCAACGTAGAAGAACCCGTAACCGGTGTCGTTGAAATGGTTGGCTTCAACGGTGAAGAACCCTATCTGAAAGTTGGCGAATACACATTTGCCATCGAAGACGTTCAGCTGGTCAGCCCGACATACTAATGCCAGGAAGCTGGCGAAAGCTGAAACAAGACAAGCGGACAAATCCCGGTAATTGACAACTTAATCGCAGGAAGAGGCAGATAAAACATGGATCCCCGACTGATGATCGGTCCTCAGGGACCACAGCTCGGCGGAATAGCGCTTCGATCCGGCAGCAAAGCAACAGGTTTAAACAAAGGTTTAAATTTCGTTGATCTGTTCAATCAGGCACTAACCCCGGCTAACAACCAGATCCGCATCAGTGCCCATGCGCAGAAACGCCTCGATGAAAGAAACATCACGATGAATGCCCGGCTTGAAGACTCGCTGAACTCGGCAATTAATGAGCTTGCCGCCAAAGGGGCTAAAGACTCGCTGGTGATTACCAGTGAAGGAGCATTCCTGGTGAATGTGCCGAATCGAACCATGGTTACTGCTATGGGGCTTGATGAAATGCGTGACGGAATCGTCACCAATATAGACAGTGTAAGTATGAAGTATCGATAAGGAAGGCAACAAAAAAATGAGACGAGACAAAACCTGAAGGAAGCAAACGATTCGCGGAAAAGCAAAGTTTCTGAAAACAAAAAAGACAAACAAATCCAGAAAGTAAATGGCCGGACCCCTCCCGGGGAAGCCACAAGCGCCAGATTGACTGATGGCGCGAACCTTGTCAGAACTTTGCCAATCCATGCAGATTGGCCGGTTCGAGAGACTCACATGAGGTGAAATTCTCTCAACCGGCTGGCTGCTCCCATTTTCAGGGAGCCTCCGATGGAAAGAAGGAACTGACCTTTCGGCGTATCGGCACGTTGAGCCGCACAAAGAGGAAACTGTGCTATGATTAGATCATTATTCACGGGAGTTACGGGTCTTAAGCAGCACCAGACAAAAATGGACGTTCTGAGCAATAATATTGCGAACGTCAACACTACTGCATTCAAACGTGGTCGCGTCATGTTTCAGGATCTGTTTTCTGAAACTTTGAGACATGGTCAGCAGGCGTTTGGTGATTACGGCGGATTGAATCCGATGCAGGTTGGTCTCGGTGTTAAAAATGCTGCTATCGACACCCTCATGGATCAGGGAGCAATTGAAGGAACTGGAAAGCAAACCGATATTGCAATTGAAGGTTCAGGTTTTTTCTCAGTAAGAAGCTACGATGGGAATGTGTACTACACCAGAGACGGCAATCTGAATATCAACCCCAATCATGATATGGTCATGACTAACACTGGATTTAAAATACAGGGATGGCTTTCAACACAGAATCCGGTAACCGGCAATCTTGAGATGAAAGAAACCGGTGTCGTGCCTTATGACATCAACATTACCAAATATCTTAAAAAACACGCGCATCAAACCAATGAGGTCACCTACTCATGTAACCTTGACAGCGGTTCTGACGAAAGAGACGTTAAATTCGGCCTTGACACACTGACATTCAAGGATACGGAAGGTAATTTCCAGAACCTCAGCTTCAAATTCAAAAAGCTGGATTCAAAAAACTGGATCTGGTCAGCAATTGATGAAAGCGAAGGCAATGTTGCCACCGGCACGATTAAAACCGATGCAGATGGAAACATTGTTGAAAGCACAGTAGAACCGGCAGGCGCGACTTCTTCAGTTGCAACCCCTTATTTCACATACGACCCGGATGGCACACCTCAACCTGCTACGGCAACCATGCCGCTAAACGCTGTTTCCAATACTGGCGATGGCATAAGTTCAGGGGTTCTGGCCGGTGGAAATCTGGTAGAAGACGAAACAGTTCAGGTTATTTTTGACGGCGGTGATCCGACCCGCGCCACCTCTTATCGTGTAGTTGGTTCAAAACGTGGCTTCATCGGTTCAGGCACCCTTGGCGGTGAACAGGCAAGAATCGAAGGCACCACGGTAGGATTCGGTGCGAACTGGACCCCAGCTCTGGATACAACTTTCGACATTCTTGACAATCAATTCGCCCCGGCCAGGACAGCAAATGTATTCTTCAGTGCCGGCACAACTTATTCAACTTCGCAGATCGTCGACACCATGAATACCGCCATGAAAAACAATGGCGTCAGAGCAACGGCATACTATGATTCGGTTACCCAGCAATTTCAGATCGTTTCCAATGATGTTGGAAGCAATAAAGCCATTGAATTGCTGAATTCTTCAGGAAACTTTGCCGACCTTGGTTTTACCGAACAGGCAGTGACAGGCACCGGTGGAGCACGTCCAGAGGTTTTCAGTGATAGCTTCACAGCTCAAGCCAACAGTGCAGTCTGGGATCCAGCCCATGACGTCTGGGATCCCATCAGCGATGTTTCATTAACCATAACCGACCGGGAAGGTCACGCAGCATTGATAACTTTTTCCGATCTGGTTGCCGGTAATAACCAGATTTATACCAGAGGTGCAATTCTGGCCGAAATCAATTCAAAACTTGCACAGGAAAATGTTGCAGCCTCAGCTTCATTCGCCGATACCAACAATGATGGGATCCCGGATCAGCTGGTAATTACCGGAAATAAATCCGGGTCTGGAGAGCAGATAATCATTTCGGGCGATAACAGTATGAATCAGCTCGGCCTGACAGCCGGAACCACCGCCGGGACTGCTGCAATCAGCAAATTTGATTACGGTGGACTTTCATTTACCCTTACCGAAGGCATCAATCAGTGGTTGCCCAATGAAACGATGACTTTCACAACCACTGCTGAAAAGGGTGCTTCAAACTCGGTTAATATTTTTGTGCCCCAGCCATCAGCCGATGTGATGAAATTTTCCACCACCGTTAACGGTGAAACCTTTGAAATCACCGGAGCTGTAAACAAGGGTGCAACCCATTCAACCAACATCATAATTCATGATTCACTTGGTGCGAAACATGCTCTAGTCACAGAGTGGGAGCATACCAACAGTGAAACTATGGAATGGACATACAAAGTCAAGTATTCCAACGATGATCCGGAAATCGTTTCCTGGCTCAAAGACCCTGCGAACAACATTGCAGACCCCGAAGAACCAACTGAAGACGACCTTGAGCGGGCCAACGATGCTTTGATTAAAGACCGTGAGGGAACACTATTCTTTACTGAAAATGGTAAAATTGATCTGGGCAGGTCTTTTATTTCAGAGGTTAAAATGCAGCCACAGGGCAGCAATCCTTTGTCAATAAAATTGAATGGGGCGCTGATAACCCAGTTCGACTCAGATTTCACAACTAAAGCCGAGTATCAGGATGGTTACGAAATGGGTCTTCTTGAGCAAATCTACTTTGAAGAAGACGGGATAATTCGAGGAGTCTACTCAAATGGTCAGAAACAGCCGATTGGACAGATTGCCCTTACATCGTTCAACAATCCCGGCGGTCTTGAAAAATTGGGCAAGAACCTTTACGAATTTTCACCCAACTCCGGTCAGCCGGTTGTCGGCAAGCCCGGCATGATGGATCGTGGGGTAATTGTTCCCGCATCTCTTGAAATGAGTAACGTAGATATTTCTGAAGAATTCACCACGATGATCATAACTCAGAGAGCATTCCAGGCCAACTCCAGAGTTATCACCACCTCAGATGAACTGCTTCAGGAAGTAGTAAATCTGAAACGATAAAACGGTAGCCTAACTCGCTGATGATAAGCCTTACGCGGATAAATGGAAAGCCTTTCATGCTCAATCCTGATCTGATCGAGCAGATTGAGGCAACTCCAGATACGGTAATAAGTCTAATCAACGGCAAGACAGTCATGGTATCGGAATCTGTAGAGACAGTAGCCCGACGGATCATCGGTTATCGGCGAAAAATCTTCAGATTCCGCAACATGATTGGCCTGAAACGCCGAAGTTCTGAAAAAGAAAAAAGTTCTGACAGGTAAAAAACCCGTTTTGGCCATTGACTTGGCTAATTTGCTCATGGTAGGTTTGTAAATTATGTCATCTAAAACCAAGCTGATTATTGCATTGCTTGTATTATTAGTTATGGCTCTCGGAGTTGTCGGAGTTGCGTATGTAACTACGAAAAAAGCAATCACCGGACCAGGTGGGGCACCTTCTGCACCTCCGGCACAGGGTGAGATTTCTTCTTCGCCCAAAATGGGAAGATTTGATCTGGGTGAGTTTGTTGCGACTTCCAGAGATGAAGAATTGCATTACATCAAGATTCAGGTCGAAGTCGGTTACATCGGAAACCTTGAGCAGGAACTCGAAGAGCGCAAAGCTGAGCTGCGCGATGCGATTACGACCATTTTAATGAAGCTCAATATTCAGAGAGCTAAAGAAGACTACATTGACCACTTTATGCACAAAGATATTGAAACAGAACTCAATCGAATTCTTGGGAAAACGACTTCAGAAAGCAGAATCATCAAGGTATTCATACCAGTATTCCTGATTAACTGACAAAAAAGCGAACCGCACCTGGAGCAATGAATGGTTGATACGTTATCGCAAAGCGAAATCGATGCTTTGCTTTCGGCACTAAGCACTGGCGAAGAAGAAGAATCGCCACCGTCCCCCACAGCAGCCAAAGCATCGGGTGGTTCGGGTCTTGCCGAAGAAGCTCCGAAAAAATCAAGAGCCGAGTCTTCGGCTGTTTCTTCTTTTTTCGATTCTGATGATTCAGACAAACCGAAGAAAAAAATAACGACCTACGATTTCAAGCGTCAGACAAAGTTTTCAAAAGAACAATTGAATACCATTCAATTGATTCATGAAACTTTTGCCCGTCTGGTGGGCACCGACCTTTCCACCAGGCTCAGAGCTTTTGCACAGGCAACCATTATTGCGGTTGAACAAAGAACTTTTGAAGAACTTATTCATTCGATTTACAATCCAACGTTCATCACAATTTTACGTTCTGACAATCTGGATGGTAAAGCCCTGATCGACATCAACCTCAACATCGTTTTTACCATTCTGGACAGGCTTCTGGGTGGAAATGGAACGCCTCTGAGCATTCTTCGCCAGTTAACCGAAGTTGAAAAACAAATAATGGGCAAAGTAATGGTGGGAATAATCGACCGCCTGCGCGAAGCCTGGATCAACATCATAGATCTGACCCCGACCATCGAACTGATTGAGTCGAACCCTCAATTTGCGCAGATTGTTCCGCCAAGTGAAATCGTTCTTTCGATCACCATAGAAATAAAGATTCATGACGTAACCGGCATCATGACTCTATGTATCCCTTACAATACGGTCGAACCGATTGTAAACAAATTTAATGCAGCATCCTGGTTTGCCGCGGTCCGAAAAGAACCAATGCAGACAAATGTTGACGCCATCAGTCGCCAGGTAAAAGAAGTTCATTTGCCAGTTGTAGCAGAGCTTGGTACAGCCACAGTATCGCTTCAGGATATCCTGGGGCTGTCACCCGGAGATATTCTGGTAACCGATCAGCTGGTGAAAAATGATCTGAACATCAGAATCGGCAATCTGGTTAAGTTTCATGGACGCCCTGGTATTCTCGGAAAGAAGATGGCAATTTCAATAACCGACCAGCTTGAACCCCCCGTTGTGGAGGAGGAATTAGAGTGAACGACCTATTATCGCAAGAAGAAATTGATGCATTGTTAAACGCCGGAGGCTCTGATTCAGCCGATGACGCGGGAAGCGATGCCGCTCCCCCGCCAGCAGCAGCGCCAGCTGCAGCCAAGCCAGCGGACGCCGGCGGCTCTTCCGCGGGTTCAGTGGTAATTTCTCAGGAAGCAATCGACCAGCTTTCTGAGGTTGCCAAACTTTCTCTTGGTGCGACCTCTTCTGTAGTACAGGTGCTGCTGAACAAAGAAATCGAGATCAACCTTGAACAGGTTAGAGTTGTAAGATTTTCCGAGCTTGCCAGCGAAGGTGGGGAAGAAGAATTTGTTCTAGCCAAAATTGCTTATGTTGAAGGCTTTGACGGCAATTCATATCTGATGTTGAAAAAGTCGATTTCTGCAGTTATCGGCGACCTGATGATGGGTGGCGAAGGAATCGGCTCAGAATTTCAGGAAATGCACACCTCTGCGGTCGGCGAGATGATGAACCAGATGATGGGTAAAACCACCACGTCACTATCCGAAATTTTCAAAAAAAGAGTAGACATTTCTCCCCCGGAAGTCATTTTGGTTAAATACACCGATGGGCCGCCAGCAATGCCTGATTTCAGCGAATCAGCGACATTTCTCAGGATTGGTTACAACCTCAAAATCGGCGATGTAGCAGAAACTGAAATGGTTCAACTGCTTCCCGCTGATTTTGCGAAACTTATGGCTTCAGAGTTAAATAAAGAAGAAAAAGAACCTCCCAAGAAAACCAAACCCGCTCCCCCTCCTCCGGGTGCAGGGTTATCCATGGGAAGCCCAGGTGCCGGCCAAATGCCTGGCCAAATGCCGGGAATGGGCATACCTGGCATGGGCATGCCCGGACAGATGCCGGGAATGGGCATGCCAGGCATGGGCATGCCCGGACAGATGCCGGGAATGGGCATGCCAGGTATGGGTATGCCTGGGCAGATGCCGGGAATGGGCATGCTGGGAATGGGTATGCCTGGGCAGATGCCGGGAATGGGCATGCCCGGACAATTTCAGGGTGCTCCGGCAGAATTTGGCATGCTGCAAATGCCGATGGGAGTTGGACTTCAGTCAAATATCGATCTTCTGCTGGATGTTCCGTTACAAATAACAGTTGAATTAGGCAGAACTCGTATGTTAATAAAAGAAGTTCTTGAATTGGGAATAGGTTCTGTAGTAGAGTTGAATAAACTCGCGGGTGAGGCTGTTGAAGTATTCGTTAATAACAAACTGATTGCCAAGGGTGAAGTGGTAGTTATTGATGAAAATTTCGCAGTTCGCATCACCAGTATAATTAATCCGCAAGACAGACTCCAGGCTCTCTAAGGAGACTTACCGGCTCGTATGGGTAAAACAATACTTATAGTAGACGACGCAGCATTCATGCGCATGATGATCAAAGACATTCTGACTAAGAATGGCTATGAAGTTCTTGGTGAAGCTCAGACCGGCAAAGAAGCAGTTGAGATGTATCAGAAGCTCAAGCCTGATTTGACCACCATGGATATCACCATGCCTGAAATGAATGGCATCGATGCGGTTCGTGCGATAAAGAAAATTGATCCATCAGCCAGAATCATCATGTGCAGTGCCATGGGTCAGCAGGCAATGGTCATCGATGCAATTCAGGCCGGGGCAAGAGACTTTATCGTAAAACCGTTTCAACCAAACCGAGTGCTGGAAGCAGTTCAAAAAGCGCTTCGCTAGTCGAAAAAATGAAGTTTATAAGCTGACGTGAAAAAAACATTTCCCGGCTTTTTATTTTTTCTGTTTTTTTCACTGGTATCAATTGTTTATGCGCAGCCCGTTGCCACAGAAGGCAATGGGCTTTTGGCTTCAGAATCCTTTTTATTCGATCAGCCAGTTATTGCAACGCTGCCGTTTTTAATCGACGCGGACCCATTTGGCACTTCTTTGAGAATTGTGTCTGCACTATTTGGCGTCATCATACTGGCTCTTGGGTTATCCTGGCTGATTCAGCGCAAGGGAGTTATCGGGGGTAATGTTTTCGGCAAAGTAATTGGCATTCTTCCAATTGATAGCCGTCGTTTCATTTATCTGGTCGACGTGGTTGGAAGAATTCTGGTGCTGGGTGTTACCGAAAACAGCATAAACTTTCTATGTGAAATAACAGACAAAGACACTGTTGACTCACTCAGACTTCAGGGACAAACTCCCGTTTTACCAGGAATGGAAAAGCTTTTTTCGTTTTTAAAAAAGCCTGATCAACAAAGCCGTGAAAAAGAAGTTTCCACCATCAGCGATGAAAACATGGACTTGAAAAACACCCAGGAAAAAAATCAGGACAGAATTAAAAAGCTTAACAGTCTTCTGATTAAGCGCAACAAAGATGAGAATCAGGAATAGCTTTTACTTAGCCAGAACATTTTTATTTTTTTGAGTATTGCGCCTGCACCTTTCTTCAGTGTATAAATTTATCTGACCTGTGCCCCACCCAAAATTTCCACACCTCGGATATAAAATGCACCCGAAGTTTACCGCAAAAACACTTCTAATTCTTTTTGCAACCCTGTTTGCCGTGTTTTTCTCTGACACTCGTGCTGATGCACAAACAAACGATCCAACCAATCCAAGGGCACGGGTAAATATTGAGGATAACACACGAATCGACCGAATTGAAAGACAATCAACTCCGTTTCCAATTCCCGCAATTAGAATAGCAGTAGATCCATCGCGAGAGAGAAGTCAGCTGGGCACTGGGCTTCAGATTCTTATTCTTCTGACCATTTTGAGCCTTGCACCATCGATATTAATCATGCTTACCAGTTTCACGAGAATTCTCATCGTATTGAGTTTTGTCAGACGTGCACTTGGAACCCAGCAGGAACCCAGTAATCAGATTATCATCGGCCTGGCTTTGTTCATTACCTTTTTCACCATGTCGCCGGTGATAGACCAGATTTATCAGACCAGTTTCAAGCCCTATATAGACAGAGACATCGATTATGTAGAAGCTTATAACCGCGCAATTAATCCGGTTCGAGAATTCATGTTCAGGCATACCAGAAAGACCGATCTGGCACTTTTTGCTGCGATGGAAGGCGGAGCAAAGCCGACGACGAAAGACGATTTCAGCACGGTTGCCCTGGTTCCAGCGTTCATTACTAGCGAATTGCGCACGGCATTTCAAATGGGTGTAATTATCTATCTTCCGTTTCTGGTAATCGACATGGTGGTAGCGAGTCTTTTGATGTCAATGGGAATGATAATGCTGCCTCCGGTAATGATTTCATTGCCTTTCAAAATCCTTCTTTTTGTGCTGGTTGACGGCTGGAATCTGGTAGTAAAGTCTCTGGTATTAAGCTTTGGGGGTAGCGCTTGACTGAATACACGCTTTTTGAGCTGTTCAAAGAAACCATTCTTCTTTCGTTCATTCTTTCGGCTCCAATTCTACTTTTGGGCATGGCGATAGGTATTCTGATAAGCATTTTTCAGACTGCCACTTCAATTCAAGAGCAGAGTCTGACTTTCATTCCAAAGCTTCTGGCAACAGCTTTGGCCTTAATCGGGCTTGCTCCATGGATGCTGGCCAAACTGATGGAATTTACCATCAGATTGCTTGGCCAACTGCAAACCTTTGCCCGGTGAAAACCAAGTGACAGAAGCATTCTTTCTTAAGATGGCGGGCATGTTTCTTATTGCCCTGGTCAGATTCAGCGGTTTTTTTATAATCATGCCGATTTTTGGTGAAAGTCTGATCCCGATGAGGGTTAAAGCGGGTTTATCAGCTTTGTGCGCTTTGATCATCACTCCTCATCTGCTTAATACTCAATCACTTCCCGAGCTAAGCGTAATGGGTTATGGCCTGATGGCTCTTAGAGAGATGACCCTTGGTTTCTGCGTGGGTTTCGTGGTTCTGATAATCATGGATTCATTGCGGCTCGGCGGTTCGATTATCGGCATGCAGGTTGGATTTTCGTTTGTGCAGGTAGCAGATCCGGCATCAAATCACAGTCTTGGAATAATTTCGGAGTTTTTTCAGCTGATGGGTTCTTTGTTTTTCCTGATTATCGGTGGTCATCTGATTTTGCTGCAGGCTTTTTTCCAGAGCTTTGACATGGTTCCACTTGCCAAATTACAAATTACTCCCGGAATTATAGAAGAAATCATGCTTTACAGCAGAATGATATTTATTTGTGGGGTTCAGATAGCGATGCCGATTATCGGCGTAATTCTCGTCGGCGATGTAGGCCTGGGAATAATCGCACGAACTGTTCCCAAGATGAACATTTTTCAGGTTGGTTTCGCATTAAAAATTCTTGGCGGCCTGATAATCATGATCATAATGATGCCATACATTTCAGACATCATAAGAACTTTGATAAATCTCGGAGTTGGCGAAGTCAACACCCTGATGAATCACATGAGTTGATTTAAATGTTTATTTTAAACAAAGCCGACAATTTATCTGCCGGAAAAATTGATTTCAATAGCCAGACTTTTGATCTACAGCTTTTTGCTGGTGAAAAAACCGAACCGGCAACCGAGAGAAAAAGACGCGATGCCATTCAGCAGGGCAATATTGCCAAATCTCAGGATCTTGCTTCGGTTATCATACTTTTGACCGGTTTTTTGATGCTAAGGTTTTATGGTTCGGAGCTTTATGGAATTTGTGGAGATTATATGCGCTACAGCATGTCTACCGCAATTCACACCAAATTAACGCTTCCCGAAACGGTAATGCTTTTCAACCAGCTGATTTATGTTCTGATAAAAACTCTGGCACCCTTCATGGTGGCAATAATGCTGAGTGCAATTGCTTCTAATATGATACAAACGGGCTTTCTTTTCCGACTCGACCCGATGATTCCTGATATCGACCGTCTAAACCCGATATCCGGGCTGCAAAACATTTTTTCCTGGAAACTGGTAGCCGAGGTGGTCAAGTCAATCCTGAAAATTCTTATTGTAGGATATATACCTTATGCTACCTTAAGAGACCAAATGCCGACAATCATCAGGTTTATCCAGCTTGAGCCGATGCCGGCATTGATAATTCTTCTGAAAATGATTTTTTATATGGCAATCAAGATCATTCTTGTTCTTCTATTTCTTGCGCTGGCAGACTGGGCATTCCAGAAATGGCGATATGAAGAAAATATCAAGATGTCAAAAGAAGAAGTTAAAGAGGAATACAAACAACGAGAAGGTGACCCGAGGGTTAAGCAGAAGATTCGTGAAAGACAAAGGCAGGCGGCCAGTCGAAAAATGATGGACGAGGTGCCCAAGGCAACGGTTGTAGTTACCAACCCAACTCACATTGCCTGTGCACTCAAATATGATGGCACCCCGGGAACTGCACCAATTGTAGTTGCCATGGGTGCAGGCCTTATTGCACGGCGTATCAAAGAAATTGCTGTAGAAAACAAGATTCCAATAATAGAAAATAAACCTCTTGCGCGGAATTTGTATAAAATGGTAGAAATAGGGGATGAAATTCCGCAGGATCTCTACGGTGCGGTAGTGGAAATTCTGCTGCAGGTTCATCGAATGAAACAGCAGACGGCCTGATTCAAAAAAGAATTTCATACAACATTTTCTGATTTTAACTGGAGGCTCAATTGTCTGAAGCAAAGGTCGGCGGACTGAATATCGTGCCCCTTTCCAGCCTTCTGCAGAGCAGAGACATACTTTTTGCCTTCGGTGTTGTTTCAATCGTCATCATGATGGTTGTTCCACTTCCCTCAATAATACTAAATCTTTTTCTGACACTTAACATTGCCCTGGCCCTCACCATTCTTCTAGTATCCATCTACAATCAGCATGCTCTACAGTTTTCTGCCTTCCCCAGTTTATTGCTGATTTCCACCCTGTTCAGGCTTAGTTTGAACGTAAGCACCACTCGAACCATTTTAGCCGGGCAAGGTGCAACGATTGACATTATCAAAGCATTTGGCAACTTTGTTGTCGGCGGAAATTACGTTGTTGGTTTTGTTGTATTCATCATACTTGTTCTCATTCAGTTCATCGTCATCACCAAAGGTGCCGAGCGCGTAGCAGAAGTAGCCGCACGCTTCACTCTGGATGCAATGCCGATCAAAGGCATGGCAATCGATGCAGACCTCAACGCCGGGGCAATTGACCAGGAACAGGCGACTAAACGCAGGCTTGATCTGCAAAGAGAAGCGGACTTTTACGGGGCAATGGATGGTGCGAGTAAATTTGTAAAAAACGATGCGATTGCCGGCATTATAATCACAATAATCAATCTGTTGGGTGGCATTGTCATCGGTGTTTTTCAGCGTGGTGAAACAGCAATGGATGCATTGCAGGCCTATGCACTGTTCACGGTTGGAGACGGTTTGGTGTCACAGATTCCCGCCCTTCTCATAGCTACCGCTACCGGTATCGTGGTTACCCGCGCCAGTTCAGACTCAAGCTTGGGTCATGACATCACCGAGCAGTTGATTTCCAATCCCAGGGTTCTCGGAATCGGTTCGTCATTGATGGCTTTTCTCGGCCTTGTTCCCGGGTTGCCCAAATTGGCATTTTTCACTCTTGCGGGGCTTTTGGGTGGCCTTGCTTACGTCACAGGAAAGAATGAACAGGAGCTTGCAGAAAAAGAAATTGAGGACAAAAAAGCGGAAGAGCAGAAAGCGACAACCAGTCCAGAAGATGTTTCTTCTCTGCTTGCGATCGACCCGCTCGAGCTTGAAATTGGCTACACCCTGATACCATTGGTCGATACCAACCAGGGTGGTGACTTGCTGAACCGCATAACCTTGATTCGCAGGCAGATTGCTCTCGATCTGGGTTTAGTGGTGCCCCCGATCAGAATTCGCGACAATATTCAGTTGCAGCCTTCTACTTATGTTTTCAAAATTAAAGGAATCGAATTTGCTCAGTATGAAATTATTCCCGATCAGTTTATGGCCATGAATCCAGGAACCGCCAGCAGCAAGATATCTGGAATTGACGTTGAAGAACCAGCCTTTGGCCTGCCGGCAGTCTGGATTCAGGCTTCGATGCGGGAACGAGCAGAAATGGCTGGTTACACGGTTGTTGATCCTTCAACGGTAATTGCCACACACATCACCGAAATTATCAGAAAAAATGCCCACGAAATTCTTGGACGCCAGGAACTTCAGCAACTTCTTGATACCGTAAAAGAAAATTATCCGCTCATTCTCGAAGAAGTAATTCCAAAGGTGGTCAGCCAGTCAACTCTTCTGCGAATTCTGCAAAATCTTCTCAAAGAAAACGTATCGATCAGACATATGGTCAACATTCTCGAATCACTTGCGGATTGTGGCGGCATAAACGAAGTCGATACTCTTACAGAAATAGTAAGACAGGGTCTTTCTCGCCATATCTGCAAATCTCTGGTAGATGAAAACGGGTCACTGAAAGTAATTTCCCTTGACCCGCAATTGGAACAGATGCTTGGCAACGCCCTGCAAAAAATCGACGGCACCGTTCAGCTTGCAATCGATCCTGGTTCTGCAGCGAAGCTTCTCGAAAAAATGCGGAACAAATTCGAAGAGGTGATGCAGGAAGGCCACTCTCCAATTCTTCTATGCAGCTCGGCGCTGAGATTAAGCCTCAAAAGGCTTACTGAAAGAATTGCACCAAGACTGACTGTTCTTGCATACCAGGAAATTCCGACTACCGTCAGGCCTGAATCTGTCGGTCTGATATCTTTACAAGGATGATAAATGACGGATCAGGCAAGTTCTCTGAGAAAATTGCGGGAGATGGTTGACCAGGCCGGAACAATTCATCACCTGGATGCAGAGAGGTTTCTCGATGGAATTCCCCGCCCTTCGCCATTTACCTGCATTGCCATGATTTACCCTGATCAGCTCAGCTATGATCTTCCACCAGTCCTGGATTGGATTGCCGGTCTGATGCAATTTTCACCGAGAGCCTGCTTCTGGGATCAAGCGTCTTTGATTCCGGAAGGAAAAATTCCCAGAACTCAGGTTCGCTTGAGATATCCTACTCCAGTACGAGTTGAAGCCGGCCTGACTCCGCTTTCAATTATGCCGGCATTCACAAGCTTTCACGAACTTTGCAAAGCTCCTGAGCATCAACGGATTGGAATGCTGGAACACCTGATAAGAAGCCTGAAAAACTCTTCTGAAGTCTGGATTAGTATTAAAGCCAGTGAGCTTTCGCGCTACAATTCAATCGTGCACGCCACTGATGCCGTCTGCATTATGGTTCCGCCTCATCCAGACGCAATAATCCGCTGCTATGAGACAGTAAAAAGCGTTCACCTTTCGGGGTATTTTTCACCGGTGGGCCTGCTGGATTTTTCCCCGGTAAAACCCGCAGCAGAAGAGCTCCTCAGCAGGCGAATAAAAATTGTTGCAAAACAATTTTTGGCTCTTGACCTCGTGCCCGCAGGAATGGTACTTTCTAATTGCACATTTATCCCACCCGAAACTCAACCAGGTCTCCGGTCGAGACTTTTAGCGGTTGAAGACGGCTCACGTGATTTCTTGTATTGTCTCTCAGAAAGCTTAATCTATCAAATTCCAGGAATGTTCTGAAATGTCTGATCCCATCATCAAACCGATTGAAGCAATCATTGCTGAGACCAGAAGGCAGATACATCCATACGTATTCAAAAGACTTGAATCACGCACTCCCCGCAAAGCCGGTGCCAAGATTGCCCGAACGATCACGGTTACTTCGGGCAAGGGTGGAGTAGGAAAAACCAGTTTGGTAGCCAATCTGGCGATATGTCTGGCTCAGGCGGGGCAGCGAGTAATAATACTGGATGCGGATCTTGGTCTGGCAAATATTGATGTTGTATTCGGAATACGCCCGAAATACAATCTGATGGACGTAATCAGCGGCGAAATGAACATCGATGAAGTCATGATTCAGGGCCCCAACGGAATTCAGATAATTGCCGGCGGATCGGGAGTTGCCGAACTGGCTGAACTTGAAGCTGAAAAGGCTCGAAAACTTTTTGACCAGCTGAAATTTCTCGAAGATAAAACCGACTATCTGTTGATCGATACTGGCGCAGGAATAAGCGATGGAGTAATTTCTTTCTGCCAGGCAGCCGATCAGATAATTGTCATAACGACAACCGAGCCTACCGCCATGGCAGATGCTTACGGCATAATAAAGATTCTGAGCAGTCGCAGACCGGAAAGCCATGTATCGGTAATGGTAAATAGGGTTGACAGCGATGAAGACGGCAACGAAATCTATCAAAGACTGGCCAAAGTGGCAAAAGAATTTCTCGGGTTTGATATTCACTCGCTAGGTTTCATTCCGCAAGATCGGCAAATGCACCTGGCGGTCAGGCAGCAAACCCCACTGATGTTATTTTCTCCAATGTCGCCGGCAGCAAGCGGTTTGCGTCGAATTGTTTCAACCAGTTTTCACGAACTTCCAGAAAATTTGAATGGTGATGGCATCGAAGGTTTTCTTTCGCGCCTGACCCGGTTCTTCAAAGGAGGTTCAGCGCAGTAATGCACTACGACCAATACGCCAAAGTAACGGGCGACAGCCTGTTTGAAGCAAAAGTTAAAGCTGAGAAAATGTATGGCAAAGATTGTTTTACGGTCTTGTCGAGCAGAAAAGTCAAGCATTCAATATACCTTGGTCTGGGTTACAAAGAAATGTTTGAAATCACCATTGGGATCAGCAGCACAAGTATTAAAGAGCGCAAAAATGCAGTCACTGAAGTTCCTTTGCGGCCTTCGCCATCCATCGAGATTAGTAGCAGCAATCTTGGCAACCATATTGAAAAAGAAATCAGTTCGACACTAAAGATTCCGGCACCAACCAGAAAGGTTGAACCACCTGCAAACTCTTCAGTTAAGCCGGTTTCAACGTCGATTCATGGAATCAATGCCTATGCGGCAGCACAAAAACCGGTATCAATGCGAAATGTTCATGGGCTGAGATCGAACCAGGAAGGCAGCGAAGAACCCCATCCTCAGAAACTGCTTGATAACCGATGCATTGAACCGGAACAGATAAATGACATTCTCAGTGAGCTGATTCAGGTTAAAGAAACAAGAAAGCGGCAGGACAAAATCTCAGGGGCGATTGGAAAAACGCGACCAGTCACTCCCACAACAAATATTAAACAAAATGAAGACCCGAGATACGATACGATAGACAAGCGAATCAACGATGTTCTCAGGGTTCTGCACACGTTAACCGAGCGGGTTGGGGTCTCTATAGACCGTGAAATACCTGACATGCCGGAAGGGCTTTTCCAGGTCAAGAAAAAACTTCTTCAAATTGAAACTCCCCTGGAAATTGTTGACCAACTGGTTTTTGAGCTTAAGGAAAAATTGCCTCTTAATGTTCTTCAGCGTCCAGAGCAGGCTTTGCAATATACATCCCGATGGCTGGAAAAAAAGCTGAAATTTTCTTCTGATCCAGTGTTTAATGAAACCAGTCCCAAAGTTATTGCACTGATTGGCCCCACCGGGGTTGGCAAAACAACGACCATTGCGAAGATAGCCGCATCATATGGCCTTAGTTTCAAGAACCGCTTATCGATAGCCCTTTTTACTCTGGATACCTATAGAATTGGTGCGACTGATCAGCTTCGGCAATACGCCCAGGTTATCGGAGTTGAAATGGAAATTCTATACAGCCCGGAGGATATCGAAGCAGCCATTTCACGCCATCTTGACAAAGACCTGATAATTGTAGATACGGCCGGCCGCTGCCAGAAAGATGCCAAAGAGCTAAATGAGCTGCGAAAATTTCTTGACCGGCTGCCGAGCACTGACAAATACCTGGTTCTTTCTGCCACCGCCAAGTTTACCGATATGCTTGAAACGGTTCAATGTTTTGACCGGGTTGGATTCGAGCATCTTATTTTCACCAAAACGGATGAAACCAACACGATTGGGCCGTTGCTTGCACTTATGGTAAAAGCAGGAAAGTCACTCGCCTTCATTACCAATGGGCAAAATGTTCCTGAAGATTTCCGAAAGGCTGATTTCACTTTTTTTGATAAACGCCTATTCCCGGCAATATCGGAACCAGTCAAACTAAATCACGACATCGTCGATCTGGATACGGATTGGTTTTGAAAATGCTTTGGCAATAATATTTTTGCCAATTCTTACCGATTTTGCTGTATAATATGCCATTTAGACAGCATGTCACTCTCTAACTTAATGAAAATGGCCGGAGCGATTGATGGATATTGATCTGTCGCAATACATGGGTATGTACGTCGATGGTTCGCGTGAGAACCTCGACCTGATGGATAAATACCTGCTTGCACTAGAACAGGACCCATCAAACGTTGAGGCTGTCGGAGAAATCTTTCGGGCTGCCCACACGTTGAAGGGTATGTCTGCCACCATGGGTTTTGAAAAAGTGGCACATCTCACTCACGAGATGGAAAACATTCTCGATAAACTTAGAAATCATCAGATTCAGGTGACTTCTGACATCATCGATGTGGTTTTTGAGACATTTGATATATTGAGAATTCTGGTCAATGATAGTATTGAAGCCACTGACTCGAATGTTGACATTGAAGGAATTGTGCAGAAACTTGACGATGCAGCCAAAGGCAAAAGCAGTTCTGCAAAAATTGAAGCCAAGCCCATTGAAAAAGCGACAGAGTCTGGCATTGCACATTCAGCCCCGGCAGCCGAATCCAAAGCAGACCAGGCTTCACAGCTTGCTCTTGAACTTGCAGACATTTCAATCAATGAGTTTGAAACTCAGGTTCTGCAGGAAGCACAGCAGCAAGGTTCAAAAATTCATTTGATGATTGTGACTCTGGTTCCCGACTGCCTTTTAAAAGCTCCTCGCGCATTCATGGTTACCCGAAGTCTTGAAGAGATGGCATGCGACATCATAAAGACCGTCCCAGACACAAAAGACATTGAAGAAGAGAAATTTGATCTGTCTTTTAAGATGGTTCTGATCGGACAGACCAGGGCTGAAGAAATTAAATATTCGATAGAATCGATATCAGAAATTGAATCGGTAAAAATCACTGAATTGAAGCCCGAAGACTTTTTCAGCAGACCTGCAGAGATAAATGTCGCGCCCCCCCCGCCCCAGGCACCACCGAAAGCTGCCGAACCACCGCCCAAGCCCGCGGCTCCAGAACCAAAGCAGGCTCCTGCGCCTGCAAGATCAGCTCCTGCGAGACCGGCTCTGGCACCGACGCCCACCCCTGCTCCTGCAGCAAAAGCTCCGCCGCCGATACCACCTGCTCCTCCTACTCAGCCACCGGCGGGAGGCGGAGGGCAACCACCGAAAAAGCCGCAGGCCCACCCTGCGAATGCCGCTGCTTCTGCTGATAAAAGAAGCAGTCAAACGGTTCGTGTCGACATGCGTCGTCTTGACGAACTAATGAATCTGGTTGGGGAGCTGGTAATCAATCGTACCCGCCTGCAAGATATCGGGGCCGCCCACAAATTGAAAGATCTGAACGAAACCCTGACCCGAGTAACTCAAATCAGTGGATCGTTGCAGAATGTAGTTATGCAGGTGCGCATGGTTCCGATCGAACAGGTTTTCGACCGGTTCCCCCGCATGGTTCGAGACCTTTCAAAGAAGCTCAACAAGAAAATCAACCTTGTGGTTGAAGGCAAAGAAACGGAAATGGACCGAACGGTTATTGATGAAATAGGCGATCCAATGGTTCATTTGATTCGAAATGCCGTAGATCATGCGATTGAATCTCCTGAAGATCGCGTGGCAAAAGGCAAATCAGAGGTCGGAACCATAACTCTTATCGCCAGGCATGAAGGCAATAACGTAATTATTGAGGTCAGAGACGATGGCAAAGGAGTTGACCCGACGATTATTGGCCGTCTGGCGATTGAACGCGGCATTTTTTCTGCTGAACAGATAAGCAAGATGCCGCCAGAAGAAATCATCAAGATAATTTTTCTGCCTGGTTTTTCAACAGCCAAGGAAGTCAGTGACCTTTCAGGACGCGGCGTTGGCATGGACGCAGTCAAAGCCAAACTGGAAGACCTCAATGGGGTTCTTGAAATCGAATCCAAAGTTGGCGAGGGCACCAGAGTTTTCATCAAACTGCCTCTGACATTAGCTATTCTGCCTGCTTTGATGGTAAAAGTCGGACGCGAAATGTTTGCCATTCCTCTTGGCTCTGTCCAGGAAACAATGGATATTACCAAACATGACATCAATATTGTTCAGCACCAGGAAGTTACCCTTCTACGCGGCGATGTTCTGCCGATAATCAGACTGAGAAATGTGTTAAACGTTCCAACCACTGATGAAGAGCTGAAAGCAATCGATGCAAAAGAGGAAGAAATTTCAATAGTTGTATGTTCATCTGGTGAAAAACGGGCAGGATTCATGGTCGATGAACTTCTTGGTCAGCAGGAAATCGTTATTAAGTCTCTGGGCAATCTGCTTGGCGGAATTCCAGGAATCATGGGTGCAACAATGCGCGGCGATGGTAGCATAGCACTGATTCTCGATATTCCTTCGTTCTTCCAGAAAGGGCAGAATATTTAAATGAAAACTTTATTTTTGGAGGTGAGGGTTTGAACCTGGATCTTTCCGAATATATGGGAGCCTACATCGATGGTTCCAAGGAAAATCTTGACATGATGGACAAGAGTCTGCTCAACCTTGAGCAGAATCCGGCAAACCTCGATGCAGTAGAAGAAATTTTCAGAGCGGCTCATACCCTGAAAGGCATGTCGGCCACCATGGGTTTCGAAAAAATTGCGCACCTTACCCATGAGATGGAAAATATTCTCGACAAGCTGCGAAACCGCCATATTCCAGTCACCACTGAAGTAGTCGACGTTATCTTTGAAACTTTCGATGTTTTAAGAACGCTGGTTAATGACAGTATCGAACAGACAGACTCCGGGATTGATTTAACCGACATATCTGCCAAGCTTACTGCAGTTGGAGGTGGCCAGAGCGCTTCTTCCAAACCATCATCAAACATGGCGCCTGCAACAGAGAAACCAGTTACAACCAAGAGTGGCGGAAAAATAAAAACTGCGGGCAATGCAGGCCGTGCTGATTTCGCAGAATTTGGTCTTAGTGCATTTGAGATTTCAGGCCTGGAATCGGCGGGCGATGAGGGAAAGAAAGTCTATCTTCTCAAAATATCGCTGGTTTCCGACTGTCTTCTCAAAGGCCCGAGAATTTTCATGGTTCTGCGCACCCTTGATGATTTTCATTGCGATATAGTCAAATCGATACCTGAAGTCAAAGACCTTGAAAACGAGAAATTCGATTCTTCATTTAAAATGGTTCTGATAACCGATGGATCGGCTGATCAGATCAAAGAGGGTATCGAATCAATATCAGAAATAGAAACGGTTGACCTGATCGACATCTCAGAATCAATGAATTCGGGCGGGGTAGCCAGTGCTGCTCCATCAGCCCCTCCCCCTCTGGTTCACGAACCTGAACCGGAATGTGAAGATGAACCTGCAGCTGAACCGGTGCATGTTGCACCGCCACCGGCGGCAAGACCGTTAGCGGCTCCATCCCCTGCAGTAGCAGCTCCGCCGTTGCCACCTGATGACAGTTCAGGTTCCGGGCCGGGCGGACCTGTTCCCCCATCGGAAGAAGAGGAAACCAGGGAAGCCATCGAGATTGTCCAGTTAGTTACCTTTGGCATGGCCGGTGAAACCTATGCTCTTGAAATACAGCAGGTAGAAGCGATAATCAACATGGCCCCAATCACCCGGGTTCCCAAGGCTCCAATCCATATCGACGGGGTGATCAACCTGCGCGGTGAAATCGTTCCGGTAATCAATACCAGGCGACGCTTGAGACTTCCTGCTCTTGCCACATCAAATAACAATCAGATAATTATTCTGTCGTTTGAAGAAGAAAAAGTTAAAGCCGGCTTCATGGTAGATTCTGTTGCAGAAGTTATAAGACTGCCTGAAACGTCTATAGAACCGCCATCAAGAGTCAGTGAAAGTGTCGATATCGACTACTTGAAGGGGGTCGGAAAGCTGGATAACAAAATTATCATCCTATTGAACGCCCATCGAATAGTTTTCGGTAAAACAGGCGAAGAACTTAAACCAGCCTGATTTAACGGCTAACCTGCCGGGAAGCCAGGATGCGGGAAGCCGAGTTGCGAACCATGTCATTTTCATCCTGAACGCATTCCTGGGCAATCTGCACAATATTTTCAAGATTCAGCTTTGCCAGAGCTTCCAGAGCATTCAGGCGATTGAACCATTCGCTATCTTTCAGTAGTTTTCGCAAAGAGGCTTCTGCCTTTGAGAAACCGAGATCTCCCAGTGAGTCAATGGTGAAAAACAGGCTTTTTCTATCTTTAAGCTCTTCGATGAGTGGTTCAAGAAATTTTTCATTTTTCAGCTGACCCATAGCCCTGATCAAATTAACCTTAAGGTGCTCAGAAGAAGATTTAAGCTTTTTCAGAAGAAGGTCAGGGGCAAGGTTACCGACTTTAGAAAGACTTTCAACCGCAGCGGCACGAACCTGTACCGAGTCGTCATCAAGCATTTCAAGAATCGGCGCAACCGCTTCTACCTGCATAGTATGCCCCAGAGCTTCAACAATTCTTTTTCGCAAAAACCACTCCTGGTTTTTGCTGTGCTTAACCAGAATGGCAACCGATTCGGGGCAGTGAATTCTTCCCAGGCCGGTGATACAGTAGAGTCCGCGCTCAAGGGGGGCAATGTCGAGTTCATCGGAAAACAAGCGTAAGGCCTCGTCATTGCCAGTTTCTGCAAGAAATTTAAGAACCCACATCCGCCGACTTTCGTTGAGACTTCGGTAGCGTTCGAGCATTTCATGTACAAGTGTATGCTGCCTTGGCAGAAGATATCTGATGCTGGAAAAAAGTTTGACTTCATCTTCATGGGTAAAATAGAAATTAACCAGAATGTCATCTACTTTTTTAGACGGCTTCATCATTGCTAAAGCTTTTACCGATGGCAGAATCAGTTCGGCTACATTTTTTTCAAGGGCGATTTTCAGCCGGTCAACAGCTTTTTCGTATTTAAGAGCCCCGAGAATATTTGCCGCTTCAATGAAAAGGGCGGGCCTGGAAACATCAAGGCGGGCAGAAAGGAAATCGCCACCTTTTTCCCCGAGTTTTTCGATGAAGAAAGAAGAAATCAGCTGCCTGGAAATAACCCCAGCCTGCTCGAGCTGACGCGCAAGCATTTCAAGGTTTTCCTGATCGAGGTTTGCAACCAAACCGTTCATGGTTGCCTGAAAGCTTTCGGGCCTTGCCAGGGCATCTTCGAGAACTTCGGCAAAATTCTGCTTTCCGAGGTTATTCATAATCTGGGTGAAGCTCAATTTGCGGTATTAACCGGCATTTCGTATTTTTCAATTTCAAAATTTTCTCTGCCAACTACTTTACCATCGGCAAGGAACTCGAAAACATAGGTACCTGGTGCGGGAAACGCAAAATTGTTGAGAACGATCATCGATCTGGCAACCAGACCCGGCTGTCCTTGAATCGGAGCCGAGGGCTTCACTGAAGGAATTTCGACGCCGGCGGGGGGAATAATATTGAGAGTTACATTAACCCTACCCTGAATTTCGCCCCATTCAATAAAGAGACAAAGCTTCGGGAACGGCAGGGGAAAACTCTGAACCAGCAATTTTGATCCGAGAACGCCCATCAGACTGACTCTACCGCCGAGTTCCTGGCGGATATCTTCACAAACCAGTACGCATTTGTATTTTAAACTGCTCATAATACCTTACCTTTTAATAAATTTATGGGACAATTCCCCGGATTCTGCGGTTATCAATGTAACCCTGCAGAATGATCGAGGCGGCAACCGCATCGATTTTTCCTTTGCGCTCTTCGCGGCTGAACCCGCCTTCAAGCAGAGAATTTTCGGCGATTTTCGAGGTCAGCCGCTCATCGTAAAATTCAATTTCGATGCTGGTTTTTGAAGCCAGCTCGTTTTTGAAGAAGCGTGCCATCTGGCACGATTCGCGTTCTTTGCCGTCAAATGAAACGGGCATGCCAATAACAATAGCCTCTACCTGTTCTTTTTCGACAATTTTAAGTATTTCATCAATGGCATTTTTTCCAGCCTTAACTACGGCAAAAGGCGTGGCGGCGATCTCAAGCCGATCACAGGTTGCCAGTCCTATTCTTTTTTTGCCGACGTCAATGGCGAGAATTTTCATTTTTATCGGGTGAGAGCCTGAGAAATGAGCTGTTCTGCCTGAGCCATGGCTTCATCGATTTTTTCAACATCTTTACCGCCGGCGGTCGCCATGTCGGGCCGGCCGCCACCGCTGCCGCCAGCAACTTTCGCCACTTCTTTAATGATTTTTCCAGCGTGCAGGCCTTTCTGTACAAGGTCTTTGGAGATCTTTATTACAAACCCGGCTTTTTCGCCGCCGGTTGCAAGAAGGGCAAGTGTTTTACCGCGTGCGTTGCTAACCAGTTCATCACAAAGCTCTTTCATTTCATCGACATTGAGATCGTCGGTGCGCGAAAGAATGACCGAAACATCAGAAATCTGCCGGGCAGCGGCCCTGATCTGGTCGATTTTGCCCATTGCCTGGCTTTTTCGCAGTTTATCCAGTTCGCGCTTGAGTTCGCGGTTTTCGCTGACAATTTTTTCGGCTTTGTGCAGAAGATTCTTTTGTTCGCAATCAAGAAGTCGGGTAAGTTCGCGCTCAGACTGTTTTAGACTGTGAACGATTTCAAGAGAACTGCTGCCAGAAACGGCTTCAATACGCCTGACTCCAGCTGCAACAGATGATTCTGAAGTAATGGTCAGCAGACCGATTTCGGCAGAGTTGTTGATATGGGTTCCACCGCAGAGTTCCTTCGAGTAATCGCCCACCCTGATTACCCGCACCCGGTCGCCGTATTTTTCACCAAAAAGAGCCATTGCCCCCGATTTAACCGCTTCATCATAGGCCATTTCCTGTTTTTTTACTTCGAGAGCATCGAGAATTTTTTCGTTAACCCGGCTTTCGATTTGAGCAATGATATCCGGGCCAATCGATGCAAAGTGGGTGAAATCAAAGCGCAGGCGCTCTGGGGTGACGTATGAACCAGCCTGTTTAACGTGATCACCAAGGATTTCCTGCAGTGCTTTGTGCAGCAGGTGAGTTGCGGTGTGGTTTCGCATGGTTGCCCGGCGGGTCTTGGTGTCAACGATAAGATCGACAGTTGCTCCTGCGGCAAAGGTATTGCCCGAAGCCCATGAACCGATATGGAGATAAACGCCTTCAGCCTTTTCCGTGGTTTTTACGTTGAAAAATGCTTTTCCGCAGACGATCTGGCCGTTATCACCGACCTGGCCACCAGCTTCAGCATAAAATGGTGTTTTATCGACAATTACAATTGTCTGATCACCCTCAGTAACGACTGCCAGAACCTTTCCAGTATCCTGCATTTTTTCATAACCACTGAAAATGGTTTCCGGGTAATCGCCCGGATTAACTGCAGAGAAGTTCACAAAAGCCGAAACCACATTGGCGCGACCACGCTGTCTCTGCTTTTCGAGTTCGACGTTAAAGCCGTCTTCGTCAACCAGCAGATTCTGTTCGCGGCAGATTTCACGGGTCAGGTCGAGTGGGAACCCGTAAGTATCATGAAGCAAAAATGCCTTTTCGCCCGTCAGGGTTGAATTACCAGCTTTTCTAAGCTCGTCGAGGTGTTGGTTGAGTATTTCACTACCGGTTTTGAGGGTCTGCAGAAATCTTTCTTCTTCGTTTTTCACCACGCGAATGATGTGATCGGCATTTTCTTTGACTTCGGGATAATAGGCCATAATTTCAGCTACCGTGGGAACGATTTGGTGAAGGAAAGGCTTATCCTGACCCAGATAGCTGAAGCCAAATCGAGATGCGCGGCGCAGAATTTTGCGCAAAACATAGCCGCGACCTTCATTTCCGGGAAGCGCACCATCGGCCAGGGCGAAAGAAAGGGCTCTAACATGGTCAGAAACTACTTTTAGTGCAGTTCTGATTTTGCCCTGTTCAGAGAAGCGTCGGCCGGTAATTTCTTCGGTTTTCTTGACGATACCGCTAAAAACATCGTTTTCAAAATTGTCTTTCTTGCCTTGAAGAATTGAAGCAAGGCGTTCAAGCCCCATACCAGTGTCGATATTTTTGCGTTCAAGCGGTGTCAGAGAGCCGTCTTCGGCTCTGTCATACTGGGTAAATACAAGGTTCCAGAATTCGAGAAAGCGCGGGCAATCGCATCCAGGGGCACAATCAGGGCTTTTGCAGCCGATTTCCTCGCCCTGATCGATATAGATTTCTGAGCATGGACCGGAAGGCCCAATGCCGATAGTCCAGAAATTATCCTTGTCGCCGAGTTTTACGATGTGATCGGCAGCCACTCCGATATCGCGGTTCCAGATCTGCCAGGCTTCATCATCGGTGTGATGCACCGAAACATAGAGTTTATCAACGGGAAGATTGATTTCTTTGGTAATGAATTCCCAGGCCCAGGCGATTGCTTCCTTTTTAAAATAGTCGCCAAAGCTGAAGTTTCCAAGCATTTCGAAAAAGGTATGATGTCTTGCAGTGTAGCCAACATTCTCGATGTCGGTTGTACGAAAGCATTTCTGACAAGAAGCAGCCCGGCTGATGTCGGTTTTCAGTCCGAGAAAATATGGTTTAAAGGGCGCCATGCCGGCACTGATAAATAACAGGGTCGGGTCATCCTGCGGAATTAGCGGCGCTGATTTTTCAACTTTGTGCTGTTTTTTGCCAAAAAAATCGAGAAATTTCTGCCTGATGATTGCGGTTTTCACTGTTGTCTCCTTGACTGTGGTCGATATGACTGCGACAGAATATCAGTTTTATTCATATTTTGCATTAAGAATTCTGGGGTAAATTCTGGTAACGAAAGTTCTTTGTTTAACCGGTTTATTGGTTGAATCGAAAAGTTCATGCATTGACAGCTGAATTTCAATACCTCTGATTTTCTCAAGTTCCCGCAAACCGTTGGCTGTTGGGTTTGAAGGGTGATAGTAGTGTGGAGCCAGATAATTGCGATAATCGATAAGGCTTTCATCGACGTGCCGATTGCGGAAGATGGTTCCATCGGTGCCCCAGACCTTAAGATAGTTGAGCTGCTTGCTGATCAGAGCTTTTTTGATTTCGCCTTCAACCTGGCGATAGATCACCTTCTGCTGATTTGGGTTATCGCGGTGTTTTTCCGGGCCTTCATAGGTGTAGGTGACCAGCTGAAAACCCGAGCCCTTCCTCGAAGGGATCTCGAAAACCACTTTATACAGCAGAGCGTTTTCCTCGTCGAAAAGACTGGATTTGAAGATGGTATCAATTTCAACCACCCTGGTCATTTCTCTCAGGTCGCGCTCAATGACCATGAGAAAGTTTCTGGCCTCATGAAGAGTATCGAGTGACTGTTTCTGGCGGTCGAGGCTGACAAAGGTGCGATCGATAAAGGTGTAGCCGATTGCCAGCACGATTCCAAGAATCAGAAAAGAAATCATGACTTCAACAAGAGTGAAGCCCGCTGATGATTTTGCCCGTTTTATTTTTCCAAAATTCATTTGATTACCTCAGGGAGTACCGATGTTCATTGGGAAGGAGGCATTCAACCCGGCCCCAAGCGTTTCATCGCCAAGAATAGTAGCGAGTTCAAAAGTTTTTTCGTTCTTTTTCTGACCTGAAGCGGCCTCGATGAACCGAACCAGCACTCTGATGCGAATTCTTCTTTTTTGCAATTCAAAATCAGGTCTGGAGGGGTCGGGATCGACGAAGGGATAAAATGAAATTCTGGTTTCCCGGGCATATTCGACGCCTGGAGAGTTCCAGACCCCGTTCAGTTCGAGGGGAAGAATAACTTCTTTAAACGGCCCTTCGGCAGGATCGACGGCATCGAGCTCGATAATTTTGCGCAGTTCTTCAAATGGCCTGCTTTTGAGTTCTTCCACCTTCTGTAAAGCAAGATTACATGCCACCACTTCATTAATGCTCTTGTAGGTTACCTTTTCAGAAACGCCGAAGAGCAGAATAATCGGCAGCATAACCAGTGAGGCCACCGAAAGGGCAACGAGTATTTCAACGAGAGTTAAACCTCGATTCACTGAACCAGAAAATTTTATCTGCAAAACAGGTAAACTCCTTCCATTAATCTGCCGATGGATTTCTCGAAACAGAATGTTTTCGAGGTAAACAAATGAAGGTAAACAAAAAGCATTTCGGTCTTATTTTTGCGTCACTCATGGCCCTGTCCTTTAACAGTCATTTCGCTCAGGCTGCACGCAAAACCACGCAAGCCCTGCAGACCGGCAAAGCGTTCGCTTTCAAAAAGATTGACGGTAATTACGTCAGACTGCCTGAAGTTTCGGCGAACCCTGTTGTTGTAAAAAAGACCGGCATAAGAATCGACCGGAAAAACCTTTACATTGGCGGTTACGTTGTCAATACCAAAGACCAGGTAGTTAAGCATCTAAGAATTTTCCCCAGTTTCGCCGATTCGAGGCTGAACAATTCTGAACTGGTAAATCTGCTCAAACATGACGAAAAAGAGTTGCAGCCTGGAGAGACCAGACGTTTCGTAATCATGCGTCCGGTAGCTGATGTTGCAAGTCTGATATCTAATCATATTCCACTCAACGAAAACTGCATTCTCAATTGTTACGAACTGTAGTATTCATCTGTTCAACATTCCCTATTGCGCTGTCCCAGTCGGGTCCCTGTTCGTCGGGGGCCCGTTTTTTCATAAGTTTGAATGAATTGACATAAGCCTCTTTCGCCTTATCATACATGTTTTTTTCTTCATACACCCTGGCGAGGGAATCATAGGCGAAAATCAGAACATCAAGATCTTCGCGGCTTGCTCCCTGACTCAAAAGCTTTTCTTCAAGAAGTCTTTCCAGCTTCATAATTCCGAGGTTGTCAGACGCTTCAAGGGCTGAAAAGGCATCTTTTAGCTGCATGGAAGTTGGCGTTGAAAGCTTTCTGCGCAATTCCTCCTTTTCCAGCTGGCGTTTTTCTGAGGTCTCACGAGAAGCCTCGTATTTTCTCATCGCCAGTATCCGGCGCTCTTCACGCAGGTCTTTTGCCTGAATCTCATTTTTCAGGGCTTGAGCAGTCTGGTTAATCCCCATTTTTTCAAGCTGCTGTTTCTGAATATCCGCGGTTTTTGCCTCAGATTTGAAGTATTTGGAAGGCTTAAGAAATGAAAATACGCCTGAAGATTGCTTTCCGGTAGGCAAGGCTTCGGGGTCGATGATGCCGGAGCTGAAAAAATGGTAAACAAAAACTATTGCAAGAGCGCCAATAATAGCAGCCGCACCAACCAGCTGCGGATTTTTCCATAGAGGGGGTGGCGGTGGAGGCGCCTTTTTTTGTGGCGGATATAGCGGTCTGACCATGCTGGTTTCCTTAGCAGAATTTTACCAAGACTGGGTTTCCCTGGAATGGACTTGAAGGGGCATACCCAATGTTAAAGTCTAACAGAGCTTACGCCGCCTTGTCCACAACTACCTGCAGCAAAACCCTGTTAAAAATTTGCAACATTGCATTGATTATGATATAAATGGAATCGTCAGAAAGGTAACCTTCCGTTATGGGAGTGGAGCTTGTCCAGTTTACAGAGTATTCAAAACACCTAATGACCGCTTCAGCTTGGCCTATGACTTTGTATGCCGGCCGCTGCTTGAATCGGGACGCAAAAAGGCTGTTGAAATCCTTAGACTCCGGTCCGGGGAAAAAATACTTGAAATAGGCATAGGCACTGGACTTAGTCTCGACTTCCCTCCTGAGGGAATTAATTTGACCGCCTTTGATTACAGCGTGGGCATGCTGAAAGAATCGCGAAAAAAGTTGGATGAATGCAGAAGATGGCTTTTACCGACAACTCTTTCGACTGTATTATTGCAGCATATGTTTTAATTGTCCTTATTCCACCCGATTTTTTCTGGCATAGGCCTGTTCACTCTGGATCGCGATCTTCTTGGCGTTATCAGAAAATTGGGCGCTGAAAACCTGCGAATCGAGCCTTCCAATTTGCTGGGTCTGCACCAGGTCATTTCGTTTACGACCCCAAAGAGATAATTTCAGGATTTCGAATGGGGCATGGCACGCAGAGCCACCAATCTGCAAAAGGCAGACTTTAAGTTCTGACCTGACTTATTGGGCCACTTTCAAATGCCCAGAAACACGGAGATATTTGTGATTAAACGAGCTAGAAAAAGCGAAAACAACGGTTCCCCCGAAAAGAACCAGAACCAGGGCGATTTTTCCCGCATAATTGATGGCCTTAAGGCTCATGAGAAAATTATTGCGGACGCCCTGAAATCAAGAGTCAATCCCGGCGATTGGAAAATCTGGCAAACCCGGTATGCCCTTGACGAAGAAAACGGGTCGGTTGACCTGATTTTTGTTGCCAACGAAGGGAAAAAACCGACTTATACTCTTATCGATCTTTCAATCCCCCATCTTGGGCATGGGCAAAAGTATGCTTTACCCGCCAAAGCCAAGGCTTTTCAAAAAATGCAGAACATTCCGGCAACGAGAATCAAGAAAGCGATAGTTCTGATCAGGAAAGGCACAGAAACCATTTCAGCAAGCTCTTCGAGAATTCGCTGTCCAATCATTGAAGTTCAGCTTGAAAGAATTATGCCGCGCGAACCAAGGCCTGCTCCAGAAAGATCTGAAGCGCCTGCGAACAAACAGGCAATCCCGGCTTCAGAAAAGGGCGCAAAGCCCGTTCAGGGAGTTTCACAGGAATTGTTGTTTGCTCTCAAGGAAGCTATTGTTCATGAATGCCTCTCAACCATGCACAAGCGCAAGAACAAATATATCCGCAAAGGTCTCTGGCGCTGGATTGAACGTGAAATCATGGATCCAAACGTTCATTTTTACCTGATCATACTTTCAACGATTTATCAGGGCAAAGCCGGCGAAGTTCTCAGTCGCAGGTTCAAGACGGTTGAATCCTATACCAGTCAGGCTGAAGAAGTTATTTCTGCAATTTTTTCAAAAGAAACTAATCTTGCTGATGAGATAAAAAAAGCCTCTGAACGCCACAAAAAGGCACTGAGAAAATTTCTCGCCTGCTTCAGCCAGACTCCGCCGTTCGAATACCTGCGCAGTCTTTTTCTCAAAGAATTCCGCAGCAGTCAGGATGGTTTGAAGTCAAGGCTTGCGGTTTTTACCACCCTTAATCAGCTTCTTGAAAGATGTGGTTTTGAGGGAGAAAAAGAAACCCAATATCCGCTTGAAATACTTGATGAGCTTGGGATTTTCCAGGGCATTATGGCAGGCAACTATGAAAAATTGCGGATCGACAATGCTCAAAAGAAACTCAAACACCTTGTTCCTCAGGCTGATTGGAGTGAAGAGGAAATTTATCTGCTGCGCAACCAGCTTTCCAGGGCTTTGAATCTTCCTGCCCAGGAATTTAACCTGAATGCGTTTTTGCCGCAGGCTTTCGTTAATGATGCCAGGGTAATGGCTGAAGCCAAAAAAGAAGCCTTTAGAGCAGAGCCAGGAAATGAAGCCACGGCCAGGCCGGTTGAGCAACCGGAAGTCAAGGCTGAACCACAGCCACAAAGCCACGAGAAAAAGCATCAACCACACCCCAGACGAGAAGAAATGCCAAGGAAACAGCAAAGACAGCCGGTTTTACCACAAATGGCTTTAGAAGAAGTTCCACCTCACGGCGCAGAACAAGAAATTTCATCGTCCATGCCGGTAATCGATGAAGGCTTTAGACCAGCTGAAGTTGCTATCGAAAATGAAGTTCGCGAAGAGCTTGAAATTCCTTCAGAACGGTCTGATAAAAAAAGATTCAATGACTGCGATGAAGCATTTCATCGAAACTTTGAGTTCTTTGGTGGTCAGGTTGACGAAGACATTGATTCAATCAGACTTGCTCTTGCCATGAGCCGTCATGAAGTAGAAAAAACAAATTCTCAGCCAGTTGCCCTTCCGAAGGTTGAAGAGGCTGATGAATTTGAAGAAGACAGCTATCGCCCTCCCACAAAGTTTTTATCAGAAAAGCATATTCAGACCAATCACGTTCCCCCGAAAAAATCCCATGCTAAAAATAATCAACCGAGCAATGGAAACCCGAAAAATCCCAACAATAATCGCAGAAGAAAACCGGGAAATCGGCCGGGGCAGCACCGAAAACCCAGGCGTGCGCCAGGTCAGGATAATCCAGGAATCAATCGATGAGCCGTCTGCCCAAATACATGATCCACCGCATGATTTTCATGTTCTGTGTCATGTTTCCAGTTTTGCTTTACGCCGAATATACCGGTAATAATTCGGTCATCCTGGCCGGATTGGCCGGTGGCGTATCGAGCGGCGTATCGGTTGTTCTGTTTCCCAGTGACGAACAGTTGAAAAAGAATTCACAGGAACGGAAAGACCAGGAGTGAGAGGCACGGTTATTGGGCTGGATCTCGCTGAAAAACTGGGATTAAGTATAGTTGACACACAAACAAATCGGCTTTTATTCAGTATGAGCCGCAAGCTTTCGCATGGCGACCCGCAGGAGCGACTTCTTAACCTTCGCAATCTTCTGGTTGAAGCAATCAACCGCTATCAACCAACAGAAATGGCAATTGAAGACGTTTTCCTGCCAGCGAAAACTTCGAGAAAAACTCCGATTTCTCTGGGTGAACTGCGTGGGGTAGCCCGCCTGTGTGCTGCAGAAAAAAACATTCCAGTATTTTTCTATGCCGCCAGACAGGTGAAGCAGGCCGTAACTGGATTTGGAAACGCCAGCAAAGAGGACGTGGTGCATTGGATTCAGTCTGAATTCAATATTAAGGTTAAAGACGACAACGAGGCTGATGCAATTAGCATTGCCTGGACCCATATCATGATGCGCAGGTTCGAACTGGCGCAAAAATGAAAAATTGCAAGACTATTGCATCCTGACTGGTGCTTGTGGTATTCTTGCGCCATCAGATTTTGCTCTGCGCTGCAAGGTCATAGATTCAGATACAATATGGAGTTAAGTATTATGCAAAGTCGCGTTAAGTGGTTTGACAACGTCAAGGGTTACGGCTTTATCGAAGCTTCTGATGGCAAAGACATTTTTGTTCATTACAAACAGATCGAGGGCGACGGTTATAAAACCCTGCGCGAAGGTCAGGAAGTTGAATTTCAGCTCGAACTCGGGCCCAAAGGGCCGTTGGCCGTTAGCGTAAGAACCGTATCAAACTGATTTTGAACGACAAAAGGGGCGAACTGGTTCAGCCGGATTCGCTCCTTTTTAATTTATGCTTGAAGGGAAAATTTATGGATGAACTGCAGCTAAACCAGGTTCAGGAACAACGCTTACAGATAATAAATGATTTGCGCAAAGAGGGTTTTGATCCCTATGGCTCAAGATACGACCGCACTCACAGCGCCATGGAAGTTAAACATTTTTTTGAAGTCGAAGAAGCCAAGGTCGAAGAAAAAGAGCATTTTATGACGAGCCAGGTGAAGATTGCCGGTCGAATTCTGACCAAACGCGACCAGGGAAAAACTGCATTTTGCCATATAGTTGACCAGACAGACAAAATTCAGCTTTACATTCGCAAAGATGTAATCGGTGAAGAAAACTTCTCAATGGTTAAAAGACTTTACGCCGGGGACATCGTCGGCGCCGAAGGCCCGGCATTCCGCACCAGGACCGGTGAAATATCCGTGCGCGTCGAAAAGCTGACCATTCTTTCGAAAGCAGTGAATCCTCCTCCCGAAAAGTGGCATGGCCTGACCGATGTAGAAATGCGCTATCGCCAGCGCTACGTTGACATGATTGCCAACCCCGAAGTTCGCGAAACCTTTATAAAAAGAAGCCAGATTATTCAGAGCATTCGTGAATTCATGACCAGCAAGGGCTTTCTTGAAGTTGAAACCCCGATGATGCACCCGGTAGCCGGCGGCGCGGCTGCCCGGCCATTTATCACGCACCACAATGCTCTTGACATGGAATTATATCTCAGAATAGCCCCTGAGCTTTATTTAAAGCGTCTGCTGGTCGGCGGATTCGAAAAAGTATTTGAAATTAACCGTAACTTCAGAAACGAGGGCATCTCGATCAAGCATAATCCCGAATTCACAATGATGGAAGTTTACCAGGCCTACGGTGACATGGAAACGGTCATGCAGTTGGCCGAAGATGTAATTGTTCATGCCGCATCAAAGCTCTACCCTGACCTGCAGATTCCTTATGAAGAAAAGGTATTGAGCTTCAAAGGCCCCTGGAAACGAGCCTACATGCTTGATCTGGTCAGAGAAGCAACCGGTTGCCAAGAGCTCAGCT
Organism: Candidatus Methylomirabilis sp.; assembly: GCA_020722725.1. Classification (GTDB taxonomy): domain Bacteria; phylum Muiribacteriota; class Ozemobacteria; order Ozemobacterales; family Ozemobacteraceae; genus DYKG01. The sequence goes on from DYKG01000016.1 coordinate 45,138, forward strand.
ACTCGTGCGATCGTGATCTTGCCGCAATCCAGGCAGCCAAATCCGGCGTACATGTAGAAAACAATGACAGCTCCGCCAAAATAATCGTGAAAATTTTCGAAGAAAAGGTTGAAGCAACTCTGATCGCCCCAACCTTCGTCATCGGGTACCCCCGCGAAACCTCACCGTTAGCCAAAGCTAATGCCCGTGATCCGCTTACTGTCGATCGATTTGAACTGTTCATCTACGGCAGAGAAATCGGCAATGCCTTCTCTGAACTCAATGACCCCGAAGATCAGAGGCAGCGCTTTGAAGACCAGTTGCGACAGCGCGATGCCGGCGACGACGAAGCTCACCAGATGGATTCCGACTATATAAATGCACTACGCTACGGCATGCCGCCGGCAGGTGGATTGGGTATCGGCATCGACCGTGTGGTAATGCTGCTTACCAATTCATCTTCGATTCGCGATGTCATTCTTTTCCCGACTTTGCGCAAAAAAGGAGAAGGCGGGGCCAAAGAAAAAGATGAAACTTGATCGGGGCATCTTCGATAAAAGCTGTTAATTGTGGATCGCCCGATTCAGGGCAAAAGCTCGTCGGGCGATGACGGAAGCATAATTTTCAACGCGCCTTTAAATAAAATTTTAAACCGGCTCCCGGAGAAGTCCAGGAGCCGGTTTGTATTATACTAACTTAAGTTGGTCTGATCAGCGACTCAGCTGTTCGCACAGTTCTTTGACCCTGGCTTTGGCCTGCTGTAGCTTGAGCATTGCGTTTTTTACTTCCTGGTTCTGCTGGCCTTTGGCGGCAAACAGACGGTTGTATTCGGCAAAGGCTTTATAATATGCTTCCTGGGCTGTTGACAGATCATTAATCGATGAAATTGAGCTATCAAGCTGACCACCGGGCAATTCTGGAGCAGCCGCGCCGGCAGGAACAGTGGCGGGAGCTGCGACATCGGCGTTGCTGATTTCCACTGAGGCGGCGGGGGCAGCTGCCACCGGGGTGGAATTGCTGCTATTGAACAGGCCTGAGAACCAGCTGAGAATTCTGTTCCAGATTGAGCCTGAAAATGATGAATTCTGGGAACTGGTGCTCGAAGTCTGGGTGGTGCCCGATTTGATTTTGCCGGCAGAAACCAGATAGTTGTAAAGATCTCTACTGACGGTTCGAGACCCGCCGTTAACGTAATCGAGAATTTCATTCAGGCTGATTTTACCTGAGCTGTTATCGACCAGCAGTTTTGCCAGGGCGGTTTTATCGGCGGGGTAAAGTCTTGAAAAGCCACGACAGAAATCTTTAAGAGAGTAATGTGGGCCGGTTTTGGCAATTGTATTGAATGCCTTGGCTTTGCCCGAGCTGATGCGGCTAAATGAATCATAGACAATTTTGCATACGAAAAGCTCATTGCGACTCATTTCTTCGAAACTGTTGTTCTGCAGAAATGAAACAACGGAACTGCTGTTCATGTCGAGAGTGAAAACCTTGCCATTGTTTCGGTTGGCGGCGAATCCGTTTGCCCAGCCTTCAATCCATGCGGTATTGGCATTAGGAAGGATCTCGTCAAGGTAATGACGATTGTCTGTGCCATAATCAAGTCCCACGAAATCATAGTTCGGGGGGTAAGAATTAAGCATGGCAATGTGGCCAAATTCGTGGAGAAAAAGGAAAGTTTTGCTTTCGTTGTTGCTGAACCTGGTTACATATTCATAAACATTCAGGTTATAACTGTAATAATCTTTTGAAGAAAAAGAAACACCGCTGCGATCACTGATCGTAAAATTAAGTGGTCTGGAAAGGTATGGGGCGGTGTTTTTTACATATTCGTAAATTGTTTTGCCGTCAGGTAGCTTCTGATTCAGGTAATCGCGCCATGGCGAACCATAGGGCAGATCATTGATCGAGTTAATTCTGGTGGTTCGATAGCCGATCGCATTGCCGTAAGAATCTTTTACCACCTGTTCGTAAACCAGGTTCAACTCTCCGGCGACGGCGGGCAGAGCCATTGAAATTACAAGCAAAAAGGCGATCAACCAGGAAAACTGTCGGCCTCTTTTGAGCTTCATCTACGCTTTTCTCCCTGTGTGGCGATGTAATTATGAACTAATTATAAGAATTACTTTGAAGTACGTCCATAGCTGTTTTTTTTAAAATCGGCAATTGAGAATTGTCATTCAATCTGCTAGATTAGCTAAGGTGGACGAGGCAAAACGATCCTTTCATTCATCGAGTTCAGATGACCAAAGAACTGATTAACGGCTCAATACGGGTGGCAGTCGCAGCAGGCATCTGGGGCGCTGCTTATCCGCTCACCAAACTGGTTTTATTAGACACTCCACCGATAATCCTGGGGTTTTACCGGTTCAGCATTGCTGCATTCGTGTTTATGCTGGTTACCCGCAGCCTGCCGATGACCGGAGTTGAAGATGGAGACCGACGTATCTTTTTCGAACTGGCATTCTGGGGCGCTTTTGTTCTGATTCTCGGCATGAATTTCGGTCTGATCTGGGCACCGGGAATTGCGGCATCTGTTCTTTCGGGCACGCCTCCGCTTTTTACCGTCATTCTTGCCGCCTTTCTTCTTGCCGAGCCTATGTTGCTGCGGCACTTCATTTCAATCGGCTCCGCGATGTGCGGTCTTTGGTTGTTGAGCAGCGATTTGAGCGGGTCGAGCACGGATCTTCCCGGCTGGAAAATTCTTGTGGGATGCCTGTTAACCCTGATTCCCCAGTTTTCATGGGCGATGTATGGAATTGTGGGGAAAAAGCTGAGCGAGAGGTATGCCTGGCCGACCATCTGCCGCGACACCTTTTCCCTTGGCGCCTTGATGCTGCTGCCTTTTGCGATTATGGAAGCAATGCTCAAAGGGCCCGGGCTGTGGAATCAGAAATCGATACTGATTCTCTTATATCTCGCGATAATGAATTCGGTGATCACCTACTCACTGTGGAACAGTGCACTGAAGGTGATCCCAGTTTCTACGGCCAGTTTTCTGATTTATCTGCAGCCGGTTTCGGGGGCGATTTTGTCTTTTTTTCTGTTTGGCGAAAAGCCCGGCTCAGCAGGTTTCATTGGTATTGCACTGATTTTTGCGGCTCTTTTGCTGGCGGTAAGACCACAAATAAAACCTTTACCCGATCTGGCGGTTGGTGGTAAATTGTGACAAGTTATTCAGGAGAAAATCATGCCGATAAGACCACTGCTTCTAATTTTTTATTTTGTGTTTTTTGCTTCGGGCATTTTTGCCGTGAGCCCTGACGTCAACTTGCCTGAATGGCAGAAGACCGAATTTGGCATTGCTGACTGGTCGCCTGAAAATGGCATTCTTGTGGTCAGAGCAACCCTGCGTGCGATCAACACCGACCTGCATCAGGTAAGTTGTTCACTGTCACAGCAACTTGATGCAGCGGGGCAAAAAGAGGCAAAGAGCAGAAAACTTTTAAAAGCGGGCGAGAGTGCGGTTTTCCTTTTTCGGCTTACGGTGAAAGGGCCGGCACATGGCTGGCTTGATTTCGACCTGCAGGCCCGCCCGGATTCCGATGGTCTTCTCCAGCAGATTGCCAGAATGAAAGATAAACCATTAACTGTAGAGATACTTAGAGATGAAGCAGCCCATCTCAATCATCCAATCAAACTTGGGCGATCGATCCCAATAGTTATTTCAAATGACCTGGCAATTTCATTGCCCCCTGAAATGACTTTTTCGCTGACACCAACCCCGGCAGGAACCTTATACTTATGGCTGCCAAGAGAAAGGTTTTCTACGGGAATCATTGCCGAATCGTTAAAAGCAATGAACAGGGCAGCTGAAACCGGCCAGTTCAAATCGGCAGCTGCTGCATGCACGCTGATAATTAACCGATTATCAGCAAGCAAAGACAGTTTGAAGGCAGAAACCAGACCGGGTGAAACCATTGAGATTCCCGGAAAGAATATAATTGAAATGCTCAAAGTTAACAGGGCGGCTTTTTCTTCTCTTGAGAAAGGCAATGCTGGTGAACTTAAGGATCTGCTTGAATCTTTAAAACCTTCATATACCAAGGCTTTTGCCCACTTCAATCTGGCAAGAATTCTTGAAAAGAAAGACAAAAAGACAGCTCAGAATCAAATCGAGCAGGCGCTGAATATTATATCGACCTGGCCCGAAGCAATCAGTTTAAAAAAGCATTTTAAATAAGGAGAAGATCGATGCTCTGGTTTTTTGCCTTCACCGGTGTAGGTATTGCAGTTTTCGCTTTTTTTCTTGCGGTAAAAAGCATGGCAAGAGTTCCGTTTCTTAAGCTTATCGGCGGTTCGGTTATATTTGGTCTGACCGGTCTACTGGCTGCGAAGGCTGCAACAGGTTCGGCCCACTGAAAGAATTTTTTGCATAAAAAAGGAGCCTGAAAAACAGGCTCTCCTTTTATGATTCAATAAATCGTTTGAACTTTATCGGAAAACGTATCCCAGTTTTTTGAACAAATTTCCAGTCATTGAAGCTGCACTCGAAGCAACGTTTCCAGCAGCTTTACCCACCCAGCCCACGGCCTTTGAAACGCCGCCGGCTACGACTGAAACGCCACCAGGCAGTTTGTTACCGAAACCATCCTGTTTGAAGCGCTCTTTGCCGTAATCGGTCAGTTTTTTACCGAGAGTTGAAAAACCGTTTCCACTCAGGCCAAGAACCGCACCGGGAATTCCAAGTATTGACTTGGCAAGACCACCGGCGAACTGGGTCGGTGAAAGGTTTTTGAACCCGGTTACGATGTCGTTGATACCCGAAGAGAGGTTGTCTTCAGTTGCAGTCCAGAAATTGAAATTGGCCAGATGTGGTGATTTCTGCTTTTCGCCCACATCACCAATATCAATCATCAGACTTTTGTAACCGGCGAGGTTTCCGGGAAATTTACTGCCAAGCGGAGCATTCCAGAGTTCTTTAAAGCGAGTGGCATCCATGTCGCAGGGCCCTTTGCTGCCCCAGTAAGAATCACGAAGGGTAAGAGATTTCACCTGACCGGAACTGCTGGTTTTGTAGCCAAAAACTGCCACCCAATGAGGAGTTCCACTGCCTGAGTTCATCAAAACCAGGGCGGGTTTTCCCGCGTCGATTTTTTTAACGATGTCATCGATGCTGCAATTATGTCTTTCTGTCGCATCGAGACCTCTCATGCGAAGAGTTTCCACGATGGTTGGAGGTGCAGTAAAAATGCCGGCGGGATTGGTCTGTTGGTAGATATCCTGAGCTCCGGTGGGAATTCCCATGCCGTTAAGAACTGAAGTCATGGCAAACTGGCCGCAATAGTTATCACCATCGATGCTGATGGGCATGGTTGCATAACCAGGCAGCTCGTGGGCAATATAGTCCGGTTCTGTCGGTGAAGATGCACTGCCGGTCGAGAAAACGCGGCCTATGGTGTCAGCAACTTTGTCGGCAGTCTGTTTGATTTTGTCTTTTGTGGTCTGCGACATTTTGAACCTGGCCAGAGCTTCATCATACTGCCGTTTGGCAATCTGAACCTTTTTGGCCATTTCTGCTGAAGCAGAGTTGACATTCTGTTTCAACGATTCGCTGTATTGCTTGTAGAGATTTTCATACTCCCAGCGGTAGCGATCAAGGTCTTCCTGTAATGTGGCTTCGGCAGTATTCTTTAGAAAGAACGCCAGCATCATCAGGCAGGCCATGGTCATAAGAGCTGCTTTCAGACTGTAGTTATGTTTCATAGCGACCTCCAGTGGTCGAAAGAGTCGATTTTTCTATAATTATAGGAATCGAACGGCAAAGCGTCAATGTACCCCCGTTTTTTTCTGGAAATTAATTTAAGCAATCTGGTTACCGCTTTAAATCAGATGGTATTTTGAGTATAATTCAGCTCAAATAAATTTCAGGAGTCAAATATGGCAAAGAAAATTGTAATAATCGGATCTGGACCTGCCGGGCTCACGGCAGCAATCTATACAGCACGTGCCGGGCTACAGCCAGTTGTAATAGAAGGTTTCATGAAGGGCGGGCAGGCAGGCGGCCAGCTGATGACCACCACCGAAGTCGAAAACTTCCCCGGTTTTCCCGAAGGTATCGATGGCCCGATGTTGATTGCCAACATGCGCAAGCAGGCTGAACGCTTCGGCACCGAATTCATTCTCGAAGACATTGACCGGGTTGATTTTTCTTCAAAGCCTTTTACTATCAGCAATTCAAGCAGAACCCTGGCAACCCACGCGCTTATTCTTGCAACCGGTGCCAGTGCCCGCATACTCGATCTTCCCAGTGTAAAGACCTTCTGGGGAAAGGGCGTTTCGGCCTGCGCAACCTGCGATGGCGCACTGCCGATTTTCCGCAATCAGCAGATTGCTGTTATTGGCGGCGGCGATTCGGCTATTGAAGAAGCCACTTTTCTTACCCGTTTTGCCTCAAAAGTTCTTCTGGTGCACCGCCGCAAAGAATTCAGAGCCAGCAGGGCTATGCAGAACCGGGCCTTTGAAAACCCCAAGATTCAGATGATTCTCGATTCGGTTATCGAAGAAATTTATGGTTCTCAGCTTATGGAAGGCATCAGAACCAAAAACGCAATCACCGGTGAAATTTCTGACTACCCCTGTCGCGGTCTTTTCATGGCCATCGGGCATACCCCAAACACCGCTTTCATGCAAGGCGCGCTTGAATTGGATGAAAAGGGCTACATCAAGGTCAGGCATCCATCTACTGCAACCAGTGTTGAGGGTGTTTTTGCCTGTGGCGATGTCATCGACCCCCATTATCGCCAGGCCATTTCGGCCGCCGGCACCGGATGTAGCGCCGCGCTTGACGCTGAAAGATGGCTGCAGGCCAACAATCTGGGCTGATTAAGATTCAGGAGAAACAGTTATGGGCGCTTTCGGTCTGTATTTGAATGTATATCTGGCAATTGCCTTTTCATTTCAGACAATTGCCCTGCTGTTTGCCGGTGTTGATGGCAGCTGCCGTTCAAACCGGTTTGCCTGGCTGACCCTGATTTTTTTTACCGGACCGGTCGGTCTGTTGATTTATTTCATCTGGGGCCGGGAGCGAAGGAAAAGAGCCTGAAACCTGATTTCCTTACAAGTAAATTGCCTTTCAAGGATAATTGTTCTAGTATGAACAAAACCCTGAAAGGAACAAAAAAAGATGCGAAAGGAAGCACTGACCAGCCTGCTGATAATGCTGTTGGTTGCGGTTTTATCCGCAGATTTTAAAATTATGGCCAGCGAAGGTTACCGTTTACCCGAAAAAAGGATTGTCGACATAGTTGATACCCCTAATCCACCACAAATTTCAGTTAATCCGGCAGGAAAAACCGCGTTGCTGGTTGAATACACTTCCCAGCTCTCGCTGGCAGACCTGGCAGAGCCAATGGCAAAGCTTGCTGGCGTTAGAATTCTGACCCGATTCAATATTCCACATCGCAGCTATTATGTAGTCAAAATCAGACTGCTCGACCTGGAAACCCGCGAAATAAAAGACTTTGAACTGCCTGAGGGTGCCAGATTCGGTTATCCCACCTGGTCACCAGATGGCAGATATTTTTTGTCGGCCAATTATAAGCCCGATGGCTGCCAGGTATGGCTGTTTGACCCGAATAAAATGGCAGGCAAACCAATCGGACCGGCCAGAATCAATTCGGTATTATTGGGCCCATTCTGGTGGAGCCAAGACAGTAAGCGTGTTTTTATTCCGTTGACTATCGAAAACCGCGGTCAACCCCCTGCCCCACCGTTGATTCCAGAATCCCCGGAAATTCAGGAAACCTCAGGCAGCGTATGCAGGGTTCGCACCTATCAAGACCTTCTTCATACGAGTTATGATGAAAGACTTTTCGAATATTATGCCACCTGTCAGATTGTCGAAATCGACATAAATAACAACCAGGTCAGACAAATCGGCACACCTGGCCTGATAACCAGTTTCACCTCCTCGCCCGATGAAAATTATCACCTGGTTAAAATTCTTGAACAGCCATTTTCACGCATTGTTCCTCACAGCCAATTTGCTCATCGCTACGAGATCTGGAATGCAGATGGAAAGCTGCTGAAACTTCTTGCCCAATTGCCTCCCGGCGAAGAAATTCCCATTGAAGGCGTGCAAGAAGGAATGCGCAACCCCTTCTGGCAGCGTCTTAAGCCTGCCAGCCTCTGCTGGATAGAGGCACTCGATGGGGGCGACCCCAATCGCAAAGCAGATTTCCGTGATGTGCTGAAAATTTTGGACGCGCCATTCGATAAACCGGAGCGCGAAATTATTCGGCTACCGATGCGCTACAGTGGCCTTGATTTCTTAGATCGCGAAAACATGGCCCTGATCTGGGATTACGACCGTGACACCCGCTGGATCAAAGGCCGTCTTATCGACATGGCTAAAACCAACGCTGCTTCTGAGTCAAAGGAAATTTTTTCGCGCAATTACTACGACCAGTATCAGGATGAAGGAAATCTGGTTTACTATACAAAACCAGACGGGCAAAGCCTGGCAATACTCGAAGAAGATGCCTGGGTTTATCTTGAAGGAAGAGGCGCCACTCCTGACGGTTACCAGCCATTTCTACGCCGTTACAACATCAATACCGGCGAAAAACAGGAAATCTTCAGATCAGGTCTGGAAGCCCTGGAAAGTTTTGTGGATTTTTCGTCAAACAGTCGCGATGCTGTAATTACCTCCCGCGAAGATGTTGAAAACCCGAGAAACTTTTTTCTCAGAGAGATCAAAGATCGAAAAGCCGCTGAGCCTGTAGAGTTGACGGCTTATCCCGCCCCCGCACCCGAATTGAAAAAAGTTAAAAAAGAACTGATAAAGTATCAGCGTGAAGATGGCGTGCCCCTGTCGGGAACACTATACTACCCGATCGACTACAAGCCGGGACAGCGTTACCCGACGGTCGTCTGGGCCTATCCGCGTGAATATACCGACATTAAAACGGCAGGTCAGGTTCGCACCGCAACCAATCAATATGCGCGAATATCCGGCATTTCGGTGCTATTCTTCGTTCTGCGCGGGTATGCGGTTCTCGACAATGCAGAAATACCAGTGGTTGGCGACCCGCTTACCGCCAACGACACTTTTGTTGAACAGATTACCGCCGGGGCCCGGGCAGCGGTCGACAAGCTGGTTGAGCTTGGTATTGCAGACCGCGAAAGAATCGGGGTTGCCGGGCATTCTTACGGAGCTTTCATGGTAGCCAACCTGCTGGCCCATACCGACCTTTTTGCTGCGGGAATAGCGCAAAGTGGGGCTTACAACCGGACACTGACCCCTTTCGGGTTTCAGGGCGAACGCCGCACCTTCTGGGAAGCTCCGGATGTTTACATTAAACTTTCAGCTTTTACCCATGCCAACAAGATCAATGAGCCGCTGCTGATGATTCACGGCCAGGATGACCCGAACCCGGGAACTTTTCCAATACAAAGCCAGAGAATGTTCGGAGCGATCAAAGGCCATGGCGGCACGGCAAAGCTGGTAGTTTTGCCATATGAAAGTCATTCTTACGATGCCAGAGAATCGATTCTGCATGTTCTGGCAGAAATGTTCGACTGGTTTGACCAGCACGTGAAAAACCGCCAAAGATCATTGAAAAAATAAGATTTGAAAAGCAAAAAAACAAGCCGCCCATTTCGGGCGGCTTGTTTTTTTTAATTTACTTTAAAACATCTGTTTTAATTTTTATTTGGGAATTCGAACCATAAGAACGTCGATGCTGCGGCCTTCTTCTGACTCAATTCTGAATTGATATTCGGTCGAAGAAAAGCCTGGCGTCTGGGTTATCAGATAGAAAGCGGCACCATAGGGTGGAACTGCGATGGCTTCAGAGGAATACCCAAACGGCACCGTGGTATAAGCGACATTCAAACCAATCGGGGTCTTGTAGCGGTAAGCCGTGTCTATTTTGGCAAGATCAATCATTCCCTTGTTGCGCAAGGTATCGAGCATGGCAGCCATGGCAAAATTACGTAAAGTTCCGTTCATTCCAAGAGCTGGAAACCTGGCGGCAACGTTGTCGCGACCGAGCACCGTTGAATTGACCAAAGCTTTGATCGTATCTGAATCTGACTGTTCATATAAAAAGAAGTTATAAAGGCCGACCATGCCGTATTGAGCCAAGGCTCGGCTGAAATTAAACAAGCCAACTGAACTTGGGCTGTTTGCCCAGAGGGTAAAGCGATTTTCGAGAATCGGATCGCCACGAATTTGGCGGTAACGAGCCTCAACACCAACAGAAAGACTTTCATCAAGCCACTCTTCTTCCTGCCCAACTTTGTTGAAAAACATGTGAGCGCTGTAATTAACCAGATGCTGCATTTCATGGCAGATGGTCTCGCGGGTCGCTTCCAGCCATTTGCTTCCGGTCCAGCTTTTGGCAGAATAAGGTGAAAAAAGAGCTATCATGTCACGCTGGTTACTGTTGGCGTTATCAGCGAAGTCATTGCTGTTAAACAGCCCGGCAAAACCAAGTTTTGAGTAAACCGGTGACAGAAGTATAGAAACACGCCCATCGTTGTCGATATCGTAAAAGTTTGCATAGCTGGTTGTAATCAAAGGGTAAATATGGGTTTCAAATTCGGTTACGAAGTGATCAAGATCTGCTGCAGTAACGGCATCAGTGCCGGTTACAGCGCTCAGGCCATCGTAGGAGTCCTGATCGACGAAGATCTTGCAATGGCCACCAAACGGCATACGCTCAAGTTTGCAGTTGCGACTGACGTAATTGTTTCCCCACCAGTCTGAAACAACTTTCAAAACCACAGTATCGCCGACCTTTTCGCCGGAATGATCTGATGCTCTGATTGAGCGACTGGCTCTCACCCCATCAACGGCAGCACGCTGGTTTGCCAGAACTCTGAGCCTTGATTCCAATGGGGCCTGATTAAGTCGCAGCCGCCCCAGAGCATCAGGTGAGCCTGGCAGAACCGAATTTCTTACAGTTCCAAGAACGTAGGATTCTGGTTTGATGCGAACCTTTTGAGCTGTAGTGTTGGGGTTTGTGACCACCAGAGCAAATTGTGCCGTCTGATTATCTACTGGCAGCTTAACAGCAACGTTAGCTGCAGTAGCGGAAGAATAAGAAAACATTGCCCCATCGTTGGCGAGAACTGTTGAGCCAGGCGCCTGAACTGAAGTGGGATTAAAATCTGTTCCCGGGCCGGTGGGGATTGAAGATCCCCCTCCGCCGCCACAGCCAGTTGCAAAAGCAACAAGAATGGTTATCAGAATTACGGATAAAATGTTTAAGTATTTGTTGTTTGCCATGGTTACACCAACCTGTTAAAAGATTCTGAGTATAATATGCACCAAAAAGGTAATTTTTTCCAGTATCTAGAGTTATTAACCAATGCCGCCGGAAAAACCAAGTATCTTCGCAGCTCAGTTTCTTTGCGGTTAAGAATTCAAAAACATTGACTAACTGCCGGTTTGACAGTAAAGTTGCGAAAATGCAACCCGAGTCACACAATTCGAACCCAGACAAACATTGGTTTACCCTGCAACTGCTCAAACCCTACCGAAAGCAGCTGTTTTTCGGTTTTTTGTCGCTACTGATCGTTGACGTTCTTGATGTGCTGCCCCCAATAATTATTAAAACCGCGGTTGACAGCGTCGAAAATGGTCCTGGCACCAAACGCCTATATTATTGCGGCCTGATTCTTGTTTCTGCAGCTGTAATTCAAAGTTTCTTCAGATTTTTGTGGCGCAGGTATTTTCTGGGCACTTCGCATAAGGCGGTTTATGATCTGCGAAAAATGCTGTTCTCTCACCTTTTGAAGCTGCCATTTCACTATTTCAGCCGCACCCGCACCGGCGATATAATGTCAAAACTGACCAACGACCTGCAGGAAATCAGATTTATGCTGGGCATCGGCCTTCTGATCATGCTCGATGCCTCTTTTTACCTGTTGACCATTCCTTTTATCATGCTTTACATGTCATCGCGACTTACTTTGATTACTCTTGTTTCGCTGGTGTTTATTCCGATTCTGGTTTTTTCCGTTTCCCGCGCGATTCACAACCGTTCAAAAGATGTTCAGGCCCGGCTTTCAGATTTGTCTTCGCAATCAGAAGAAAACATCTCCGGCATTAGAATCATCAAGGGGTTCAGATGTGAAGAAAGCGAATTGAAAAAATTCAACCGGGTCGGTCTTGAATTCGTTCGCGATAAAATCCGGCTTGCGAATGTCGATTCAATTTTTCATCCGGCTCTCGATCTGGTAATTGCAGCCAGCATGGTAATACTGATGCTTTTTGGTGGGAAAATGGTCATCGCGGGCGAAATAACCCTCGGGGTCTTCATAGCATTTCAAGCCTATCTGCTGAAGCTGAGCTGGCCGATGATGGCGATCGGATGGGTTATCAACCTGTATCAGCGGGCAATGGCCTCGCTTGAACGTTGTCTGCAGATTCTCATCGAACCCCCCGCTGACGAACATAAACGCAAGCCACCGGTAAATTTTGAAAACCTCGGCCTTGAAGTAGAGAACCTCTGCTTCTGCTACCCCGACAATGAAAAACCCGCACTTAAAAACGTTTCTTTCAGCCTTCCGCAGGGCAAAACCCTCGGCATCACCGGCCCGGCAGGTTGTGGCAAAACAACCCTGCTGCGACTTCTGGTCAATCTTTTTGATGTTAGTTCCGGCAGCATAAAAATTGGCGGGCACGACATAGCAGAGCTTGATCAGCAGCAATTGCGTTCGCTTTTTTCAATGGTATCGCAGGAAACGTTTCTTTTTTCTGAAACGATCAGAGAGAACATTCTTTTTGCCCGGGAAAACAAAATTGATGCTGATCTGGCAGAAAGTTACGCCAGAAAGGCTGGTCTTGAGCCTGACCTGAAAGAATTCCCGGAAAAGCTTGAAACGATGCTGGGCGAGCGCGGCGTGAATCTTTCGGGCGGTCAGAAACAGAGAGTTTCGCTGGCTCGGGCGATGGCGGCTGACCGGCCGTTCTTGCTGCTTGATGACTGCACCAGCGCGGTTGACACTGAAACTGAAAAGGAAATTCTTTATGGTCTGAAAGAAGCAGGGAAGCAGCGAACCTGCATTATCGTTTCGCACCGCATGGTCAGTCTGCAGAATGCCGACCAGATAATTTACCTGGTCGACGGGCAGATTGCCGAAAGCGGAACGCACCGGCAGCTACTTGAGCTCAAAGGGCATTATGCGAAAACCTGGGAACGCCAGAGACTGAAAGAAGAGCTTGAAAGGGGGCTTTCATGAGCGATGATTCATATTTTTCGTCAGATGATCTGAAGGCTCCCCATTGGGATTCCGGGCTGGTAAGGCGCATCATGCCATATCTCAAACGCTGGCGAGGTCTTTTCTCGGTGTCAGTGTTTCTGGTTTTTGCCGGCACCGCGGTGCAGGTTTCTCTGCCGCTCTGGCTGGGTAAAGCCGTTGATCACGGCCTGAAAGGCAAAAGTAACGAAAGCCTGATATGGTTTGTTTCACTCTATGGCATCGGCAAGTTACTGTTTTTCATAATTTCTACCGCCCGCAACTGGTTGCTGCAGTACACCGGTCAGAAGGTCCTGCATGATTTGCGCAACGATCTATTCACTCACCTGCAAAGATTGCCGATCAGCTTTTTTGACCGAACACCGACCGGGCGACTGGTAACCCGCATCACCAATGACGTTGCGACGTTGGCCGAATTGTTCAGCGCGGCGTTGATAAGTGTTTCCGGTGAAGTTCTGATTCTATTCGCCATCGGAATCACGATGATGACCCTGCATTTCAAGCTGGGAATCGCAGCGCTGCTCACTTCCCCACTGCTTTTTGCCGTTGCCTGGTTTCTTAAGATCAGAATTCGTGACGCGTTTCGTAATGCCCGGGCAAAACTTGCGATGCTGAATGCTATTCTGGCCGAAAACATTTCGGGAATGAGCGTAATTCACATTTACAACCAGGAAAAGAGCCGGGAAGGTAAATTTGATGAAATGAACACCGATTTGCAGAATGCCGAACTCGATTCGGTTTTTTACAATTCTTTCTTTATCCCGGCAGTTACGGTGGTTTATGCAATCACCATGGCAGTGGTGCTGATTTACGGCGGCACTCTGGTTTCAGAAAAAGCAATTTCAATCGGCCTGCTGGTAAGCTTCATCGCTTACGTTCAGGCTTTTTTCGAACCGGTCAAACAAATAAGTGAAAAGATCACGGTATTTCAGAGTTCCATGGCTTCAGCAGAAAGAGTTTTCGCTTTAATGGACGAAGCTGAAGAACCAGACATTGACGCGGGGCAGGCTTTCGATAATTTTAAATCAACACTTGAATTCAGAGATTTCAGCTTTTCATATAATCCAGACAAGCCGGTAATAAAAAATCTGAATATCACCATCAGCAAAGGCGAGCGAGTGGCGATTGTCGGGCACACCGGGGCAGGAAAAACGACAATCGCTTCGATTCTAAAACGATTTTATGAATTTTCTGAGGGCAAGATTCTCATTGATGGAGTCGATCTGAGAAAATTTTCGCGGGCATCGGTGCGCCGTGGAATCTCGCTTATACAACAGGATGTTACCATATTCTCCGGCACCATGCGTGATAATATTTTCCTTGAAGAGGGCACTTTCGATGCCGAAAAAATGAATGCAATCATCGGCGAGCTGCAAATGCAAAGTCTGCTGGACAAACTGCCCAGGGGGCTTGACACTGAAATTTATGAAAGAGGAGCGAACCTTTCTGCCGGACAGCGGCAGTTGATCGCCTTCTGCCGCGCCATGGTTGCCAACCCTGAAATTCTGATCCTCGATGAGGCGACCTCTTCGGTCGATTCAGAGACCGAAGCGATCATTCAGCAGGCCGTTTTGCGCCTGACCAGTCAGCGCACCAGCCTCATCATCGCCCACCGCCTTTCCACAATCAAAAACTGCGACCGCATACTGGTTCTGCATCACGGCCAACTGGTCGAACAGGGCACCCACCAGCAGTTGCTGGCCGCCAATGGCCATTATCACAAACTTTACCAACTGCAATTCAGTCAGTGAAACACGCAATGTATTGTGATAATTTGCGGCCAGGCGAGCAGCTTTGCACGAGATTCAGCAGAAAAATTTTCGCAATTTCAATGGTTTTAAAATAATGTCGTCGCGCAACTTATGAAAAATAATGCATTCAGCATCACAAGCGTCTATTGTTTGTTCAAGAAACACCGAGAAAAATTCAACGGTTTCATCGATCAGATCGAACTTGCAGTAATCGGGGTAAAGAACTGATGCGAGCCACTTTAACCCGATAATGCGCATAAAACATGGCGGACGATCGAACCAGTTGAAAGGAACATTGGGAATGGGAAAAATCTTACGGTCGCGAACCGCTTTGATTCTGTTCCAGGCTGGATCAACCATGATTTTTTCTGCCAGACTTCGGCTCCAGGTGAGAATTACATCAGGATTTCCCTGTTCGATCAATTCAAATGAATATTTTTCAAGCCCTGCATGCTCGGTCATATGCCCCCGCACCATATTCACGTCGCCGATCAGCCGCAAAAGGTGCGCGTGAAGGGAATCGTCGAATTCGGTCAGCAGACCATCATCACCTTCAGCATAGTAAACTTTCAGCTTTCGGTTATCGGGAACGCGGGCAACTATGCTTTCAATTTCCCCGAGAGTCTTTCGACAATAATCCGCCATGCGGGCGGCCTCTTCTTCTTTGCCCAGCAATCGGCCAAGGAATTCTATGGCGGCGGGGTAATCGGGAACATCGCCCAGATTGCCGACAATAACGTAAACAAACGGTATATTCAATGAGTTAAGAATATCTTCGGATTTTCTATGAAATGGCTGCTCTTTATCGGCCCAAACCACCACAACTTCCGGATCAGCCTTTTTTATTGCATCGATATCGGTAATTTTTTCTATAACTGGCAAATGATGAAGATGAGGATGCAAAAACTTCTTATCACAGTCTCTGGGCGGCAATGGAGTTGCGACAACCATATCTGGGGCAATTGCCGCCAGCATTGTATAGCCATAAAAAGAAGCGGCGAAAATCCTCTTGATTTTTTTCGGAACCAGAACTTTTCGCCCGGTCATATCGGTTATTTCGTGTTGGTTTTCTTTTAAACTTTTATTTGGTTCCAATGGTTTTCTCCAGTGCTCAAAAAATTTTTATAATCTTTTCGATCTTTTTATGATAGTTTATTGTCTTACAATTTTAAACCCATCTTCAGGCTAAGAAATCAAATCAACGAGAAATGCCGCGGGGAAAGTGAACAAAAAAGGTGGCAATCGACAAAAAATAATTTACAATCATTACTGGTGTTGCAAGAATTTCAACGGGAGGTATCTGATGTTTCTTTTCGGTTGTATATCTGGTTTCGTCGTCTGGTTTCTGCTGAAATACCTGGTAGCAGGCATTTTTACAGTCGACCAGAACGAGTTGGCGGTAAAAACAGTTTTTGGCAGGGCTCAGCGCATTGAAAACAAGACGACTCTCTCAACCCCGGTCGCAGTCAATATGATCGAAGAAGAGCGGCAACGCTACAGTTATCCGCAAGTAGTAGTCATTCCACCTGGTGGACCTTATTTCAAATTTCCATGGGAACAGGTACACAAAGTAAATGTTTCGACTCAGACCCTTAACATGGCCCAGGACCCAGAAGACCCACATGCAAACCACAATGGCCAATTTCTTGAAGCAGTAACCAAAGATCAGCTCAATACGGCACTGACAGGCCATATCCGCTATCGAGTCAGTGACAAAAACCTCTACGCTTATCTGTTTGGGGTAAAAGATCCGATTATTCACGTCATGGCATATTTCATTTCCATTCTGCGTGAACGCATCGCAAATTTTGAAGCGAAGAAATCCGAGGAAGAAGGTGCAGCAGTTGGAATTTCAATCAACGATCTGCGAAAAAATCTTCACGAAATTAACGAACACATGATGCGTGAATGCACCCAGTCTGCGGCACGATACGGAATTGTTCTTGATGCATCTCTGATAACCAGTATCGACCCGCCGGATGAAGTTGAAAGTGCTCTGGCGGCAATCAACACCGCCCATAACGAAGTTTCTTCGGAAATCAGTCTGGCACAGGCGTCGGCAGACCAGAAGATCGTTCAATCAAAACGGGCGACCGAGATAGAAACACTCAGGGCAAAATCTGAAGTTGAGCCATTAAAAAGCCTGGCGCAGCAGCTTACCGATATTAAAAAGTCTGGGCCTGACGTTTTAACCGCCTACGTTCGCAATGTTAAACTTGCCCTGTTCAATAAGGCAAAAAGGGTCATCATGGAGGTGGGAAAATAATGGAAATGTTCATGTCTGGATTTGTTTTCACTTTTCTCGCCTGCTTTTTCATTCTGCCCATCATGTTTGGATTTGCACGGCTGTTTGGTATTTATACCATAGTCAACGAAGGGCAATGCCACGTTTACGTTATGTTTGGCCAGGTTCTCGGGGTATTGAAAGAGCCGGGCATTTATTTCCTGCCCTGGAACATTGGAATAAAAGCATTTTTCATTCATTTTCTCGGTTCATGCTCAAAGGTTGATACCCGCCTGGATCAGGAGTATCTGCGCAGCCAGCCGGTTAATTCAGAAGAGGGCGCACCCATGGGTATCGGAATCTGGTTTGAAATGGTCATCAATAATCCGGTCGCGTTTCTTTTCAAGAATGCAGACCCGCGAAACTCTCTATCTACAAACGTAAGAAGCGCTGCAGTCCGATGCCTTAGCAATATGAAACTGGGGGACATGCTCGAAGACAGGCACACAATGAGCCAGAAAGTTCGTGATGAGGTTTCCCCACAGGCAAATGAGTGGGGTTACAAAGTTGGTTCGGTTTATATAAGAAAAGTGCATTTCCGCGACAAAAAGATGATTTCCCAGATTCAGGAAAAAGTTGTAAATCGCCTGCGCCAGGTAACTTCTGCAATCAAGCAGGATGGGGCAAATCAGGTAAGCATTATTACCAGCACAGCCGAAAATCAGGCTGCCGCCGAATTTGCCAAAGCAGCAGCGGTTCGCCCGAAAATTGTTGGTGAAGCATTGCAGGAAATTTCAAGAGATCCGGAAATTTCAAATGCACTTTTTGAAATTCTTGAAGCTCAGAAACTGGCCGAAGGCAACACGCAGATCACCATGATACCGTCAAAAACCCCCATGCTGAGAGAATTACTGGCAGCAGAGAGTGTCGATATTGATGAACCTCAGCCAATGAGGTTTAGGCAGGAAAGAATGCCGATTGAAGCCCCAGACAATGATAAAAAAGGCAGGAAAAATTAAATGGAAAAAAGAGAACCGCAGAAATTTTATTTGATCAATCTTGAGCTCATGGAAGTAAAACCAGCAGTCTGGAGACGGTTTGTGGTGCCGGCAGACATTTCTCTCGACCGGTTACACGACGTGATTCAGATCATCATGGGCTGGCAGGACGGGCACATGCACGAATTCAACTTCGGCAAACAGCGATATGTCGAAACCATCGACAAAGAGTTCGATGATGAAATGACAATGCTCGAAGCAACTGAAAGGTTAAACAAACATTTCAAAAAGAAAGGCGACAAATGTTTATACGTCTATGACTTCGGTGATTCCTGGATGCACCAGCTCACCCTGGAAAATGCCAATTACAAACTCGCCGATGACGACTGGACTATCTGCTGCAAAGACGGTGAAAATGCCTGTCCGCCCGAAGACATCGGAGGTCCTCCGGGGTACGAAGAATTCCTGAAGATTCTGAAAGATTCCAGGCATGAAGAGCACAAAAGCATGCTTGCCCTTTCCACCACACTGCAACCGGGTAATAAAAAGTTCAACCCCAAATTTTTTGACCTGGAAATGACCAATAACATCCTTTCCTGTTTCCTGCGCTGGACAAGACCGCGCCAGCTGGATTAAACTTATTTACCAATGAAATCTGGCGTTGATGAGCTTCTCGACAGTCTTAGAAAGACCCCGTCGGGGCCGGTTTTTAATCCATGGTGGGAGTCAGACCGGGAAAATGATGATTATAGCAATTCAGCAGAAATTAGGCGGCATCAGCTGAAATTCTACATAAATGAAAGGCTTGAAAGAAAGCCTTTTCTGCTGCTTGGCGAAGCCCTGGGATACCAGGGCGGTCATTTTTCCGGAATCGCGATGACTTCAGAGCGCCTTCTACTCGGGCATCTGGAAAATCGGGGGCTGAAGCCGGAATTTGTTTTTATCGGAATGCAGCCTTCACGCACCAGTCGAGTTGAGATTCGCAAAGATGGTTTTTCAGAGCCTACCGCCACCATAGTTTGGAACCATCTTATCGGTCTCGGCTTGAACCCTTATGATTTCATCATCTGGAATGCGTTCGCCTGGCATCCGTACAATCCCCAAAAGGGTATGCTGTCAAACCGCACCCCCACCCCGGCCGAGTTCAGTTTAGGTAAACCGGTTCTGCAGAAATTCATCAAACTGGTAGAACCGCGCCAGATCGTTGCCGTTGGTGAAAAAGCCTCGCTGCTTATTAGCGAAGCCGGTTACGAGCACCAAAAGGTCAGACATCCGGCCAATGGTGGTGCCGGAAAATTTCGCGAGCAGCTTAGCGCCCTGCTTTAACCAGTGCCAAGCCCACACTGACAAACAGCAATTCTCGGTATACGTACAGAAGCGGGTTTTCACACATAGTTAGTTTGA
>DYKG01000017.1:0-2110 GCA_020722725.1 Candidatus Methylomirabilis sp.
CAGAAACCTCATGAAACCAAACTTATTATGAGAAATATTCAATGAGCTTTTGTATTGAATCCGATAAATCAATTTTACCATACCAGGTTCAACAGGCGAAAGATTCCCTCTTTCTTCTTTTTACCCAGGTGTTGAAATACTCATGGGCACTCAAGTGGAATGAAGAATTCTCTGAAAAAAAATCGAAAGAAATTTTCAACCCCAAACCTGGCCCAAAGCCCGTTGATTTAACAGAAATCTCCGGAATTCACGAAAATCTCATCGAAAAGACCCGAAAAGTTATCAGGACCATGCACTACTCGATCCGCACCGAAAAAAACTACCTCGACTGGATAAAAAGGTTCCTGTGCTTTCATCACCCAATCGATATCGACCGGCTCAATCCCCAACAGGTCGCCGATTTTCTCGAGTTTCTTGCCGTCGAACGCAATGTTTCCTCAAGCACTCAAAACCAGGCATTGAACGCAATTTCCTTCATGGTGACCACAGTTCTCAAGCTCGATTTCTCTGGTCAGCTGCAGTTCTCCAGAGCGAAAAGATCTCAACGTCTGCCCACCGTTCTGCGAAAAGATCAGGTCAAAAGCCTTCTCAATAATCTCGATGGAATCTACGCCCTGATGGCCGGGCTGACTTACGGTACCGGAATGCGCCTTATGGAATGTATTCGCCTGCGTGTTAAAGACATCGATACCGAGCGCAATATCATCACCGTCCGCGAAGGAAAAGGCTCAAAAGACAGGGTTGTGCCTTTGCCTGAAAAATACCGGAAAGACCTGCTTGAGCAATTGAACAAAACAGAAACCCTTCACAAAAAAGATCTGGAAAACGGCTACGGCGAAACCTGGTTGCCCGATGCCCTGGCCCGCAAATACCCATCTGCCTTGAAAGAGTTGGGATGGCAATTTGTTTTCCCATCAGGAAGGCTTGCCGTAGATCCAAGATCGAACCGGGTCGGACGCCACCACATTCATGAGAATTCTCTGCAAAAAGCAGTCAAAGATGCGGCAAAAAAATGCGGTCTCCCTTCCACAGTCAGTGTACATACTCTTCGCCACTCTTTCGCAACTCACCTTCTCGAAGCAGGTTACGACATCAGAACCGTCCAGGAACTTCTCGGTCACTCTGATGTTTCGACAACAATGATTTACACCCACGTAATGAACCGACCCGGAATCACTATAAGAAGCCCCGCCGACGATCTTTGAATGACCATTTTGAAAAGTAAACAGATTTTTGAATTTCCCCGGCCCCTGGTTACCGGGAAAATTCTTGACCGCTATAAACGCTTTATTGCCGATCTGGTACTTGATTCGGGGCTTGAGGTTTTGGCCCATGTCGCCAACTCTGGAAGCATGAAGACCTGCTGGCAGAAATTCTGCCCGGTGATCGCCACCGACTGCTCGGCCGATGAAAAAAGAAATCTCAAATATTCATTACAGGCCGTTAAAATGCCGGACGGCTGGATCTGCGTCAATACTTTCGCACCCAACCAGGCGGTAAAAAATGCCATAGCCATGGGATTGATCAGCCAATTGACCGGTTATGACTTTCTCCTTCCCGAAGTGAAAATTTCTCAGCACAGCCGCATCGATCTTATGCTCTGGTCAGCTGCAAATGATGCTGATGCCTGCGCGTTCAACCAATCGAAGCGGGATCCGGTTAAATTGACGAAACTTCGGAAAAAAGAAATTTCAAATGAAAATTTGTGTTTTATTGAAATTAAGAATGTCACACTTCTTCAAGACCACGGACTCATAAGTTTTCCCGATGTCAGAACCGAACGGGGACAGAAGCACCTGCAGGAACTGATCAGTCTGAAAAAACAGGGTTATCGGGCCATGATTGTTTTTTTTGTGGCCCGCAACAGTGCCGAGAAAATGACCACCGCCAGAGATATTGATCCGCAATATGATGCCATGCTGAAAGAGGCGATCAGATGCGGGGTTGAAGCGGTGGCGATTAAGGTCAGGATTGGTGAATCGGGGTTGTTTTTTGATCGTGAGATTGAAATTATTGTTTAGTTTTTTGGGGGGTATACCCAGTCAATGCGGGGAATTTAGGGGGTTCGGTGATACAGCGGTCATTTCGACAGGCTCAATGACCGTAAGGG
>DYKG01000017.1:2210-63155 GCA_020722725.1 Candidatus Methylomirabilis sp.
CGGTCATTTCGACAGGCTCAATGACCGTAAGGGTGTGCTCAATGCCGGCATTGGCGGGCGGGCGCGGTGGCCCGCCCATTCGAATGTGGGATAATTGAGGTTAGTTTTTGCGGCCGTTTTTTTCGAGGTGCTGGCGGGCCTGGAACGCGAAGGTGGCGAGGTTGGTTTCGCGATTGGGCAGAATGCTGCCGTCGTAAATCATATCCACATAGGGCGCCTTGCCGCGCATCTGCACCTTGAGAATCGAGCTGGCGATGGTGCTGGGCATACAGGTGAAGGGCATAGCATTGACCACCCCGTTGTATCCTTCTTTGGCAAACGCAATCGCGCCGCCGATGCTGAGAATCGCTTCGCCGTTGATGTGGTTCGAAAAAATTCCCTCGGTTTCATGCAGAATGTGCTCGGTCGTATGGTCGAGCCGGTTGTGCAGCAGATCCTTGAACGGGTAACTGATGAACTTCGCTACCATGCGCTGATATTTCGAAGTCAGCCAGAATTTGGCCAGCTCGCCGTAATTGTTCAGGCTCTTCTTCGTTCTGATGTTGTAATGGGAATCCTCGATGCCTGTATGGGTCGTATACTCTATCCATTCAGCAACTGAGCTGGTATAGGTTTCGCACCCGAGATCCTCGAGGGCTTTGATCAGCTGCTGGTTGCTGTCTTTGTGGGTGCGCACGAAGATTTCTCCGACAATGCCGACCAGCGGCTTTTTCCCATCAATTCTTTCGATGCGGGAAAAGGCCCTGGCAGCCTGCTTGGCAGCTTTGATCATTTTCAGGCCGCCGCCGGCTTCGATGGCGTCGATTCCTGCTTTCATCGCTTCTTCAAAAACCCGGTCAGTCGTGCCTTTGACCTTTTCGTAAGGCCGCACATGCCACAGCGCTTTCTCGATCGTATCGGAATAAACCACCGACTGCCAGGCGAGCTGCCGGAACTGCACCGCCTGGTCATCACTGAAATAGCCGCTGAACCGGTAACTGTCTTCGGAACTCGGCGACAGAATCGGCACGTCAACGAATTTATACTTGTCGAGCAGAATGCGATGCAGCCGGGTGTACTGGCCAAACCGGCACGGGCCTTCGGTTTCGGGCATGAAGAACGCCAGCTCGTCGTTAACTTTCGCTCCCTCGGCGATATGGCGGTCGATCACGTCAAACATGTCGCCGGTCGTCACGATGCAGGGAAAACACTCCTTGCCCGAAGTATGCTTCTTGCCGAATTCAAGGCCGGCCTTGCTGTAGGTCGGCATAACTTCTGCCCGGCAGCCCACGGCGCGGAAAGCGGCGGCGAGACAGCGTGCCCCCTCGGCCATGTAGGGCAGGTAGAGAGTGCGCTCGGTGAGCGGAGCCGTCGATTTGCGCGGCATGAAGTTCACGTCTTTCTGGGTGAGCACGGTGATCCGGGTCTGGTTCTTGATCGCATCGATGAACGCCAGCAGACGGGTTTCGACGCCCGCTCCTGCTGAATGTTCGTCGAGCTCCAGCTCAAGATAGGGGCGTCCGGTGCGGTTCATTTCGTGGTTGAAGAAATGCAGCACGAATGAATCGGGGCCGCACGAAAAGCTGGTCAGATACAGCCCGAACAGCCTGGGGTCGCGGTTGATGTATTTGGCGGCCTGTAGAATCTTGTTGCCGAATCCCCAGTACATATTCGGGTATTCGGATTCAATATCAATGCCCTTCAGATCAAGAAATTCCTGCGGAATGGCCATGATGCCCAGGCGGCTGAACGTGCCGCAGATGTTGAGATTGGTGCGCGAATCATAGGCGCTGTAAGGCCGTCCGACAATGATGATGGCGCGGCGGTCACCCAGATTCTTGAGAATCTCGGCACCAACCCGCTTGATTTCGCGGTCGAAATGGTCGTTGGCAGCCAGAGCCGCATCATAGGCGGCGCAGAATTCGCGCTGGTCGAACGGCAGGCCGAGGCGCTTGAATTCATCAGCGAACTGCAGTGCCATGTCTTCACGGCCCTTTTTGAAAACGATTGCCGGCTTGATGACGTGAGCGGGCTTGAGATGCAGGGCCGACATCAGCATGTAGGTGTTGGCTTCGACGTAGGGGCAGTAAAAGCCGTTGTTACCCTGGTTCGACTCCATTTCGATCATCATGGGCATAAACAGATAATCGCAGTGATCTTTCAATACCGCCGCGTGTCCATGCGAAATCTTGACGGGGAAACAGGCCTCGCAGGTCATGGCTGCTATGCCCTTGTCAACTATCTCCGTGTTGGTTTCAGGGCTGATGACCACCTCGTAACCCAGACGGGTCATCAGATGTATCCAGAAAATGCCGAGCTGGTGAAAACTCAGCGACCGCGGCATTCCCAGCACCTTTTTGCCGGTTTTTTCCGCCGCCGGTTCGCCCAGAACTCGGTACATGCCCTTGATCTGCCGGAAAAACAGCTCGTGCCTGACCCGGTTGAAATCGGGAGTGCGCTTTTCCGCCGACTGGCGCGATTCATACATGCCGCAGTCGCCGCCGTAGATCGCTTCGTCGTCGCCGACCCGGTAAATCTGGAGCTTGCACTGGTTGTGGCAGTTGGCGTTGCGCACACAGATCTCCTCTTCATGGGTGAACGGCTTCTCAATTACATCCCAGCCCCGGAACCTGGTCTTGAAAGCTTTGCCCGCAGCGAGTTTCGCCGTAATCTCATCCATGGCATGCAGCGCCGCACCCACCGCGCCCATTACTTCACGATGGGGCAGGGTGATGATTGGTTTGCCGACAATACGTTCGAAAGCTGCAACCACCGACTTGTTCAGCGACGGGCCGCCCTGGAAACTGATTTTGACACCGATTTTGCCATCCTGAACCACGCGGTTCAGATAATTGTGAACGACGGCCTGTGAAAGCCCGGCCAGCAGGTCTTCAACCGCGCCGCCCATCTGCAGATACGACATCAGATCTGATTCCATATAGACGGTGCAGCGCTCGGTCAGGCGATAGGGCGCTTTGGCAGCCATGGCCAGAGTTTCATATTCGCCAGCGATGTTGATGCCCAGCTTGTTGGCCGTTTCTTCAAGAAAGCTGCCGGTGCCAGCGGCGCAGACCTTATTCATTCTGAAATCAACGACATAGCCGTTGCCCAGCGCGGTGTATTTGGCATCCTGGCCGCCTAGCTCGAAAATGGTGTCGACGCCCGGTTCAAAATAGGTGGTGCCGCGGGCGTGGGCGGTAACTTCATTGACCACGTCATCGGCGCCGACGAACAGGTTGGCCACTTCGCGGCCCGAGCCGGTGGTGCCGACCCCGAGAACGTTGACCCGGCTCACGTCGGTAGATTCAATGCAGTTTTTCAGGGCCTTTTTGATCGCAATGACCGGCTGCCCTTCAGTGGGTATATAGCATTTATAGAGAATGCGCCCTTCAGGCGTGATAAGCACTAGTTTGGTGGTCGTTGAGCCGATATCGTAGCCCATGTAGGCATCGAGGCGCTCATTACCGGCGGGAAGGCCCTCTGCCTTGCCGCATTCAGCAAACGGATGCATTTCGATTTTCAGTGGCTCGGTGCGCGTTGCGGCGAAAGCTTCGGAGGTTTTAAGATTCAGCACCTGGTCGGCAGTAATGGCGCGGCCCATGTTCTTTTCAATCGCTGAAAGAATGGTGCCCAGAGCCCCGACGCTGGTGTAGTGGGGTGGGGTAACCACTTTCTTGCCAAGAATTTTTTCGAAAGAGCCGCGGGCCAGCTGGTTCGACGCATAGCCGCCGATAAAGGCGATTGGTTCCTTTAGTTCCCGGTTGTTGATCAGGGTCGATTTGAAATTTTTGGCGACCCCGTCGTGCAGCCCGGCAATGATGTGTCTAATCGGAATGCCCTTGTTCTGCAGGTGGATCATATCCGATTTGGTAAACACGGTGCAGCGGCAGGCAACACTGGCAGGAGTATCGGAACGGCGCCCTTCCTCCATGAATTTTACCAAAATTGATTCCATGCGGCGCTGCGGGTCTTCGATTTTGTTGAATTCTTCAAAATCCGAATAGATGCGCTCGGCCTGCTGGTCGATGAAGCTGCCCGTTCCGGCGGCGCAGGCTTCGTTGAGTTTGAAATCGTCTAGAATGAAGCCCCGCTCTGACGGGGTGGTGATCAGCAGCGCCGAATCATGGCCACCGATGGAAATTACGCTGCGGGCTTCGGGCATCAGGGCATAAAGGCCACGGGTCTGGGCAGTGGTTTCAATTTCAAAATAGGTTTTGAGTTCGTCGGCAATGGCTTTTCCATGGGTTCCGGTAAAAGCCACCCGGACAATATTCTTTGCCCCGAACTTCTGTTCGATCTGGGCGAGCACGCGGGCGCAGACTTCAATGGTCCGGCCAAAATGCCGATAATATGGCATCTCTTCGATCAGTTTGCCGCCGGCATCGCAGACGATGGCATTAACGCTTATCGAGCCGATGTCAAAGCCGATGTTGAGTTGTTTTTCTGACATTACGAATTCCTCCTGCAGACGAAAAGAAAGTGCGTCAGTATAACATAAAAAGCCCCACGGTTAAAGGCATAACCGGGGGCTTTCAGGAATCATTCCTGAGGCTAGAGTTTATCGTTTGTCCAGCCGCTTTCTTCAACCTCGAGACCTGAAGGCTCGCCTTTTTTATCGTCGGATTTATCGGCCTTGGCGGGTGCAGTTGCGGTATCTGCCGGATCGGGAGTTTCGGGAACCGCAGTGGCGCTGGCGTTGAACGCATCGCGAATTCGCGCTTCGGGGTCGGGCATGGCGGGCAGGTCAATGCTTGTCGATGACTCGGCGGGTGATGGCAGCATCTTTACCATTCCGTCATAGGTGATTGCAAGATCGCCATTGCTGCAGATCAGAGGCTTTTGAAAAATTCCCCGGCCGTATGCAGTCCAGATCGACGAGGCTTTTTCGGTGCCGATATAACTGCCGTAGGTGGCCCGGTCGAAAAAAGAATCCTTGTGGGTTATGAAAATGCCTCGGCGAAAGGGAAAAGCGTTATAAATGTCGCCCAGTTCGCGTGACCAGTACAAGCCGCCATTGTCGGCGTCAACGCAGCGCACCGCCTTTTTGGTGGCCAGCAGAATGCGCTTGCCGTTTCTTGCCGCACCGGTAAAGTTTGAATTCAGCGTGGTTGTCCAGGATTCGCCGGTCATCAATGAAAAACACACGATTCTTGAGCCACCGGCGGCGAGAAGAATCAGGCGATCTTCAAGAACCTGGGCGATTTTCAGGCCGGGGGTGTTGTGTTTGAACAGCAAATGGCCGGTTTTCTGATCGATCACCACCAGGTTTCCCGCTGGGCTGGTTGTGACTGCAAGGCTTTGAACGAAATGCAGGTCGTCGCTGCCCACCGGCTCATTGAGGGCCCAGAGAATTTCGCCGGTTTCGGGGTCATGGCCCATCAGGTTAAAAACCGGATCTTTAACGTCGGTATGGCCTGAAACACTAATCACGGTTTCATCGACGCCGAAGTTGACCAGGGGCTTGCTGAATTGGTAATCCCAGACTGCCTGGCCGGTTTCGTGGTTAACGCAGAACAAAGTATTTTTACCTGATGCAACGATGACATTTCTGTTTGCAAGAACGCCCGGGCTAAGAAGGATCGGTTGCTGGAATGCGGCTTCCCACGCTACCTGCAGACCGGGCACCGAAAAGCCACGCAGCATGTTGCTCTTATCTGCCAGCACCACGGTTTTACCACAGGCCAGCGGTTGGTAGCCGAGCACCTGCATGACTGCAGACTCGGCACTCTTTTTCCCATTATCGCCGAATTCAAAGAGCTGATAGGTTTTCTTGCCCTTGTCGCCGCCCAGAAAAACCACATGGTTGCCCACTTTTACCGGGTTGCTATAAATTTTGCCGCTGATCGAAGAAGACCAGACCGGCGCAGTTTCAGGCTCAGAACCCATAAGGTGGAAAGCCAGAACTCCTACGATTATCAGAAGCACGCCAAAAGTTCGTTTAGACATAATTATACTTTTCCAAGATGATTCAGGATAATTTCAATACATTGATCGGGCTCGATCAGGCTTGAGTTGATTACCAGGTGGTAGGCATGGGGGTCGTTCCAGTCTGCATCGAAGAAATCGTAGATGAAGCCGGATGCGGCTTTGTCTTTAGCCTGAATCAGTTCTACGGCCTTTTCGGGCTCGATTTTCTGTTCGGTGGCCACCCGTGCAATGCGCTCGGGCATGTTGGCGACCAGGCGATAGTGGCGGGCGTTGTCGTGGTCTTTCAGGATCTGGCAGGCACCGCGCCCGAGAATAACCGCATTTTCGGCGGCGGCGATTTCCTTGATGACCTGGTTCAGCACAGCGAAATAGTCTTTTTCACGATAGGCTTCGCGGGGGTAGGAACTGAACATTTCGGCCGAATCCCAGTCGAGGGGGCCGATGCCAAACGGGTGAAAAACCAGGCCGCCCTGGGCGATGCTGTTGAGAGCCTCCTGGAAGAATACACCGACCCGGTTGTATGTTTCCTGGTCGAAATCGGCGAGTTGCTCTTTGTCTTTGCCCAATTTTTCGGCGATATCGTGAATAACCTGCTGGTCAAAACATCTACAGCCCAGGGCTTCGGCTACTTTCAGGGCAATATAGGTTCCTGATGATCCCAGTTCGCGTGAGATTGTTACAACCGGCATAAAATCCTCCTCGGCCTTAAATGTCTTCGACCTCATTTTACGCTTTTGCGCCAGCAGATTCAAGCGAACAATTGTAATCGCCGGTCTGCCATGAAAAAAATGCGTTACAAAAAAAAAGTAAAAAAGTTGTTAACGAAATCTTAAAAAGCGTCGATGAGTTTTGTGTAAAAAATAAACACGGAGGAAAACAAAATGGTTCACCCAGGGATGGTCGGTATTACGGAACTAATGATGGATGACTGTTTTTTAAGCTGGATGGAAATTCAGGATGAAGATTTGCTTGAAACTCTATCTGCTTTTGAAATCTACAATCTTTATCAACAGGCTCAGTAAAAGAAAACTAAAGATCGGTGTTTGCCGGTTTTTTTCTTTTTAGTCGGTTTTGATTTTTAAACTGGCGGCAAAGACTTCAGAAATTTTGCCCGGCGCAATTTCGTCGCCGTTTTCTCTGATAAAATCCAGAAAATTTTTCATGCGCTCGATGGTCCTTTTCGACATGCTGTGTTCGAGGCGGCAGGCTTCTTCTCGGGCGTAATCGGGCGGCAGTGCCAGCACGTTTTCAAGAAAATCTTCAATTATCCCGTGAAAGCGGCTTAACCTGGTAATTGCCTGAGTGCCTGCTTCGGTGAGGGTTACCGGGCGATAAACCTGGTAGTTGATCAGGCCTTTTTCGGCAAGCCGCTGTAGCGCGATGGTAACTGAGGATCTTTTGCAGCCGATGCATTCGGCCAGATCTGAAGTTCTGACCGCGCCATGCCTGGCCTGCAGTTCGGCAATGGCTTCAAGGTAGGTCTCAAGCGACATGGACAATTTGGGATTCATCTTTAACCTCTTATGAGCAGGTGTTGCTGTTCTTGATCGGGCAGCCGTCGCATGATGAGCAGCCTTTGCATTTTCTGCCGGTAATGGCTTTTAACAGAGTTCTGACGATATACCATCCGGCAAACAGAACGGCAATTATGATAATCGCACCTTCAAGCATGCCTTCAGCGCTGCCCGAAACAATGGTGCTGCTTTTCAGTACTAAAAAGCTCACTGCATAGGCAATTGCGAAGTAGCTCAGAAGAGAAATCAGGGTAAACCGGTTCGAGCCGCTTTCGCGCCAGATTACCCCGAGAGTGGCGACACAGGGTATGTAAAGCAGGGTGAAAAGCATGTAAACGAAAGCGCTGATCTTGCCCATTCCCGCTGATTTCATGGCATCGCCAAGGTTTTCGCCATGGGGAAGATACAGTACCGATAAGGTTGATACCGTCGACTCTTTGGCCAGGAAACCGGGAATGAGTGACACCGTCTCGCGCCAGCTGAAGCCAAGTGGCTCCATGACCGGGTGGATGAATTTGCCGATTCTGGCCATGTATCGGCCTTCCATCAACTCGATATTTTTCTGCCGGGTCAGGGCGGCGATTTTTTCAGCGGTTTCATTAGTGGCTGGCTCAGCTTTGAGCTGGCTTATCAGCAGGTCAAAATTCTGCGTCAGCGGCACTTCGCGGGGGAATGCCGACAAAACCCAGATCAATACAGACCCGGCGAGAATAACCGTGCCGGCTTTTTCCACAAAGTGTTCTATTTTTTCATAGAGCACATGGTAAACGCTGATCGCGGTCGGGGTGCGATAAGGTGGCATTTCGAGCAGAAACGGTGAGTTGCCATCTGTTTTGAACAGCATACTGGTAAATTGACCAAGAAAAATCAGAACCAGCAGATTGACAAAAAACAGATTGAACATCCACAGGCTGGGGTTATCGGAAAAAAAGGTTCCGCAGAGAATTACCAGCACCGGAAGGCGGGCAGCGCAGGTTACCAGTGGAATCAGAAACATGGTGAGCAATCGCTGAAAGCGGTTGTCGATGATGCGCGTCGCCATTACTGCCGGCACATTGCATCCCAGACCCATGATCATTGGAATGAAAGCACGGCCGTGAAGCCCGATGCTGTTCATCAGGCGATCCATCAGAAATGCGGCACGCGACATGTAGCCAGAATCTTCAAGCAGCGCGATCCAGAAAAACAGGATCAGAATATTAGGAAGAAAGACCAGAACGCCACCGACCCCGGCAATTATGCCCTCGACAATCAGGCTGCGCAGCAGGCCTTCGTTCAGGGTTGCTTCAACATAGCCCGAAAGCCAGGCGAAGATGCTTTCGAGCCAGCCCATTGGGTATTCGCCCAGTGAAAAAGTGGTCCAAAAAATCCAGGCCATGATCAGGGCAAAGATCGGCAGACCCAGAATTCGGTTGGTCAGTACCCGATCGAGCTTTTCCTGCCAGGCGGGAATATTTTTTGCCGGTACCGTGGCGCAGACAGCGATCAGCTTTTCAATGCGTTGATATCGATCTGAAGCCAGTTCACAGGCGAGATCCGCCGGCTTGATGTCTTTGCCATGTCTCTGGGAAAGGGTGTCGGCGAGAATCTTTCTGATTTCAAAGGTGTCATTGCCCGAAGAGGTGATCAAAGCCCGGATCGCATTGTATTTTTCCAGGGGGGAGGCGGATTTCCAGTTTTTTTTATCTTTTCTTAACAGCTGGTCTGCAGCCTGCACCCATTCTTCGGGCAGGGCAAGCATTGAGATGCAGCTGTTTGTCGCTGCTGCTGAGTTGTGGGTTTTCAACAGATGTTCGATCAGGGCGGTTACCCCTTCACCGGTTCTGGCAATAGTCGGGAAAGCATTGGTCCCGGTGAGGTTGCAGAATTTGCTGAGGTCGATCATTCCCCCGGCACCGGTGAATGAATCGTAGCAGTTGAGGCTGATAACCGGGAAAATCCCCAATTCAATGAGCTGGGTGGTCAGAAAAAGGTTGCGTTCAAAATTCGCAATGTCTACAACGTTTAAAATTATGTTTTCAGAGGCCTCGTTGAGGCATTTGAGGACTATTTCCTCCTCAGGGGTTGCAGGGGTCAGGGAGTAGGTGCCGGGCAAGTCGGTTACTACAAGCTCCTGGTTGACGTTTTTGATGACGCCTTCGATGCGTTGAACCGTTACGCCAGGCCAGTTGCCGACTCGTTTGCGTTCGCCGGTAAGGGCATTGAACAGGCTGGTTTTGCCAGAATTGGGGTTGCCGATCAGAAAAGCGCGGCGCTCAACGGTTTTTTCACTTTTCATCTGGTTTAATCTCAATGTTTATCAGTTCCGCTTCGGTTTTGCGCAGACCCACCTGGTAACCTCTGATCTGAAAAGTAGTAGGGTCTCCCAGCGGGGCCTTTTGAATGGCTCTGATCGGTGTTCCGGGAACAAAGCCAAGATCGAGCAGGCGCTGCGAAGTGGGGGATGATGTGTCGATGTCGCGAATAGTGCCGCTACTGCCTTCGGGCAGTTCGGCGAGATTGTAGGTTGTTTTGACCATTGCCGTTTCCCTAAGTTAAATTAAACTAACAGTGTTAGTGTAATCTAATTTTGGTGCCAGGTCAAGTAGTAAATTTCACGAAACCTGCTTTTTTTCTGTAATGAGGATTGTTGAAAAAATCAAATTTTTTACACCGCTTCGATCAGCCAGGCTGGCTCAGCGACCGGAAAAAAGGCGGTCATTGAGCTTGTCGGACGCGCAGGACGCGCTAATGCAGAGTCGCCGCAGGATAGCGAGCGACTCGTAAAATGCCCGCCTTTGAGAAATAGTCAATGAGCATTTGTATGGAATAAGTGATAAAAACCGGCCATGAAGAGATTCTCCCGGGCCGGGCCAATTTAGCCTGAAAAATCAGGGCATCGGAGCGATGTTTTGTTGTAAATTGCATTGAGATTTATGGCAACGCTTAGTATTATCGGTATTTATCTCATTGGATCGGAAAAACATGCAGAATCTGCGGCAGAAAATCGAAACTCCCGGCATTTCAATACGCAATGCCTTTTTTTTCTGGCTGCTGGTAGTGGCAGTTCCGCTGCTGGCCGGTCGCCTGATTTTTTCGGTTTATCTGAAGGATGATCTGGCATCGCTGTTCAGTCGAAAAGTGGTGTTGCTGCACAACGATCTGGAAAATTTCGAGCGTTTCTCAAAAATCGACGCATTTCTCGAAGCAAAAATTCATCTGATTGAAAGCCAACTGGGATTTAACGAAAAAATTATCACCGAGTTTGCCGAGGTTGCCGGGCTTAACGCTTCTCCTTCGCAGATAATCAGCGAAGAAAATTTTCAGCTGAATTCAATCATTTATTTAAGCACCATGTCGGTCTTGAGCCGTTGATAATGTTCACTGAATTCGGTTTTGGGAAAAAGACCGGCAGATTTGCCAGTGATGCGGGCAATGATTTTGTCGGCTATCTCGGCAATGCGGCGGTGAGAATAATACTGAAAAACCTTGGAGAAATGGCGGAAAGCCCAGGCAAATCAGTGCGTCCCGCAATTTTCTGGCAGGTTTTTTCAATCTCTGGCGGGTTCGGATTTTGCCAAAGGTTTGAGCAATCGGCGGTTGAACTCCTCTTTTTCGGTTAAGCTTGGCGGCCATCGCCTTTTTGTTTATTTCAATTTTTTCAGCCGCGATTTATCAGATGCATCAGGCTTGACCGGCTATTTTTGTGCCTTTCTTGAAGAACAGGTTGATTTGCGACTTCACGCGGCATGGGCCCGGGAATTTCGCCTTCCCGCAGGAATCCGCCGGGGAGCAGTGATCAGGCCGGCTTCATTCGATATGCACAACAGCATTTCGCAAGGCTGGCTCAGGGTTTTTCGGGCGGTTCCAATGCAGGTTCTGCGCGTTGGTTCCCATGGCGGAAAGTCAGTTATTCAAAGGAACATCAGAAATGGTTTGCTGCTTCGTCGACCCGCTTCCTGTTTTTTTCTCGGCTGTGGCACTGATTTATCCGGTGAGATTATTGCCAGGCGTAACCATCTCTCGATTTATTCGTTAGCGGCGCTGATTATCGCATTTCTATCTGCCTTCTCTTTAAAGATAGTTTGTTTTGAAGGCCGAATCGCCTTTCGTATCAGAACGAAATTTCTGCTGGCGTTGTTTGCTGCCGCAATTCTTCCAATGTTGCTGTTTTATCTGCTGGGGGGCCAGTATTTTGATTTTTATCAGAAGCTGCTGATAAGTAATACCAGAGAGGCGATGAAGCAGCATTTGCAGATGCTCGAACTCAATATTCGCAACAATGAGCAGCAGCGCAAGAGCGAGCTGGAAAAGCTGAAAGACCAGGTCAACCAGTTTGCCGGTGGTGATGAAGAAAAAATTAAACAATTGCTTGAATCTGGAATGGGCAGTCTATATCAGGGCTATTTTATGGTGCGTAGTGATGGTCTGATCGTCGAGAGAATTCCATCTGGAGATATTTTAACCGATCTTGATCAACGGCGCCTGAAGATGATTAGCAATCTTTTCAAAAGCCAGTGTTTCAGAATTTTTAAAGATGCGGGAATCCTGGCGGGATCTTTTTACGATGAATTTCGCCTTAAGCCGGCCGGGCGCCAGATCATCGGCATGGGTGAATTCTTTTCGACCACCGACCTGAATAACTTTTGCATGCAGGATGGTCAGTATTTTCAAACGGAAAAAGCGGAAAAGGGGATTTATCAATTCATTACCTTCAATCTTCTGCCGGGAAGGCAAAGAGCCGATAAAAAATGGGCTTTTGTCGGATTCATGCAGAATCTCAGTCATACAACCTCCGATTATCTTTCCCGTCACCCGGATAGCTGGAAGTTTTTTTCTGGTCGTGAGAATGGTCTGCTGCTCAATACCGTAATTTTTCAGGCGGATATTGATAGAAATGGCCGATACAGCCTTGGTCGTTCATGGCCGGATCGTTCCACCCGCGACCCCGGATTTGCGGATGCTGCCCGTCGCCTGGATCGCAACCATCAGGAAACGAGCTGGGTTGAGTGGAAAGAAGTGCCGGAAATTTTTGCGGCGAGGAAAATAGCCAAAGTGCCATTTCTGGCGGTGTGCAAAGCCAATTTTTCCGGAAACGGGCAGTTTTCACTGACGGTAGTGCTGTTGTTTCTTCTGCTTTATTTTCTGTTCCTGATAATCATCATTTCCCACGCAGTTGCCGATGTTTTTCTTAATCCTCTACAGACGCTGCTGGCAGCCACTTCTCTGATAAATGCGGGTGAATACCGGCAGATCGATTACCGATCGGATCTTGAGCTGGCCAGGGTAATCGGCAGATTCAATCAGATGACTGAGGGGCTAATCGAACGGCAGCGGCTTGAGAGATTCGTATCTTCAGAAGCTACGCGGACAATTGAGCGTGAGATCGAACAGCAGCGTGAACACAATGGTGAAAGACTTTCGGCGGCAATTCTATTCAGTCACGTAAAGGGTTTTGATGAACTTTGTGATAATCTTTCTCCGGAGCGGCTGATCGAGCTGCTCAATCAATTCTTCGGGCAAATGGAGCCGATTATTCAGGCGAATCGCGGGGTAATCGACAAATACATCGGTGATGCAATCATGGTCGTTTTTTCCGGCGGTACGGATGCTGACGAAGCTTCGATATGCATCGATGCCTGCAGAGCCGGGCAGCAGATGCAGCGGGCAATGATCGAATTGAACCGCAAACTTGTTGAATTTGATCTTCCTTCGATCAGCATCGGAATTGGAATTGCCTGGGGTGAAGTGATAAGGGGAAAAATCGGTTCAAAATCAGGCAGAAAAGATTTTACGGTTATTGGTGATGTGGTCAACCTGGCTGCCAGACTTGAAAGCCTTGCCAGAAAAACCTCAGAGATAATCGTTTCCGATCAGATTTTTATTCGCTGCCAGAGAGAACTGAAAATCTTTCCCGCCGGGGATACGGCAATCAGGGGAAAAAGCGGGAAACAGCAGATTTATCGGCTTCAGGAGTCGCAGAATGGCTGAAAAAGACCTGAAGGTGAGAATGAGCAGTTGGTCAAAAGCGGCTCCCTGGCTGCTATGGTTGCTGGCATTCCTTATTCCCACGCTGCTTGGGCAACAACTGCTGCTGAAGGCTATCGATGTTGACCGGCGCATCTGGAAATCGACGAATCGTCAGAAGCTGATGAATGAAGCGCAAAAATACCGCTCGCTTCTCGATGTGAAATGCTTTATCGATAAGGTCATGGAAAGCGGGCATATTGGGCACCTGTATCTCAATGCCCGCAAACTCGAGCTCAAAAAATTGAGTCAGGATGAGATGGCTAATGCTGATAAAATTAGGACTGCTTTGAGAGATCATGCTTTAATAAAGCACCTTCCCTGGGGAAGTAATGATGTCAAAGCTGATTCCAAAAGGTTTATTGAAAAAGTGAGAGAGCGAATGGGAATCTGGCCGGTCGCAGTTTTTTGCCTGGGCCCTGAACCGCACAGTTGATTTTTTTGCTCCCGTGAGCCGTTCAGTCTTCTGACCAGTCCGGAAAAGTTCGATGAAATACTTCAGAGGGTTTATGCCTTCTGGCTGGAATATCTCAAGCAGGGCTTGAACCAGAACAGATTTTTTGAGTTTTACAATGCCTTTCCGGAGTTGAATGAATGGCTTGGTTATTTTCAGCCGGCTCAGGCCGACATTTTTTCGATTCGCTCCCGGTTTTCATGGCGGGCTATGGATACTGTATATCAAATGGCCTTCAGATTCAGTGACGGATCGGGAAAAAATGTCTGTTTGAATCTTTTGTTTCTCAGACTTGGCATGGATTGGCTCAGCATGCTGCGAATTGTATTTCGCGAAGCAAATCAGGGAGACGTCACCCACAGCTTCGGTTATACCAGCCTTAAAAATCTTCCTCACGTGGAAGAAACGGAGGATTACCTGGCTTTTTACACTGAGCTTCCTTCTGAATTCAGGCTTTTATATCTTTCCGACCCCACTTCAAGGCGAATCTCAAAACCGGTGATACGTTTAAAAATTCTGATTAAATCCGGTGAAAACAAATGGTTGAATGAAAAAAATGTTTGTTTTATTACCAGACTTCTGCTGATGATTTCCCTGCTGATTCCTGTCGGAATTGAATTGGGCAGATTTGGCAGTTTGCGTTCTCTGTCGGTTTTAATGTCGCTGGCATTTTTTGCCGGCTCACTGGTTCCGGTTTCAGGCCTGACCTGGCTCACTTTTTCCTATCTTAACAGTTACAAGTATCAGGTTTCAGAAAAGGTTTTTGGAAGCATAAAAAATTTTTTTGAGCAACTTGAAAAACGAATGCAGCTGCAGATTGCCCGCAATGAGGTTTATTTCAATCTGCTGGCTGATCGGGTAAATCACTTAACTCAACAAAAGCGCGCCCGATTGCCCGAGATGTTTGAACGGGCCAATCGTGGCAGTGAAAATTCCGTGAATGCCATTCCCGCTCCGATAGTTGGTTATTTCATGCTCAACAAAGACGGTCATGAAATGCTCGAAGTAGAAAACGTCTATTTAAGCAATCTTTTGCAGATCAAACCGTTCTTTTCCGGGCAATACAATGAAATGCTTCTGAGAATGGGATCTTTCAATCATCTGTCGCAAAAACATCGCCAGGAAATCGAGCAGAAGGCTCAGTTGGCGCTGGGCCTGACTGAAAGTCTGGCCGACCCCCGGATGTTTCTGGAAATCCCGGAATTTGAAGGGGCGCGTGTCGCTTCGACCATTTCGCCCAAGCAGGAATATTTTACCGGTTTTCTACTGGACAGGCATGACGAAGAGCCCGGTGGAATTTTTGTCGTTTATTCAATTTCCGGCAACTGGATGTCGCAGTTCGACCATAAGATTTCTCGGGGAATTATCCCGGTTACCTTTATGGCAGAAGATTTCAGGGGTTATCTCGGTTTTTTCAGGCTTGATAAAATCAATCTGGCAACCATATCGAAGGTTTATACTCCTGGCAAATACATGAGCAGCGAGAAAAATGCACTGATCGAACAGCTTGGTCAGGCGCTTTTTGTCAATTCAGGTAATCATGAAATCAGCAACCTGGCTGAAAAACCGGCAAACCTTATTTATACCAGCGTTCTTGGAGATAACGGTTATTTTGTTCTGGCTTATGCCGAAAAGAAAGGCAACTCAAACTATCGCATGCTTGTCTTGATAGCCACGGTGCTCATAATACTTGCTCTGGTTTTGAGCGTCATTCTGGCGGCGGGCACCTCAAAAATCATGCTGATGTCACTGCCGGTTTTTTCTACTGCCATCGAGCAGGTGCAGCGGCACAATTATAACTGGGAACTGGTGGTTAAATCGGGCGATGAATTTGAAGAACTTGCCAGGTCGTTTAACCAGATGGGGCGCAAGCTGCTCGAAAGAGAAAAAATGTCGCAGCTGGTTTCACAGAACGTCATGGACGCCGTAGCTTCGAAAGATGCGACCATGTTGCGGCCTGGTGGTGAAAAGCGGCATGCCGCCGTGCTTTTTTCTGATATTCGCGGGTTCACCACGCTTAGCGAACGCCATGCAGCCGAAGAGATTGTCGAAATGCTTAATATGTATTTCACTGAAATGGCTGAAGAAATCGAGGTGAATGATGGAATAATAGACAAACTCATTGGTGATGCGATTCAGGCGGTTTTTTATGAGCGAGAGGGACTCGATCCGGTCGAAGTAAGGGCTGCCAGAAGCGCAATTAAAATGCGGGCCCGCCTTGAAGAATTCAATCAAGGTCGACGTCGAAGCGGAAAATTTCAAATTCAGAACGGAATTGGAATTGCTTCGGGAATGGTTATTGCCGGCCGGGTAGGCAGCGAAACGGGAAAACTCGATGCCACGGTTCTTGGCAAAACCTTGAAACTTGCCGAAAGCCTTGAGGCAAGAAGCAAATTTGCGGTTAAATCAAATATTTTAATTGATGATTTGACCGTGAAAGCATTGCGAAAAAACGGGCAAAATGCAGATATTCTGCCTTTTGCCGGTGAAACTTCAATTGAAAGCATTTATGAGCTGATCAGGCTCAATTGATTTATTTTTCTTTTTCTTTTTCAGAAGCAGATATGGCCCTTTCACTGGCCCAGTTCTTGATGAATTTAATCTGTTCGGCCATGGTGCGTGACAATGGCACGGTACTGCGAATAATGGTGTAAAGGTCATCCTGTGTCATGGGTTCATTGCGGTGAAAGGCTTCTACCATCGCAGCTTCGACGACATGTTCAATTTCAGCGCCGTTCCAGTATTCGGTGGCAACGCTTAGAAGCGACAGGTCAAAGTCTTCGATGCGGTTGCCGCGCCTGCCGAGATGGACCCGGAAAATCTGTTCGCGTTCTGAATCGTTGGGCAGGTCGATGAAGAATACCTGATCGAAGCGCCCTTTTCTGATTATTTCGGCGGGCAGAAGGTCGATGCGGTTTGCGGTTGCGGCAACAAATACATCCGCTGATTTTTCCTGCATCCAGGTCAGAAAAGCAGAAAAGATGTGAGAGCCGGTGCCGCCGTCTTTGGCGGTATTACTACTGATGCCGCCTTCGATTTCGTCGATCCAGAGAATGGCTGGCGAAACCGATTCGATGCTGCGTATAGCCCGGTGAAACGTGCCTTCTGGGGTGCCGTATATTCCTGAATAAACTTTGTTCATATCAAGCCTGAAAAGGGGCAGTCCCCACATGGCGCTGATTGCCTTGACTGACAGCGATTTTCCGCATCCGGAAATGCCCATCATCAAAAGGCCACGGGGTGGTCTGATGCCGGCAGCGGCCGCTTCGGGCGAAAACAGTTTCTTTCGCTTGACCAGCCAGCTTTTCAGGTTTTCAAGGCCGCCCACATCTTCAATTGATTCGGTGGTTCTCACATATTCGAGAACCCCATCTTTGCGGGCCAGTTGTTCTTTTTCGTCCTGCAGTGGCTCAAGCAGAGACTCGTCGATTTCCTTGCGGCCCCAGGTCACCTTGTTAAGGGTATACTTGATTTCAGCGGCGGTAAAGCCCTTCAGTGAAACCGCAGCGCGCTGGCGTTGATCTTCGGTGAGGCTGATTTTCGTGCCGCGTTTTTCGAGACCGGCCAGATGCTCGTCGATTATGCTTCTTATCTCAGCCTCTTCGGGCATCGAATAGCGGATGAGAAGCACATCTTTCCGCATTTCGGGCGGAATGATGAATTCGGCGCCGGTAAAAAACAGGAAACGATTCTGACCGCGAAACGAAAAGTGAATGTTGCGTATGCGTCTTTGGGTTTCAGGCTCGCTGAGCGCGGTTGACAGATCTTTAAAGACAAAAAAGCCGGGCTTTTCTACCTTCTGAATATGGTCCAGGGCTTCGTTCAGAGTCATGGGGCGCCTGGTTTGGCCTGATTCGGTCAGGCCGTTCTGGAGATCCCAGGTCTGGAAAATGCCGCGATTCTGGAAAACCGACTGGCAGAAACTTGAAAGCGATGCGAGAGTCTGATCTTCTTCCCAGGTTTCAATGGCGATAATGGGATAGCCGCCGGTCAGGGCCTCGCGCATGGCCTTGATGCCAGATTGCCGCAGCGGAGCTGAGCTCATGGTTGCAGAGAAGCCACCAGTTGTTCAGGGCTTGATCCAACCAGGCTTTGGTTTGAACTCTGAAAGCTGTGCCAGAATTCTTTGTAAAAACAGGTTTCGAAAAGGTCGCAGTGACAGTTGGCGTTGTTTTGTAAATGGCTGTCGAGAACGGTTTCGCAGACTTCAACCCGTTCGAGTTCTTCTAACAGCTGGTCGAGTTCGTCCATGATTGGTTTTTCCTTCGAAATAAGTATTAAGATACAATAAGATTATAAAAGAAAAGCGTTGGTCAGCAAGTAAAAAAAATGTTTCTGATTTCTTGTTTAAAATTTTTTCCTGTGATAAGATTCCTCTCCTTTATCTCTAATAATAATGTTGAATAGATAGGTGCAAGAATGTTTAAAAAATTAAAAAACTTGATCGCCGTTTTGGCCTTAGCCTTGCTGTCCGGCGTTCCACTTCAGGCTCAGGGGTTGCTTGAAAAATATAATCATGCTCAGATTAGCGAAGTGCGCGAAATTGAACGCTCGATTTCCCATAAAGAAAACCTGGTGATCACGATCAACCAGTTTCTTGACTGTGCCGCCGCCGGCAGAATTGAAACTGCCCTCATCGGCTGGAGCGAAGTGCCGGCGCATATCGTTTCCACCTGGCAGCGCCACAACGAAAGCGTCGAAGAAGTGAGCATTTCTCGCTATTCACTTGAGCTTGCGGGAAAAATCGGCCATGACCGAACTGATTTTTATGGGTTCAGAGCTTTGACCAGCGATCAGAAAATTGTTGAAACCCTTATTAGAAACGAATATGGTGACAACAAGGCCAGCGTAGTTGCGAAGTATGTCGATGGCGATGCTTTTGGCAAATTCAAATCTCTTTCAAGCCTGCTTGATGAACTTAGATCCTTCATCGAAGAAGGTCAGATAACAGTCGTAAATGTTGATTTTCACAACGTGACCCAGAAGGTGCACGATCTATGGAAAAACCATTGTGGCATCGATCTTTATGAAGTTGTACCGAGCGTCAGAAAATATGAAATCAACTGCCCTTCAGGCATTGAATATATCTGGCGGGTCACTGGTCGCCTTGAGGGTTCTCAAACCCAGATCATGATTTTCAGAAACCAGCTGGTTTATATCAGCCGCGACGGTCAGATCGGGGAAAAATAGTTCTTGCATGAATGCAAGGCCGATGTCCCATAGGACGAGTCTTACTAATTTCTGGCTACTTGAGAACTTTTTTCTCAAAAACGTTTGTAACAATTAGACGGCCACCGAGACTGGCTTCGCCACGTCTAAATGTCCGGTGTGGCAATGGTCATTTCGACCAGAAAATCTGGCTCAATGACCGTTTTTTTCGATTTTTCGTCCTATGGGACAGCCTCTTTTTTCTTGCTTGTTATACCGGGCACCACGAATTATATTTTTAGCAGATCAACTGGAGGCAGAAAATGAAAAATAAATTCGGGCAGGTGGCAGAAAAAATAGTGCAGGCCATTACTTCCAGCCCCAAAGAAGTTCAGCATTTTGACAGCAGCCCATTGCCCGATAAAGAAGACATTTACCGGGTGATCCACGATATATTCATCATATTTTTCCCTGGTTATTTTGGCCATTCGGAAATGTCTTTCGAATCAATCGAGCTACGCATCGGTTACCGGGTGGCGAAGGTTTACGAACAGCTCAGGCCCCAGATTTTTCGCGAGCTGATTCATGGCTGCCGCAATGAAAAAAGCCCATGCGGTCAATGCGAAAAGGCAGCTGAACAGCTGATCATAGGCTTTCTTGAAGAAATACCCGCCATGCGCGAGATTCTCAATCAGGATGTTAAGGCGGCTTTCAAGAATGACCCGGCGGCGGTTGATTTTGACGAAATCATTTTCAGCTATCCCGGGCTTGAAGCGGTCGCAGTCTATCGGGTAGCGAACTACTTCTATCGCC
Source organism: Candidatus Methylomirabilis sp. (assembly GCA_020722725.1). Taxonomy (GTDB): domain Bacteria; phylum Muiribacteriota; class Ozemobacteria; order Ozemobacterales; family Ozemobacteraceae; genus DYKG01. The sequence continues at coordinate 22,053 of DYKG01000017.1, forward strand.
ACGGCCTGCGGCTTATTCCACGAATCATGACTGAATGGGCCCATTCGCGAACCGGTGTCGATATTCACCCGGGAGCCACGATCGGCCAGAGCTTTTTCATCGATCACGGAACCGGAGTGGTCATCGGCGAAACCAGCCACATCGGCAATGATGTTACGATTTATCAGGGTGTCACCCTTGGCGCACTCAACTTTCCCAGAGACAAAACGGGCCAGATCATCAGAGGAGCCAGGCGTCACCCGACTATCGAAGACGGCGTCTGCATCTACGCTGGCGCCACCATTCTGGGTGGAGAGACGGTGATAGGTGAGAATTCAATAATCGGCGGCAACGTGTGGTTAACTGAATCGGTTCCACCCAATACCAGGGTTGTATTGAAAAAATCAGATTTACACATCAGTCCGCGCCGGCCTGAGGAAAAAGCTGCGGCGAAAGGGGCCTGAAGAATGCTTAACGACATTACCGAAAGAATTGGTAAAACATCGATGGTCAGGCTTCGACATCTGACCGACGAAGGTGAAATAATCGCTAAAGTTGAATTTTTGAATCCCGGTGGATCGGTTAAAGACCGAATTGCGCGCTCGATGATTCTTGAAGCAGAGCGATGCGGTCATCTGAGCCCCGGGAAAGTAATCGTCGAGCCCACTTCAGGCAACACCGGAATCGGGCTGGCGATGGTGGCTGCTGCCCGTGGCTATCGCATCGTTTTGACCATGCCTGAAACCATGAGCGTTGAGCGCCGCAAAATTCTGAAAGCCTACGGTGCTGAGCTGGTTCTTACCCCGGGTTCAGCCGGTATGCGCGGTGCGATTGAAAAGGCAAACGAGCTGATGGCACAGATGGAAAATGCCTATATGCCTGGCCAGTTTTCAAACCCTGCCAATCCCGCTGCCCATGAATTCACTACCGGCCCTGAAATAATCGAAGCTCTCGACGGTGAACAGATCGATGCCTTCATTTTTGGCGTGGGAACCGGTGGCACCCTCACCGGAATCGGGCACTGTCTGCGGAAAAATGGCATCGACACCCCGATAATTGCAATAGAACCAGAAGCTTCGCCGGTGCTTTCAGGTGGCAAGCCAGGGCCCCATAAGATTCAGGGCATCGGAGCCGGGTTTGTTCCCGAAATTCTTGATCGGTCGCTGATTTCAGAGGTCATACAGGTCAGTAATGAAGAGGCAATGGAAAATGCCAGAAGGCTGGCAAGCAGCGAGGGCCTGCTGGTCGGTATCAGCTCAGGTGCCGCCGCCGCTGCCTGTGTGAAATTTCTTCGCCGAAAACGGGTTGCCGGCAGAAAACTGCGCGTCATTACTCTTTTTGCAAGCAACGGCGAGCGTTACATGTCGACTGAATTATTTCCCGATTATGTCTAAACTAAACTGACAAACTGCTCGATTATGATGCTGAATAGTCAGCTTTCAAATCGGGTATTTTATTATGAAATCGAAACAGGTTCGCCGTCTAAAACTTGTCATTCTGGTGGCAATGCTTGCCGCGGCATTGGGATCGGTCGGATGTCGTCAGGCTCCGTCAAATTCGCCCAGGTATTACGAGAAGGAACTGCAGGAAATGGAGCGCCAGGCAGCGTTAAAAGAACAGCAGAAAGGTGAAAAGTTTCTTGAAGACCGCTACCCATGGGAGGGAAGGGTATCGAAAACCCGGAGCCTGCCCTGTCGAATCGCTGAAAAAGAAAAGACCTTGAATTATGAGATCGATTACCTGCATACTTTTGTTCGGGGCAGGCCGAGAACCAAACCAGGGTTGAGAGATTGACAGATGCTGATTAAACGTAATGACAGCCGGGCTTTCTGGATATTCCTGATATGGGTTTTGATTTTGCCGCTGTTTCTGAATACAGATCTGTCAGCCCAGGATGAGAAGGTCGAAGACTTTGCCGTCGAAGAAGAACCGGTCGATCAGGCCGCCGATAAGCCGGCCGCTGATAAACCGCCGGCTGATGAGGCTGCTGATGCGGCTCCGGCCGGAGATGAAGCGCCGGTCGAAGATGCGGGTGAAGATACTGAAGCCCCTGGAGAGCCTCAGGCTTTGCCTGCTCTGTCCGCTGATCCCAATGAACTGCTGGGAAAAGTTAATGGAGTTTTTCGGGCCAAAAAATACGATGAAGCGGTAGAAGCTCTGCAGGACCACGAAGACGTGATCGAGACTTCCAAAGAGCTCTCAGAAATTTATGTTGAGTCTTTGCTTAACAGCAAAAAGCCCGATTGGAACACGGTTCTGCGTGCCGCTAAAATGCTTGCCAGAAATGAACGGGGAAGCTCGCTGGCCGATTATGCCCAGGGTCTCCATTATCAGAACAAAAGCAAGCCCGATCTGGGCAAGGCAATAACCTTTTTTGGCAAGGCCAAAAGTGCCAAAAAGCCCCATCCCGATGCGGCAACTGCCTATTTTATGGCACTTGCAAAAAAATTCTGGATGATCGGACTGTTGGTCTTATTATTACCGGTAGTGGCTGTGGCAAAAATCATCAAGAAGAGAAAAGCGGCAAAAGCAGCTTTGGAGTTGAATCTTGAACCAACCGAAGAAGTTGTTGTCGCAGATGATCTACAGAAAAAACTGCAGGCGGCAATATCAGAAGACCCCGCAGCAAAGCCAGATGTCGCTAAAGCAGCCGCATCAGCACCACCCGCAAAGCCCGCTGATAAACAGCCTGCCGTCAGTCCGGCTGCTATAGTGGCACCGCCAGCCAGACCGGTTGTGCCTGCGGCTCCATCACCAGCCCCTCCGGTGCCATCTATTGCTCCCGCTAATCCTTCGGCTGACAAACCCAACCCTGCGGCGCCAGCTCCTGAGAATACTGTTGCTCAACCAGTTTCGGCCAATCCCCAGCCGGTCGCTCCAGTTTCTCCCGCCACTGCACCAGCTGAGCAGGCGATTGCTGCGCATCCGGCACCTGAACCGGCGGGCGTGGCTCAGCAAAGTCAGCCTCAGCAGCAACCAGACCCCATCCCGGTTTCCCAGCCGCATCCGGTTCAAGCGGATAATCAAAATGTGCAGCAGCAGCCTTATTATCCTGGTTCCTTGTCTGGGAAAAGAAGCGCAGAGATTGAACAGGCGAAAGCGATGATTGCGCCACAACGCCGTGAGCCGGTATCAGTATATTCCGAGCTGGACGCACTGTGGAGCAAGCTTTGCCGCAAAGCCATTCAGAATAAAATTACCCCCCGGTCAAGAAGTTCTTATGATTCAGAAACAACGCGTTTTGTGCAGAACGAAATGCCTTCAATCAGACTTGGTGAGCGCCATGATTTTTCTTCGATTGATCCCAATGTGAGTATCGATCTCTCTGAAGAATCTTTAAAAGATGATCTGATTGGAAAGCTTAAAATGCTGGCGATTACCGACGGCGAACTACGCAGTCTGCTGGCTCAGAAAAACGTAAGGCATGTTCCGCTGCTTATCGAGTATGTTTTGTCGAAACCCGAACCAGTTAGGCTTGCTCTGGTCACCCGTGAACTTGGTTATTACAATGATCCTGCCGTAATCGATATTCTTGCCAGTCTTCTTTATAACGAAGATCATCGGGTTGCTCTGGCTGCAATTCAGGGCCTGGAACTGAGTAAAAATCAGCAGGCAATTCTGCATATCTGCCCATTTCTCAAATCAGATATACCTTTGCTTTCTCAGGCTGCCAGAACCGCTCTGGCCAACTTTGGCGCCGTGGCTATTTTAAAGGCATTCGTGAAGTTGCCACAGCTTGCCGACTCGCGCATCAGGGAAGCAGGGGTTTTTGTGCTCTCAAGAATGAGGGGCACCCAGGTCGAGCAGTTGCTGGTGCAACTGCTCAATGACGATGTTCAGGAAATCAGGGAAAAAGTGATTCTGGCCATGTCATATCAGAAAAATCCGGTTTATATTGACCCATTGCGTGAATTTTTCAGAATCGCCTCGGGCCCCGATAAAACTCTGGCACGCAAAGCGATTGTATATCTTCAGGGATTCGTCAAAAAGAAATAAATGTTTAAATTCGATTCTGTATCGTCAGAATTGTAATGTCGTCGCGCCACGGAGCACTCATCGATTCTTCATTCAAACGTTTGATTATTTCTTCAGAAGGATTGCGGTTTTCTTTGTTGACACAGGCTGCGGCAATTTCAATAAGCCTTTCGTGGCCGATTTTATAACCTTCGTTGTCGGTCAGGTTTACTGCTCCATCAGAATAAAGAACCATTGCCCGGTTTGCCAGAGAGACTTCGTGTTTTGAAAATCTGGTTTTTTCGCTTATCCCGAGAGGCGTAGAAGGTAAACTCAGAAATGAACGCTCAGCTGAATCGCTGCAGCCCAGGCAGATCGGGTAAGACTGCCCGGCGTTGGCACAGATCATTTTGTCGTTGGTCGGGTCGATAATGCCGATAAAACAGGTGGTAAGATGCCCTTTCTGATGATATGGCAGAAAAATCTGATTCAATTTTTCGAGAATGAGCTCCGGGCTGTTGGGGAAACAGGGGCAGAGCAGGGTAAAGGAAGTTTTCAGCATGGCGGTCAGGTAGGCGGCCGAAATGTCATTGCCCGATACTTCAGCGAGAATGACCGCATAAGTGCCCTGTCTGAGCGGAAAATAATCGAAGAAATCGCTGAGAATGATGCGGGTATTGCTGTTTGCCGTGGTAATCAGGTAGCTTCCGCAGCGGAATTCCAGTTCAGGGTAGAGATTACGTCTGATTTTTTCTGATATGGACAGTTCTTTCAGAATCGTCGCAGAATGGTTGAAGGCAAGCGCAAGCACGCCAAACTCATTGGCAGAGCGCACCGGAATACGATGGTCGTAATTCCTTTCAGACAATGCCTTGACCCCGGTCATTATGTCGCTGATCGGGGTCACGAAAAATTTTGACAGCAGTCTGGAAAGTGCTGCGCCGATCAGCACGATAATCGAAATGAAGACAAAAATCAGGTAAAGACGCTGGTTATAGATTTCTTCGATCATCGACAGCGGCTGAATTTTTATCAGCAGGTAATGTTTCAGGTAAAATGCTTTCAAAACACTGACAATGCTTGGTTTTCCGTCAATAATCACCTGTTGCGTGAAGGTTTTGAAATCGGTGCTGCTTCTTTTAATGATTGGTTCAAAATTTCTAAATTCAAAGGCTGAAGGAAAATTGGCGGCGAACTGGTGATTTGAAACTGCTCTTATGTCTTCTTCAGGAAAAACTCTTGCCATGATCGTTGAGCGGGAGCGTAAATCTGAATACAGTTTCTCGAAATACTGTCTTTCGTAATTTACCAGGTCGATCATCAGTGCAAAGGCATACCAAGCTTCCTGCCGGGGCCCGCAAACGATGTCGAGATAGGCGAGAAAGATTTCTTCCATGCCCTGAATATTGGTAAAGCGCGAAATATTGGTTCTGGCAGACTGGAACAGGGACTGAGTATTTGATTCGATGATTGTGTCAACTACCAGATTTGACCCGCTTTTGGGAATCAAAACGGTCAGCCCGCGTGACTTGTTGAAAAATTCCATTGCCGAAATGGCAGTGCTGCGAAAAAGCTTTTCAAAAGCATTGTGGCTTGCGGTTTTTTCAGGAATGATCGCTTTGCCATCCGAGCCAGGCCCGGCAAAAAGATGCTGGATATGCAGGTCGCTGAGCTGGGCTTGGCGAGCTTTCCAGCTATCGAGTATTTTTTGTTTTTCCTGCCTGGTTTTCTGATAATGCCTGCGAACTTCTGCGGTCAGCAGGTCGGTTGAATGAATCAGCGTGCTGTCAGATGCAATGAGATGAACGCTATCTGCATCAAATGACTGATAGAGATCGATAATCTTCTGCTTGAGCACTTCAGGTTCACCCGCATGCTTCTGCATTTCTTTGCTGAAAGCCCGCAGTTCCATGAGTTTGCCGGTGGTAAATCGGTGAAAGCCCGAATCGATTTCGGCCAGCCGCCGGTAGTTGTTATGCTTTATTTCGGCCAGCATAGAGTGTTTGAATTCGAGCATATACTGAAAAGTAAGAAAACCGGCTGCGAGTAAAGGCAGGCCGTAACAAAGGGCAAAAAGGCCGGTAAGCCGCTTTCTGATATTGTGCTGAAACTTGACCTGCTTGACTGTGATGCGATAGCTGGCTTTGATGAAATAGAAGCTTGAGATTAAGAAAAGAATCGCAAAAACAAGCAGCGCTGGCCACGATTTCTGCGGTTTAGGCATTGCCCCAACGAGCAGCACATATTCGTCGAAACGTTTCAGACTGATCAAATGATCATTTAATTCAAACGAATTGACGGGAAATTGCTGAAAGTAATCCAAAAGTTCGCCAGGCTGCATGTCGCCAAGCACTTTGGGCAGTTTGGATTCACCATCACCATTGACAAAGCCGTAGTTTTCACCTTTGAAACGCGAAATTGTCTGGGTCAGAATTTCAGAAGTGGTTATGAACCGGCGATGGATAAAGATAAGAATGCCGCCAACCATATTTTTGCTGAATGATTTATCGCGGTCGAAAAAACAGTATGAAAAACGGTCGGGATTGCCGAGTTCAATTATTTTACCGCGCTGCTCGCGGCAATTACTGAGCGCTACATCAGGCCCGGGCAGAAATTGACCCACAGAGGCAATTTGTTCTGGAGAAATTGCGCTTCCTTTTTCGAAATCAGAATTGATCAGCTCGAAAAATAGCTGGTGCTCAGGTCGCGCACCAGTGGTCGGGAAAATTTTTCCCTGCCCGTCAAAGAGATAAATCTCAAGCAGGCCATTTGGCCAGGCTGATTTATTTTCACTGATGATTTTTTCGAGGTTTTCATGGTTTGCCGGCAACCCTTTCAATTCAGCAAAGAGCTTTGTGAGGCCCGGTTTGAAAAAGGGCCCGGGAGAACTGGCGTAAACAAAGTTGTCCAGTTCGTAATCCAGTTCATTGAAAATCTGCTGGGTTTGCTGGCTCATCCAGTCCTGCTGATACATCAGGATTCCAGCCCAGACTATGAGTGATGGTATTCCCCAGACCAGAATGAAAATGGCTGCCCATCTTGCGATACGCCCTCCGGCAGTCGAATTTTCAGCGGGCAAAATGCTGTTGCTCATGCTTTTTTTACCTCTTTCTGGCGCATGGCAATTACCATGCTGGCTGAGTCATCAGCTCTGGTGGCGCAACTCTTCTCCGATTCTCTGAAAAGCAATGCATGAATTTCGGCGAATTCAACAGACCTGATCTGAGGTGCAATGGTTCTCAATTTTTCATGACAATGGTCATTGAGAACTGGAGAAACGGTCAAAGCCAGCATGCCCGGTGAAAAGGGGCGTTCTGCCGAAGTAAAATTGTGAAAAAGGTTGCTGCCAGGCTGTGTGTCTGGAAGCTCAAGTTCCTCAATTTCAGCACTCTGTGGGTCAACCAGATAGGCACCGATGCCGCCACAGCCCGACCAGGTGACGGTTCCGGCTTCCTCATCAAAAATTGCCACCAGAAAGTCGCCGCCCAGTCGTCTTCGCAGGTTGATTCTGAAATATTCTTCGAGATCTTTAAGAATGCGATACGCCGAATGCACGTTGAGTTCTTCTGAAATCAATCTCAACGCCATTCTGGCCATTGAAAGATTAAGCGATCCTTCAACGCCGTCAAGATCGGTTCGCATCAGAAAAATCAGGGTCTGTTTTTCGTCAAGTGCAGCAAAATGGTAAATTTCACGCTCTGAATTACCTGAAGTGATCTGAAAGCCGTCACAGGTCATCTGACCGTTGATTAATGCCGCCGGCGGTAGAAGATGCCTTTTGATCGTATGACCTTCATTGAATTCTCGCACCTTGATGATCAAATCAGCTAAGCCGGTCGCAATGTTGTCAAGTTCACTGCCGTCTGAAATCTGCAGGCTTTCGCCAGAGGTTGAACCAGATGAAGTTAAGGCCTGGGCGCTCATCGCGAGATTGGAAATAGGGGTGATCAGTGATCTGATCAGCATGCCACTGAGAAATGCGATGAAAATAATCGCCAGAATCGTTGCCAGAAAGAAAATTGCGGTGATACTTCCTGCGCCTTTTTGAATCTGCTGCATCGGCATTATCAGAAAAAGATTGAAATTGCGCAGATTATGGCCCGGAGAGGCGGCCACCAGAACCTCGCGGTTATCGACTCGGCCGGTTTTAAAGTTTGAAACCTGAGTCTGGTTGACCAGATCCTGGAGTTTCCAGAGCGGCAGTTCGCTGGTCAGCGAATACCGCGGAAAATAGCTGCTTCTTTCGCTGGTCTTTTTGGGAAAAGCGGCCAGCTGGAAGCCGGTTGCCGCAGCGATGGTTTTTCCCGATGAATGCAGGTATTTGAGTTGCAGCTGTTTGGGCTCATGAACGATGAACAGACAGCCTGAAGCGGTGTTAGCTTCGCTGATGGCGAGATCCATGAAGGTGATTGTCTCATCTCCGTCAAAAACGATATTTTGCAGGGTTGACCGGTTGTGCAAGAGGCCCTGAACCGGTTTGGTGGAAATGGCGGCAACCCCGATCACATCATGCGACGATTGGTTGCCGGGCATTCTTGAGGAGTTAAAGGTTTTGATTATCTGAGAAGAAACGCTGTTAATCAGGTTTGCATATTTGACTTCGAGAATTGCCGTGTTGTTTTCTTCGGTAAAGCTCGGTGCCCGAAAAATGAATTGCCCTGAACTGTTAACGTAACTGGCAAAAGCAATGTTTTTTTCCTGTTGGGCTTTTTTCAAGGGGGCTAGAATCTCTGCGGGGTTGGCGTCGGGTTCGAGAAGCAGTCGGGTGAAATGGCGGTATTGCCGCAGAAGATCGCCGTAAGAAGCACTGAAATTTTGATCGATCTTTTCGAGAATGCGAATGGCCTGGTGCTTCTGCTCGGCGATCAGAGAAGCCTGCTTCTCATGCTGGTAGGCTGTGATTCCTGATAGAAGAACGATGATCCCGGTCAGGGCGGTATAGCCAAAAATCAGCGAAAACTGCAGGCGCACCGATAGATCAAGACGAACCAGAAATACAGATTTCCAGATGAAAAACAGAAATAAAGTGGGAATTACCGAAAACAGAAAGTTTTCGTAGTTTGCCAGAACTTCAGGTGGGCGGGGCAAATCTCTGAAACATACAAGTCTGATGCCTTCAGGAGTGTCGTTGAGAGAAAACAGTGTGTTTTCGTGCCTGAAACAAGATTTAAGGCCGCTCAGGCCCAGCAGTCGCTTTCCCTCGGACGTTAACTTCAGACCATAGGTGCAATGATTGTTTTCAGGATTATTCAGGTCGATCCACGCGAAATGGAAGGGTTTCCCGGCCAGGCGCTGAATTTTTCTGACGGCTTTTTCAGCAAGATGGTGGTTGCTGATTTTGTCGGGTTCCACAAATGCGATCAGATAACCGTCTTCGCGGCCAAACAGCCTTGGTTTGAACCAGATGCCGAACTTTCTTATGCCCAGGCCCTGGAAGTTAACCATGGTTCCCGGTGCCCTGGCCAGATGATAAACCGTGGCCGCGTTACCTGCAAAGGATGCGGAAATTGATTGTTCTCGTCGATTAAGCAGGCGCCCCGGCTCTTTTTCCGCATTGATCAAAAGGTTCAGATAGTTTTCCGAGATTTTTACTTTGCCATGGGAACCGGCCTGCCATTTTATGCGGTGCCCTTTCTGATCGAACAGAAATATTTCGATTGCATTTTCGTAACCGGTTGAAGCAACTTCGTCTGCGTCAAAAACCCATCTGAATGATTCGGATAGCCGGTAAATCTTTTCCTGGAAAAAACTCTGTGGATCGGCAAGACGCTGCATGTGGGCGGTTATTTCCGCCATTTCTTCGAGAGCCTCGCTCTCCTGTTGTGTTTCAAGATTGCTCTGAACCGTTGAAAATGCCAGATAAAGGCCAGATAATGGCAAAACGATCAGAAAAAACAGAAAAAACAGGTTCCGAAAAAAGCCCAGGCCGGGCATTGTCACATTTTTTTGCAATATCCCCTGATTTTTCTGCATCATTCAATTCTAAATCAGAGAAGCATCATATTCAAGTTATCGCTGAATTAAACCAAGCTTTTATACAAAAGCGCATTGAAAATTTTATACAGATTACAGAAGAAATATGCTTAAGGGCCAGCCACTGTGCCGGCACGCTTCAGAAGGCGGTGAAATGTGTATTTAAATGTTATTGGTACCAGATCTGAAATGTGGCGGATCAATCGTTGAGACTGCGGAAATAACGAGCGGAAACGAATAAAAGCAAAAACGCCCGAAAAATCGGGCGTTTCGGTTTAAAAAATTTTGCGGGTGCTTATCTTGCCTGAGCTTTTGCCTGGTCAACCAGTTTTTTTGCCTTCTGCAGGTCCGAGATTGCCTTATCCAGCTCAGCCTGGCTGGAGTCGCCGAGGTGGGAGATTTCGACATAGGCCTGATAGGCTTTCTGGTAAGCCTGCATGGCTTTATCGAGTGAAATTTTTCTGTTGCCGGTTGTTCCACTGTTGCTGCCACTGGTGACGGTTCGGCTGCCCTGAGGGGCTGAGGCTGAATAGTTGCGGGAATTTGATGTGTTGCCATGAGGATTGTATTTATCATTGTAGGCGCGGCTGGCAGCTAAATATTCATCCTGGACTTTGAGTAGTTCGTCGAAACGTTTGGTCATGGCATTGGCACCTTTTTCGGCAATGTCGCCAAGTGCCTCAACCGAAGGGCCAACATTGTTTATCCTGTTGATTGTGCCGCCCATATTCAGCAGGGCATCGAGATTACCGCCAAGAATTCCGTCGATTTCACTTTTAATGCCGAGGAGTTCCTGGACTGAGCTTTTGGCCGCGGCATAGTAGGCAGTGGCGTCGAAGGCAATCTGCGCGCATTTAAGCGGATAGGCTGCCTCAACTTTTCCCATTTTGTATTCATCACTGAGGCGGCCCCACTTGAAAAGGTTGAGGGGGTTTTCTTTGATGGCATCAAAAACCCGACCCCAGCCATGAGCCCCGGCCAGGCTGTTGATGCGTTCTTCTGAAAAACCTTTAACTTTAATGCGGTTCTTGGCGGTCTGAATGGTCGTGGTTTTGTCCGCCAGGTCAGCAAAGTAATTCATGCCTGGTTTGGCCCGTTTATACATGGCTTCGGCTTTAGGGGCAAGATTCTGATAGCCGCTTACCACTTTGGTAATTGCATGGGCGATATCGAGAAGCCTGGGAAAATTGACTTTTGAAGTCTTGTTCGAAATTGATTTATAAGCCCTTACCAGTGCGCTGGCACCTTCGGCGAAGTTTTGAATCGATTTGCGTTCACGGTAAAGCGCTTTGACCTCGCTGCTGATCGAGCGCGAATGCTGGAAGATATTCGCCTTCTCGCTGAACCACAGCTTAACGTCTGAGAATACGCCTGCCTGCACCACATTGGCTGTCAGCACCATGGCCAACAGTACCATTACTAGACCCGCCTTCAGACTTGAAAGTCTATTCATAGCTCCCTCCGGAGGTGTTAATATCGAATTGTACGTCTAAGTTTACTGATCGATTTTCAAAGCGTCAATGTAGTTCAATCGCAAATTTTTGCAGCCTGGCAGGCGACTGAAGTAAAAAACCGCTCAAAATGGCTAAAATGCCAGCTTGGGCGGCATAAGTTCAGAATAAATCAGGCTTTGTAAAAGACCATGCCTTTAAAGCTCTGAAAGCCGGATTTTCGCACTTTTTCTATTTTGCCCACTACTTTCATACCGATTTCGGGCTTGTCTATTTTCATCTGGCCGGTGATTCTGACGCCATTGCTCAGCTCAACGATTGCCAGGTCGAGAATCGCCACATCGAAGTCACCTGAGGGGTTATAAAGATGGGTGAAAGTAAGAAGCTTGCCTTTATCCGGAAGCGGTTCGACGGTGAATTGTTCATTGCGGCATTTTCTACAGATTGCCCGGTTGGGGTAATGAATTGTTCCGCATTTGCTGCACTTGTATCCAAGAATACTAATTTCCATGCTATTTCTCCTTCTGGAAGGCGAGGGCAACCACGTTGTTGCCGAAGCCCCCGAAATTGCAGGTGAATCCGGTTTTTGCGTCCTTCACCTGGCGTTCACCGGCTTCGCCACGGAGCTGTGTTACAATTTCATGGGCCTGGCCTACGCCGGTGGCGCCGACCGGGTGCCCTTTTGCTTTCAGGCCGCCTGAAGGATTGATCGGCAGCTTGCCTTTTAACGAAGTGTAGCCTTTTTCAAGGGCGAGGTGCCCTTCACCTTTTTTGAAGAAACCAACTTCTTCGCTTTCGACGATTTCAAGAATCGTGAAAGCATCGTGCAACTCGGCTACATCAACGTCTTTGGCCTTGAAACCAGCCATTTTAAAGCATTTTTCTGCTGCTCCACGAACTGCAGGCAGATCGGTGGGGTTTTCCCGTTCGTGTACGCAATGGGTGTCGGTTGCTTGACCAACGCCGGCGAGACGGATCATCGGGCGTTTGGACTTTTTGGCAACTTCTTTGGTGGCGAGAATCAGACAGGCTCCGCCGTCTGAAACCGGGCACATATCAAAGAATCGAAGTGGGTCGGCGACGAATGGGTTATTGGTCGAAGCTTCGGGACCGGTCAGAATACCTTCCATGGTGATTGGCATGCGCAGGTGGGCATTGGGGTTGAACATGGCGTTGTCGTGATTCTTGATTGCCACCATTGCCAGATGTTTTGACGTCACGCCATATTTGTTCATATAAAGACGGGTAAACATGCCCGCCATCGATGGCAGGGTGACGCCATAAATCTGTTCGGCAAGCGGGTGGGCAAGAGAAGCGACGAAATCGGTGGCTTCCAGGCTGTTAGCTTCACGCATTCGTTCAACACCGGTAACCATTACCACATCATGCACCCCGCTGGCAACCGCCATATAGCCCTGCTTGATTGCAGAAGCGCCAGATGCGGGCCCGTTTTCGATGGTTTCCGCACCGGCAGGATAAAGACTCAAATGATCGACCAGGGCGCTGCCAAGGGCAGTCTGATGGCTCAGGCGACTGCCGCCCATGTTGGCCACATAAACATGATCTACCGATGAAAGGCCACAATCTTTCATGGCCATGATCGATGGATAAGCAGCTATTTCTATCAGGGGATACTCGAGACGGGAAAATTTGGTTATACCAATTCCGACTACATAGACTTCTTTCATTTGGTTTTGCCTCCTTCCAGCTTCTGGCTTGAGGCCCGCAGAGCTGTTCCGGTCGAATCATACATGGCCCGGGTGGCGGCCAGCAGATCAAAAGGGGGCTTGGGTGGGTCGGTGGGGGGCAGAATGGCCTTGCAGGCCTTTTCCAGCAGCCTGGCCGGAACCGGACGACGCCCGACGACCAGACTGTCTCTGGCTTTATCGAAAAGTTTTTTGGTCAATGCGTAAGAAGGCACACCACCCAGTTCATGGGCAACATTGAAGCGTTTTTCCAGCTGATACTCGATCATCCAGCGGCGGAAGCCGATTGGCGATTCGGCAACGATCAGCACCTCTTTTTGCTTCATGGTGTCGATGTGATATTCCATTTTGGCGGCAAAAGCATGGGCACCAATTCGCAGTCCGCGTCTGAGGGCGAGGGTGTGGTATGATACGCCCACATCGGGGTTAAGCAGGCGGCCATTGACAATTGCGGCAAGATGGCCGTCAATCTGGGCGACCAGCACATATTCATCCTGAACGCGATGCCGGTAAAAACCGAGCAGTTCAGCATAAAGACGGGCTGAAACGATGTCGTAATAATCTCTTTCGACCTGTATCAAAGGTGCAACGTGGGGAAGCAGCGCCGGAATGTCTTCGCGGTCGATTTGACGAATCACCATTTCTTCGCCATTGGCGAGGGTCACGAATTTTGGGGTAAACGGCGGAACCGGGTTATCCACAGGCCTGAGAAGTTGTTCAAGTTCAATTGCCATGTGGTACCTCCTCTCGATGAATAAATCTGAATGAGGTTCAGACTGCCATGACTTGATGAGTGAATAATATTCAGTTTTGCGCCTGATTTGCCATTTTGTCAATAGCTTCACATAAAATCTAAAAAAGTATATGATTAGTTAAGAAAATTAAAAATCAGGTTGTCAGGGAAACCATATGAACTTTGCAGACCTTGCTTCTGACAAGCTTTTTCAGCTTTTCGCCGATCAATGCCCCAATGTAATTTTTATAGAGGCTGGCCAGCGGGTTATTTATATAAATTCCCGGGCGAAGGAATTTTTTGGTTACAGCCCCGATGAGATAATCGCCGAAGGTTTTGATTTAAAACATATATTTAATTGGCCGGAAAAGGCAGAGCTTAAGAAAGAGCTTATGGCAAAGCCTGAACAGAATGCTGAGCCGGCGATTCAGCGCCAGATCAATGTGGTTCACAGGGATGGATCAGAAAAAAAATGCATTATATCTGTTAAGAAGATCGTGCTTTCAGGTCAGGATGCGTATCTTGGCACAATTACCGATATTACTGATTTTTCCATGGTTAACCGGCGCCTGCTTGAATTGCGGCAGCATTACTGGGCGTTGTTTGAAGCGGCGTCCGATGCGATTTTTCTGGAAACTATCGACGGGGTAATTCTTGACTGCAATGCAGCGGCAGTGCGCAGCTACGGATACACGAAAGAAGAATTGCTGGGAATGAATGCCAGCGAACTGGTGCCTGGCGACTATGCATCTTCCTTGAAGGTGGTTGCTGAAGAACTGAGCCGTTCAAAATTCAGTGGACGATCGCTGCTGGTCGTTGCGACGGGCAAGCGTAAAGACAATACGATTTTTCCCTCGGAAGTTTCAATAACCGGCCTTGAGATCGACAAAGAGAACCTTTATCTGGTGACCATTCGTGATATATCGACCCGCCGTGAGCTTGAAATTGCAAGAAAGCGCTATGACCAGCAGTTGCATCAGCTCAAGCTGCTCGACAATTTTTCCAATGTGGTGAATGGCCTGGCCAATGATTTCAATAACCTGTTGACCGGAATTATGGGCTATGCCGATCTGTTGCATCGCGATCTGTTACCTTCTTCGCCGGCTCGTGAAAAGGCCAGAAAAATTCTCGACGCGGCCCGTAAAGGTGGCGAATACATTCAACAGCTGATTTCGACCACCGGCAGGCTGCCGGCGAATTTCCAAAGAGCTGATCTGGTCGCTGTCGTGAGGGAAATGGTTGCCGATCTCTCTCAGATGGTGAGCAAAAGCGGAATTCTTACCAGCCTTTTCGATGAAGAGCTGCCTGAGCTGGTTTTTGACCCCAGCCAGGTGAAGATTGCCGTTGAAAACCTGGTGAAAAACGCGGTGGAAGCGGCAAGTGAAAACGCCAGGATCAGTCTCTCGATCAGTCGAGGCGATGTTACGTTTTCAGGAACCGAACCCGGTTTTTTTGGCCCACCCATGCAGTCAGGCAAATATATTGCGATTAAGGTCTCTGACAACGGCTCGGGAATTTCTTATGAGAATCTGCCAAGAATCTTTGAACCATTTTTTACCACCCGCTTTTCAAGCCGTGGTCTGGGGTTGCCAACGGTTCTGGGCATTGTTCGGCGACATCATGGTGCTATTATGGTAAAAAGTGAGATTGGCGCAGGGTCTGAATTCACTCTGATGTTTCCCTGCAAAGATGCGGGTAGGAACGAGCCGGAATTTGTGGCTTCTCAGATTCCCGATAAGTTTCCCGCAGGTGCAGTGCTGGTGGTTGACGATGAAGAGGCGGTCAGTGAGATTTTATGTGTGCAGCTCAATAATCTGGGTTTTGCCACTCATCAGGCATGTGACGGAAACGCGGGGTTAAATTTGTTCAAACAGCTGAACCAGGAGCTGAGTCTGGTTATCGTTGATCTTGCCATGCCAGGAAAATCTGGAATTGAGCTGATTCGCGAATTGCGCTGGCTGAACCCGGAAATCCCGGTTATTGCCTGCTCGGGCATGAGCGAGGGAATGGATGAACTTGCCCATCTTGGGGTAAACACAACTTTGCACAAGCCTTTCAGGCTGGCAGATATTGAGCAGGCCTTATTGAAAGTGCAGTTTAAAAAGTAGATCAGTGCAATAAAAAAGCCCGGCCTGAGCCGGGCTTTTTTTAATCAAATATTTATTCAAATTCAAAAGCAACAACGCGGCTGATGCATGATTCGAGTTCAATTGCACGCCAGGGGAACAGACCGATCCAGGTGCGTTTGTTGCTGAGTTTTGCAATTTCGCCACCGATGTTTTCGGCATGAACAATACCAGCTGGAAACATCTTCAGATGCATAACCTGATAGTATTCTTCATACGGGAACATTTCATCCCATGATTTGCCATAATCAGCTTTGAGCCTGGCTTCTGCCTTGGCAAAAAGTTTTGGATGCCAGTCGCGCAGAATGGTGTTCATCGGGTGGTCAGCTGAACCGCAGTCTACACCGATCCATTTGAATTTCATTTCCTGGGCCCATTTATGGAAGTCAGGGCTAGGACCGGGATGCTTAACCATGTAGCGCACTTCGTCGGCCTGGGGTTGGTCCCAGCCATAGCGATGATAGCCGGTATTGATGATGAGAATGTCACCCTTGCGGATATCAGCCTTTTTCATCAGCATTTCCGGTGAGTAGAGCGAGAAATCGCTGACTTCATCGGAAATATCGACGACCACACCATCGCCGCACCATTCTTCCAGCGGAACTTCACCGATGGTGCGGCCGTTGGCACAGAAATGTATTTCGCCGTCAATATGGGTGCCAACGTGGTTTGAAGTTTTTATTATCTGGCCGTTGGCTCCCTGGCCCATATGGGCTCCGGCAATGCGTTTGAAATATTGAACCTGCAGCGGCATGTAGCTAGGCCAAGGCGGGGTGTGTATACTGAGTCTCTGAGTCAGGTCATACATTTTTACTTTGGTCATTAAAAAAAATCTCCTGTTTCTTTTCTATAATATAGCGAACCATTTTAAGGCCTGACATTTTGCCCTGACCGGCTCAATGATTGCCTTTATGGCCGCTGAGCACGCCTGGCGGTTGTTTGGCGAGCTTGTTGAACCATCGAAGCGACATGAAACATCAAAATAATTAAGTAACTTTACTTAATCTACAGGTCTTTGCACCAGGTTTCAACATAAGCTTCAAGGGCGTCTTCAAAGCATTTTGCCGGTGGGTTGACCAGCCCGGCGCCGACTTGCCCTACGCCGGGAAGACGGTGGGCAATGCCGGTGTTGATCTGGGGCAGAATATTCTTTTCGCAGACCTTGAGAAGGTTGATCCCAAGCGGAGAGCCGCGAAAGTCGAGGGGCGGAATATGGAACGAATCAGATTCGGCATCGGTAATTTCATACATTTTGCGGGTAAAATTCATCGCATCGCCGACGCTGCCACCGACAAACTTGACGATGGCCGGTGCAGCTGCCATGGAAAAGCCCCCAAGTCCGCAGGTTTCAGTGATGGCACTGTCGCCGATATCGGGATTGCAGTCTTCATCGTTAAACCCCGGGAAAAGCAGTCCTTTTACAATCAGCGCCGGGCCGGTGAACCATCGGTCTTTCAAGCCGGAAATTCTGATTCCGAATTCGGTGCCGTTACGGCTCATGGTTGTTACGATAGTTGAGCCATCGATCCATTCGGCAGCCTGCAGCATGGCCTTGCATGCCGGCATGCTCAGGTTTAGAAAGAAATGATCGTTTGAATGAATGAATGAAAGAACCTTTTCTTTCTCTTCGTTTTTAAATGAAGTTTTGACAACAGCCGGGGCCAGTTCTCTTATCAGAAGAGAGGTTGCTGCTTTGTTGCGGTTATGAACCTCATCACCCATCTGCAGTGCCTGGGTAATCATATTTTTCAGGTTAATTTCCCTGCAGTGGGTCAGAGCCTCTTTTAATACCGGGCCAAGAACCTTTTCTATCCAGATCAGGCGCTCGATAACTTCCTTGGAAAATGCACCGTAACGCAATACCTTGCCTAGACCCTCGTTGAGTGTACAAAAAGTGCAGCGGCCATTGGACTTGTTTTCCACTATCCAGACCGGCATGCTGGCGGTGGCGACTCCGGCCATGGGACCGACCCCGTCATGCTCGTGCCATGGGGAAAATTCTATGCTGCCGCCGGCGGCAAGCTTTTCCGCTTCTTCCTGGCTGCCGGCAAGACCTTCATACATTAAGCCGCCGATAACTGCGCCGCGCATGGGGCCAGACATCTTTTCCCAGGTTATGGGTGGGCCGGCGTGAAGAATGAGATTTTTTTTCATTCCCGGTACCACTTCGCCGCAGGTCCCGATTCCTTTAATTATTGGCTGGGCGGCCTGAATAGCTGTTATTGCTCTGGCATTGGCTTCGTTGATGTCGATCAGCATTATTTTTTCCCCCTTGCGGCGCGGACTTTTTCCTGCCATTGATTTACTTTTTCGAGCAGGGCCTGAATCTTTCGATTGCCACCTGCGGGCGGACGCCAGTCGACGTGAACGTTCATGATGCCCTGCTGGGTGAGATCCTGGGCAAAGCTGGGAATGCCTATGTTGATAACTTTAATGGTTTGTTTGAAAATATTGTTTAAATCGCTCATCGGTTACTTCCTTTCGAGGCAGGCGGCGGCAAATTTTACCATTGCCACATTGGTTGGGAAAACAGCAATTTCCGCCTCTTCAAGAATGGCTTTCTGACGTTCGTAATTCTGGGGATCCTGCTGGGTGCCGCATATGCAGGCTGCCATGATCGGGGTTCGGCCTGATTTCTGACGGCCGGTTCTGATGCTGTTCACCATTTCGGTTGCCATGTCCGGGTGTGAACCATATCCGAGCACGACATCGAAAAGAATCAAACCCGTCTGCGGGTCAGCAATCTCTTGAATCATGCGCTCGCTGCGATAGCCCGGGTCGATCATCGGGTGGGCTTTGCCTCTGGTGAAGTCGTCGTCACCAAGATCGATAATGCAGTGGCCACTGCTTTTGTAAATGTCAGGCATTTTTACGCAGCCTTTAACCGGTGTGTTGGAGCTGAGTTCGCCGATAATCGGCTGAAGAATGCGCTGGGCTTCATCGCAGAGGGTGCCGCCTGAATACAGGCCGCGCATTGCTTTTGCTGGCAGACGTTTTTCTGAAGCCAGGCTTTTTATCAGGCTGTCTGAAAACTCCGGTTCGGGGTGCTCGCCACCGGCCAGTTCAACGGCTTTGACCGCTGCATCTTCAAGGTTAGTAGCTGTCACAAAACCACGTTTTTCGATGATTTTCGGATCGGCCCCGATGAAATAGACTACAATGGCTTTGTTGATACTTTTAAATTCGTCGAAAACCTTTTCAAGAACCGAGTCAGCCGGGGGTTTTGAAATCAGCACGATCACTTTGGTTTCAGGATCATTGGCCAGGGCTTTGGTCGCCATGATCGTCATTTTGCCGCCGATTTTCTCAGAAAGGTCACGGCCGCCGACGCCGATTGCCTGCGTAATGCCGGCTCCAAGACGATGAATGGTGCTCGTGACTTCCTGCAGGCCGGTGCCCGATGCTGCCACCAGACCGATTTTCCCGCGTCGTACCGCATTGGCAAAAGCGAGAGGAACATTGTTGATTATGGCGGTACCACAATCTGGACCCATTACCAGCAGACCCTTCTGTTCACCCAGAGTTTTCAGTTTCAGTTCCTGGTCGATGCTGACGTTGTCGCTGAACAGCATAACGTGGCGACCTGCGTTCAGAGCTTTTTCCGCTTCGCGGGAAGCATATTCGCCCGGCACCGAAATCAGCACCATGTTGCTGTCGGGAAGGCGGTTCGCCGCCTCTTCCTGGGTAGAGGGAGCAAGCTCAGTTGCACTGCCGGGTGCGCCGCGCCTGCTCGACAATTGCTTTTCCACTTCCGCTATGGCTGCAACGGCTTTTTCATCGTTGTCTGCTTTGATACAGATCAGCAGGTCATTAGGTGTAAGCCCGTCAAATTCGCTTTGATACATTTCAAGCCTTTTGAGGCTGTCGATGTTGTAGTCAGTACACATGCCGACGACCGCGTTGTCGATGCCATCGAGTTTTTTGATCTTTGATCCGATGAGCATCAGTGTGACCGAGTCAAAATAGGTCTGCTTTTTTATCAGGTGTTTTATTACCATTCCCTTGCTTTGGCTCCTTTTTCTGATTGTCAGAAAATAATAGACCCTTTTTGCTGATGTGTAAACCCGCAAAAAAAATTGGTAACCGGAAAAAAAGTAAAAAAAAACAAACTTTTTGTGAAAAAATCAGTAAAATAGTTAAGATGAATCTGTAATCGGTTGTACCTTCTGATGAGAATCGAGTATCCTGGAGTATGAGAAAAATGCAGAAATTTGTGATCTGTCTGTTGATGATTTTGCCTTTCAGCCCAGCTTCTTACGCTATTGGTGGAGATAACCCATTTACCGTCGAGCAGTTGAACATACCTGGCATCGTTGATGTTGAATCCACCTCTGGTGAAATCAGTTCTAACAACGTATCTGCTCAGGATGCCGAACCGGTCACCCACCAGGAACAGAAAGAGCAGATCGGCTATGTCAGTGTCAATACCAGATTAAATGTCAGAAATGCCCCCTGGGGAAAAATCATCGGCAAGCTCTATGACGGTGAAAAGCTGAAAATCATCGGTCGCGAAGGCGACTGGCTCAAGATTCATTATAATGGCGGCGTGGCATATGTTCATAGCCATTATGTTGAAATAGGTGAGGAACGGGTTGCCCGGCCAGATCCTGAAGATGGCAGCTCAGATAGCAGTTCCGGGCCGGTTGGAAATGTTCCCGATGGGTCTCTTGACCCTTCCAGATATGGTTATTCCAGCCGATTCAAATCGGTTTTCGATGTGGTTGAAAAGTTCTGCTCTGCCAACAAGGCCTATGTTTTCGGAGCCGGGCATACCAAAAAATCAGGGTACACCGACAAAACCGACTGTTCTGGCTTTATCGGGCAATTCATTCAGAAAATGGCTGAACTTTCAGGTGTTCCACCGGTTTTCCCGAAAAACAGCTGGTATCCATCAAGTCAGGTTTATAAAACCCGGTATACTCAAAAAATCACTTCTTCATTCCCGCCGCCAAATCCAAGAGATTCGATCAAACCAGGCGATGTTTTCGTCATGAACCCCGGAAGCAGCGGAATTGGCCATGTGGGCCTATTTATGGGCTATGCTCCGTCGGGTCAGCCGATCATTGCCCACTCGACACCAACAAGAGTCAGGGCCTCGACCAAAATTGCCGGAAAAAATGGTTATTCTGGAGTCAGAATTGAAGTTTTGCCCTCGCGGTACCGCTCAAGATGGGCCGGAGTTTATCGTATCAAAAACATGGAACAGACGCTGAACCGCCTTTCATCATGATTTTTGCACCGTTTTTAATTGCGTAAAACCCATTGCTGGTGTTATGCAGATTTCAGAAAAATTTTTTGTAGGGGGCCGGCCACCGCGCTGGCCCGCCTTATGATTGAATAATTCAAATCAAGAATGTGGTTGCTTTTAGGGCTTCATTTATATTCGGAGATGTCTGATGCTGAGAAAAAAATCGCTGATTATTCTGATGTGTTTTTCTTTATTAGTTGTTCTGGCTGCAGAAGCCGCAGAATTTAAAAAAGTCGCCGGTTTCAGCAATGGTGAGAATATCGGGCAGCTTTTCCTGAATGCCACCATCTCTGGCGGAGTTCCCGATGGCCCTTTTCAGGGGCCGATGGCCTTTATCTGTGATCGCAACGGAAATTTCTGGATAGCCGACACCCTGAACGGAAGAATTGTCGGCGTTGCCCCTGATGGCAAGCAGAAAAAGGAAATTCTGCTTGAGCCTATTCAGAAAGCTTTAGGGCTGGCATCAGAAGTCGTTTTGCTCGATATGACCCCTGGCGCGACAGGTAAATTGCTGGTGGCCGATGCCAATAACAATGCCGTCATCGAAATCGATGTAAGAGGTGCTGCTGCGCCCCGCGTTTTTTTGCCTTCTCCAGCCGGTCGGGGCTTCTGGGTGCAGATTAATCGCATTCACTCTGATCGCTCAGGAAGAATTTACATCGAAGATTTGCCATCGATGCGAACTGTGGTGTTGAGCGCAGATGGCGACCCGGTCGCAACTCTCGACGGCGAACTGAGCCTGGCTGTAAGCCCGGGCGGGCGTGTGGCCATGCTGGTAATGGACACCTCAGAAACGAAACGCCGTCATGTGGTTCTTTCTCCGGTGCATGGCAGTCCGGTTGAAAAAATCGCTTCGATTGAAGCCGACGAAGAAATTGTCTGGGCATCGGTAATTGGATTCGACCGGCAGAACCGCCTGCACCTTGTTTATGACACCAATTCAACCCGCTATTACACCACCATGACCAGTGAAGGAAAGGTCGCTCAGGCTCGCGGCACCGCTTTCGTTGACCCTGGTTATGACCCCACTCGCCCCGACTGGATAAGCCCCGATGGCCGGGTTTTCACGGTAAGAGCCATTCCCTCGGGCCTTGAAATTCTGGAACTGCAATAGAAACTTGTCAAATGAACCAGCCCCATTGAACTTTCTCAATGGGGCTGGCTGATCTTTTATTCAGGCTGTTTTCAGCGGGGTGGCGGTGCGGCCTCTCTTACCAGTGAGCCGTCTTTTTCGCTCATGATCAGGATGGCAAAGCGATCGACCTGGTCGAGCTGATCGGTGCTGAGCGAGGCATAGTCGAACTTGCCGCGCAGATCGGTATAACCGTCTTTGTAGAAGATTACTTCACCGCTCTTCATTCGCGAATAGACTTTTACGTAAACCTTAGCCAGCGGTTTTCCGGTTTTTTGCTGGCTGATGCGCACCTGGCCATACTGTTCAGCCAGATTTACCGCAAGAGAGTGTGGGTAGTAAGCCTGAGTGCGCATAATGCCAGACCCGTTGATTTCAATCATAACGTTGCTGTCAGCGAAGCGTGCCGGCAGATCAATGACCATTTCAGGTTCAGCTCCCTTGAGTTCGACAATCTGAACTTCGTTGGGCTTGATGACCGAGAATTGCCCCTTAACTTCCTGAACGAAGGGCTGGCGCGAGAACAGCAGCTCAATATCCATCAGGTAGTAGCTGATTTCGACCTTCTGCAGGTTCTGGTGGCGCAGTTTCAGTTTGCGATTCTCGACGCTGAACTCAAAGTCGGGCTGGGTGTCGGCGAGCACTGTCTGTTTATGATTTCGATCTTCAGAATCTATTATCTGGGCACTGCTGCCGGTAATTTCCGCCGACTGGGCCAGAACATCGTTGAACAGATTGCGCCAGCGTATGACAGGATAATCTTTGTAGGCAGTCGCGATTTTTACTGCTTCATCCGGCTTTTCATCATAGAAAGCAAGGAAAGCTTTCATGTATGCATATTGAATGCTGCCTTTGCATTCTTCGCCGCTGATGCCGGCAAACATTGTCGCAGCTTCCTCAATGCGGTCCTGCAACAGCATGTAATAGGTAACCGCCATGCGGTCGTGGTCATCAAGGCGGGCGTGGTATCGCAGGTCAGATAGAAGAGCATTATACTGGTCGGCAAGCTGCTGGTTAAGGATTTCCCGCTTTTTGCCCAGTGGGTAAACCCTTGCATTAACCAGTGGCCAGTATTCTTTGTGCTGGTAATCAAAGCGTGAAACCGGCTCAACTTTGAGCAGGGGGCTGGTGAAGGTGGTGCCACACAGATCAGCAAGGGATGAATGTTCGAGAAATTCATTGATTGCTTTGATATTGCGGTGTAAAAGACCATAAGACCAGGTTGTTTCATGATAAACCCGACGTTTTTTGAGCAATTCATATATTTGATTGAAAAAATCGCGGTTCTTAAGTCGGAAAGCCATCAGATTCAGGTCGAGGCGATCGATATTGTTATGGGTCAGATAGTCGATCACCTCATCGTTTTGCCCATATTCTGCGATATATGGCCAGGAGGTTTTGTCAAAACTGGTGAGTTCGTTGACCACTTTGAAAACGAAGGGCTTACCTGATGCGATCATGGTTTCACCGTCAGAAACATGCACCGGGTAATGCTTGAAAGTGCCGGCAAATGGGAAGTAGAAGTAGAATTCGTGAGTGCGGGTAGTAAACGGGTCGATCTGGAAATTGAGACTGCGGGTGTAAAACCCGTTGAGAACCGGGATCGAACCCTGTGGAATCTGCATCAGCACATCGACATTCTGCCGTGAAGAAGTGGGATTCGTCATAACCACCTGGCAGCCATAAACCCGTCTGGTCAGAAATTCTTCAGTGACAAATTTGTCGAAGCGCTCGTTCTTTTCGTAAAAATAGCGGTCATTGCAGGCGAAGAAATTCTGCCCGGTCAGAATGCTCTGGGTTTTGGCAACTTTCTTTACCGGCTTGATTTCCTGATGGAAAGCGATTGCGTTGCCTGCCGCCTGCAGCGACATTCTGGCCACATCGTAGGTGGTTTGGTGCTTTTGGCTTTTGAATGGAAGATCAAGAACCGCCAATGCCAGCATCATTTCAGAGAAATTTCGGCTGGCGCGGGCGATATTGCCGGATATGAACGGCTTTTCGCCACTGTGTACGGCGAAATCTTTCCAGAATTCGTTCACCGTGATCAAGGATGCATCCTGCATTTCGATGGGCAGCTTGTAGTAGTTGTTTTCGACCCATTCTTCAGTTGTGTCGAGCTGTTTGAAGAGCTGTCTTGCTTCGCTTCGTCGACCACTGGCGGCTTCGAGACTTAAATCGTCGTAATTGCTCCTGGCCACTTCTTCATCGGAAGCCATTAACATGTCGACACCCGCAAAGCCTTCCTCAATTTCCTGTGTTTTTGCCATTATCCTGGCTTTGCCCTTTGGCGAAGGAGCCATAGGCTTCATTGCCCGGCTTAGGTTTTCCATAGGTTCGACTGCCGGGGCAGGCGGCGGTGGAAGTGCAGACATGGCGTCTTTTATTCCAAGCTTGTCATCGGTTTCGAGAGCGCTGCCCTTCAGCGATGTTTTAAATAGATGATTGAAACCTTCGATGTCTTTGGGCAGCAGTTCGAAAAGGTCTTCAACATGGCGGCCTGTTCTTTCCTCCTCGCCCCTTATTCGTCTGGCCAGCAGAATTTTTTCAACGATATTCA
Source organism: Candidatus Methylomirabilis sp. (assembly GCA_020722725.1). Taxonomy (GTDB): domain Bacteria; phylum Muiribacteriota; class Ozemobacteria; order Ozemobacterales; family Ozemobacteraceae; genus DYKG01. Next base: position 46,912 of record DYKG01000017.1, read on the forward strand.
GCCGTCCGAATTTCCATGGCTCAAGATACTGTTCGAGATTCTGATCGGTAAGCCAGTTGTCCATGAAGGTTTTGTCATGCTTGTTGACCAGGTGGGGCTTTACCACTTTGTCAAAGAAACTCTTATCTTTCTGGTAGATGAAGAAATTCAGTTCGTGACATGCGAACTGGTTGTAAAGCTCAAGCTTCTTTGCTTCATCAAGATTGATCCATCCGGTGATAAAGCTGAATTCAGCGAGCTTCGGGTCTGGGTTGATCGCCGTGAAAAGTCGATATACATTTGCAAGTGAATCGTAAATTTCCACTTTTGCCGTTGAAATATCTTCAATACTGAAGGTTTTCCCGGTCTCAACAATTGATATGTTCTTCTGTTCAGAAAAATTCCTCTCAGGGTCGAGCAGTCTTCTCAGGCAAAGATCCTGCGGTTTTTCAGCTTTGGCCTCCAGGCTGAAATTCTGGTAGATATTGCTCTGATTGTCGATTGCCATGATATGAATGTTGGACATTGTTTTCAGCTCTGCCATATCAATGTTAATCAGGCCGTTTGCATCAGGTTTGAGATTGCTCATTTGAACTGATGCTTCAGGCAGAAAATCAAGATTGGCAAAGCTTCGATTACTCTCTAAACCAGCTTTTTCTTCCTTCTGACCAGCAATAGAAGATCTGGCCACCGAAGGAGCAGGAACCGCGCCGGCCCAGGCCGCGCCTTCCGCTGCATCCTGCCGCCGGGTATCGGTCTTTCGCAGGCTCCATGGATTGAGCAATAGGCCCGGTCTTTTCAGCATGTTTCCGGCAAAAATTCTGGCGTATTTTCTTTCAAGAATATATTTGTATTCATCACCGATATTTCTCCCTGAAAGGTAGTTCGACTGCGGGGTGAACAGCCGCAAAATTTCGGGAAGCGACCATCCCTGATCATTAAGGTTGGCAAATACCGGGAAATCGGGGATGAATCTGGTTGCAAAAACATGAACCCTGGTGTTCTCACTGTAGTTAGCCAGTTGAATTTTTATGCTGTTTTCGCCGTCTTTTTTCACGGAAGTAATGTGCAACGGGTTCAGTTTCTGGTTTTGCAGAATTCGATTTTTCGAAACTGCATAGCCTGCCACTTTTTTTCCATTGGTTATTTTAATCTGTATTCTTTGAAGAACCGGCTTTTTCAAATACAATTCATAATCGCCAGCTTCAAGATCTGAAAGTTCGGCAAAATTATTACGGATCGAAATCTTGCTGCCAAGATCGCGGTAAAAACTCTGATTGCGGATTTCATAAAAACTAACCAGGTCATCGATTTTTTGATCGTCGGAATCAAAAAGTGGGATTTGAATCTTTTCACCGGTTGTTGCCGTCAGAAGGGCAGGCCATTCACGCCAGCTTTTGAGCGGGTAAAAGGTCACATCTTCACATTCATTTGCTGAAAGCTTTACCCACTCAATATCATTCAATGGGCCAAGGTGTATGAATCCCTGGGCATCAGTTTGCAGACTGGTTTTAACTGATCTTTTGAAATGTCGGTTTTTACATTCTACGTAAACCGGCCTTTCTGCAACTGGCTCTCCACTTATTCCCAAAACTGCGGCCTGATATATGCCGTTTGAAATTCTCGCAATGATTGCCTCTGTTTTCTCGCTGCCTGATATGCCGTTAACTTGAAAGCTTTTCTGGCTGATGACTTCATCTTTTCGGCCCAGGCTGAGATTTTCAACTTTTCCCTTCAGGCTGAAGTTTATTTGAACGAGTTTCTCTGGCACATTGAATTCAAAGGTAGATTCTTTGTCGTTGAAAAGCTCGGGTTCAGCAATTTCTTTAACTGCCGGAACACCTTCGCTGTCGGTGGTGCTTATGGTAAGACTGGTTTCTTTAAGCAGTTTCACATCGGCGGGTTGTCCGTTGATTTTCAACATGGGGCGCAGAGTGAGTGTTGCTTTTTTGCCTTCGATAAGAGATTCCCGATCGACGTGAAAACCGCAGTTAAGCGAGTAATTTTCGCCAAGATGTTCAAACTTCTGTAGAGAAGAAAACTCTCCCTGGCTGATGACCATTTGACGCGATCCAGGGCTGGTGCTGAACGGAATCAGAAACTGCCCATTCTCGTCAGGAAGATACTCCCGGCCGTCCATCCAGATTTTTGCATCTTTAATCTGCTCGGCAGATTCATTGAAAATCGTGACAATATGCCCCGCCGAAGTGATTCGTGACATATGGTTCAGCTGTCCCTTGCGTATCAATGCCCGACTGCTTATGCCATTCCCGATCAGCTCAATGACAAATATCCCCCGCTGCGGCAGGTCATGGAAACTGAATTTTTCATGATGCCGCCGATGTTCCGGTTGATCGTAATGGAAGGTCTTCTCAAAATTGGCTACCAGGCCGTCTAGATCGATTGCAGTTGAAATTTCGTTTAAATTGTTTCGATAGAAACCGCTGGTATTGATTTGATAAACCTTGACAATCAGCTTGTTAATGTTTTTAATTTTTGCTTCAATTTCTATTTTATCTTCAGGTCTGAAAAGAATTTTGCAGGTCGACAGGAACTCAAGCTCGACCCTTTCCCTGAGTTGCTTTACTTCCTGTGGAGATAACAGAGAATACCATTTCTCCATGTCCCCCAGGCCATAGATAATTCTGGTTTCTGCCAGAAGTTTCAAAAGATAATTTGAATCTATGTATTCAAAATATGGTTCTGCATTGTCTTCGCTTTGAAAAATGAAACTGAAATAATCTCTTACCAGCTCTTCATCATCGTTGATTGGCTGCATCATGGTCTGCGACTGGTAATTTGCGCCAAGATCAACCACATGGCGCATATTTTCACGATCTTCGAAATATTGGGGGTTGGCATAGCTGGTTCTTCTTGGGAATTTAAGATACTCAAGAAACAGCGTACGGTTATATTTGCCTGACTTGCGATCCATATCGAGCAGATGAAAAGTCAGATGGGCTTTCAAAGAATTGAATGCCGGTGCCAGTTTTTTGGCAAAAAGCCACATCTCATGAAGAAAACGTCTTTTGATTTCAGGGTCATTTTCCAGGTTTTCGTCTTCTGAAGGGCGTAGTTTTTTCAAATAGGTCAGTACATAATTGCTGTTATTGATCAATTCAGGCATCAAAACCAGAGCTTCATCAAGCTGGGCAAGGGTAAGTCGGCTGTGAATCGGCAGAGAGCCAAACCCCCCGCTGTAGTCATGGCGCAAATCGTCGATTACCATTTTGACCAGATCTTTCCCTTCCGGGTAGTCGAGAAGCTGTAAAAGATTTCTGCGTCGATCAGGATCAAGATCTGTCTGCATCAGATGCGGGAGGGCGCTCTTTTCAAAGCCCATCAGGTCTTTGTAGTCAGCAAAAGCAAGCTCTTTAAGGTAGTCAAAACTGACCATTTTCTGGTCGAGAGCAGAGGGCAGGGTGCTGGTTGGCTTTTCCTGGCGCTTCTGATGCTGGAAACTAAGGTTTAGCCGTTGTTTGATATATTCAATCGTTTTTTCCGGATGCTTGTCATAGTTCAGAAGCATAAGGCGGTTGATTATTTCCTGGGCTCTAGCGCTGTAGCTGCCTGGACTGAACTTATCCCGCTTAATCCATTGGGTCAGAATTTCCTCTACTTTGGCATAATCGCCCTGCTGTTCATAATAAAGGCAGGAATAGTAATAATAATCTTCGGTGCCGGGAATCAATTGCTTAAGCGGTTCACTCCGGTTTTCGGCAAGTCCGAACTGTTCTTCAAACCCAATTTGTGCAGCATCCATGCGGTTAAATCCAAAAATACAAAGAATCATGGCAAGTATTACAACGCTTTTCATGGTTTCCTCCAGGCTTGCTTGTCTGTGTTTAAAAACGCGTGACCTGATCTTTCAGATTTAAAAAATCAACATCATTTTCACCTATTTCCAATTTTTTTGCAAATGGGCAAACTTGGAAAATATGATTGCATCTGCTGAAATTTTCCTAAAAATATATTATAACAGGGCATCTGCCTGTTTACTTAAAAAAGGGCGGGTTCGACTTCACAAAATTGCAGTTAAAATGTTTTTGAGGTGGATTAGGCTATGGTGTTTCGTTTTAAAAGCTTCTTTGTTCCGGCTTTTATCGGAGCAATAATTTTTGCGTGCCCGCTGATGGCTGAAAGCATTGTTTTTCGCCCCGGTTCTTTGGTTGAAGTGGAAATACACGGAGATTCTTACGGCCTGATCCCCCTGAACTGCAATTATGACGATTCTTACAGAATTGTCGCCAGACGCGGCGAAAAATATCGGGTCGTGGTGAAAAAATCACTCTGGTCGAAGATTGGCAATGGTTATTTCAATTGATGGTTTGAATATTATTTCAGGAAAAACCTCATATCATCGTCCTGACGAAAGCATGTATCTGCTCGAGCCCGGCCAAACTGGCAGTTTTTCCGGCTGGAGAACCGATTATAATAATGTTCAACGCTTTTATTTTTTCGACGCAGAAGATTCTTATGCGGCAAGAACCGGAAACGCCGGTCAACTGGGCTGGATAAAGGTTGCGGTTTTTCAGGAGCGTCAACCAATTATTGTCCGCCCGCAGAAATATTATGAAGATTCAGAGAGATCAATGGCTGAATCACCGCAAGCAGGTACCGGTTATGGTGAAAGAGAATATTCGCCGGTTCAGACTGCCAGTTTTAATCCTGAATCTCTTCCGGTGCAAATGCTGAGAATTAAATATGATTTTGATTCCCGGTTATATTATCCCGATCAGCCGCAATTTGCTCAACCACCCAGGGATTACTAAAAAATGGAGGAAAATTTATGAAACTAAGTGCAAGAAATGTTCTTCAAGGTAAGGTAAAAAGTATTGAAATTGGCGCAGTCAATGTTGAAGTGCAGCTTGAAGTTGCCCCAGGACTCATTGTGACTTCAGTAATCACCAAAAATTCCATGCAAAATCTTGGCTTGAAAGTTGGCGCAAAAGCTTATGCGGTAGTTAAGGCTTCGAGTGTAATGCTTGGAGTTGATGACTGAGTCTGTTCAAAAAGTGACTGCTTAAAAATGTTTGAAAAAAACAGGTTTTAAGCAGTCTTTTTGTTTTTTCTTGTTGCAAGATATGCAAGAATGATTTTAAACTAAATGGATCTCAATTTATATAGTTCCCGAGGAGGAAAGGATGCTGCAGGAATTTTCCTATCTGGCTCCAACTACCCTGAAAGATCTTTATGCCCTGCTGAAAAAGAATGCCGGGACTGCGGTTATTCTGGCTGGTGGCACTGATCTGCTGGTAGAAATGCACAATAACTGGATCTCTCCCAAGTTGCTCGTCGACATCAAAAAGATCCCCCAGCTGAATGATATGAGCTTCGATCGAAAAAACGGTCTGAGCATTGGCGCGACCACTGTTTGTATCGATCTGATCAATAATTCCGATGTAAAAAAATACTACCCGCTGCTCGCCGATGCAGCCGGAAGAATAGGTTCACATCAGCTTCGCAATCGGGCCACAATTGGTGGAAATCTTTGCACTGCCTCTCCATGTGCTGATATGGGCTGCTCACTGCTTGCCCTTGGTGCAGAAGTTGAGCTTGCCTCTGCTGACGGAATCAGGGTTATTCCGCTGAAAGATTATTTCACTGGTCCCAAAAAGACGCAGATTAAAAAGCATGAAGTTCTTCAAAAAATCATCGTTCCGTTTGAAAGTGCCAATGCAAAATTTGGCATGCGCAAGCTTAAACGCATTAAAGGGCATGACATTGCTCTTATCAGCGTAGCCATGGCCCGCACCGAAAAATTTCTACGGGTCGGTGTTGGTTCATGTGCTCCGACACCGGTGGTAACCGCGCCTCTGCCAGCTAATGCAAAGCCTGAAAAAGTGAAGGAAGCGGTCATGAAAGTCGTTTCGCCCATAGATGATGTGCGGGCTTCGCGAGATTATCGACTGTTCATGACTGGTGAATTCGTCGACAGCATTTACGCCGAAATTTTCAATGGAGGCAGCAAATGAAAATCAGCCTGAAAGTTAATGGAAAAAAATATACCCGCGAAGTCGAAACCAATAAAAATCTTCTGCATTTCATTCGCGAAGACCTGGGTCTTACCGGCACTAAAGAAGGTTGTGGCGCGGGCGAATGCGGGGCATGCACGATAATCATGAATGGCAAAACGGTAAACAGCTGCCTGATTCTTGCGGTTGAAGCCAACGGTTGCGAAATTGAAACCATCGAAGGCGAAGCAAAAAACGGCAAATTGTCAAAACTGCAGAAAGCTTTCCATGAAAACCATGCGGTTCAATGTGGATTCTGCACCCCCGGCATGATTTTGTCGGCCAGGGCATTGCTTGAAAAAAATGCCAAACCAACGGTTGAACAGATTAAAGAAGCCATTGAAGGCAATTTCTGCCGATGCACCGGATATCAGCAGATCATCGAAGCGGTTCAGGATGCCAGCGGTCAGCTGAAGAAAAAGGAGGGACTGAAACGTGCTTGATAATTTAAATAAAAAAAGCCTCAAGTATGTCGGTAAGGCAACCAGAAGAATCGATGCGGTCGAAAAAATAACCGGTCAGGCTCTTTATGCCGGCGATCTTGAATTTGCCGGAATGCTGCATGGAAAAATTCTGCGCAGCCCTCATGCCCGGGCGAAAATAAAAAAAATCGACGTAAGCAAGGCCAGGTGTCTCGAAGGCGTTCATGCGGTTCTTACCGGTCACGACCTTGACTATCGCGTCGGCCTTTATCTGGTTGACAAATACATTCTTGCCCGTGATACGGTCAGACACTTTGGTGAAGCGGTTGCTGCGGTTGCTGCTGAAACCCCGGCGATTGCCAGGAAAGCCATCGAATTGATCGAGGTTGAATATGAAGTTCAGACTCCATTTCTCGATCCCAAAAATGTATTTGATAAAAAAGCTCCTCTTGTTCATCCCGAGCTTGGCAGTTATGATTATGTTCAGGCGGTTTTCACACCGATTCCCGGCACCAATATCGCCAACCACACCAAGCTGAGAAAAGGCGATGTGGAAAAGGGATTCAAGGATTCTGACCTGATTATCGAACGGGAATATACCAACCCGAACGTGCAGCACGTGCCCATGGAAACTCACATTGCCATTGGCAAATGGGATATCGGTGACAGGATAACCATTCATACTTCCGCTCAGTCACCATTCACCGTGCGCAATCTTTTTGCCCACGCTTTCAAGATTCCCCATTCCAATATTCGGGTCTTTATTCCTTATGTTGGTGGCGGATTCGGCGGCAAAGCCGGCATTCATCTTGAACCTCTCTGCTGCTGCCTTTCAAAGGCGGCCGGCGGTCGGCCGGTTAAAATTCAGGCAACCCGTGAAGAAGAATTCAGCCTGTTACCCTGTCGCTCAGGACTTGTATACCAGATCAAGACCGGAGTTAAGAAAAACGGCAAAATCGTGGCCCAGAAAATGACCATGTTCTGGGATGCCGGAGCATACGCTGATTACGCGGTAAACGTCACCCGTGCTTCTGGCTTTTCTGCTTCAGGCCCATATGAGATTGAAAACGCCTGGGTTGATGCCTATACGGTTTATACCAACAAGCCTTTCGGCACTGCTTATCGTGGCTTTGGGCACGTTGAATTCAGCTGGGGCATGGAACGCCACATGAATTATATTGCCCAAAAGTTGAACATTGATCCGCTTAAATTCAGACTGATCAATGCTTTGAAGCCAGGTTCAAAAACCATGACTGGCGAAGAAGTTGTGGAAAATACCGGCAATGTCAGTAAGTGCATGCAGGCGGTTGCCGAATCAATCAATTATGGTCGCCTTACCGCCGAAGAAAAAGCCCGGGAAAAGAAAACCGGCCGCAAAATCGGAAAATCGGTCGTGGCTTTGCAGAAAGCTCCGGCAATGCCGCCATTTACCGGCACAGTAATGATTCTCAAGCTCAACGAAGATGGCAGCGTTACCGCCAGCCACTCTCTAACCGACTATGGCATGGGCACTTATACCTCGCTTGCCCAGATTATTGCTGAAGTTCTGCGCTGGCCCATCGAAAGAATCAGAATTCCCATTGAAACCGATACCGACCGTGATCCCTATGACTGGCAGACGGTTGCTTCAAAAGGCCTGCTGCTTTCAGGTAATGCAGCCATTCTAGCTGCACGCGATCTTCTGGACAAGTGCTATGATGTGGCCGCTCAAGCTTTGCGTGCTCAGAAATGCGACCTCGATCACGATGCCGAAGCGGTTTTTGTAAGACACCATGCTGCTCATCGGGTAACTTATCAGCAGATGGCCGTTGGTTACGCATATCCCAACGGCAATGCAATCTGTGGCCCGATTGTCGGAGTTGGCAGATATATCGCTCAGGGTCTGACCAACCTGAACAAGGAAAATGGTCAGGGCAATCCGGCCCTCGACTGGACCTACGGAGCTCATGGCCTGACTGTTGAAGTCGATGAAAAGACCGGTGAATACAAAATCATCAAGGTTGCTTCAGCATACGATGTGGGCTGTGTCATCAACGAAGCCTCAGTTCGCGGCCAGGCAATCGGTGGCATGATTCAGGGTCTGGGCACGGCAATGTGCGAAGGCTATCTTTACAATGGAAAAGGTCAGTTGCTGAATCCTTCATTTACCGACAACAAGATTCCAACCAGCCTCGATATTCCTGAAGAAATTGACTGCATCGCCATCGAAACTCCGCAGATCGATGGACCATTCGGAGCCCGCGGCGTTGGTGAACATTCGATGATCGCCGTTTGCGGCGCTCTTGGAAACGCAATTGAAGAAGCTGTCGGTGCCAATCTGACCCATATGCCGATTCGCCAGGAAGATGTCTGGAAAGCCTTGCAAAAAAAAGGCCGCAAAGCATCTGAAAAGGTGATTTCAGCTGTGGTAACCGAAGAAAAGACCCGCCGCGGACGAAAACCCGGCAAAAAGGCCATCGAAGCTCCCGTGGTAAAGGCAAAACGTGGTCGTAAGCCCGGAACGAAAAAAGCTGAAAAACCTGCAGAAATAAAGGTTGAGAAGCCAAAACGCGGCTGACCCGGAAAAGTGGTTGCCCGGCAGCCCCTGGTTCAGGTTAAAGGCAAGAAGCGCGGCCGCCCTCGCAAGAACCAGTAATTCGTATCGCAGTAAAATATTTTTAAGGGCCGACCTCCGGGTCGGCTCGCTTAAGATAGCCTTAGGGCGAGCGAATTAAGTGTGACTGACATGATTGATTCGATTCGTTCAATCATTTTTGTTTTAAGTATTTGTCAGGCTATTGCAAAAAACTTTCTCAACAAGGCTCAAAGCAGCAAAGGGCACAAAGAATTTCGAGAAATGCAACTCTTGCTTGGCAGCCTCATAGGCTTTGTGAGATGCTATTTAACTATGGACAAATACTATTTTTTAAATTAAATTTTGAATAGAGCTTTTATGAATTTTGTTGCCATTGATTTTGAAACCGCTACCGGGCACCGTAACAGTGCCTGTTCAGTCGGCATTGTTACGGTTGTCGACAAAAAAATAGCCGAAGCCTGGCACAGCCTTATACAGCCCCCAGAAAACGCATACTGGCATCAGAATATTGATATTCATGGCATAACCCCGGCAATGACCAGAAAAGCACCGACCTTTGCTCAGATTTATCCTGAGATAAGACAAAGATTACAGGGCAGAGTTATGGTGGCTCACAATGAAAGCTTTGACCGCGGAGTTCTGCAGAAATCCATGGCCCATTTCGGGCTTGACTACAAGGAACTCGAACTTCCAGAACGCTGGGAATGCACCGTAAAAATTTATCGCCGACTGGGTTTCACTTCCTGTCGTTTGAGTGACTGCTGTCAGCGCATGAATATTCCCCTGAAGCATCACGAAGCTTTATCTGACGCACTCGCCTGTGCCTATCTTTTCCTGGCCGCCGCAGAAATGAAAGTTCAACGCTGAATTTTTTACTTTTTCTTCAAATTGAAATTCTCGATCCAGGCTCTGGCGCGTAAAACTATCTGCTGGTGCTGGTCAGGGCTTAGTTCTTTTGCCATCCGGTTTCTCAGCACATGGTATTTCTTGTCACTCTCGGTAGCAATGTAAGCCCAGAAATAAGCCTCACCCATATCGACTTTCAAACCCAGTCCCGTCGCAAAAGAAAGCGCGAGAATACACTGAGCATGACTGTCACCCTGCTCAGCGGCTTTGGTAAACCATTTTGCCGCTTCTTTCTGGTCCTTGTTAACCCCTTCTCCACGATAATATGCGTAAGCAAGCGCCCTCTGTGCATTGGCATACCCGCCCTCTGCCGCTTTTCGAAACCATTTGACCGATTCGGTAAGGTCATGAACGACACCATCGCCATCTTTATAAGCGCTGCCAAGTTTATATTGGGCCTCAATAACATTTTTGTCGGCTGCTTTGCGCCACCATTTAACTGCTTTGATTTTATCAACCGGCAACCCTTCACCGCGGTCATACATAGCGCCGATAGTAAGCTGAGCATCAGAGTTGCCTTTTTCTGCGTGTTCAAGAATTATTCTTGCAGCATTTTTGAAATCACCCATGTAAAAAGCCATTATTCCTTCATAAAAGGTTTCGGCAGAAACCGGCAGAATTGACGAAATAAACCAAAGTGCGAAAAGGAATGAAATAAACAGCCGGGTTGATGAATTGTGCGTTTTGAATACCAAACCGTTTGCAGGCATTTATTTGCTCCAGGTTGTTTGTTAAAAATTCTTTTTACCTAATTCACAATTTTGTGTGAAAGTGCACTGAAATTTTCATTTTGGGAATCCTGGTTGTAAGGCAACTGAAGAAAGCCTTCCCTGGTGGATCAAGGATGCAAAAAACGATGAATTGTTTCAATATGGGTTCCTGTCCACCTGGTGAAGCGGAGCTCAATACCATTCAATATTGGTATCTTCTCTTCAAACAAATGTTTAACCATGTTGTTGTTCCAGGTTTTGGGGCGACTTTTCAATTCAATGCCGGGGAAGCAGGTAACATGGGGCGGCCAGTTTTCAGCCGGTTCGTGATGAAGATGAAGTTCGTCGATCGGGGCGGTGAGGTGATTGTGTAGCTTTATCAAAAGCGGGCTTTTTTTTGTCAGCAGTGAAAGGCAGCAAAAATTGTTGATTTCATTGACATATTCGTAAACTGTATCGATTTCGATCTGAATTGGCAGAAAGCCGGATAGCATTTTTCCAATATGGCTGATTAGTCTCGGGTAAAGGTTTTCTTCACATTGAAAATATTGAATGGTAAGATGATGTTCGTGCGGCTTGAAATCGCATCCGGAGCAATAGCTGGCAAAAAGATCACTGCAGATTCTGTTGAGATACTGGTTTGCCGGTTCGTCAAAAAAAAGAACGAGAAAATGCTTCATATAATTCATAGGTGAAATCTATAACGGAAAAACCGGCAAAATGCAAGCAATCGAAAAAACGTTTGAATAATTGGGCTCAGGGGAAAGGAATAATCGGCAGGTCGTTGCAGATTATGCCAGATACTGTTTTATGCCATCCGGGCTCAATCGACCCATCCTGACCGGGCAGGCATCCGGGGTTGGCAGGTAGTTCATCATTACAAAATCATTCGCCATGACCGGGATTCCTTTTTTCATCAGCCATGCAGCCCAACGATCGAAAATTCTGGCGATTGGCAGGATGCTGTATTCAAGCCCGGTGTAAAGCTTTGACAATTTTTTGCTTTTATTGCCGGTGCGCGAGGCATAATAAGCAGAGCGTTCCTTGTTTATTTTTATCGCTTCTTTTACGTGCCCGGCAAACGGGCCAACGGTTGAGGTTGCAAGCTCAAGTTGCTTATAATCGAACTGCCCTGCTATCTGCAGTGCTTTTAATGCTTTTGCCGAAACTTCGCGGTCTTCATCAGTAAAAACAAAAAGGAAGAACTTTTCAAATGCAGCCAGCGATTCGGGTGAAAAAGATTCAGCCTGCCCACTGCCTTTTTGCTGGGTTTGCACAAAATCACGAATCTTGCCGCCTTTATCTTCTTCGGCATTGTGACTCAATTCAAACTTACCTATCTGATTGAGTTGGTGAAGAAGAATATTGTCTGATGCTGTGGAGATTTGAGCCTGAAGCACCAGAGCAAGAAAAACCGCAAGAATTTTTATTAAATTTTTCATTGTCATTTTGACATTATAACAAAAATTTCTTTTATGCATAATGGTCTTGATGAAATTTACCCGATTAACCAGAAAGAAAGCTTTTTGTTTTGTTTTAAAACGTCATTTATTGTGATAAAATCATGCCAAGATGATAAGGATGATAAAAATTCCCAAAATCGAAACTGAACGCGCTTTAATCACCGTACTGACTCCTGATGATGCTCATCTGATTAACGCATATTACATTGAAAACAAAGAGCATCTTGCGCCATTCGAGCCCGAAAGAACCTCTGAATTTTACAGTGTAAATCAATGGAAAGCCAGATTGCTGAAGTCTTTCAGCGCTTATAAGTGTGGCGTGTCTGTCTGTCTTGCCGCCTTAACCCATGATCGCAAGAAAATGCTGGCGGCATGCAACTTTACCGGTATTGTCAGGGGTCCATTCAACGCCTGTTATCTGGGTTATTCGGTTGGGCGAACTTATGAGGGAAAAGGTCTGATGTTTGAAATTGCATCGGCCTCAATCAAGTATATGTTTGAAACAGTTAAGATTCATCGTATTATGGCCAATCATATGCCCGATAATCATCGCAGTGCCAAACTTCTTCAGCGGCTTGGCTTCGAACGTGAAGGCTTCGCCCGGCTTTATCTGAAAATAAATGGTGAATGGCGCGACCATGTTTTGAATTCTCTAATCAATCCAGACCCGGATCTCTAAACCATGGCGGTTTTACCAGAAGGAACATTTGCCCGCCGTGCATGCTGGCCGAAAGAGTATTCCGGGGATTTTCAGGCAAAGATAAGTAATTGCTACGAGAATGGTTTTGATGTCATCACCCCGGATTCAATTGTTTTTTTTACCTTTGATGTACAAAGATTGAATCCGCTTTCCATTCTTGTTCCCGAATCGGTGATTTCAAACGTCAGGCCGGGTCTGCCGATTAAGCTTGAAAAAAAAAATCTGCTTCTGGGCAATATTGAATTATATGCAACCAGGGAGATTGCCGACCCACAGGTGCGGTTGAATCATAATGACGGCATTCTCAGGCAGAATCTTATGCGTCTGCACAGCAATATTAAGCTGTTTGGGCGCTCTTCAGAAGTTAAGGACCTGGTTCTCGGCTGCAATAACAGGCAAAATCTGCTGTCTGGCGCTGAAGCGCTACTGGTCGAAAGAAATGTATCGCTGGAAAAGCTTAAGTGGCTGCTCGGGGCAGGCGAAGGGTTGACCCCGTCTTTTGATGATTTTCTTGCGGGAATGCTGTTGGCGGACCGCCTGCTGAAGTTTAACCTTATGCTTATTCCATGGGACTTTTTTGCAATAGCAGCAGGAAAAACTACCAGACAATCTTTGCAGCAGCTTGCGTTTGCTGCTTCAGGACGATTGAACCTGGCTTTCGAAGAGTTCTGTGCCGGTCTTTGCATGAAAGAAATGAGTTCTGCATCGATTTTAAAGGTAATGCATTATGGCCACAGCTCGGGAACCGACATTCTTTGTGGCATCTGGTGGTATATCGAGCGCAATTTTTCCCATTTTCAGGCATTGATTTCACGCTCGGATAGTTTATAATAGTAAGAATTATCGTTTCCAGGAGAATGCTATGTTCTGTCCGGTGTGCCGTTCTGAGTTTCGCGAGGGGTTTACCGAATGCAAATCCTGCCGTGTTAAACTGGTAATCGATTTGAACGATTTATCTGAAAAAGTTGACGGAGAATTTTTGCTTTGTACCGCCTGCGAAAAAGAATTTCACGATCAGGATATCACCTATTGTGATGACTGCGGGCTTAAGTTGGTTCGCTCAGTTTTGCAGGATGACACTTATGTTTTTCTCGAAGCGCCATCAGAAGAATACCGTGATGAGACCGAAATGGTTGCGGAAATGCCTGATTTCAAGCATTTAACAACCCTCAGCGAAGAAGGTTCAACCGTTCTAATCGAATCTGAAGATGTGCAGATGCTGGTAAAAATTCAGCAGCTGCTTGATAAAAATGGCATAGACTTTGATGTTAAATGGCCCAAGCCGGAGAAAAACTCACTCGGATTCATTCTTGGCCTGGGAAGCCCGGTTGAACGTGAATTTCCCAAAATACTTGTCAGGCCTGAAAATGAAGAGGCTGCTATCAGACTGATTGTCGCAGAAAAAGACCTTGGGCTCTCTGGCCTGCCACCTGAATTAATAGACTGTGACGACGAGGATGAGTCGGGTGACGATTAAGATGAAGAATGAAAAAATAGATTACTAAAATTGTGTTGTAATAATTTTGGCTTGCGGGAAAATGAATTGCTTGGTATTATTTAAAAATATTTAAATCTGACCTTTCGAGGAAACAAATGAAAAAAATTATTGTGCTTGTTTTGATGGTATTTTTCACCGGCTTATGCAGTTACGCCCAGGAACCAACCATGCCCAACGTCTGGGAAGAGAGCTTTCCCGATGGACTGGTTGATGCCGCCCAGAACCCAGTTGGAGTTGATGTGTTGGAAGGCAAAATCATTGGCCTGTATTTTTCGGCATCATGGTGCCGTGGTTGCGCTGCTTTTTCCAGGACTTTCGTACCATTTCGCAACAAACACCAGGAAAAATTTGAAGTAGTAATGGTCGGTTTCGATTATAGTACCGTAGAGATGCATGATTACATGAACAAACTTCAGATGAAATGGACTGCCATTCCTTATGAAAGCCCGGCTCGCCTGGCCATGAAAGAAAGATTCAAGGTTTCTGAAATTCCGACTCTGATAATAATGGCTCCAAACGGCAAGGTTATCACCCGGGATGGTTACCAGCAGGTTGACCTGATGGGCGACGAAGCCATCTCGCACTGGGAAAAGATGGCAGCTGAACTTAAATAATTATTTGTTTGACCAGCGCCCGGGCAGCTGTAGCAGCTGCTCGGGCGATTTTATTTACGCTTGGTTTGTCAGATTTTGCGAAAACCCAGAAGAACATCGGCCAGCTGGCCACTGGTGCCGTTTTCTCGTTCAAAACTGCCGCTCAAAATTAAAGAGTTGCCGTTGATTTTCTGGTTGGTTTGAAAGAAATTTAAATTAAGAGCTTTGATGCCAAGCTGCTGCAGGCTGAATAATTCCTGATTTTCGACCTTGCCGTTTCGGTTGATATCCTGATAAAGTTTCAGTGCTTTAAAAACCGGGTCGAGTCGATTTATCCGGCCATCTTTGTTGTTGTCATGCTTTGCCAGTTCGACAAAACCATGGGCCGCTCCGTTCTGGTCGCCAAAAAGCTCAGATCCATCATCAATTTTGCCGTTTTCGTTGCGGTCAAGAACCAGCAGGGCATCGTCGCCACGAACCCAGGCCGTCTGATCAGGTTTTCCGTCGGCATCAATGTCAAAAACCGCCCCTTCGCCGGCTCTGGTCAGGTCAATTCCGTCACCCGCAATGTCGAGAACCAGCGGGTCAGCTTCCCTGATACCCAGTTCCTCAAGCGATATTCCGATTCTTTTATTGCTGTCGACCTGTTTTCTGAATTTCATGGCAATTTCAAAAGTCTGACTCGATCTAGCTTGAGTCGAAGCAGCAACGTCAACTGTCGGTGAATCATGTGCGGTTTCGCTTGAAAAATCTGTTTTTGCCTGTTTGAGCAGTTTCTCGAAGCGGCTGCGCAGAGATTTGTATTCTTCTTCGTCTTTGCTGATCATCCGCAGCATCAGATCGAGGTCGCGGTCAATTTCCGGTTCTAGTTCAGCGCTTTCGCCAATTTGCGCGGATCTGGCAGTCAGGCTGACATTCAGCTCAGCTTCGAGACTGGTTTCCCGTTGAAACTGGGCGATGGTTTGACGAATCTGGTTAAATGGCGACAGTTCAATCAGGTCTCTTTCAAGGCTTGATCTCGGTTTGACCAGCTCTCTTTCATCTTTTTTGAACAGAGTGTCTATAGCCTCTGAAAACCGGCTGGCCCGCATGAAACGATGGAAAATGAAGTTCGCAGCAATAGCCATTTGTTTACTCCTCCTTGAGTAAGTGTACACATCCTTATGTTTTCGGGAAAAAACACTTCCCCCTATTTACATCGGCATGCTCCCCCTGAAAAGTTTATAGCATTTTGAAAAAATGTGCAAAAATTGAGCAGCCAAAACTTGAAAAATACATGCCGATTTTTTGAAACCAGCAGACAAAAATGCCCAGCGGGTGAAGTAGCCATAACCCAAGTTTGCCAATGGTATGCTTGTAACCAGCATGAAATCATGGGATCTTA
>DYKG01000061.1 GCA_020722725.1 Candidatus Methylomirabilis sp.
TCCCGACGAAACCATTGCCGGAAGCTGCACCAATCCGCATACCGAGAATTGCTGATTAAATTTCTCACCGCTTGAAAATAGCATGATTTCGTATTACCCTGGAACAAATTAAATACAGTGAGGCTCGTAATGGCAAAGGAAAAAACCAGCAAAAACTCTGCTTTCAAACCCCAGAAAACCGTTTCCAAAATTCTCGACCTGTTTGAAAAACTCAGCGCCATTCCACGAAAGTCAGGCAATGAAGAAAAAATCAGACAATACCTGATTGAATGGGCTCGTTCGCATAAATTTCTGCATATTACCGACCAGGTCGGCAACCTTATCATTAAAGTCAACGCCACAAAAGGCATGGAAAGAAAGAGCCCGGTCATTCTTCAGGGGCATCTTGACATGGTTTGCGAAAAAACCCCCGATTCTAACCACGATTTCAGCAAAGACCCAATCAGGTTCGTCTATGATGGAGAATGGCTGAAAGCAGATAAAACCACACTTGGTGCCGATAACGGCATCGCCATTGCCATCGCAATGGCAATATGTGAAGATGAAACCATCGCCCATCCGCCACTTGAACTTCTTTTTACGATTGAAGAAGAAACCGGCCTTAAAGGCGCCAAAGGTCTTGAGCCGGGCACGCTCAATGGGAAAATACTGATAAATATCGATTCTGAAGACGAGGGCGTATTCACGGTCGGGTGTGCCGGTGGGCGTGATACCCGGATCGAGCTTGATCTAAGCTATGAAGAAGTTCCTTCCGACTACCGGGCAATGCTGCTCAAAGCATGCGGCATGACTGGCGGACATTCAGGAGTAAATATTCACGAAGAAAGGGCAAATGCCATCAGAATTCTCACCCGCACTCTCATGAGTATTCGTGAAATATGCGACCTGCGTCTGGTCAGCATTACTGGCGGCACTGCCCATAATGCCATTCCTCGCGATGCCGAATCCACCTTTTTCATCCCCGGTGAAGCCGTTGACAAAGTAATAGAAATGGTCGGCAAATCGCAGACTGTTCTGAAATCAGAATTTGCCAACACCGACCCTGAACTAAGCCTGAACCTTAAACCAATTCCGCTGCCAATCGACCGCCGGGGCATGATGAGTTATGTGGTTATGAAAGTTCTCGACCTGCTTTTTGCCCTCCCCCACGGAATTGCCGCCCGTTCAACCGATATGCCGACGCTGGTTGAAACCTCTTCCAATGAAGCCAAAGTCTATATAGCTCACGGACGCCTGCATATTCAGACCAGTCAGCGCAGTTCGGTAATGAGCCGACTCGACGCCCATACCCGCCGGATCGAAAGCATTGCCAGGCTTTCGGGCGCAAGGGTCTTCAGTGGTAATGGCTACCCGTCATGGCAGCCCAATTTCAATTCACCCTTACTCGAAATCTGCAAAAAGACTTACCAGAAGCTATTCGATAAAGATCCTAAAATAGAAGCCATTCATGCCGGCCTGGAATGCGGGCTAATCGGCAGCGCCAACCCTGGCATGGACATGATTTCCATGGGGCCGACCATTAAAAATCCTCACTCACCCGATGAAAAACTATACCTGCCCTCTCTTGAAAAAATCTGGAAACTGCTTACCACTCTGCTAAGCGAAATCTGAATATTATGAAAAGGCTTTTTACTCTGTTTTTTCTGCTGCTGGCAGTCTGTGTGGCGGCAGATACCGAAATTAGAATCATTCACACCAATGACACCCATGCCAGAATCGTTCCGATCGATTCAAAAACTCACGGCAACAATGTTTCAGGTGCTGGCCGGCGTGCAGCATTGATTGCCAGGGCTCGCCGTGAGTTTCCCGGTTTGCTGGTGCTCGATGCCGGAGACATGTTTCAGGGAACCCCTTTTTTCAATTTCTTCAAAGGCGAAGCCTGTTACCGTATTGCCAGTCTGATCGGTTACGACGCAACCACTCTTGGCAACCACGAACTCGACCTGCCACTGGAAAACCTGCGGGAAAAGCTTGAAATCTCGGGGCTGAGAATGCTTTGCTGCAATGTTTTCTTCAGAAATAGCCAGCAGCCCGTTTTTAAACCCTACCAAGTTTTTCGAAGAAATGGTCGCAATATTGCCATTATTGGCAGTATTGGCGACGACGCGTGGCAATCAATCGATGTTAAGAACAAAGCCATGCTGGTGTATAAACCCCAGAAAGAAGCGGTGCAACAACTGGCCGGGCGCCTTCGACCCCATGTAGACCTGATTATACTTCTTTCTCATTCAGGATTTGAAGAAGATCAGAAAATGGCCGAAGAAATTGCTGATTTAGACATCATTATTGGCGGGCACACTCACACTGAGGTTTATCATCCAACACTGGTTAAGCACCAGAAACCCAGAGCCGGAAATGGCCTTAATGGCACCATTGTGGCTCAGGCCGGCGAGCACGGAATTTTTCTCGGCAATTTAAGCGTCTGGCTCAATGACCAGGGAAAAATCGCCACATTCACCGGAAATTTGCAAAAAATCGATGCAGCTATTGATCTACCGATTCCCGAGCAGGTTCAAAATCTTATTGACAGCTACCATAAACAGCTTGAAGAAAAAATGCAGCAGGTCGCGGGCTTTTCTTCTTTTGAGCTTGAATACCCGAAAAGCATCAATAAAACACATCTTTTGCCGATGGGCAATTTCGCCGCTGCCGCGATGCAGATGGCTGCCAAAGCTGATATCTGCCTGGTAAACTCAGGTGGAATCAAAGGAGGCATCAAAAGCGGAAAAATTACCTGGGGTCAGATTTACGAAGCTTTGCCCTATGACAACACCGTCGTAACTTTTCTAATGAAGGGGGCCAAAGTCAAACAAATGTTTGATTTTATTTCTACCAATTACAAAGACTTCGACGGATTACAGCTTTCTGGGGTCGAGGGCGAGCTTAATACCCGAGAAAAAAAATGCGTGGCTCTGACTGTCGGAAAAAAACCTATTGATGAAGCAAAAATCTATAGAGTTTGCACATCTTCTTTCATTGCCAATGGCAACCTGGGCGGCGACAAAATTTTCAGCCAGGTCGAAGGGATTGAAGACAGCGGAATTTTCATGCGGGATGCGGCGATTGCCTATCTGCAGCATCACAAAGAAATGCCTGACTTAAGAAATAACCCGTTGAAATTGATTGCCGAATAAAATTTTCAGTTAAAATAAAACAGGTAGTTTGCACCCAGAACCATTGCCGATGCTGTCATGGTAGACGCCAGACTCATCCGCAAAAAACCGAGTTTGCTCCATACTCCCTGAAAACGGCGGCCAATTCCCCAGTAAATCAGATCTGAAATCATTATTCCGGCCATACAAGTTACCAAAGAAAAAATCGGGTTGAGCTGGTTATTGAAAATGCAGCAGACCGAAAGAAAAATCAGTGAAAGAACCGCCGAACGAACCATAAAATTTGCCCTTAACAACCAGTCAGGAATTTTTTTACGACGACGGCCCGAAATCAGATTGCCCTCGCGAATGAACCACTTCCAGCGAATACTCAAGACCGCCGCAAAACTGACGATGAAAGGCACATAAAACAGGTGTTCCCCGGCCAGTTTCGAGTTGGGTCCCAACATCCAGAGCAATGACCCGATAAACATGTAAAAAACCGGGCGAACTCTCACGTATTCATCCTGAGTACCAGGCATTTCAAGGAAAATGTCGAAATTGCCTACAAGAATGGTACAGATAAAAACCGGAATATACCAGTGCGGCCCAACAAGGATCCAGGCGCCATATCCTGCCAGAGACATGCCTATCACACCAGAAGAACCCAAACGCTTCGAAGAATTACCAATTGCCCAGGTGACCAGAAAAATAATAGTTATTGAAGTGACCCTGAAAACCAGATCCTCAAGCGGCAAATGCACAATTTTATCGAGAAGGAAAAGGGTGCCGAACGGAATGATGATATTGTCGGCTCCACCAAGAGAAATCGCTTCAAAACAAGTTACCAGCACAGCGATCAGCAAAGCGACGAGCACGCTTTCCAGTCTTCCGATGTGGGTCAGAAGCAGCAGACCAAGGTGAACGATCAAAAATGTTGACAGCAGAAAAATAAACGACCCCTCTATGCTCTTTTTCTCTTCTTCAACTCTGAAAACCTTGAAACCGTATGAGACCCCAATTATCGCAGCCAGAGCATCAGATACCGACAAAACCATGATTGAAATCAGGTAATACTCGGGTTTCTCCATGTAATTCGTTACGCTGAAAGTTAAATAGATGGCAATCGGGTGAAGAAGGTCACCGGCTGATTTGCGCTTAACACCGTGAACCGAAGGCAAAAGCCCGAATTTCCTGGTAACAATCATCAGCGAAACGAACGCAAAACAGAGCCCGAGAATCGTCCAGTGAGAGCGGAAAAGGTAAGCAAAACTCAGCGATACTATCCCGCCAGTCAGATGAACGAATTTTCTCGTGCCTTCTTGAGAGCAGAGGTTAAGGCCTCTTAAAATTTCTCCAAGCCCGACAAGTATCAGAAAAACGGCAGCAACTACCAGTGCCGTGCCAAATTCGCTGTCCCAGTGAATCATTTTTCTGCCTTACACCAACTTTTATTTGATGTTAAATCACCGACATTGCATTTGCAAGCCAGATAAAAACCGGACATTGATAAAAAATTGGCTTTATCGATGATTATGATATAATTCCTTCCATGGCAACCATCAAGCGATTCAATCTAATCAGTCTGATCTTTTTTATGCTGGCTTATGGCTTCTGTTCTACGGCTTTGTCTGCAGAAAAGGTCGAACTTAGCGCAATTGTTCTTACCTTCGACCCGCCGATCATATCTGAAATAAATTACACCGAAGCTCTCTACAACCGCATGAAAACACTGGCCGGCGACAAAACCGGGTCAGACAATCTGGCAGCCATAATCGGCTCCCTTGGGGCGAACTGGCTGCTCAGCAGAAATTTAAGTGGAATTCAGCTTGCTCTGATTTTTCCCGATTATAACGACCAGTTGCCCGCAACTATCGAAAAATACATCAACCAGCTGGTTTCCGACCTTAACAAAACACCACTCAAAGCTGAATCGATCTCTTTCTCTCAGCATCTGATCGTGCGCGAACAGCAATCCTTCATCGCCAATGAAAGAGAAAGAATCAGCCTTTATACCTACGGCATCAGCCTTGATAAATTCTACAAAATTAAAAATCTGCTTGAAAAATTTGATTTCCTTTATCCGGCTCCTGCTTCAGCAGAGCCGTGTAAACACTGCGTTTTAAAAGATTCTTCACCGGCGCTTGTAAAGGTATTGAACTGGAACCAGATTTCAGCATCATCTTTTTTCAGCGCCAAGTTTCTCGGTGAGAAATTTCTCAGAAACGAAGATGACTCTGAAAAAATCGAATATGAAATCATATTTGAACCAGGCATGCTCAAGCTTTTTCTCATAGCCAAGGGCAGTGAAGAAGAGCTTTTCATCCAATATCCGCGAATTGAAGAATTTTCCGGAAAAATTTCCGAAACCGGCAAATCCAGTGGCTGGGAAACCTATGCACGCACTGCCGCGCAGATTCTCATTGATGACAACCGTGACCTGGCAAAAAGCCTGCAGCGGAAGGCCTGGTTCAAGCACTGGCAAAGCAATTTCAACGAGTCTGAAATCAATTTCGTCGTGCCTGAAGATTCTGGCATCCTGATCAGCATGCCCTCATCTGATCGCCATTTTTTCAGCCGCACCGGCCATCAATTCCCGCGCATTGTGGCAACACTGAACGACGACGGAAAAAATATCAGTGATATTTCGATTAGAATAGCTGCCGAACCTGGAATTATCGATGAAATTGTTAAAACCTTCGACACCGATCAGACTATCAGCTTCCCTCTCAGCATGAACCAGGAGTCGGAACAGTATCTTCTGATTCAATTCCATGCCGCCAATGAAAATGTCAGCCGTTCAATTGCCGGCATTCGAAGCCGAATCCTCAATCACCTCGCCCTGAAGAATCTGGTCAATGAGCTGCCCTCTGAACTTTCGGTTTCGATTGCCGCGGCCAGCTCAGCTCCACCATTTCTTCTGCGGGGATGGTTACAGCGTGGATGGCCGGCTGATCCGGCAAATTACTCCTGGCAGCCGGCAAGCATTGAAGATCTGTATGAGCTGCTTGATATTTCCGGGAATGATAAGTCTGCATTCAAGCGCAAATGGCTGCTAAAAACCGCCACTGGCCGTGACAAAGCCGAATTGCTTGCCAGGCTTGCATCTAAAGGGTTATTCATCGAATCTTTCGATCTTCAATGATTTTGTAGAAAAGTCTGAAGATTATTCTTATTTTTGCCGATAACTGAACCGAACGCTACCTTTTTGCCAGTTGTTCAGGAGGCAATATGACCAATAATCGCTCAGGAATTCGTGAACTTCAGATCGCCCGGGGATTGATCACCCTGCGTTGGGCCGGCATTCCCTTGATTTTTGTTTTTGGGGTAATCAGCCGAAACTTCCTGGGCATGAGTTTTCAGATTGAGCCAATTTACATTCTGTGCTGCCTGCTTGCCACACTGAACATCTTTTTCACTATCCACTTTTCTGTATTATCACGACAAATGGCACTTGCACGCGGCATTCCCGCTCTGCGAAGATTTCTCGGCAGCTATTTAACCAGATTTTTTGCAAATATAAAAACTGGCGGCGTTCGTGTCTTAACTTTACTCCCGGCAGTTATCTTCAAAATTACCGGCATAATTTACCTGATGCTTCTTGAAGCTCTCAAAGACGTTTCATTCAACCTGTTGTCGCTGAATAACGTTATGCATTCACAGGTTATTGGCGACATTACTCTGATAACGCTGCTGGCACGCTATACCGGCACCACTGAAAGCCCGCTTTTCTTTCTCACTGTCGTTCCAGTAACTGTGGCAGGAGCGGTTATGGGTTTTAAAGCTGGCGCGGCATATGCTGCTGCCGGGGTTGCCGGCTGGTTTTTGACCAGCATGATGGTGAAATACCAACTCCTTACCCACATAAAATTCTATTCACCGGTATTTGGCGATCTCAGCCAATGCGAGAGCTGGATAACCGCCAATTCACTGGTGATGGTTACCGGCTTGAGTGCTGCAGCCTTTCTTGCCCACAAACTCACTTCTATATTTAAAGAACGAATTTTTTACCTGAATGACCTGCTCTACAAAAACTCTACAAGAGCTATTTCTTCATCATACACTGCTGAACAGATACCCGAAGGCTGGTTGATAATTGATCCTGACGGTATCGTCGAAAAAGTAAAAATTGACCGCAATGGATTCATTCCATCGGATCTCGGTGGCAAAAACCTGCTTGTCGAATTTCCCGAACTTGAACAGTATGGCATGGCATATGTAATTCAATCAGTGGTGACCAGCAGCAATCGCCGAACTCTTGAGAAAATACGACTGACCTCTCGCGAAGGCACTAAACATCTTTTCAATTGCCATATCTCATCGTTCAAAGACAGCGAAAATAACACCAGACTGCTGATAATTTTCGAAGACCGTAGCGAAGAAATTTTTCTAAAAAGTCAGGTTGAAACCCTGAAAGCCAAAATATCTGAAGCTCGAACCAGCCTTGAAAAGGTAACCCTCGAAAATCGTGAAAACAAACGTTCTTTTGAAGAAACCCTTAAATGTGCCAATGAGCGGGCAATCGAGATTGAGGTTCTTTCGCAGAAATTGAATAACCTCAAAAATCTTGAAACGACCCATAACAGCCAGATTTCAAGCCTGATGGCCGAATTGGCTTCGCTCAAGACCGAAAACGACCATTTGACTTCAGAACTCCAGCACAAACAGATGATTCTCGAAGAAGTAAGCGAAATGATGGCAGTTTGCAATGAAATTGAAACATTGACCAATCTGATCGAGCGCAAAACCCGCGACCTTTTTCAGCTCGACAACTCTTGTCTGCATATTTTCCGCTCAGATGAATCGGCAAATCGCCTGCATGAAATTCTCGACATTAGAAAAGCTTCTTCCTGCCTGCTCGATATTCCCCGCAAAAACCCCGAGACTCTTGAACCTGTTCTCAACGAAGGACGACCGGTGATCATCAATGCCCGAATTACCCCGGAAAAATCCGCATCAATGGCGATTACCAACGGACCTTTGCAGAGACTGGTCGCCTATATTCCAGTCAGGCACCTGGGTAAAACTCTTGGCATGATTATGCTTGAACGCTATGGCAATGAAGAAAATCCTGAAACTATGCTGGGAACACTAAGTTACTACCTCAAGCATTGCGGAGTTGCCATAAAATGCGCCCTGCAAAATCAGGAAATCCGAGAAAAAAATGCCAGACTCAATCAGAGTCTTACCAGCCTGCACACGCAACTGGACAGCATCAGAGCAATGGTTTTCAACCGGCCTTCTGAAGAAAATCAGCCATTTTCTAAAATTCTGTTTGAATTTTCCAGGATTGCCGGGCTGAAAGATGCAATTCTTACCAGAATCCACAATGACGAAAGCATTGAAATTTCATCACGACTCGACCGATCACGAGCTCCCGAGCTTAATCCCGCCGAATTGGAAATTGTTAAAACTCTCAAAAATAACCCAAACCACAAAGCCACAGCGCAGATTGTTGATGAAGAGACCACCTGTTCAGCATATCCATTGTTGCACGGAAACCGGCTTCTTGGAGTTCTTTTCACCTATTATGATGAAAAAAATCAGAACCAGACAACCGCCAGTTTCACCGATTTTTGCATCAGACTTCTGCGTGACCAGCTCGCACTCTTCGTAATGACCGAAGAAAAAGAACTTTGGGAAAGCTTCTACCGCGAAAACCTCTCAGCCTGATCAGAGTTTGTAGTAATCTCTGAACCAATCGACGAATCTGCCTACTCCACGTTCCAGCGGAGTGTTGGGGGCAAAGCCCGTGTCACGCATCAGATCATCAACATCTGCATAAGTTGCCGGCACATCACCAGGCTGCATCGGCATCATGATCTTCTCAGCCTTGTGACCGATTTTCTCTTCGATTATCTCGATAAACCGCAACAATTCAACCGGCTGGTTATTGCCGATATTATAAACCTTAAAAGGCGCCCGACTGGTCGCCGGGTCAGGCTTTTGCCCAGACCAGTCTGGGTTTGGCTCGGCAACCCGGTCGGTTACTCTTACCACTCCTTCGACAATATCATCGATATAGGTAAAGTCGCGCTGCATTTTTCCCCCATTGAAAACCTCAATCGGCCGCTTTTCCAAAATCGCCCGGGTAAAAAGAAACAATGCCATATCCGGGCGGCCCCAGGGGCCGTAAACGGTGAAAAAGCGCAAGCCCGTAGTCGGAAGACCATAAAGATGTGAATAAGTATGAGCCATCAGCTCATTGGCCTTTTTCGATGCGGCATACAGTGAAACCGGGTGATCGACATTGTGATGTACTGAAAACGGCATCAGAGTGTTCGACCCATATACCGAGCTTGAAGAGGCATAAACCAGATGAGCAACCTTGTGATGACGGCAGGCTTCAAGAATATTCATGAAACCGACGATATTCGCATCAATGTAAGCACGCGGGTTTTCAAGACTGTAGCGCACTCCGGCCTGGGCAGCAAGATTTATGACCCGGTCAAAATGATGGTCGGCAAAAAGCTTTTCGACCGCCAGCCGGTCAGCCAGATCACCCTTAACAAAAGTAAAAGACTGATGATTCTTTAGAATCGCCAGCCGATCTTCCTTGAGTCCGACATCATAATAATTGTTGAGGCTGTCGAAACCAGCCACCTCATCGCCTCTTTTAAGAAGGCTGATAGTCAGATGAAACCCGATAAATCCCGCCGCGCCGGTAACAAGAATTTTCATAAATGCTCCAGATTCTGATTTTTATGGAATGGTAACTTTTATCGGCGATTCAGGCAAGAATTTAGTATTCGAACCAGCCTTTATGCTATATTGGTTCAACAAAAAAATTAGAAGGAGAAAGGAATGACCCAACCTCTTAAACGCGCTTTTCTTTCAGGAAACGCAGCTGTTGCAAGAGGTGCCTGGGAAGCCGGCGTCACATTCGCTGCCGCCTATCCGGGTACCCCTTCGACCGAAATTCTCGAATACTGCGGAACCTACGACGAAATTGATGCCCAATGGGCAGTCAACGAAAAAACCGCTATGGAAACGGTTATCGGAGCATGCTACGCCGGTGCCCGATCCCTTTGCGCCCAGAAACACGTCGGACTCAACGTAGCCGCCGACCCGTTTTTTACCGTCGCATATACCGGTGTTAATGCGGGCTTGGTTATTGTTTCGGCGGATGATCCGGGCATGCACAGCTCACAGAACGAACAGGACAACCGGTTCTACGCAAGAATGGCGAAAATGCCCATGTTTGAACCCAGCACCAGCCAGGAAGCCAAAGACATGACGGTTGCCGCCATCAAATTGTCGGAAAAATACGACACTCCGGTAATGCTGCGCTGTACAACCCGCATTTCCCATTCCGAAGGCATCGTTGAGCTTGGCGAGAGATTACAGGCTTCCGAACGCCAGTTCGAAAGAAATATGGAAAAATACTGCGTTCTTCCATCAAACGCAAAAAAACTTCATGTCAAGGTCGAAGAGCGCATGAAGAAACTCGGCGAATTCGGTTGCGAATGCACATGGAACCGCATCGAAGATGGCAACCGAAAAATCGGCATAATCACCTCCGGCATAAGCTATACCTATGCCCGCGAGATTTTCCCCGATGCTGCATTTCTAAAACTTGGTTTCACCAACCCGTTGCCCATAAATCTCATTAAAAAATTCGCTGAAATGGTTGAAACCCTCATTGTAATCGAAGAAAACGACCCTTTCATTGAAACCGAAGTCAGAGCGCTGGGTCTGAAGTGCATCGGCAAAGATCGCATTCCCATCTGCGGCGAACTCAGTCCCGATGTTATTCACGAATCATTGAAAGAACTGGCGGCAAAGCCTCTTCCGACACTTATCAACCGCCACGCGGAAGCAATACCGGTGCGACCGCCGGTTCTCTGCCCCGGTTGCCCGCACCGCGGAGTTTTTTATACGCTGCGAAAGCTTGACTGCACGGTTACCGGCGATATCGGCTGCTACAGCCTGGGCGCCTTTGCCCCACACAACGCAATGCATACTATTGTCTGCATGGGCGCATCAATAACCAATGCACTAGGCGTTGAAAAGGCAATGAAGGATAAAATTCACGGCAAACTGGTGGCAGTGCTGGGTGAATCTACTTTCATTCATTCAGGTATTACCGGCCTTATTGACACGGTTTACAACCAGGGCCGCCATGTGACCATGATTCTTGACAACTCAATCACCGCCATGACCGGCCATCAGCCCAACCCTGCCAATGGCAAAACCCTGAAGGGCAAAAAAACCACCACCCTCGACCTTGAAGCCCTCTGCCGGGCCTGCGGGGTCGTCAACGTTCACACCATCGATCCTTTCGACCTGAAACAGGTTGAAACAACTTTGAAAGAAGCCCTTAAAGATGAAAAGCCTTCGGTAATCATTGCCAGAAGACCATGCTTTCTGCTCAAAGATTACAAACCCAAAATCAGACTGGTTTCGATTAATCGTGACAAATGCGTAAAATGCGGTCTCTGTTGGAAACTGGGCTGCCCGGCCATAGAAGTCAGCCCGGTTGACGGCAAAACCGTTATTAATTCTACGCTCTGCGTCCACTGTGGGCTCTGCGCCTCAGTATGCAAACCCGGGGCAATAACCCAGGCCAGGGAGGAATAAGACCATGACTACCAACATACTATTGTGCGGTGTGGGCGGCCAGGGTACCCTGCTTGCCAGCAACCTTCTGGCAGAAAGCGCCATGGAAGCCGGCTTTGACGTTAAGAAATCAGAAATTCATGGAATGGCCCAGCGTGGCGGCAGCGTAGTAAGCCATGTAAGATTTGGCGACAAAATCGCTGCCCCGGTAATTCGCAAGGGCGAATGCGATATTCTCCTGGCATTTGAAGAGCTAGAAGCCCTTCGATGGTCAGAATTCCTCAAACCCGGTGGACTGGTGATCAGCAATGCCCAGAATATTCTGCCCATGTCTGTTTCGGCCGGCAAGGACAAATACCCTGAAAAAATCACCGAAAAACTTGGTGCCCTCGATATCGAAGTGATTTCGGTTGACGCAATGGGCAAAGCCAGAGAAATCGGCAATCAGAAATGCCTGAATGTTGTTCTTCTGGGTGTGCTGGCGAGAAAAATTCCTGCCATTGAGAAAAAAATCTGGGCGGAACTGATCGATCGGCGAATACCACAAAAGCTGAAAGAACTTAACCTGAAGGCATTCAATGCCGGCTGGAACCTGGTTTAAATAAATATTTAAATAACTTACTCCGCTCGAAGATATAGTACTTTGAGCGGAGTTTTTATTTCTGGTATTTTTTCCTTATGCGCTCAATCTGGTCTGAAAGGCGTTTTTTGGCCTGTTCAGGCATCGGCGCTTTGGTAAAAATATTGCTGACCAGTTTTTCAGCATCTTTTGTTTTTCCCTGTTCATAAAACAATTCGGTCAGCATCAATGCCCACGGGATCTTTTTCGGGCCAGGCTGGTTGGAAATCATTGCACCACATATTTTTTCTGCTTCGCCAAAGTTTTTTTCGTGGCGCAGCTTTTTCAGCTGCAGAAAAGCGCCAGCTTCATCGGGGGAAAACTTCAAACGCGGGTCTTCGGCAGAGATATCGAGAATGGTTTTATTCTGTTCCTGGGCATTCTCATTCACACCCGGCTCAACTGCAGCGGTTGATTCGCCAGGCGCTTTGGGGTCTTTTGCAGTTTGTTCGGCAGCATTTTTCCACTGAGCTTTTTTCTGAGTAGCTTTTTTAACGATGCCCCTGATAATTAGCAGAATAAAAACCACAACCAGAGCAATAGCCACATATTTTGCCTTAGATTTCAACTCGGGCTTATGAGAATCTATTTTCCCGGGAGCACCATTCTTGAGAACTTTGTAAATTCTTATTTCGCGGGTTGCGTTCTTCAATTCCTGCGAACCCAGATCTACAGCACCGAATTCATTGCGGTTCATCGCCAGAAAAGTAGATTCTGAAATGAAAACATCATTGGTATCGGCAAAAGTCTGAATGCGTGATGCAATGTTGACCGGGTCACCAAAAAGGTCACCACTTTCATCGATTCCCACTTCACCCGTGTTGATACCTATTCTGAAACGAACCAGGCTGTCAGGGTTCATCATCTGGGCATTTCTGGATTCAAGCTTGCGCTGAATTTCAATGCCGGCCTGAACGGCATTGGTAGGCGATTCAAATCGCACCAGAAAACCATCGCCGAGCGTCTTAACCATTATTCCAGACCAGCGTTCAATTACCTCGGTAACAAATTTCTGCATCTGGTCATGAAAAAGCTTCATTTCCTCAATAGTTTGCCTGGCACTTCGCTTCGTATAGCCCTGCATATCAAGAAACATAATGGTCATCAGCCGGTTTTCCATGCAATTCTCCTGTGTTTAATCAGCCCTTTATCCGATCATGCAGATCCCTGAGACTTTTTAAACCCGGGGAAGTAACCGGAACCGCTTTGACTGCCCGGTTGATAACTTCGAACGCATCGTTTTTCCGTCCAGAGCGCGCCAGAATTATGGCCAGATTATAATAGTTGCCAGGGTCGGCGGGATCAATTTGCGTGGCTTTCTGATAGCAGCTAATTGCCCGGTCAAAATTACCAAGCTTCTGGTAGGCAAAAGCCATATTGGCGAGAATTCTTGAGTTTGGTTCCTGGTAGCGGCAGCCTTCTTCATATTGTCTGACCGCTTCATCCCATCGGTTAGTTTTTAAAAAAAGGCTTGCCAGATTGAATCTGATTACGGTCAGATCAGGTTTAAGTTTAAGTGCCTTTTTGAAAAATTCGATTGCTTCATGCAGCTTTCCACAACGGAAACAGGCAATCCCAAGATTACTGTGGGCCTGAATATGGAAAGGATCAAGCTCAATGGTCTTTTGAAAAAATGGCAACGATTCTTCAAAATGGCTGAGTTGAAAATGCAGATTGCCCACGAAGAAATTAGCCATAAGGTCGTGAGGATTGCGGTTCAGGTATTCAAGAGCCATTTCAAGTGATTGTTTGAGATTGCCCTGTTTGAAAAGCTCAAGAAAGGTTCGGCGCAATTCTTCGCGACTGTCAGGAAATGAGGATGCGGCCTCGCTTGCAGGTTCTGACGCCGGTTTCGATTCCTGTTGTTTTTTCTGCAGAAATTCTGCTGGAATTTCTATTTTTTCCAAAGCATTTTTCAACGGATCCTGCAGTGGCGAAACCTCTATTTCCTTGAGAGCCAGGCCAATCTGACCGACAGCATAAGCCGCTGAAATTTTTGTCGAAATCTCTTTTCCCATCAACATTTTTTCAAGATCGTTGATTACCTCGACATCCCCTTGTCGAAACAGGGCTTTAGTAACGTTTGAACGGGTACGGTTGTCAGGGTCATTGAGCATCGGCCGCAAAATTGAAATTGAAGCTTCGCCAAGAACCTCTTCTATGGCTTCCACAGAGTTGGCCCGCACTCGTGAATCCCGGTCACGCAAAGCACTTTGAAGAGTCGGAATACCGGTTTTGTCGCCGATATGACCGAGACTTGTAATTACTGCCGACCTGATCTTGAAATTGCGGTCAGTCTTCAGCATTTTTACCAGCCATGGCACAGCCGAGACTATTTTCAGACGACCAAGGGTTATCACCGCCTGCAATCTTACAAATGGAATACTGTCTGAAAGCATCTTTACCAGCAGTTCAGTCTGAGCTTCTTTTGCCCGGGCCGACAAAGCAAGCGCAGCGTTCTTTCGCACATCCGGATCTTCATCTTTCAGCAACTCGATAATTATTTCCAGGGCATCGGGGTAATCGATGACCGAGAGAACATAGCCCAGGGTTGCTCTGATCCATTTTTCCGGATCATCCTGCATGACTTTCAGATAAGGCTTCAGGTCAATCTTTCCCAGATTACCGGCCAAAATCATGGCATTACCACGAACACGGTTATTGGGATGTTTTAAAAACGGCTGAATAAGACTCATAGCCTTTTCAGGCGGCAGATTCATGCGGGCCAGGCTTTCGATGGCATTGGCTTTAACACGATCATCAGTATCGCGAAGCGCTTTGGTGAGGGTTGGCACAGAAGTCAGGTCGGCAATAAAACCCAGAGCGGTAATGATTGCTGAGCGCTTCCTTTCATTGCGCTCTTTCAGATAAAAAGCCACCAGAGGGTTGGTGGCGCGATGAGCGCCCATTCGCGCCAACGCATCAACAACGTTTAGAAATATCCACTCGTTGCTTTCGCCCAGGCAACCCAAAAGGTTTGAAACCGCCGAACTGTCTTTTAGTCGTCCAAGTGAGGTAATACTGTTATATCTGACATTCGGGTCAAGGTCTGATAAAGCCTCAATAAGAGACTTCACCGCGCCCTGGTCGTTAAAAGCCCCCAGGGCAAGAGCAATGTTTGGCCTTACTTCACGGTCTGCTTCCCTGAATGCTGACAATAAAGGAGCAAGCGCAGCAGGATCGCCGATTTCAGCAAGGGCCAGCGGCATCTGCTCATCCTGTTTTTCTTTCAACAGGGCTTCTACCAGCGGCTCAACCGATTCGGAATCGCCAATTTTTCCAAGAGCTTTCGCCCCTTCACCACGCAACCTGGAATCAGAATTGGCTAAAAAACCGATCAGTTTCCGGGTGCAAGGCCTAAGCAGCCAGAGGCCACGACTGCGCAAATCAATATCACTCACCGACCAGGACTCCCTCAAATCCACTACCTGCAAAAAGACCCGGCTTAACCGGGTCTTTGATAGCTGGAAATTTGTTAACCCATTCGCAGGTTTTTTAATCCAACCTTTTCGAATGCAACCTTCATTTTGTTGATACCATCGTCAGTGATACCAACTTCAAGAACCTCGCCGGTGTCATCCCAGACTTTGTGGTATACCAGCTCGCCCTTTTTGAAAGTTTCGGTCATCGAATACTCTCTAGCACCGACCCCTATTGGTTTTTCCTTCTTTTTGATGGTTGCTTTTTCTTCGCTGACTGCGCCAGCCTTCTTAATGGTTTTTGCTTTTGCCATTTAAGCAATCCTCCCTTCCCGGAAGTTAGAGTTATAAAATACAATATTTATTAAAGAATGTCAAATGCCAGTAATTATCCCCAGCAATTCTCGGTATGCGGATTGGTGCAGCTTCCGGCAATGGTTTCGTCGGG
>DYKG01000003.1:0-127253 GCA_020722725.1 Candidatus Methylomirabilis sp.
TCTGTTTGATTTGGATGCAGTTACAATATATCATACTTTAACAAGAACATAGCCATTTATCGAGTCGCTTATACGAATCACGGAAGAAATATTCGCAGGAGCCGACCACCGTGTCTGCCCGCTTTAAATTGCAGTGTCACGAACGAATTAAGTATAAATGGTATAAAGTGCAACAACATCAAAAGACTATTAATTTTTCTCAGGCAACTGCCGATGATTTGAGAAGCTAAGAAAAAAAGCTGACAGATCCTGTATTGGAGGCAGTAACATGATCCAGGAGAGCCTTATAGAAGGTATTTTCAGAAGTCTGAGAAAAAACGCGGGCTGGGCTACCATTATAATTGGTCTTGCCGTCATTGCATCAGCCCTGATCAACCGTTTTTTTCCGGCGGTTTATCAGAGTCAGGCAATATTGAGAGTTATGACCAGCGAGCAATCGAATGACTTAAGCATTGCTGCCTCAATGAATGGAGTTTTTGCCCAGAAAAACGTTCTGGCTGAGCTCGCCAGCGATTGCCGACTCGGAGCTGACGAAGTTGTTAACCGCAACCTCGTCGAGTTCGAAGATGCCGGAGCCGGACTGGTCAAGCTAATCGTCAGACACGAAAACCCAGTTTGCCTTAAAGATTTGAGTCAGTCTGCCATTCGCATTCTGACTAATCATTTTCTGGTCTTCAGCGCTGAAAAACGTGAATTCGAAATTAAAGCCGCCCGGAAAAAACTGGAAAATCTTGAACTGGCTTTGAATGAAGCCAGACAGAGCCTGAATCAGGTTGGAAATTCGGCGGTAATCAAGATTGATGAAATAACTCTGCAGCTTGAAAACGAAATGCATCAGGTTGAAGAAAAGCTCGACCTGAACCGGAAAAAACTTCAGACTACACCTAAAACCACTTTCTATTACGAAGATGAAGAATCCCAGGAATATCGCCTTTTCAGTCGCAAACTGAATGAACAGAGAAATCGTCTGGCCGAGCTGTTCAAAAGCTATAAAGAGAAACACCCGAAAGTAGTTGAATGCAAGGCCGATATCAAAAGCCTCGAAAGAAAACTGAAGAATTCACGCTCAAGAACAAGAAAACAGAAACCAAACTCACAATACATTGCACTCTCAGCCGAGATTGAAAGCGATGAAGAAAAGCTTAACCTTATCAAAACCGAGCTTGAGCGATCAAAAAACTCCGGAACCGGTGAAGAAATTTCGCGGGAAAATCGGGTTAACAACCTCAACCTGCGAATCAAAGCGCTCGAAGAATTGCATAACCGAACCCTGCTGGCCCTCGAAGAAACAAGACTCAGTCAAACTTCTACCCAGGGAAAAATCAATATTCTGCAGAATGACTCCCACAACCCGAAAACTGTTGGATTTTCAGCGGTTCAGCGAGACTGTATTGCGGTTGCATCTGGAGTTTTGATGGCAATCTTTCTCCTTTATTCACCACTACCGGTTCGCACCGAAATCGTATCAATTTCAGGTGAAATGCTGGCCGGCGCCATGAGTGGCAACAATCTGCCACTGCTGACCGCCGAACCCGCAGAAATTATCCTTGAAGTGCCTTCGCTGGCATGTGCTCCACTGGCCCTGCCAGCACCGGCAACCGAGAGCGAAGAACCAACAGTTTACGATGAACGGCTGATCGTCATGAACAATCCGGATTCAGAGTCGCTGCAGCCATATCGGTCTCTGGTTTCGAACCTGCAGATCCACATCTCAGAAACCCAGACCCGGATTGTTCTGATCAGTTCAGCCCGCAATGCGAGCGGCAAAACCACTCTGCTTGCCAATACTGCAATATTGTTGGCCCAGGCCGGCTATTCAGTTCTGATGATCGATGCAAACTTAAGAAACCCGGTTCTTCACAGGGTTTTCGATGCCGAAAATGGCCCCGGACTGGCAGAAGCCCTTAGTTCTGGCCTGAAAGACGGCATGATTCACAAAACTTTTGTCAGCAACCTCGCTCTTCTAACATCAGGAGTAGCACCCGGCAATCCTGCCGAACTGCTGGGCTCGCCAGAAATGATCGAACTGCTTTCAGAACTCAAACGCAAGGTAGAAGTCATCCTCATTGATACCTCAGCTCTGATGGAATACCCCGACACTGGCGTTCTTGCCGGCCAGACCGGTGCCATGGTCTTTCTACATCATGAAACCGATTCTGAAGAAGAGCTCAAATCGGCGAAAAAACTTCTTAAAACAATCAGAGCAAGAGTTTTCGGTTATGTTAAAACCTGATGGAATTGCGCGTAATTTTATAGTAAGCTGGTGAAATGCTCGAACCGGCACAAGAGATAATGCTTTTAAAAACATTGGCCGCCTGTGCGGCCTTTGTTGCCATGATAACCGATTCGACCAGGGGAAAAATCTATAACTGGCTTACGTTTCCCTGTGTTTTTCTTGGCTGGGCGTTGAATTTTGCTTTTTTTGGCTTTTCCGGTCTTGTTTACAGCCTGATTGCCACGTTTGTCGGAATCGCTCCATACATTCTGCCGGCCATCTTCGGCTTGATCGGAATGGGAGATGTTAAGCTGATGGCAGGAATCGGGGCCCTCGGGGGTACCAACTTTACCGTTACCATTTTTTTGTACACTTCGGCTCTGGGTCTTCCCCATGCCCTCCTGATTCAGTTCCTCAATTATGGTCGCAACGCCATAGGCATGCTGATTACCAGCTTCACAACCAGAGCTTTCCTTGAAAAGACAATTCACAGAGAAAATGCCGACGAGGCAAAGCGCTACCGATTCCTGCTCGGCATCGATATTTTTCTTGCAACTGCTCTGGCGATATATCATACCTTCGAATTTTCGTTCTGAATTTCAGGTTAAACTTTTTCTCTGTACAGTAGTTAAGTTTTCATACTCCCCTGCCGATTCTTTTTTCGCCCTTGCAGGATGTATTATTCTTTGATATATTCCTAGTTTAAATTTGTGTCGAGGAGGATCCTCAACGGTGAACAAAAAGGCGATAGTTGTAGCATTGCTGGCCAGTTTTGCCATATCAATGCTCCTGTGGAACAAGCTTCAGACGACCACTCCCCCAAAGATTGATGCCCCTGTGGTGCAAGAACCAACCGTTTTGAAAACCCCTGTGGTTGTAAGTACAAAACGACTGGCCGCCCGTACCCGGCTTGAACCGGAACTGGTGAAACAGTCCTTTGAGGTTCGCGAAATAGTCGCTTCCTCGGCGCCAAAGGAAGCAATCAGCGATATCGCTTCCATCACCAATCGTTATACTGCAGTTACCATCCTGCCGGATGATATCATGACGCCGATGCGTCTGCTTGATGAATCTTCAGTTCCCAACCTTGCCCGTGCAATTCCGCCCGGCAAGCGTGCCGTATCAATCGCCGTTTCAAGGGTAACTTCGGTAGGCGGTTTTGTACAGCAGGGTGATTATGTTGATGTTATCGCCACCTTCAAACCCCGCAATTCAGAACCAATCACCAAAATTGTTCTTCAGGACATCCAGATCCTGGCCGTTGGCAACACCTACGAATTTGACGGATCCATTCCATCTTCTACGCCTGCAATCTCAGCCGCCAAGGTTGAGCTGATCACTCTGGCAGTTTCGCCTGCTGAACTTGAAAAATTACTTTATCTCGACGCCAGTACCTCTTTTCGTTTCGTTCTCAAAAACCCCAGCGAAAAAGATCAGCGCACCCAGACCAAAGGCGCAACCGAAAGAACTGTGTTGTCTGACATCGGTCATCCTGATTACGTTCAGCAGACGGTTACCACAACCGCAGCTGCCACAACTGAAGAAAAATCAGAACCGGTAGTTACAATTCTTGAGCCCATCGATGACGGCCGGGTCGAAATAATGTATGGAGCGACTGCCCGCCGCGAAATCTATAAATATGGCGGCCCTGCAGCAGCCAGATTCAAAAATTTACCTGAACCCACCACCGAATCAGCCTGTGTTCCACCGGTTTCGCAGGTTCCTTCTGCCCCGGTTGTACAGGAATAATCAGGAGCAAAATCATGAAATCAGACAAAAAAACCGTAAATTACAGGCTGGTTCTGGTTTTTCTCGGAATTATTCTGGTTCTGGCAGCGTTCAACAGCCAGAGCAGTGCCGCAGAAAAGCTTATGATTCCTATCGCCAAATCAATTGCAATTCCCGCCAACGGAGTTAAGAAGATTCTCGCGGTAAAAGAAGGCATTGTTGAAGTTCTCAACGTTTCTGACGATGAAATTATTCTTTCAGGCATTGGCAACGAAGGCGCAACCACCCAGCTCATCCTCTGGGACAAAACCGGCCGCCGCGTTTATGATGTTGAAACCTATTCTGAAAAAGACATCATTCAGCAGAAATTCACCTCGATTCTCGGCAATCCCGGCGTTCAGCTGATTGTTTTCCCTGATGCCGCTTATCTCAAGGGCCAGGTAAATTCTGAAGAAGAAAAGAATCGGGCTGAAACTCTTGCATCAAGTCTCATCAATGATCGCAAGATTCTTAATCTCATCGAATTCGAAGTTAACGCCCCGTCTCTGCAGCAGAGAATTCAGGCAGCCATCAAACTGCCTGATGTAAAAGTAAGCGTAATTTCCGCCAATTTCGACCCCAAGGCTCCTGAAAATAATAGCAGTCTTGTAGCGACTGACACTACCGGCCTGCGCATCCTGCTTGAGGGCAAAGTTAAAAACCAGAACGATTACATCCACCTCAACGAAGTGGTTAAAGGCTTTGTAAACGACGAAAAACAGATAAGCAATCTGGTCGTCATCGAAAGCCCGATTCAGGTTGTCTTCCAGGCCTTCATCCTCCAGGTTTCCAAAAACAACACCAGAGACCTTGGAATAGAATGGGGCCGACAGGGTGAAGATGGTATTGTTACCGGAGTTCTGGGCTTTCTGGAAAATGCCAGCAACGATTTCCGCGGTGACACCCAGTCGCTTGGCGCACCGGTTCCAAAGGACGTAAATCCGTTCTATATGAACAACATCAACCGCTTTGACCTTATTGCAGCTCAGGTTCGTGCCTGGGAAACCAGTGGCAAAGCCAAAGTTCTTGCCAATCCCAAGCTCACCGTCTATGCCAATTCGACCCCCACCAAGGTTTCTGGTTCTGGATGGTTTAAAGAAGATCTCGATAAAAAAGCCGAGCAAGACATTGCCGACGATTCAGGTCTTGCATACGTTAATGTCGGCCAGAAAATCTTCTATTCGACCGGTCAGAATCTAACCACCGGCCAGACCAACTTCAGCGAAGTCGAAGCTTCACTCAAGCTTTCAATCCGCGATATGTTTGTTAACAATAACGACCTGAAATTCTCAGTTTTCGCAAAACAACAGGAACCCAGTTTCGTTCGCGGCACCAACGGTCCGCCCGATATCCTCAACCGCAGCATTATGACAACTCTCAAGATCAAAGACCAGGAAACCGTTGTGCTTGGCGGATTGATTAACCGCTCTGAAAGCGTTACCTGGGGCGGCGTGCCAATACTGAGCAAGATCCCCTATCTGGGTCGCATTTTCAAAACCAGGAATGTTAACAAAGTTGAAAATGAGCTGGTTATACTGCTCACCCCCAAAATTATGGGTAACGAAACCGATCTTTCCGGCAACAAAAAATTCAAGGAAGTTCCGGTTCCCCGCCGGTCTGACAAACTCGAAAAACTCCACAATATCTTCCAGCAGATTAAATCAAGTCATCTGCCGGCTGAAAACTGACAATTCAAGGGTGATGCCGATTTCCGGCATCACCCCGACATGGAATCTGAGGGAAAAAATTGGTTGCAGCTCCCCGTATCAAGCTTCTAATCGCTGACGACATGGACGAATTACGCTCAAACGTCAGAAGAATGCTGAACAATCAGGAAAACATCAAGATTGTCGGCGAAGCGCGCAACGGGAAAGAGACCATCGAAAAGGTCAAAGAACTTCAACCCCACATAGTCTTAATGGATATCAACATGCCTGAACTCGATGGCCTGAAAGCCGCAGAAATGATAACCAAGGATTATCCAAACGTCCAGACGGTTATTATGTCGATTCAAAGCGAACAGGAGTATTTCCGACGCGCAATGAAAGCTGGCGCCAAAGATTTTCTGGTCAAGCCGTTCTCAACCAATGATCTGGTTGAAACCATTCAAAACGTATTCAACAGCTGGATCAAGGATCGCCCCGAACTGCTTCATGAAGACCAGAAAGCCGAGATCATTTCTTTTTTTGCAACCAAGGGCGGTGTCGGTCGCACGACTCTGGCGGTAAATCTGGCAGTAAATCTTGCCTCGAGAAACAAGCAGGTTCTGCTCGTCGATTCCTCACTGCAGTTCGGAGACGTAGCCATCACCCTCAACCAGCCGATTAAGCGCTCGATTTCCAACCTTGTTGAAGCTGAAGAAATAACTATCGGCGAAATCGAAAAAAACCTGGTCAGGCACGAATCGGGCCTTGATTTGTTGCTTGCACCCAAAGAACCGGCCCTGGCCGAAGCGGTTAAGGTCGATCACCTGATCAAAATTATCGATCAGGCCCGGCATTCATATCATTACATCATTTTCGATCTGCCGCCGAGTATCACCGAAAAAGAACTGGCCATTCTCGATAAAAGCGATCTGGTTTTGCTGGTCGCCACCCTCGAAATCAGTTCTCTCAAGAATACTAAACTTTGTTTGAAAACTTTTAATGACATCAATTTCGATATGGGCAAAATCAAACTGATTCTCAACAAGGAAATACCAAACGTGGGAATCGGCAAAGCCGACCTTGAGGCTGGCCTTGCCATACCGGTTTACGCAACCGTTCCCATGGAATCGGAAATTGCTCAGCGTTCGCTCAATCATGGCGAGGCCTTTGTGGCCAAAGCCCCCGGCAGTGCCATTGCCAAATCGATAATCGGCATGGCAGACCGTATTGTTGGCCCGAAAGAAGGGGTTAGCAATGAAACAGGAAAAAGTGCTATTCTTAAAATCAAAGACCTGCTTTTTGGTTCATAAATTCTGGAGGTAAATAATGGGTGGTCTGCTTTCACGTCTGAATGAAGAAAAAAAATCAACCGACAAATCTGGGATTTTGGATGTCACATCGACCCGTGAAATTACCGGTTTTGAAAGGCTGAAAGAAAAAGTTCATACCAAGCTGATCGACGACATGCCACCGTCGATAATGGCCGAAACCAACATGGATAAGAAGCGCTCGCTTTTGCGCGATAGAATTCTTGCCGTAGTTGCCGAAGAAAGCCCGAAAGTTAATATTACCCTGTCTCAGCGCGAAATTGACGGTCTATCTCAGAGCCTGCTCGACGACATGATCGGTTTTGGCCCGATTCAACCACTGCTTGAAGAAGAAGACATTTCTGAAGTCATGGTCAATGGCCCGTTTCAGATCTACTATGAAAAGAAGGGCAAACTGGTACTTTCTGACATCAAATTTAAAGATAACGACCATGTAATGCGTATTATCGAAAGAATCGTCGCCCCAATCGGCCGCCGTATCGACGAATCTGTGCCTTATGTCGATGCCCGTCTTCCAGATGGATCGCGCGTTAACGCCATCATTCCGCCTCTGGCATTGAATGGCCCCACCATCACCATCCGAAAATTCAAAAAAGAAGCTCTGGGCATTGCCGACCTGGTCAGATTCGGCACCCTGACCCAGGAAATGGCTGAATTTATCGAAGCCTGCATCAAAGTCCGCCTTAACATCGTCGTATCAGGTGGTACCGGTTCTGGCAAAACCACTACTCTCAACATTTTGAGTTCTTTCATTCCCGAAGACGAACGCATCATCACCTGCGAAGACGCCGCCGAACTGCAGCTGCGCCAGCCGCATGTCGTGCGCCTTGAAACCCGCCCGGCCAACATTGAAGGTAAAGGCGAAGTTGCAATGCGCGATCTGATAAAAAACACGCTGCGTATGCGTCCGGAACGGGTAATCGTCGGTGAGTGCCGCGGTGGCGAAGCACTCGACATGCTTCAGGCAATGAACACCGGTC
Source organism: Candidatus Methylomirabilis sp. (assembly GCA_020722725.1). Classification (GTDB taxonomy): domain Bacteria; phylum Muiribacteriota; class Ozemobacteria; order Ozemobacterales; family Ozemobacteraceae; genus DYKG01. The sequence goes on from DYKG01000003.1 coordinate 7,937, forward strand.
ACGACGGGTCTCTGACCACAGGCCACGCCAATACTCCCCGCGATATGCTGGCCCGCCTCGAAACCATGGTTCTGATGGCCGGTATGGATCTGCCGGTTCGCGCTATACGTGAACAGATCAGCTCGGCAGTGCACCTGATCGTTCAGCAGTCACGACTCAAGGATGGATCGAGAAAAATCACCTATCTGACCGAAATTCAGGGCATGGAAGGCGACAAGATCGTTACCCAGGATATCTTCAGATTTGAACAGTCCGGGGTTGACGAAAAGGGCAAAATCATCGGCCGCCTGAAACCAACTGGTATCAGACCTAAATTCGCCTCCAAGTTCCAGGAATTCGGTATCAAACTACCACCCACTATCTTTACCGACACTGCGAAGGGATGGTAAAGCTTTGCTACAGATAATTTTTATAGTTTCCGCCTTCATCGCCTCTATGTTGGGCATGTTGCTGCTGTTATCCCTGTTCGCCAAACCGCCTGGCGAGGATGTTCGCAACCGCATGGAACAATATCTGGTCGAAACTGAAATGGCAGCAGCTGAATACACTGCTCCAGAAGACGATGAGCCCGAACAAAGTGATGAAGTGGTTTCAGATGACGATTTTCTCCTCGAAGGACGCAGAGAAAAGGGCGCTTCAGGCGCTAAAAAGCTGCTTTCCAATGTAGGCAGCATCATTACACCCAAAGGCATGGCAATCAGAATTGCAAATCTGCTGGCTAAAGCAGATGTTCCGCTGAAAGCCAACGAATTCGTAGCCATTCAGTTCCTGGCCATAATGCTGGGACTTATTGCCGGAATGCTGATTTTCAAAAGCATTGTCGTCGGCCTGGTATTTGGCGCAATGGGCTATGCAATACCATTCATCTGGGTAGCAATACTGAAGCGCCAGAGAGTCAGCGAATTCAATGATCAGATTCTTGACACCCTGGTAATGATGGCCAACGGCCTGAAAGCGGGCTACTCGTTTCTGCAGGCCATGGAAATGGTTGCAAGAGAATCGCCGGCTCCCATGTCCACAGAACTCAAGAGAGTACTGAAAGAAAATGGCCTTGGCATGAATCTTGAAGACTCTCTGATGGGACTGAATCAGCGCATCGAAAGCGAGGACTGGGATCTGGTAACCACCGTAGTTCTTATTCAACGCCAGGTAGGTGGTAATCTTGCCGAAATTCTCGATAAAATAGGCTATACGATTCGCCAGCGCATGAAAATTAAAGGCGACATTCAGACCAAAACTGCTCAGGCAAAGGTTTCGGGGGCGATGGTAGGCATTCTTCCTCTTGGTATCGGCTTCATGATCTACCTGATCAACCCGGTTTTCATCATGAAGCTTTTCACCTTCCGAAAGGGCGCGTTTCGTGGCTGGTTTGTCGTCGTATTCGGTGTAATCTGGGAAATAATCGGCATGTACATCATCATGAAGATTGTTGATATTGAGGTGTAAACAATGAATATTATTTTCATTATCCTTGGCGGGTTCATCATGTTTCTTGTCATTCTCCTGCTTTTCCCGTCAGGCTCAAAGACGGATATACAGGATCGCCTCAACGCCCTCAATGACGGCACCGCTGATGCTCCATCAGTAGTAGAAGCCGCTTCTGAACTGCGCAAGCCATTTGTCGATCGCGTAATCAGGCCATTTCTTGCGAGACTGGCCGGGAAAAAAGACCCGAAAGACATGCGCAAAGCAGCCAAAACCTCACTTAAAAAACAGCTGGGGCAGGCAGGTTATCCTGGTGGTCTGACCGTCGGTGAATTCGTAGTTATACAAAACCTGTTTCGCGTTGTAACCCCGGCATTATTTGCCGCGATTGCACTGGTACTTAATCCTAAATTGCTCGCCATGGGGGCAGTTCTGGGGGTTGCTCTTGGCATTCTTGCACCACGCCTTTTTCTTCAAAGAAAAATCGCATCAAGACTTCATGGAATTCAGAGACAACTTCCCGATGTTCTCGATCTGCTCACCGTTGCGGTTGAAGCGGGGCTTGGTTTCGACGCTGCCTGCGACAAGGTCGTAGAAAAAATGCGCGGCCCGATTCCAGATGAATTCAGCCTTACTCTGAGACACATGCGAATGGGTCAGGCAAGACGCGATGCCTTTAAAGCCATGGGCGAACGGGTTGACCACCCCGATCTCAATGCATTCGTATCCGCTATTATTCAGGCCGACCAGCTCGGCGTTTCGATTGGTCAGGTCTTGCGTATTCAGTCCGAACAGTTGCGCGACAAACGCCGCCAGCGCGCCGAAGAAGAAGCCGCAAAAGCTCCGGTAAAAATGATGATTCCTCTGGTTTTCTTCATTTTCCCTAACGTCGGCATCGTTATCGGAGCCCCGGCAATGTTTCAGATCATGGAGGAATTAGGCAAGGCCGCCATTGCCAACAGCCCATGAAAACACTCAAGATCAGCAGACAAAGTGACAAAAAGGTTATCGGCAGCAGAATTAAGGTTGCCGACAGCTTTATCAGTCGCTTTCGCGGCCTGATGCTGGCTTCCGAGCCGGCAGACGGTGAAGGACTGCTGATTTCACCCTGTAATTCGATACACATGATGTTCATGCGCTTTCCCATCGATGCAATCTTTATCGACGCCAAAAATCGCATCAGATCATTGTATCGCCGACTGACCCCGTGGCTGGGCTTCGTCTGGATCCAGCCGGAAGCAACCTCGGTAATTGAGCTGAAAGCCGGAACTATCGACAAAACCGGCGTTGAGATCGACGATATTCTAGAAATGGAGCCAATATAGTATGCTGAGAGACTTTGGAATTTGCTTGCCCCGAAAGGAGAACGAGGCATGATGTCATTTAAACAAAATATGGTTAAGCTTTTCTTTCTTGGGATTTTTACCGGCCTGCTTCTAACCGCCTTCATGGTTGGTTGCGGCGGCGGCAATAACCCCGGCGGGCCGGCAGTAACTGCCACACCCAGCTCGGTAAGCACGGTCGACAACAGCCTGAATGCTGGCACTTCCAGTCTGTTCGGAACCGTAGTTACCAGCAACAACACACCGATAGCCAATGTCGTCGTGAAACTCCTTGTACAAGATATCTCGACCGGGGCTTTAACCGACACAAATCGTTCCAGCGTTTCCTTAACTTCTGGTGAGTTTATTTTTAACGGTCTGGGCACCGGAACTTTCGTGCTCAAGATTGAAGCCACCAATGATTTTCTTGAAAGCTCCAAGTTGGCTAAAATCGAAAATGCGGGTTCAATAGATTCCGGTAATTTTGTAATTCTTTCAAAAACTCCAGATGCAACCATCCCAACCATAAATTTTAAGGCACAGGCAGTAGACGCCCTAAGCGGGAAACCACTTAGTGTTGCGCAGATTTCTATCGATACAGGTCAAACAACTATTTCAAATGCTTTTGGTGTTTTTGAGCTATTCAACGTGGCTTCAGGCACCAGAAAGCTTATTGTCAGCCAGCCTGGCGTGGCCTCTTACAGCGTATTTTTCGAGGTTAGAGCCACCACTCCGCCGACTGCAAACGGGATCTATATTAACAATCAACTTTTCGGAATAAATTCCGGGGTAAATACAGTTGATCTGACTATTACAGTGCCTCCATCTCCCGTAAAAATCAACCCCAATGTCCATAAGAGTGGGGTTTTGGCAGGAACGGCCAAGAAATTTATTTTGGTTAATCAGCAACCAACCTCCAATGAAGAAGCATATCCAAACTATGAATTCGACATCTGGACAGTTGATGCCGCAAAAAATGCGAGAAAATCTCACACAGTAATTTCCAAAGCAGACGGAACCTGGCGACTTGATAATATGCCACCTTTTGAGGATAATGGCCTGATTTGGCTAGCTGTGCCAGTAAAGACTCAAGTGCAGGTTTTGCAGGGGCAAACCGGAAATTCCCTTGTCTTCAACAATTCATCTGCTGAATGGGCTGGAAGAGATCCGGTGCTTGCTTTTGGTTATAAAATTGCAGCTGGCGAAACAACAATTATGGATTTCACGGTTCCTCCGTTTGTTTATGCCAATCCAACACCTACAGTTACAAGTCCGACAAATTCGAAGTTCACTGATTTGGCTGGCGCGACAATCACTCAAAGCACGCTTACTGATGACATACAATTTACTTGGACGGGACCAGAAGGGGCAAATCAGATTTACCTTGAATTTTCAAGAGTTTACAAAGCACCTTCTGTACCTGTAATTACCAAGACTTTAAAATATGGCATCAATGAAGGAACGACCGCAACTACGGTTCACACAAGAACTCTCAAAGCCGCGGACTATGGTCTCGATTACGGCCGTTTTACCTGGGTAACCAAAGTCGTTGACCCTGCCATAGACTACACGGCAATTTCTGACAGCACATTACTAACGATTGTTCCAAGTAAGGCAGAAATTTCTCCCTCAGAAGGCAGTACTGTTCTCAAAAATTCAGTCGCTACTTATACTGTCAGCTTCATAGCACCCCTTGATTCTGAGGCAAAATACGCTATCATGGAGCTTGAATATTTTGACACATTAACTGGTACCTTTAAACAACTGGGGACTTTAAGTGCGCAAACATTAACGAATAATGCTGTCTTCAGCATGGAATTTTCTCCTGGTTCTCCTGCAACAGGAGCTTATCGATGGAGATCCAGATATTTCTATGACGACGGCCCGTCACTTAGCTCTGAATACGCAAATATAACGTTTTCCAACTAGTCATTCCTTAAAAGCCTCCCCTACCTTGGGGGGGCTTTTTTGCGGCAAAAAAGCCTCAGAGTATGAGGTATCTGTACCCTATATCATACTTCTTCTATAGTTACGTCTACCTATCTGATAATGAGATGTTCGATATATACAAAGGCTCGTTGAAAAAATCAAATTTTTTAAACCGCTTCGACCAGTCTAAGCTGGCTCAGCAATCGAAAAAATGCGGTCATTGAGCTTGTCGAAATGCCCGCATTTGAGAAATAGTCAATGAGCTTTTATATATGTTTATTTTTTGGGAGAAATGGTATATCTTTAGACAAAAGTTTAAAAAAACATTGCATAGAAGCAGAGGAGATTATCCCAACTAAAAGGGATTTTTTCCTCGATTTGTTGAGTCATAATTGAATTTTAGGCGTTCTTCGCATGGTATGTCTTTTGCTTGATATATAGTTTGGAGGTGTAGCCAATAATGTTTAAAAGAAGGAAAAGAACTAATGGTCAGGCAATCGTAGAAATGGCTCTGGTCTTTCCGTTTTTTCTGCTGATCGTGGTGGGTGGGCTGATTGATTTTGGCTTTGCCTTCTATAATTTTCTATCTTTGCAGCAAATTGCCAACGAAACATCACAGTGGGCGGCAGAAAGCTTTGGAAGCAGTATTCCACAGAGCAATTCCGAAATTGTTTCCCATGCCAATTCTCTCAGACCCAACTGGTGGACCGGCGCTTTCACGGTCAACACTCCTTTCAAGGGAGAACTAACTCAGGATCCAGGAAGTCAGTTTATTTCGGTCACCCTTTCTTACGAATCTCCTACCTTTACCCCCTTCTGGCAGATCCTGTTCCAGGCTGCAACCGGAGCTCAAAGCATAAAACTTGGAGCCCAGGCAGCCTATAAAATTCCCAAAATGATTACCACCCGTTGAAATGGAGTTGATGTGACATGAAAAAATTTAGAAAAGGTCAGGCAGTCGTTGAAATGGCCTTGGTTCTGCCGATATTCATTTTTGTTCTGATCGGCATCTTTGATTTTGGTCGGGCTCTGCATACCTGGTCAAACCTGAATTTTCAGTGTATGCAGGCTGCCAGAGCCGCAACCAAACGCATCAACCCGCTTATTGCCCGCGAAGTATTCGGGGTTAACACTCACCCGGATTTATCTGAAGTTCAGGCTGCATTCTGGAAATACCGCTCCCCAATGATGCCCCAGGATATGTTTACCAATGTTACCTACACCGGCGTGGGAACCGCTGACAAAGAAGTCAGGGTAAGTGCATCTTTCAGGCTTTCGCTATATACGCCGCTGATCGGGAGTCTCGTTGGTGGAAACAATGGAGAAGGCGCTCTTGTAATAAGTGCGGTTGCGGCAGAAAATAAAGAATGAACTTTGCGCCTCTGTTAACGACAGAATCGGAGGATTACCATGATTAAGCAACATAACAAGTCCTGGTCTCGAGCCGGCAGCGTGCTGGTTATGACGGTTTTTGCATCGGTTTTTCTTCTGGGCATGACTGCCATGGTCACTGACGTGGGTTATATGTACTATAATCAGGCCAGAATCCAGACCGCAGTAAATGCCGGCTGGAAGGCCGGATACGACCTGATGATGCAGCTCAAAGCCGGTGACGGAAACCTGAACAGCGAAGAGCAAACCCAGATAACTGAGCATGTTAGAGAGGTTATGAGGGCAAACGGTTACTCTGATGCTGAATTAGCCAACTTGCAGGTTGGCTTTGGAGCCAACAACCATTTCGAGGTCAGCGCAAACCTCAACGTAGGCTTGTTTTTTGCCAACGTAATGAATTTCAGCTCTGCAACCGTTGGTGCGGCAAGAGAAAATCACGCCAATGACATTGGTCAAGGCATAGTTCCTCTGGCAATACCATATGGCGTTACCAAAGACATTTCAAAAAACACTTATGTCTGTGAAATGTTTGCAAGAAATCCTGACGGTTCTTATGATCCAGGCGTCAACGCCTTTGCCTCAGGCAGCACATACATTCTCAAGCTGGGTTCTGGCGGACCCGGCAGCGGGGGATCTGGTGACCCGATGCCCGAAGCCGGAAAAATCCTTATTCCAATGGATGAAGGTTCACAGACGGACGCCGGCTTTCTCAAGGCTTACGGTGCTGCCTTCTGGTGTCTGAAGATTGATGAAGCAGACCCTGGGTTTGTGCCGGTTGAATGGCTTCTGGGCTATCGTGGTGGTTCTTTCCTGGTACCGAACCATGAAGACGTAAAATCCAGATTGCGCGGTTCTGGTGTAAATTTCGTTGAAATTACCAATGCTGATGATCTACAGGCAATTTACGATGCAGTTAATCCAAATGTCCTGGAATTGTTTAACCGCCCAAGAGTAGCTGTTTATAGCTCTCAGGGAAGCACGGATCCCGTCGAGCAGGTTCTAAGAGCCGGTAAGATTCCTTATGGCACTTACAGTCAGCCTGGAAACTGGCCCAGAGGTAGTTCATATAACAGTGCCAACTGCAATGCAATTTATGACCTGGAAATTCTTGAAAACGTTCTGAATGACTACGAGTGGCTGCACCTGCATCATGAAGATTTTACCGGTTTCAGTGGCGGCTGCAGTTATTATTATTGCAGCTGTCAGGATTCTTTGGATAAGGGTCACCTTGGCGCAACTAATACGAAGGCAAAAAGACAAATCTGTAAGGAAAGAATGTGTTCCTATTGTCGGCAGTACTACGATCCAAATTATCCTCCATCAGATAGTAGAGATTTCAAACTCAAGTCAGGATACAACCCAAGACCCAGCGGCGATGTAACAAACTGTTTAAATGCCCGAAGAAGATGTTGTGAAAAGCAGACATATACGGGTGTTTTCTGGAAAGACATTGATGAATGTTATATCTGCAACGAAGGTAACGACGGTTATCCTCAGTGCTGGCACGATGGCCTGCTCAGAACGATGGCTGATTCAAAAGGCTACGTTTCTGATCCCGGTTCCGAACCTAAATCCCAGTATGCTGTTTATTCCGACGGTACCAGACCCCTGCCCGATAATCACCCAGGCTGGATTGACAAAGCCAACAAGGTTCAGAAAATGAAGTGGGACGTTGTTAAAAAAATCAAGCAGCACATCGAACAGGGTGGATTCGTTTTTGCCCAGTGCTTTGCCCCTGAAACGTTTGACATAGCTCTGTGGCAGGCGGCCATCTATGAAGGCAAAACACCCTCTGAAGCTTACGCTGATTGCGTCGCATTTACTGATTTCCATTACAAAGCATTCCCCCGAACCACTGGCCCGGTGTGGTTTTCGAGTTTAAACACCGCAAGCAGTGACAGTAACCAGCCATTCAATCTTCTGAATGGGCTTGATCCAAGGTGTCAAAACCACGGCAGCGGTTACTGCTGTGATACCGGACGCGGGCATTCAGCAGCATTTTACTCATCCAACCTCAAACCAGGCATTGTGACTCTCGGAGTACAGTCTAAAGATAACAGTTATGTGAAGTATATCAAGGGTAAAGTCGGAAATGGTGACTTCACTTTCCTTGGAGGTCATTATCACCTTAATTGTTACACAAAACGACTTGTTCTCAATAACATCATGCTGGGCTCGCTCGTCGAAAAAAATGTTGGCAGTGGTGGAACCACAACGATCGCCGGCAAACAGAAAAACAATTACGGGCCAGTCGACCCGGACAACTACACCGGTGGTGGAGCCAATGACTATCGAGACCGCTTCATGCATGGATTCAATCAGCCAATCCAGCTCAATGATCGAATTCTGCCTGAACCTGGCAATCAGCGCGGTCCAACAGATCAGGCAGTAGATTTCAGGGTAAATGGCGATGCCAATAACTCTCCCAATCGGTTCATAATTGTTCCGATTACCGACGTTCCTCCCGAAGTTCCAACCAATAACGCGCAAAATACTGAGGCCCAAACAGTTTACGACCTCCAGGGTCAGGATCATCCGAATGGCATTTACGACCCTGCCAATTATGGCTTTGGATCATCAGTCAGAATCATTGGATTTGCAATGTTCGAAATTATTCCCACAGAAGAACTGACCGAAGACAACGGTGACGCCCGTGTTGGTGAAACCTATGAACCGGGCGATGCGGGCGACCTTGGCCCCTATCAACCGGGTCAGGTTCGCGGCAAGTTCGTGAGATACGTGGTTAAACCAGGCGAGGTTCCGCTGAATTGACCTGAAAAAATCCCCTGATGGGCAATGCCCGCCAGGGGATTTTTACTTTCAAATGGTTATTTAATCAGCGATGGCAACCATTTCAATTTCGACCAGACAGTCGAGAGGAAGCCTGGAAACCTGAATACATGAACGCGCCGGTGGCTCTGATTTGAATCTTGAGCCGTAAATCTCGTTAACTTTGGCAAAATGAGCAAGATCTTTCAAAAAGATGGTGGCTTTAACAACTTTGGAAAAATCTGAGCCGGCGGCGGCAAGAACAGCTTCGAGGTTTTTCAGTACCTGCTCGGCCTGGCCTTCGATATCGTTGGCTTCAATTTTTCCAGATGCAGGAACGATAGGCACCTGACCCGAAGTAAAAACCAGCCCGTTAACCTTGATTGCCTGTGAATATGGGCCAATAGCGGCCGGTGCCTGTTTTGTCGAAACAACTTTTTTCATAAAATCCCTCCTGGTTAAATTTCATAATTGTTTAACACTAAATCACACCGGGGTCAAATTCATCAAGAGAGAAAACCGTCATGGTTAAAAAATAGCGGCTGTCTGTCGATAGAGGCTCAGGATGATGCTTTGCTGAAATTGCCTGACAATAAAGTAAATCATTGATATTTTCTATCGGAAAAAGTTAAAATGAAGTATTGCCAAAGGAGATTGCGCATGAAGACCTTTTTCTTCAAACTGTTCGTCATCGGGTTGATGCTGCTGGCAGTCGGGCCCACCCGCCTTCCAGCCGCCCAGGAAATCAAGGAAACCATGATTCTTTCAGGGTATCTCGGAGAAATCTTCGGGTTTAACCGGCAGATTTACAAATACTCACACCTGATGCAGGATCAGGCCAGGCCCTTCGGTAATCCTCGGCACCGCGCCCGTTTCCGCTTCGAACCAAAAGATGAGCATGCCCGCAGCATAATGATCCTTTCCCGCAAAATTGCCGCCCGCTTCAAGCTGGTAAACGGCATGCTTTATCATTCCGACCTGCCTAACCGTATGATGACCTATCGTCAGTCGATTGACACGGCCGAAAGCATGACCACTTTTTCCAAAAGGGCAATCAGAGCGATTAAAGATGGAAACTATGCCCTTTATCTCGCCTCTGCCCAGGGAATTGAAAAAGAAGTTTTTGCGATGAACGAACTGCTCGCCAGCCTCGAAGGCGCACTCAACGCCAATATCGAAGAATCTGACGGCATGAAGGAATCGTTGTGATCTTAAAATCATGAGGTTAACATGAAATTTTTCCGAGCCAGGCTTCTCGGCGTCATTGTTTCAGCAATACTCACCCTTTCTCCCGTTTCGGCAAAATCTGGTTCTGAACCTGAAACTGCCAGAGAAAGAGCGTCATCTCTCATTCATGAAGGCCTCAACCAGCTGATTCTTGAACAGAACAAAAAGGCCGAAGAACTATTCCTTCAGGCCAAATCGATTGACCCTTATTCAGAGCAGGCCTACAACTTTCTGGGTCTGCTTTATCTTCAGGAGGGCCTGCTGGAAAAGGCCGAAGACATGCTCAAGCGTGCGATTGCCATCGAGCCCATGTATCCTGAAGCTTTGCGCAACCTTGGCAAACTTTACCTTCGCCAGGATCGGTTCAGAGAGGCAGCCATTCAACTGCGCCGCACTCTGAGTATGGACAGGGGGCAGCCATACACCTGGTATCTGCTGGGTATGGCTCAATATTTCAGCGGTCAGGTTGAAGATGCAATAATCTCATACGAAACAGCCTTCGCCATGGAACCCGGGCTGCCGGTAGAGGCTCATTACAATCTTGGTGTTGCTTACCACGAAACTTCCCGATACCTGGATGCGGTAAAGCAGTATGAAGAAGTCGTTAAACTCGATGGCCAGCATGTAAACGCCCTTAACAACCTTGGTCTGGTCTATTCAATTCTTGGCGAAAAAGACCGGGCGGTTGAGCTTTACAACCAGGTTCTGAAAATCGATGAAAAGAACGTCAAAGCCAGAATTAACCTCGGTAATGTTTATTTAAGCACCAAAGACCTGGTTGAAGCAGAAAAAATCTATCGCAGTGCAATCTCGCTTGATTCTTCTGATATTAGCCCAAGACTCAATCTGGGCGTGGTTTATTACGAAAAGGGTGATTTTGCCAAAGCCAGAGAAGAATGGGAAAAGCTGCTGGCCGAAAACCCGGATAATTCGAGAGTTTTGTCGGTCATGGGTTCTGCTTTTCTTGAAAAGAAACAATATGACCTGGCTATCGATGTTTTTCGACAGATGGTGAAATTGCACCCGGAAAACGGCAGTATTGCCAACACTCTGGGTTATCTGCTGGCCGAACAGGACAAAGACCTCGACCATGCCCGGGAATTGATCGAGAAAGCAATCGAGCTCGATAAAACCAATCGGGCCACTTATCTTGATTCTCTTGCCTGGGTTCATTATCGCAAAGGTGATTTAAAAAAAGCCCGGAGCCTGATTGACAAATCTCTTGGAATTCTCAGGCTTTCCCATGATTTTGTCTCAAGCGAAGTACATCTGCACCGTGGCAAAATCTATGAAAAGATCAAAGATTACGACGAAGCAAAAGAGTCTTACAACCTGGCAATCAAAGCAAATTCTGACCCTGACTCGGTAAAAATCGCCTCTGAAAGCCTGGAATTACTCTCCGAAAAGAAGTGACCGCATCTGCCTGGCGCCCTGAAGGGCTAAAAACATTTTTCGCCGGCATTTTGTTCTGGGCTGTTCTGTTTCTACTGCTACACCATTGGGGAACTCTGATCCCCCGGTTCGACCGGCGGTTTGCCACTTTTTTCTCGGCCGCACTTCTGACTTTTTTATCGATTCTGGTAGTTTATGGTTTTTCATGCCTGGGCTTACCACGACAACACTATCTGCTCATCGGTTTTTTAGCAGGCTTTGCAGTTTTTTTCGCGGCCCAGCCGATGATTGAAAAAAGCCGCCAGGTATATTCAAATGCCGAAGCGAGCCGACAACTGCTTTTTATTTCTTCATGCACGGCGTCAACCATTCCGGAATCGGCGCTGGATCAGCCTGGAAACGCAATTTTCACTGACATCCGCAGTGCTGCCGACTCTTTCATTCCTGATCCGGCAATGATGATCATTCTTCTCGGCCTGGCTCAGCTGGGCCTGGCGAGCGGCATCGGCCTATGGATCGCCGAGGGAATTGACGACATCGCTCATCTGATTCCTGTAGGGCTGGTTGCGACCATTGCCGACATCTGGAGCGTTTTTGCGGGGGCAACCGCCAGAATAATCGTTTCTGAGAACATAAACTTTTTTCTGCTGCGCTTTCCCCTGCCCGCTTACAATGAGATTCCATATCTGATCGGGCTGACCGACTTTCTTTTCTTTGCTGTTTTCTTTCAGGCCGCAATTCGCTATAAGCTGGGAGCCCTTCGCAATGCTCTTCTGCTGGCAAGTTCTTTCATCATTGCGGTTGTCAGTGCTTTGTTTACTGGAGTTGGCCTGCCGGTTCTGCCATTCATGACGGTATTTTTCATTGTCGGAAATTTTTCGCGCCTGCAATGGAAAAAAGAAGAATTGAAACAGGTTGCAGTCTTTGTTATTGTCATTTTAATATTATTTGCGATTCTTTCATATAAGCTCAATCAAGGATAAAACTGGAGGCATGCAATGATTGGTTTTCACAAAATTCACGGTCTGGGCAACTGTTTCATTTTTTTTGAAGAATTCAATGTTGATCTTGGTTTTCTTAAAAAGCAGGAAGTGGTGAAGATTCTTTGTGACACCAGCAGGGGGCTGGGTTCTGATGGGCTGGTTTTTGTAGGCTCGCCCAGGGATCCGAAACATCATTGCCGAATGCAAATGTTCAACACCGACGGCAGCGAAGCGGAAATGTGCGGCAATGCAATTCGTTGCGTGGCTCATCTTTTTGATCAACTGCATCTCGGCCCCGATCCGATTCTGATTGAGACAGCCGGCGGCATTAAAGAAGTCAGCTTTGTCGGAGTTAAAGACGGTGAAGTTTTTTATAAAGCTCAGATGGGCAAAGCAATTCTAGATCTGGTTTCGACCGGCGAGCTGGTTGCGGCAGAGAAGCGCAAACCTCTCGACTGGAACGGCCGTGAATTCAGCCCGGTTTACGTCAATGTGGGCAACCCCCATGCGGTGATATTCATCGATATGCCGATGACAAATGACGAAATGAAATCGGTGGGAGCCTGGCTTGAATCGCACGCGAACCATCCCCGCCGCATAAATGTCGAGTTTGTCGAAGTTTTATCAAGACAGGAAGCCCGAATTCATATCTGGGAAAGAGGATGCGGCATGACCCAGGCTTGTGGAACCGGGGCGACCGCCGTAACCGTGGCGGGAATCGAAAAAGGGAAATTCGATTCGCAAGTAACCATTCGCATGCCGGGTGGCGAACTTACCATCGAGCAGAAGAAAGACGGGCAGCTTTACATGACCGGCCCAATTCAGGAAGTTGCAACCGGAACTCTGTCGGGCAGCCTGATTAATCGCATGGCCCGCACAGCACTCTAAAATAATCACTGGGCTGTTGTTTCGTAATTTTCAAATGATTGTATGAGAACATTGCTGCTGGTTTTATTTTTTCTTGTAATGCCGTTTATTGCCGGTTCCGCCGAGCGGCAACCGGCAGTGGCGGGAACTTTTTACCCGGACAGCCCTGAAAAAATAAACGATTTAATCAAACAATTCATTGAGTCATCGAAAAGCACAGCGACTTTGGCTTCAGGTTCCGACCTGACCGCCTTGATCGTGCCCCACGCAGGCTGGATTTATTCAGGACAGACGGCAGTCAGCGGCTTCAAGGCAATCAGCGGATTGAAATTTGACCATTGCATATTTCTCGGGGTCGACCACCGCAGCGGCCTGCCTGAAAATGGTCTCTGGGCTGATACCGGCTGCAAAACCCCACTTGGCACCGTCGCTATTGACCGTTCACTTACCGGGCTTTTTCAGGCAGAAGGTCTGAGTCACAGCCCATCCCAGCATGTGAATGAACATAGCATTGAAGTTCTTCTGCCGTTTTTTCAGCATTTCTTTCCCGGGTCATCGGCTGCATTCGTCAGTTGTGGCGGTGGTATCGAGCAGGCCGATGCCCTGGCCGTAATTCTGAAAAAAATTATCGGCCGGCTGCCTGGTCACGTGCTTCTCGTGGTTTCAACCGACTGGTCACATTATCACGATGCAGAGACGGCCAAACGATTAGACAGCAATGGAATCGAATCGGTTATTCGACTCGATGCCGCAGCGCTGCTAGAAAAGTGCCGCAAAGGCGAAAGCGAGCTTTGCGGCTTCAATGGGGTTTATGCAGCAACAAGATTGCTTGCCGGCGCTTCGGGCACGGCGCAACTACTTACCCGTACAGATTCATCATTCGTTTCTGGTGACCGGGATCGGGTAGTTGGCTATGCGGCAATTCTTTTACAGGGAAACAAAAATAACCTCGAAAAGGTTTTAAAAAGGGAGAACAATATGGGTTTTGAGAAGGAAGCGCTTGATGCAGTCAGAAAAACGCTTGAATCACATCTGAGCGGACAGAAAAGTGGCCCGTTGAAGTTTTCCGATCCGCGATTCAAAGAAAAATCCGGGGTTTTCGTTACCTTGAAAAAACATGGTGAACTTCGCGGCTGTATCGGTTATATCATTGGCTATGAACCGCTTGAAACCGCAATCCCGCAGATGGCCATCTCTGCTGCTACGCGTGACCCCAGGTTCAACCCGGTTACCGCCGATGAACTCAAGGATATTAAAATTGAAATTTCGGTTCTGACACCGATGCAGGATGTAAAAGATATAAGCGAAATAAAAATAGGTCGCGACGGACTGTTGTTGCAGATGGGCGGGCGTTCAGGTCTGCTTTTACCGCAGGTTCCGGTCGAATGGAACTGGGACGTGGAAGAATTTCTCGAAAACCTTTGCCATAAAGCCGGGCTGCCGGCGGGTTCGCACTTAAACCCACAGGCGCATCTACAGCGTTTCAGCGCCGATGTTTTCGGCGAAGAATAAGGTTTGACGCTTTTTCTTCGGCTGTGTTAGACTTGGAGAAATATATTTTGCCTGCGTCTGATCTGCCGGCGGGAGATTTTTATGAATAAAAGAGGGTTTGCTTACCTGGTAGCGGTTCTGATACTCGGTCTGCTGGCATTTATGGGGCTTTTCCTGCAGCAGAGCAGCTCGACCGAATATTCACAAACGGCAATTTCGGTGTATCGAACCATGGCCAGGCAGCTGGCAGAAGCAGCGGCTGAAGAAGCTTTTGTCATGCTCGAAGAGCGCCTGCAGGACAAAAAGGAAAACGGCCCATTCCAGCTGCTGCTGCATCAGGCTGCATCTTCGCAGATTCCCAAAAATGGCGGCATCACTGGCCTAAACCCCACGCTGCTGGGCGATTTCTCCGACATGAAAGACAAAGTCAGCCAGGTTATAACCCTCAAAGATGACCACATGACCCGGGCCGGCTTTGAAATTGAAAAGATTCTGCCCACAATCAAAGACTGCCGGCCAATCGATCAGGGGCCGTTGAATGACGATGCAAATTATTACAAATCCCCTGATCGCCAGAATCCTTTCAACAACAATTATTCCCGTGACTGGTATCTGACTCTACAGCTTGAAATCACCATTGCCCTGCAAAAACGAAGAAAACTGAAAATCGATTATACGATTTCACGCGATGTAAAATTGCTTAATCTTGGGCCAATGGCCAGAAATTTCACTCTTTTCAGTGTTTTAACCCATCGCATTCCCACTGCTGATCCTGCAACCCTGCAGAATACCCTGATCAATGAAATGAATTACCCACTTGGGCCGGGTGGCAGACTGGTTTTATGGAATCAGCCATTCCAGTCGCGGGTTTATCTGCACGGCCCCAGTGTTATCGCTCTTGAGAACCCGGAAATGAGTACAGACATCGCCGGTAAAGGAGCCTATGCCCCCAATGGTTATAATCCGCCGGGGCATAACAATGCTTTTCAGTATTCAGATACTTTTTATGGTTTTTCTTATTATCCAACCATCGGGCGTGCGATTTTTCCGCCAGACAGTACATTACACTCACTTGGCCTGATTTTTGGGCTTTCTGAACCCAAACCTGATATGGGCGACAGCGCCGATCTCGCTACCAATTACCCCGGCTTTGGTGCCCATTCAACGATCAAGGGCGGCATGCTGCCGACCCGAGATTCGAGTTTCTGGGATAAACTCAAAACAATCGATGCAAACGGCATTCAAGACACCTATTTTCGCGGTAGCGTGGTCACCCAGAAATTTTTGCCCGCCGGCCCTTTCTGCCGCACCCCATGGAAATACGTTTCGCCGCTTTTTGACGGTGAAGACAGATATCTTCCCAACAGCCTTGCAGACTATTCTGAAGCACAGCAGAAAGAGTTTCCAAAGGATGACGAGTATATAAGACTTGAACATCGATGGAAAAAGACAGACCCGGATACAGCCAAAGCAACATCGATCAGGTCGCAGGTTTGGGAAGTGAAGCTTAATAACGTTTCTTCAAATCTAAGTTTTAAATTGGTCAATGAACAGGAATTTTCTCTAAGCTATTATAACGACCCTGATCCGAATACTTTCCTTGGAAAATTCGGCGGATTCTTTTCCAATCTTGGTTCCCGCCTCTGGACAAGAATGACGATACCGTTTGAAGCAATCGGAGTTCTTGCCAGTCCGTTGATTGGCAGCCTTTTCGGCAACGGTGAAGATGCCTATATTGAAGCTTCGGTTGAAAATCAGGCCGAGAACCTTTTTCCGACCAATTACCGCAACAGTTTCGCCTCGATCGCTACCAGGCGCCTCAGCAGTCAGGAAGACATTCCCCGCGACGAAGAAGGTCGCTGGATTCTCAGGGGAGTTTACTGGCTTGACAGTTTTCAGGTTGAAATGCCGGTTACCTACGTCGGCACCGGAACCCTTGTAATAACCAGATTCGACCCCGCCAAACCAGCGGTGATTAAAGGCAGTATCATCGCTCTCAAAGCCGCAGATAAATGCACGCCAATGGGTCATCTGAACATTTTCTATCATCCATGGAAAGCTGGAGCAACCGATATATACGAAAGAATGTTAAGCATTGAAGGTTCTGGAATAACGGTTGAAGCCTGTGTTTATTCAGCTTACGGCATAAAAACAAATGGCGGGATCATTTCAAACCCCACCAGCATCGGCATGAATCCCAGCCAGACTCTCGCGCAATGGAAAGACAATGGATTCTTCAGCAAACTCAACAGTGCAACCAATATCATTATGGGGAATTACATCAATACTTATATGAACAAACACAAACAGACCGGCGATCTATGGGTTATTCACAACATCAACAGCCCGGTTTATTTCAATCAGCCAAGCAGTGGCAATTATGAAATCGTCCAGAAAGAGATCGATGCTTCGCCTCAGGGCCGCAACAAGTATGAGATGATGGTTCATGAATTCTACATGAGCCCCAAAATTCAACATGTCGCAACGATAGGCGGTTCTGATGACGATGAATAAGCTGATGAAACGCAGGGCATTTTCGACCCCGGAACTGCTGATGACGATTGTTGTATTCTCATTTGGTCTGCTGCCTCTCATAATTCTTTTCCAGAGCAGCCAGAAGCAGACGGCGCAGGCAAAAAACCTTATGGTTGCCCACAGTCTTGGGCGAACAATTATAGCCGAAATAAGAGCGATGGGTTTCAAAGCCCTGGAAAATGAGATTAAAACCTCCAGGCTTGGCATTAAACATACAAGTCGGCCGGTTGAGGGGCCGCTGGTTAAAGAAGACGCTGAATCAATCGTTTATCCGGAATATTACAAAAGATTCAGAACGAGTATTGAGCTTGATGAGGCTTTGGCCGAAAATAATAAAAAAATCCGGGTTCAGCTGACCATCGAATGGGATGAACCAAACAGGAAATTCAACCTTGGTTTTGGTACAGTGGTGGTGAAATATGATGCAGAAAGTTGAAAAAAAGGGGTTTTCCCTGCTCGAACTCATGATAGTATCGGGGCTTGCTCTCATGCTTCTGGGTTTTGCCTGGAAATTTTACTTTAGTGGCCGTGATGCCATGACCCACACTGTTTCGCAAAGCCAGGTTCAGGCCGATACGAGAATTTTTCTCGATCAGCTCGAAGTCGAAATGGGCTCATGCTATTCGTTTCATGAAATCGACCCGGAAAACAAGAAGTTTTCTTTTTATTCATTCACTTTCGCCCGCATGCCGCTCGATGAAGTCCTTTATAAAAGCGATGGAACTCCCCGCAAAAATAACAGTGAAAGCGATGCGAGAATCAAGGTGGTTAAGTATGAATATTCATGGGCAGATAAAAAGGTTACCAAAAAAAGAACGCCCGGCTGGCTGAAATTTTTACGCAAGCCCATGGAATTCAGCGAAGGCGATGACTCTCAATTCATCGATTCATACAAAAAAATGGAAAAAGTGGTTCTGCGTGATATCGTAGACTTTGAATTCAAGGGTTACAAACAGACTCCTGATGCAACTGCGGAATCTGGTTTCAAAACTCTGCCGGTAACTCCAGACAAAGCGGAAGAAGCAGCTTTCATTACCCTGCGCCTGCATACATTCAAGGATGAATCACCAAGACGGCGTGATGAAGAGCTCGACATCGTCACCAAGTTTTACAGTCAGACCCGGCTTGCAGAAGTTGCGAACCCTTATTTCTTCTGCACTACCGACAACCAGGGGAAATTCTAATGGAGAAGAAATGGCCGATCATTGGAATCACTCTGCTGTTGATCGTTTTAATTTATAATTTCATTTCAAGCGTTTTTAAATCTGATCAAAAGCGGTTTTCACATGACAGAATCTATGTCGACTACTCAGATTACCGCAACCAAAACCGCCCGGCAAAATCTTCGTCAAAAGCCTTTCAGCCAATTGGTTCACGGCATCCGAATGCTTATAAGGCCGCACGAGAAGCCAAGCAGATTCAGCGTGAAATGTTCGCAAATGTAATGACCGCCACCATCAGTTCTTACAACAATTACATGGACAAAGCGTTGAAGAAAATGCCCTCGCCGGTTGACAAACTGCCGAAACCCAGAATTTCACCGCAATATGAAAAGTTTCTTGAGCTTGCGCGCCAGCAGGTTATGGAATACGAATCAGGCATGTCAATCTTCCTGCAGGGCAATTATGAAAAAGCACTGCAAAAATTCAATGAAGCACTTGAAGCGGTTGATCCGCTTGATATCAAACACCGTATTGATATTTTCGGCATGATCGCCGAATGCTACCTCAGACAGAAAAATGACAGCGGTTACGTCCAGTATAAAGTCATGCAGGTAAGAATGAAACGAAAAATGCAGAAGCTTCTTGAGGACGCATTCCCAGAAAAGCGGTCTTTAATAGCCAACATGGAATGGGTCACCACCCAGGAAGCATCAAAAAATCTTTTGAAAATGCGATCCATTGCTAACCGCAGCGATTCCCCGGAAATACAGGAAATGCTCAAGCGGTCTGAGCTTGATCTTGAAGTCTCGCGAAAAGTCACCCAATAAAAATTATAAAAATATTTGATTGAAAAAACCCGTCTGCCTTTCGGCAGACGGGGTTGAAATTTTCAGGGAATGGGGATTTTATTCTCCACTGCCCTCGAGAATAGCTTTTCGAGAGAGATTTACCCGACCCTGGCCATCGATTTCGATAACCTTGACCTTGATTTCGTCACCAATATTGACCACATCTTCAACTTTGTTGACCCGGCTGTTGTCGAGCTGACTGATATGAACCATGCCTTCGATTCCGGGAAGGATCTCAACAAAAGCGCCAAATTTCATGATGCGCTTAACTTTGCCCAGATAGGTTTTGCCGACTTCGGCATCTTCAGTTACCTGGCGAACCATGAAAATCGCTTTTTCATTTGCTTCGGCATCGGGACTGATGATGAGAACGCGACCATCGTCGCCGGTTTCGATCTGAACACCGGTTTCTTCAGTAATCTTGCGGATGGTTTTGCCACCAGGACCGATAAGATTTCTGATTTTTTCGGGGTCAATTTCGATGGTTTCAATGCGCGGAGCAAATTTAGAAAGCTCAGTTCTGTTGGTAGAAATGGCTTCGTTCATTTTGCCCAGAATGTGCAGGCGGCCTTCTTTAGCCTGAGCCAGAGCGGTTCTCATGATGTCAAGGGTCACGCCGATGATCTTGATATCCATCTGCAGGGCATTTACGCCTTTGGTAGTACCGGCAACCTTGAAATCCATATCTCCGAAATGGTCTTCATCACCGAGAATATCGCTCAGAACCTTAAAGTTATCGCCTTCTTTGATCAGACCCATGGCAATACCTGCTACAGGAGCCTTGATCGGCACACCGGCATCCATCATTGCCATGCTGCCGGCACAAACCGACGCCATTGATGAGCTGCCGTTGCTCGAAAGAATTTCACTGACCACGCGAACGGTGTAAGGAAATTCATCAGCAGAGGGCATAACCTGATTCAAAGCCCGTTCAGCCAAGGCACCGTGACCGATTTCGCGACGGCCGGGGCCACGCATCGGGCGGGCTTCACCAACGGAAAATGGCGGGAAGTTATAATGCAGCAGGAATCTTTTCTTGAATTCATCGTCAAGACCGTCGATAACCTGTGAATCACCACTGGCACCCAGGGTTACAATACCCAGAGACTGGGTCTGGCCACGGGTAAACAGAGATGAGCCATGGGTTCTCGGCAGGAATCCGACGGCACATGAAATCGGGCGGATATCTTTCATTCCGCGGCCATCGATACGACGGCTTTCTTCGAGAATCATGCGGCGCATTTCCTGAGAGATGGTTGCTTCAAGAATTCTGGCAGCGGCATTAGCCTTGCGATCAGCATCTTCGCCAAATTTTTCATCGACCAGCTCACCAAGTCTGATGTTGAGCAGTCTGAATTTTTCGACTCTCTCAACTTTGTCTGCAGTGTTGAGGGCAGCTCTGATGTCGGGCATCAAGGTAACCTTTACCAGCTGTTCCACTTCGGGTTCTTTTTCCGGTTCGGGTGGCTGATATTTGGGTTTACCAGCGCGGACAGCCAGTTCTTTCTGGGAAGCGCAAAGCTTTTTAATGTTTTGATGGGCAAAAGCAAGAGCTTCAAGAAGTTCTTCTTCAGAGACTTCTTCAGAACCTGATTCAACCATGGTAATGGCTTCTTCGGTTCCGGCTACGACCATGTCAATGGTGCTGCGTTCAAGCTGAAAGCTTGAAGGATTGAGAACCAACTGGCCATCTACCTTGCCGACTCTAACCGCACCTACTGCGGCAACCAATGGTATTTCAGAAACCATCAGAGCACAGCTTGAGGCGTTTACTGCGAGTATGTCAACCTGATTAATCTTGTCATAAGAAAGAACATAGGTAACCACCATTACATCATTATGATAGTTTTCAGGAAACATCGGGCGCAGAGGTCGATCAATCAATCGACTGGTCAGAATTTCCTTGGTTGTCGGGCGACCTTCGCGTTTGAAAAAGCCACCGGGGATTTTTCCGGCTGAGTAGGATTTTTCAAAGTAATCAACGGTCAGCGGCAGAAAATCACAGCCATCTTTGGCATCTTTGCTGCAAACCACGGTAGCCAGAACAACCGAGTCACCACAACGGGCAACTACTGAACCGGCAGCCTGATTGGCCAGAAGGCCTGTTTCAAATGTTATTGTCTGATTGTTTAAATCACACGCGACTATTTCTAATTTTTTCTCCATTGCTTCCCCTTAGCGGCGCAGACCGAGTTTCTGAATCAGGCTGAGATATCTTTCGTTGTCTTTACGCTTAAGATAAGCAAGGTGGCGCTTTCTTGCACCGATCATTTTGAGCAGACCGCGTCTTGAGTGGTGATCTTTCGGATTGGCTTCAAAATGGGCCGAAAGGTTGTTGATTCTCGTGGTGAGAATGGCCACCTGGACTTCGGGCGAACCGGTGTCTTTTTCAGACAACTTGTACTCATCGATAACCTGAGTTTTAACGTCTTTAGTGATAGACATTTGGAAAATCTCCTTAGTTTTACGTTGTATAACCAAGCATTGACACATTGGTACAACCCTAGTAATACATACGTCTGGCATTATAGCACAATTCAGGCGCCGACAAAAGGGCTTTTTTTTACCATGTGCCTGCCAATTATTGCAGTTGACATGATTTGCTGAAATGGGCTATCTTATCTTGGGTTGAAGAGAACTTGTGCTTTTCAACTCAGGCTGCTCATAAAGAATCTCAATCAGCCGCCCTTTTTAATTTTACCAGGGGAATATAATGGAAACTCTAGCAATCGAAAAAATGACTTATGGAATCGACGCATTAACTCATCTGGACGGCAAGGTCGTTTTCGTGCCTTACGCCGCCCCCGGAGATCGGGCAAAAATTAATATCGTAGAAGAAAAATCTGATTATCTGCGCGCCGAACTTTGTGAAATCGAAGAAAAATCAGGCGACCGACAGAACCCGCCGTGCCCCAATTTTCCAGAATGCGGAGGTTGCCACTGGCTGCATTTGAATACGGAAACCCAGTTACGAGAAAAAGAAGAAATTCTCAATTTCATTCTTAAACCATTGAATCCGGCTCAGGTTTATCCGATGGAACCGCTGCCAGCGAGACATTATCGCAACAAGATGGAATTGAAAATTGCTTTTAATGGCGACCAGGTAATTCTTGGCAATTTTAAATACCGCTCACACGAAGTGGTGCCATTGAAGGGCTGCATCGTTCAATGCCGCGACAACCTGAAAATGCTTGACCAGCTCGATATTTTCGCCAATAAGAGCGAAAACCGCAGTCTCATGGAAAAGTGCGAAACCATTATAGTCAGAACCTTGCCGCCGCAGCAACACTGTGTTTTTTACCTGAAGGAAGCTCCGGCAGAATCAGATCTTAAAGCCATGCAGGCCTTTTTTGATGAGAACGAAAGTATCAGCCGCCTTGAAGTTCAGTCTTCGATGGGCAACCATCAAACCCTGCTGCGCGAAAAACCTCTTTTCTCTTTCATGAAAAAAAACTGGCGAGTCTCGACCGGATCTTTCTTTCAGAACAATATCGAAGGTGCAGAAGCAATATTGCACACCCTGGTCTCGATCTATCATTCCCAGCCGCAAAAAGGCAAATTCATCGATCTTTACTGCGGTTGCGGCACCCAGACCTTTCTTCTTGAAAATCTGTTTGAAGAAGTTCATGGCATCGAATGCAATCAGGCATCATTTCAGGATGCCCTGGCATTTCAGAAAACCCGAACCAACTCAAAGATCAAATTTCTCTGCCGAAAAGCAGAAACCATCTTCAATTCTCCGGTAACCAAAGGGGTCATTGCCGCCCTGCACGTCAATCCCCCAAGAACTGGGCTGTCTCAGCGGGTTTTAAAAGGTCTGACCGGCATTAAACCAAGAATGATTACTTATCTTTCCTGCAATCCAACCACATTCAGACGCGATGCAAAATACATTCGATCACTGGGTTACCAGCTCGAAAAGATTTATTCGTTTGACCTTTTCCCCGGAACCTTTCACATGGAACTATTGAGTCTTTTTGTCAGAGCCTGAAAACGATGATGCACCCAGTATCAGAAAGTGACCTGATCAACAAAATACTCATCATCGAAGATGAGCCCGACATCAGCGATTATCTTTACGATACGCTGGCAATGTCGGGATATGAGGTCAGGCAGGCTTACGACGGACTGGAAGGACTTGAAAAAATCAGGCAGAAAAAACCGAATCTGGTTCTGCTCGATATCATGATGCCCAAAATCGACGGACTGGAAGTCTGCCGTAGAATCAGGTCTAATCCTGAGACTCAGACGACCAGAATCATTTTCATCACCGCCAAAGGCTCGCTCGAAGAGAAACTTGAGGGTTTCCAGGCCGGTGCCAATGATTTTATCGTCAAACCTTTTTCGAGCAGCGAATTACTGGCACGTATTGAGGCGCATCTGCGCATCGATACGCTTGCCCGCGACCTCGAACTGTCTGAACGTCGCTACCGGCAGCTGATCGAGCACTCTCCCGACGGAATTCTTCTGTTTTCGCCTGATATGAAGCTGCTGTTCGCCAATTCCAGATTCAAAGGCATTTTGCCTGGCAAATTGGAAGGCCTTGAAATCGGTTGTTCAATTGATGCTTTGCGATCGAACTCACTGTTTTTTTCGGAAATCGCCACTCTGCTTGATAAAGTTCGCGAAGGTCGGATTATCGTGACCCGAACATTTTCAATCAGCCTGCAGAAAGGGCACACCAGCTATCTCGAAATTCGCGGCATACCTTCTGAAATTCCGGCGGGCAAAAGTCTGATGTATCAGGTGGTAATGCGTGATGTGACCGAGAAATACAACATGGAAAAAATTATTTCACGGGCCGAGAAAATCAATTCGCTGGGTATACTCACCGCCGGCATCGCCCACGAAATAAACAATCCACTGGCCGGCATTGCTAATGCAATTCACATACTCAAGCGTGACTCGATCGACAATGCAAAAAAAGACGAGCTTCTTGAGCTGATTTTAAGCAATATTACCAGAATTTCCAGAATCATTGATGATCTGCGAGTATTTTCACGACAGGAGCGCTACGAAGGCGGATCATTCGAGCTGGTTCCGGTCATTGAAGAGACCTTGAAACTGTTGCGTTATCAGCGGGAAAACGACCAGATTGAAATTCATTTTCTGACCAATGACCTCAAACCGGTTATCGAGGGCAGTAAAAACCAGTTTCAACAGATGATGATCAACCTGCTGCTTAACGCGTCGCAAGCAATAACCGGGGCTGGCCAGATAAAAGTGGAACTTGACCGCCTGGAAAACACGCACAGCGTGGTTATCAAGGTAAGTGACACAGGCTGCGGCATTCCCGAAGACCAGATCGATCAGATTTTCGACCCATTTTTCACCACGAAAAGAGACTGGCGCGGCACCGGCCTGGGTCTGGCGGTTTCTTACCGAATTATTCAGCTGCTGAAAGGCACAATAACGGTAAGCAGTCAGGTTGACAAAGGCACGACCTTTACCATTACCATGCCGCTAAAAGGCTGATCAGACGGCGATTCTGTGTTGGTGGCACCATTGCAGCAGTTCTTCGTATTGAGGCTGCTCAAGGCCATAACGGCCAAGGCGGTTGGTATGCTTGCCATAGTCGCCATGATAATCGCTGCCTCCGCTGGCTACCCATCCTCGTTCGGCGGTAATTTCACAGAACTTTTTCGTCTGACTGTTGGTATGCTCTGAATAATAGGCTTCAATGCCATCCCAGGGCAGGCCTTCAATTTTCTGCCAAACCGAGTCCCAGTCAGGTATCAGGCCAGGGTGCGCAATCACTGCGATGCCACCGGCTTTTTTTATGGCTTCGATTCCTTTTCCCGGGTCAACATGGTCTTTCGGCACATAGGCCGGGCAGCCCCTTGAAAGATAGCGGTTAAAGGCTTGTTGAAAATCTGTAATATATCCTTTTTCATGCAGAAAACGGGCGATATGTGGACGACCAAGTATGCGGTCGGGGGTGGCCAGAAACTGCTGCCGCAACTCTTCAACCTGTATTCCGGTTTTCTCAAGCAAATCGAGAATTTTCAGGGCGCGCAGATATCTGAATTCCTTCTGTTCCTGGAGCAGGCCGGTTAAAGAAGCGGCCTTTTCATCAATAAACAGGCCAAGAACATGAATAGAGGCATCCCGCCCTTCCCAGCCGCACGAAAGCTCGATTCCCGCGATTACTTTAATTCCGGTTTCGTTGCCGCGAATTCTTGCCGGTTCAACCCCGTCAACGGTGTCGTGGTCGGTAACCGCAATGACCTTCAGCCCTTTTTCATTCGAGCTGTCAACCAGCGCGGCAGGGCTGAGCAACCCGTCAGAAGCTGAAGAATGGAGATGGAGATCGGCAAAAACGTTCTTTTTTTTCAATGGCAATCCTTTCGCAAATAATGCTACAGCTGTTAACGATCATAACTTAACTTCAATGCTTTGACAATCTGCCTTGAATGTAAATATAATCTTATTACCCAATTGGGAGGCGAACAATGAAGAAAAACAATTTAAGATATATTTTTGCTATGGTATTAGTGGCACTGCTGGCACTGCCAGCCTTTTCGGCATCGCGAAACCTGCTGCCGCGTTTTCCTGAAGTGGTTCTGGAAAAGGGTTTTTCACAGAACTTTCAGGTAACCGAATGCCAGGCCAAGGTTCGTATCACTGAAGATGAGGCTCAGTCAAGCATGAGCATCTCGCTGCAGAATCGCAGCCCAGAGAAAATCAAGAGTTCGGTTAAATTCAGAATCCTTTATCCGACCTCTGAGAGCCAGGTTTCGATCAAGGTCGATGGCAAGCCGATCAAATATGACCGGGCATCACCGCGCCACACATTCGAGCTCGACAGCAACGCGGTTATCAGCTTTCAGGTTTCGGCACACACCAACATCAATTACAGCATCGACAGTGTTCGCGAAGCACTGCGCAAAGAGCATCATGACGACGAGCCGAAATCGGGCAAAAAGTTCGATCTTGGCTCGCTGATGAAGCTTTTTGACCGGGAAAAATTCGGAAAACGCTTTCTGGTCGGGCCGCTGGCTTCAAAGTGGGGCGTTTTTCCGCTTGAATTCGGAAAAGTTCAGCTTGAAGTGATCATTCCTTCTGATTTTGTCATGGTGAGCTCGGTGGCAGAAAAGTGGAAAAACCGAAAAACCGGGCGCGAAGTGATTTACACCTTCAAAGAAGTCGAAGGCTTTGAGGGAACGGTCTTTTTACCCGAAACCGATCGCGATGAATTTGTCAAAACCCAGAAGATTCTCACCTCAGGCGAGTTTATGCACTAACCGAAGTTCTGCCGGCAATTCTCAGTGATTAGAAAAACCTGAGCTGAGGCAAACCATAGTTTTGCAAATAAGCGATCCCTGAGCTTGTCGAAGGGCCGGTCTGGTCGCTTCGACGCAGCTCAGCGACCGCATTGCAACGACTGGCTTCAACTTCTTTTAGGCGAAAACTGCTGAAGTTCAGCAATCAGTAGAACGACAAACTGCACCGTAAAGGCTGCTGCAGCAGCATAGCCGATTCCGTTTACGCCGTATTGCGCCACGAGAATACGACCGAGCCAGAATTGCACTGCCGCCGCCGAAAGGCCGGCCAGAAAAGGCACTAAATACTGGCGTGACGCGAAGAATCCCCGATTGAGCAGCAGGCACAGCGTGGTGGGCAGCAGGGCGCAGGCATAGCTGCGAAAAAGCCCGGCGGCAGCCAGTGAATCAGCAGGTGAAAACTGACCGCGTTGAAAAACGAAGGTGACAATAGGCTCGGCAAACCAGTGCAAAACCAGAATTACCGGCATAAAAACCAGCGCCGAGATTCCCACGGTTTTGAAAAGAAAGTCGCGACGCTGTTTTCCATGCAGTTGGCTGAGTTCAGGAAGAATAACCTGCGCCAGAGATATAGAAAGAATCCCCAGGGGCAGGTTAAACAATTTGTCGATATAGTTCAATGCCGCAACCGAGCCCGAAGGCTGCATCGACAACAAATAACGTTCATAAACCGGAATGAAAGGCAGAACTGAGATCCAGGCCGCCACCGGAAAAACCGAGCGAAAAAAAACGCCGGCAATCTGCAGATCAATTCCGGCAAAGAGTTCAAAAACGCTTTTGCAATAGCCGTAATAAAACAATAGAGCGGTTAACCATAGCTGCTGTAGAAAAGCCCCCAGAACCACGGTAACCACGATATTTTCAACCGGGCCACCCTGATTAAGAATAGTTCCAGCTATGATGGTCAGATTAACAATCAGTGGCCCGACTGCAGGTGCTGCAAATATATTGCAGGCATTGAGAAAGGAAGTTATAACCCCGCTAAGTACCCCCGCAACTATATAAAGAGCAATAATGCTCCACATCCAGTGCATGCGCGAAAGCATCAATTCTGAAAAGCCAGGAGTAAGCATGTGACAGAAATCCGGGGCAAAAACGATCAGAAACATTGTTAAGGCGAGACTCGCCCAGAACGCAACGACCAGAACGGTTGAAAGTGACTTCTTCAAAGATTCGGGGTGCCCTCTGTGATCGACAAAAAGTGGCACAGCAGCGCTGGCAATCAGCCCCTCGCTAAGAAAACGATAAAGCAGTTCAGGAACAATCATTATCGCCAGAAAAATATCAGCTTCAATACTGCGACCATAAAAAGCGGCGAAGATTCCAACCCTGACAAATCCGCTGACCCGTGAAAGCAGAGTCAACGAAGAAAGGGAGAAAAAGGCCCGGGCAACATTCATAGGCAGCTCAAACAAACACTTAAATGAAAGCCCCGGCTTATGGCCGGGGCTGGTTAACTGAATTTATTATCTGATTATCAGATCGGGCAGGTGCCACCTGAGCATCCACCGTGATCGTCATCACCATGATCACCGTCACAATCGCCATCATGGCAATCTGCTTCGCCATCATCATCGCCATCGCAGTGGCCATGATGGGGGCAATTGCCGCAATCGTGATCACAAGCCATTGCGGGAGCTGCTACAAAGCCCAGCATCATAAATACGATCAACAAACCGAACAAAAACTTCATACTCTATCCTCCTGTACTTATTAAACTGATAGATTAACTTCGGTAAGTCTATCAAGTTACCTATCGCATGTCAATAATAAAACAAAAAATCATTTTTTGACATGCCAAGTATGCCGGTGATATAATCCACAGTCCTGATTGAGTTAGCCCGCAACGGGGTACAACTTTGGTCGGGGCATCAAGACAGATAGAAGAGGTGACGGCATAATGGCCAATGCAAGTTTCATGTCAATGAGATGGCTCAGGCTTCATATCAAGGAGATCATCTGGGCAACCGTAATTCTTTTTGTTGGTTCGATTTTTATTATCGGTTATGGCACCAGCAGACAGATTCAGAACCAGGAAGAGCGCAAGAAAATGGCTGAAGAAGCCGAGAGAAAATCGGCTGAACGCAAAAACACCGCTCCGGCTCATTTGCAGAGCAAACTCAGTCTGCCAGTGGCTCACATTTCCTTTCCTACCCAGACCGCTTCTCTTACCAGCGTCATTGATGTAAAAACCCTGTGGAACAGCGTCAAGGATTCGCCCGAATACCAGCAGGTTTCCAACATGCCAGCCGGAATCAGGGAATTTTATGGCGGCATGATCAAGGAAAGGGCTCTCGAGAGCCTGATCACCATTTCTCTGGTAGATCTTTATGCCCAGGCAAACAAAATCAAGCCCCAGATCACTGCCCAGGCGATCGTTGAACGCGATCGACAGCAGATTACCCCGGTTGAATTTGACCGCGAACTGCGCCGCAAGGGCATCACTACTGATGAGTGGGGTTCTGAAAGACTGAAACAACTGACCATGCAGGCAGTTGCCCAGTCGATCGTTAAACCGATTCCTCCCGCCAGTGCAACTGAAGAAGTCCTGAAGAAGTATTACGAAACCAATAAAATTCGTTTCATGGAAGATGACCAGATTTCTTTCAATCACATGCTGGTTTCTCCCGGCGATTTCGCTGGCAAGACCGAGCTGAACGACGAGCAGATCAAATCTTATTTTGATGCTCATCGTTCTGATTTCATGAGCTCTGAGAGGGTTCAACTCACTCACATCATGATCAGACATGAAGACGAAGCCTATCTTAATGGCATTGAATTGAATGACCAGGAAATCAGGCGCAGATACACTGACAATATTGAAAAGTATAAAAACCCTGAAAAAGTTAAAGCCAGCCACATTCTGATTAAGCCAAAAAACAGTTTTGACCATGAATTTGCCTCTTACAAAATTGCCATGCGCAACTTTGTAATCGCCGAAAGTGAAACCGGCACTCTGGTAACCTTTGCTGTAAGCCTTGCCAACCTTGGCCCGGATTCAAATCTGAATTTCGACAGTTTTGCGGTTAAAACCAGCGACGGCAAAATCTTTTATCCAGGCATTTCCTCTCAGGAAAAAGCAGAAAATGCTCTCGAGCTTCCGCTTAGCGGTTCAACACGCAATTCCGTTTCCGGCCAGATCGCCATCGATCTTGAAAAGGGAACCCAGCCAGCCGAATTGCTGGTCAAAGATGGCACCGTCACCGCCACCTTTGATATCAGCGCAGCCTTCGACAATGAAAAAGCCTTTGCCGCCGCCAGAGCCGAAATTGAAAAAATCGCCGAACTGATCAAGGGTGGCAAAGATTTTGCCGAACTGGCAAGATCAAGGTCGCAGGATACCGGATCAGCCGCTAAAGGCGGTGACCTGGGCGCATTCGCACGTGGTTCAATGGTTAAACCCTTCGAAGATATTGCGTTTACCAGCAATGTCGGCCAGATCAGCGAGCCGGTAAGAACCCAGTTTGGTTATCACCTGATCAAAGTTGAAGAAAAAATTCCTGAAAAAGTCAGAAGCCTCGATGAAGTAAGAGCTGAACTGGTCAAGGAATACCGGCTTGAACAGGCAGACATGAGAGCGTTGGCCACTCTCGAAAGTATTCGCCAGAAAATCATTCACAAAAGCGAAAACATTGAGAAGCTGGCAAAAGATAATTCAATGGGTGGAGCCAGAAAAAACAATGGCCTGCTGCCAGTATTCTTCAAGGGTGAAATCACCGACGACTACTCTGCCGAGCAGAAAAAGATCCTGATTGACGACCTTTCAGACGATGGCGTTAAGATTGCGACTGAAATCGAAGAAGCCGTTTTTGCTCTTGGCCCCGACGAAGTTTCTGAAGTAATCAAAACCAGCAAGGGCTACCATGTTTTCGTTATGAACAAGCGCCTTGAGCCAATTCAGCTCAATCTGACCCCAAGCCTCAAGGTTCGAATTCACAAGATTCTCGAAGAAAAGGCGCATGAAGAAATGGCCAAAATTCAGGCCGAAAAGCTCAAAAAAGACTACCCCGATGCGGGCGTTGAATTTCTAGCCAAGACGTATCAACCCGAAGCCAAAGAGCTTAAAATCAGCTTTGGTCCGCTTCCCTTCTCGGTGAACCCTGGCTTCTCAAATGTTTCACTTTCAGATGGCGCGGGAAAATTCACTGAAGACGGCCGAACTTTCCTTCCCGAACTTCACCAGGCCATGATGAATCTGATCAAAGACGGCAATTTCAAAGGCAAGGTTGCCGGCCCGATCAAATCTTCGCTCGGCTATCACTTCCTCGAAGTAACCGCATACGAGGGCAATCGTTATCAGCCTTACGAAGAAGTTAAAGAAAAAATCAGAAAATGGCTGACTCTTGAGCCTTCCCAGGAAGATATCGAAAAAGAATTTGCCGCCCGGAAAGATGAGCTCGATCGCCCGGCGCTGCGCAAAATCAGACAGATCATCGTAACCGAAGAAAGAAGCGCCAATGAGCTGCATGATCGCCTGAAAAAAGGCGAGATTTTCGCGCTGCTTGCCCGGAAATACTCAGTTGACTCGGGCTCTGCCCAGCAGGGTGGCCTGGTGCCGCCGGTTAAAAAGGGACAGCTTTCAGGTGACCTTGACAAGCAGGTCTGGAACCTGAAAAAAGGTGAATTCACCAGCCCGGTCAAGACCTCTTACGGTTATGTAATTGCCTATCTGGATGCGGATGAAATTCCAGGCGCGCAGGCCACCATGACCCCCGATATCATTTCCCAGCTCAAGAAAAATCTGAAGCAGGGAATTCAGGAAGAACTCTGGATGGCCTTCATCAAGAGCCTGATCCATCAGGCCCATGTAATCAGGCACCCCCAGACTATCTCCGAAATCTGATCGTTTCTCAAAAAGACAGCCTGGTAAACAGGCTGTCTTTTTTTAGTATTATTCCAATGAATATTTTAAATAAGTTTGCAACCTGCAGGAGAACCGAATGAGACTCGACAAATATCTTCAGGTTACCGGCCTGATAAAAAGGCGTGTTCTGGCAAGCGAAGCCTGCCGCCGTGGTCTGGTAAGGGTTAATGGAATAGCGGTAAAGCCTACCCGCGAAGTGGCTGCTGGCGACAGCATTATCATTACCCTGGCACGCAGAGAAATCGAAGTTAAAGTTCTGCAGGAAATCAAAGGCATCTCACTAAAAAAAGCACTGCGTTCAGAATATTTTGAAACAGTGCGTGATATTGCCATAACTCCGGTTTCAGAACTTGATGATTTCTGGGCGGAAGATTCAAAAGATGACTGATCGACGCCCATTGCATGCAAAAAAATCACTGGGTCAGAATTTCTGCATTGACGACCGGATTCCCGCCGAAATTGCCGAACGACTGAAAGCCGACGCTTCATGCACCATCTGGGAAATCGGTCCGGGCAAGGGGGCTCTCACCCGGGTTTTGAACCTTAGCGGGGCCCGACTTCATCTTTTTGAAATCGATTTGCGGATGAAAGAAACTCTTTCCCGTCGTTTTCCCAATGCCGAGATTACCTGGGGGGATTTTCTCGAACTGGAGGATTCCCAGCTCCCTGAATTTTCCGGGAATCTTCTGGTAACCGGCAATCTTCCGTATTATTGCGGCACCCCGATAATCAAACGTTTTCTTGAAAATGGCCCGGCGGCAACCCGCCTGGTTTTTCTTCTGCAGCACGAAGTGGCGGAGAAGGCAGCGGCAGGCGTCGAGCACCGCGAATATGGTTATCTTTCAGTGCACACCGCGCTGTTTGCGAGAGCAATAGTGGGATCTATTTTCGGACCGGCTTCTTTTGACCCGCCCCCGAAGGTTAAGAGCGCCATTCTCGAAATTGAGCCATTGCCTTTGAATGCTGAAGAAAAACTCATACGGGCAAATGCCCTGAAGCATGTTTCCCAGCTTTTTAACCAGAGGCGAAAAATGGCTTTGCCCCTGCTGAAAAGGCAGCACCCCGATATTGACTGGGCGGCCCGCTTCACGAAACTGGGAATCGATGAAAAAGCCAGGCCAGAAAACATCAGCCCACAGCAGTTTTTGCAGCTTTTTTCAGGCAGCTGATCAGAAATCGAACCAGCTGGTGCCTTTTTCACGCTCACCGGCGGGAGTTTCGCGGGCAGTTCTGAAGCCGGTTATTTTTTGAATTACGGCACCGGCCAGGGTAAGACCGAAAATTGCGGGCAGATAACTGATCGAGCCCTGAATCATTCTTTCCCGGCCACGTTTCAATGAAAATTCCCTGTCATCCTGCTCGATCAGGTCTGGTGAAAATGGCAGGATGGGCGGCTCAATCGAATAGACGACGTCAAAACCTGTTTCGACATCGAAGTCGCGCAGTCTTTTGCGAACACGTTTTGCCAGGGGGCATATAGTTGATTGGGCAATATCGGCAACCCGAATCTGGGTGGGGTCAATTTTACCCGCTGCGCCCATGGCAGAAAAAAGCGGAATTTTGCGTTTCAGCGTTTCAACAATCAAACGAATTTTTGGATTGAACGAATCGATGGCATCGATGATGGCAGAGAAATCCGCGGCCAGAATTTCATCGCTGTTTTCTTCGCAGAAAAAAGTCCGGCAGGCATTCACCCGACAGTCTGGATTAATAAGTCTGATACGCTCAGCCATGACTTCAGTTTTTGCCTGACCTACGGTATTTTCAAGTGCGATGTTCTGCCGGTTGAGGTTGGTCAACCCCACAACATCAAAGTCAACGATGGTCAGATTGCCGACCCCGGCTCTGGCCAAGGCTTCGGCAGCATAAGACCCGACCCCGCCAAGGCCAAAAACCGCGACATGAGCCTGGTTTAGAGCCTTAACCGCCTTGTCTCCCAACAATAATCCGGTTCGATGAAATCTTTTATCCATATAATCAGGCAAAAAACTCGGCGGAATTCCTGCAGACCTGCTGGCAGAAATCTTCTTCGGACATATTGCGCAGCCCTGCCAGTTGCCTGGCAATCTCTTTGAGACTGGCAGGCTCGTTGAGGCTTCCCGGCCAGAAAACCGGTCGCTGATCGGGACTGTCAGTTTCAACCAGCAGGCGGTCAAGCGGCACCATTTTTACGAGACGCTGCAACACATCATGGTCTTTGTGTAAAACCGAACCGGAAAAAGAAACGCAGGCTCCGAGATCGAGAAAGCGTCGGGCAATTTCACAGGAACCGGCAAATGAATGCAGCACGAATTTAACTTTTCCCTGGGCCTTCTGCAGCAGGGTAAAAGCGGTGTCGTAGTGGCCAACCAGATGAACGATCAGCGGTTTGCCGGTTTCAATAGCAATATTAATCTGCCAAAGGAAAGCCGCGTATTGTTTTTCAAATTTAACCGGAGCCCGCCGATCAAAACCGCATTCACCGATTGCGCGGCAAATTGACTTTTTTAAAGCAACGGCAATCTCTTCACAGCAGCTTTCCTGGAAGTTCTCTGAATATAGCGGGTGAACACCCCAGCCCAGAAGAATCTGTGAATGTTCAGCCAGCTCAACAATTCTGGCGGGAAACCCGGTAACGCCGGGTACGAAAAAAGACTTCACCCCGACTTCGGCTGCCCGGGCGATAACATTCCCTATCTTGATATCACGCGGGTAACGATCGAGATGACAATGGCTGTCGAAAAGATAAACCTCAGATCCTGTCATATCGCCTATATTTTACAAAAGCCCGAAAGAAATGCAACCAAATATTTTTTGTTGCGCAAGATTTTTTAGTACGATATACTCTTAGCCTATGATTTCAAGTCTAACCGGTTTTGGACGTGCATCGTTAACCGATGAGGCTGGGCGTATCAGCGTCGAGCTCAAGTCGGTTAACAACCGTTTTCTGCAGCTCGATCTGCATCTTCCCTATGGTTTCAACTGGCTTGACGGCCTTATAAGGCAACAGGTCTCCAGCCAGATCTCCCGCGGCAAGGTCTATCTGCACCTTGAAGCGGTAGATTACAGCCCTAGTCAGGATGTAATTATCAATAGACCGTTGTTAAAAAAACTCGTTGACCTTAGCCATGAAGTGTCTGCTGAGACTGGTAAACAGATGCCGGTGGCTCTCGATGGCCTCCTGTCCCTTCCCGGGGTAATGAAAGTCGATGCCAAAGTCATTGACAATGAGCAGATGTGGCAACGCATCAAACCGGTAGTAGACGAAGCTCTTGCCAATTTTGTCGAAGCCCGACGCCGTGAAGGGGAAAATCTGGCTCGCGACCTGCGGCAGCGCAGCGATTATCTGAAAGAAGCTCTTTCTCTTGTTGAAACCAGAATTCCCGAGATCAAGCAGCAGTTTGCCACCCGCTTTACCGAACGAATAACTGAATTGGCAGAAAAGGCAGAAATTGACGAAAGTCGCCTCAATACTGAAATTGCCATCTGGGTGGATCGCAGCGATGTAAGCGAAGAAATAACCAGATTACGCAGTCATTTGAAAGAATTTGACAACATTTTAGATTCAGACAAGCCGATTGGCCGCCGCCTGGATTTCCTTGTCCAGGAAATAAACCGCGAAGCCAACACACTGGGCAGCAAGACCAGCGATGTTTCGGTCACTCAGACTATTATCGATATTAAATGTGAAATTGAAAAGATTCGTGAACAAGCACAGAACATTGAATAGGAAGAGAACATGAAAGCTCAACTGCTCAATATTGGTTTTGGAAATGTAGTGGTCGCCGAAAGAATAGTTGCTATTGTAAGTCCTGGTTCTGCACCGATAAAAAGACTGAAAGAAGATGCCAAAGAACAGGGTCGCCTGATTGATGCCACCTATGGCCGCAAAACAAGAGCCATTGTGGTTACCGACTCCAATCATGTCATTCTTTCAGCAATAAATCCCGAAACAGCTGCAATGCGCATGCTTGGCAAAAAGGTCATTCATGACAGTCACGATGTCCATGACATGCATGATGACGTTGAAGATGCTTCTGAACTTGACTCAACGGAGGTTGACGAATGAAATTCCGCTCAAGAACTGAAATCACCAGGAAGATTCCCAACAAATACGATGCGGTAATTGCCATTTCAAATCGAGTAAAAATGCTGGTTGACGGCAAAAATCGCCTGATCGGGGAATATGATGAAAATTTTGTAAAAATCGCGATGGAAGAAATTGCTTCAGGAGCTCTTGAGGTTGAGGTCAAAGAAAAGGCCAGGTAAGACCCGCGTTTTGATTGTTCCGGCAAAAGGCATTGCCAGTGCCATGCTTAATGAACTGGCAATGCTTTTTTATCATGCCGGTTCAGATGTTTTTTTTGCGATTTCCGATGAGGCTGCGGCATGGTTTACCCCCGAACAGGCAGTCGCATATACCGGCAACCAGCCCTTCACTTCTTCCAACCACCCGACCTGGCTAAAATCAAAACACCCATTTGAAATTGCCGTGGTTTTTTCTGATTGTTTTTCAACCACGGGTTCTTTTGCATCAGATCTGGTTGCAAGATCTCTTCAGACAGACATTTTAACCTCAGAGACGCATATTCCCATTAATCTCACTGACTGTCAAACAAGATGGTGGCATTTGCCAGCCGAATCAACCAGCCTGCAAAGCTTTTATCAGCAGTTGTTCAGTTGTCTGATTCGACGCCTGGCGGGGAAGGCGCAAACAGAAAAAAATCGGGTTTTCTTTTCAGAAAAATTACCCTCAAAAGATGCTGATCTCCGCGAAAAACCAACAAACTTTTGCATTGCCGACCAACTAAAGCTGGCAATGTTCGATGCCGGGTTTTCATTTTCAGAAAATATATCTGAAAGTGACATAGTTTTTGGATTAACCGAAGAATTTTCATTCAGCGATAAATTTCTGGTTGAAGTTGCTGAGAGCCAGGCCCGGCTTTTATCAACCGGGTTGAATTCACCCAGACATCTGCGCATTCTGGCTGATCATGAAAATATTACGGTAAGAACTGCCAGTAATGTCCGCGTTCTTCCATCGATCGGGCAGCAGAATTGCTATAACCGCCTTGCTGATCTGATTTTATTTAATACCAGCGATTCTTCGGGGTCTTTCCAGAAATGATATATCTCGAAATATCTTTCTCTGAGCCGGTTGGCGATGGAACCCTGACTTATCATCTGGATTCGGAAGCAGAAATCCCGGAAATCGGCTGTCGTGCTCTGGTGCCGGTGCATGGACGCCGACTAGTCGGCTATATAACCCGCATTCATCAAGAAGCACCGACTTTTAAAACTCTTCCGGTCATTGAGGTTATCGACCCAACCCCGCTGTTCAGCCCGGCTTTACTGCAGCTTGCCATCGATACGGCTACAACCTGTGTCTGTCAGCTGGGTGAAGTTCTGCATGCAATGCTTCCGGGTGGCATAAAGCAGAAAGTCTGCCGCCATTTGAGAGCAGCGAAGGTCGATGAAAATTCAAATGAAGCTTTAATCTGGCTGGCGCAGCAGGCATGGGTTTCCTATCAGAGTTTCGTCGAAAAATTTCCGCAGATGTCAGGTAAAATAGGCAGTCTGGTGAGTTCGGGCGCCGCAGAAATTTCTTTCAGCCTGAGCGTTTCAGCCGGGCCAAAAGTTATAAAGGTGCTCAAGCCGGTTCAGAACAAGGTTATCGATCTTGAACGGCTGACCGCCAAAGAGAAAGTCGTTCTGCAGACTTTGACCCATCTGAGTACCGCACCCACCTCAACGCTGCTGGCACGAATTGCTCAGACCAGCCAGGCCCCGATCAATCAACTGAAGAAAAAGGGATTGATTGTCGAAGCAGAAGAACGGGTTATGCGTCAGGTGGCCGAAGACGAATATTATCATCGCCCGCCGGAGAGCATACCGGAACTCAGCAATGATCAAATAAATGTTTTAAATGAGATTAAAGACTCTTATCAATCTGATCATCGACCAGTGCTGGTAAGAGGGGTGACCTGTTCAGGCAAAACCGAAGTATATCTTCGCTGGGTAGCCGAAATTATCAATCAGAAAAAAACCGCTATCGTTCTGGTTCCTGAGATTTCTTTGACCCCGCAGATGATGAAAAGATTCAAAGACCGTTTCGGCACAAGAGTTGCGATTCTTCACAGCCGCCTTTCGCCTGGAGAACGCTTCGATCAGTGGGAAAGCATTCGCAATGGAGACTGCCCCGTTGTTGTCGGCGCCAGATCTGCTGTATTCGCACCGGTTCCCAGACTTGGCACAATTATTCTCGACGAGGAAGGCGAACCATCATTCAAGCAGGCAGATTCACCACGCTACCATGCCAGAGAAGTGGCTAAGCGGCGCTGTGAGATAGAAAACGCCCTGTTGGTAATGGGTTCTGCCACTCCAACCATCGATTCTTTTTACCACTGCAAGACCGGCGAATTCAGGTTAGTTGAAATGAATACCCGTATCAGCAACCGGCAACCGCCGAAAGTGAAAGTGGTCGATATGCGCTATGAGCTGGTTACCCGCAAGAACCGGTCGATTTTTTCCGGTGAGTTAAACTCGGCTATCAATTCGGCCCTGCAGAATCGTCAGCAGATCATTCTTTATCTGAACCGTCGTGGCTACAGCAGCTTCGTCTTGTGCCGTGAATGCGGAGAAGCGATGGAGTGCTCAAAATGTCGGGTTTCACTGGTTTATCATGCGGGCAGTCAGATTCTGCGCTGCCATTATTGCGGAGAAATGCAGGGTATTCCCAAAACCTGCCCCAGGTGCGGCAGTGCCACCATTAAATTTTTTGGAGCCGGCACTCAGCGAGTAGAAGCCGAGGCCCGCCGGTATTTTCCCGGAGCGCGGGTGGCGCGCCTGGATTCTGACACAGTTTCAACCAAAGGGAGCATGGAGCAGCTTCTCGACCGCTTCGGCAAGGGTGAGATCGATATTCTTATCGGTACCCAGATGGTAGCAAAGGGGCTCGATTTTCCCAATGTTACGGTAGTAGGCATTCTTGCTGCCGATAGCCTTTTGCGAATTCCCGACTTTCGCTCTTCTGAGCGCAATTTTTCGCTGCTGGCACAGGTTTCAGGCCGTGCCGGCCGGGGTGAACACCCGGGCAACGTAATTCTGCAGACCTATTACCCAGACCACCATTCAATACAGTATGCTCTGACTGAAGATTATCATGGGTTTTACCAGATAGAATCGGCGATGAGAAAAGAAGCGGTTTTTCCGCCTTTTACCGAACTGGCTTCATTCATCGTTTCAGCAACCGATGTCGAAAAAGCGTTAGATACCGCACAGCGCCTTGCTCAGGCAATAAAAAGCCATCATTTGATAGACGATACCATGCTTTTTGGTCCGGCTCCTGCATCAATCGAACGTTTGAATGACCGCTACCGGTTTCAGCTGATGTTAAAAATGCCCGAACTCGACAAACTTACAGAGGTAGTCAGAACCGCACTGGCCGCGACAAAAAAACCGGGAGACACAAGAATCGGCGTAGATATCAACCCCTTTTTCATGCTCTAAATGCCCCTGGTTTACAAAACTAACAGTATGTATTATCATGAAACCATTGAATTTTGCTGGAGGGAACGATGGTTTACCGAGTTTTGCATTATGGCGAAGAGCCATTAAGAAATGAATCTCAGCCGGTCGAAAAGATCGACAACGATATTCGCCGCCTGGTCGAAGATATGTTTGAAACCATGTATGCAAGCAATGGCGTTGGTCTGGCCGCCCCACAAATCGGCAAGAACATTCGACTTGCAATCATCGACACGGGCGAAAATCCGCTGGTATTCATCAATCCAGAAATAGTTAAATCTTCCGGCAAAGAAATCTGCGATGAAGGCTGCCTTTCTTTTCCCGGTTTGAGTGAAAAGGTTCAACGCGCTACCCGCGTAGTGGCCCGGGCCACCAATCTTGAAGGCCAGAAATTTGAAATAGAAGCCGAAGGCCTGTTAGCCAGAGCCATTCAGCACGAGCTTGACCATCTTGATGGCGTTCTATTCATCGATCGTATTTCAAAAGCCCGTCGCCTGCAGATAAAGCATGACCTGGAACTGATTCAGGAAGGCCATTCACTACTTGAAGATGATGAGGAATCGGAATCATGAGTGAAAGAACCTACCGGGTTGTCTTCATGGGTTGCCCGGAGTTCGCCATTCCACCGCTGCAGGCTCTTTTAGTGGCACCAGATTTCAAGGTCGCCGCAGTTTACTGCATGCCTGACCGCCCCAAAGGCCGGGGAAAACTCTGTACTCCCACCCCGGTAAAAGAGTTTGCTCTCAAGCATGGGCTCGAGGTCAACAGCCCTGCTTCCTTTCGCAAATTTCCTGAAGAGATAGAAAAGCTGCAAAGCTACCAGCCCGATTTTCTGGTGGTAGTCGCATACGGGTTGATTTTACCCCAGGAAGTCCTTGATATTCCTGCGATTGCCCCAGTTAATGTCCATGCGTCGCTTCTTCCCGCCTACCGCGGCCCTTCACCGATCCATCACGCTCTGATCAACGGTGATCGGGTGACTGGCAACACCATCATGCTGATGAACAGCAAAATGGATGAAGGGGACGTGCTTGCCGTCTCGAAAATTGAAATACACCCCGATGACAATCTTGAGAGCCTGCATGACAAACTGAGCCTCGATGGAGCCGGACTTTTAATACCCACGCTCAAAGGCTTTGCCGAAGGCCTAATCATACCCGTAACTCAAGACCATAGCAAAGCCTCTTACACTGGCAAAATAGGCCCGCAGACCGCCTGGCTTGATTTCAGCAGAAGCGCCGCTGCCTTATTGAACCTGATTCGCGCAATGAGCCCATTTCCGGGGGCCTGGTTCAACGATGGTGAAGAACGAATCAAAGTTTTTAAGGCATCTGAGGGCCCACAAAATACCGGCAAACCGGGAACTGTGAAAATTGAGGATAATAAGATTCTGGTCGGCTGCGGCAATGATTCAAGCATTTATTTAAATGAACTGCAGCGGCCAGGCAAATCGCGTCTTGGTGCCGCAGAATTTCTCAGGGGCTACCAGTTTAAAAACAACCCTATTGTCTATACAAAGACTTGTTGAAAAAATCAATTTTTTTAAACCGCTTCGACCGGCTAAGCTGGCTAGCGACCGAAAAATGCGGTAATTGAGCTTGTCGAAATGCCCGCGTTTGAAAAATAGTCAATGAGCTTTTATATAAAGGGCTTCCCAGGTAATTTTTGGGTAATGCTTGTCATCTGCTCCCAATCTGTGGTAAATAGGTTGTGAATAAATGAATGATCATTTAGAGGAGATCGATTTTGACGAAGAAACAAGCTCCACCACAGGCAACAATCAGAAGATTATCGGTCTATTTACGCTATTTGAGTGGCCTGGAAAATGATGGAGCAAAGGTTATTTCGTCCCAGGATCTAGCCGGATATCTCGCTCTAAACCCCGCCCAGGTGCGCAAGGATCTCGCTTATTTCGGAGAATTCGGCAAACGGGGTGTAGGCTATTCGGTAAAAAAACTGCGAGACCACATAATCAAGATTCTGGGTTTGCAGCAGGTAAGAAAAGTTGCAATAATTGGTGCGGGAGGCCGACTCGGCAGAGCTTTGGCACTTTACACCGGTTTTGAGAAGCGCAATTTTAAAGTTTCTGCCTTGTTCGACAATGACCCCAGGGTTATTGGAACCGTTCTGTCCGCTGATGCCGGCGAAATTTGCCCGATAGAAAATCTGCCGAGAATAGTCAAAGACCGCAACATTGAAATACTGATTTTAACGGTTCCGGCACAGGCGATTAAAGAGATTTACGATCTGATAATGCTTTCAGGTGTGCAGGCGGTATTGAATTTTGCTCCATTCAAGCTGATTTCCAATGAGAATGTAGTGGTAAACAATGTCGATCTTACCACCGAACTCGAATCATTGAGTTATCATCTGCGGCTTAAAGAGGCTGGCGAACCACTTCCGACCACCGATTCAACAGAAGAAGAATAAGCATCAAGCCGTTCTTGACACAAATTCTCTGACGGTGCTATTTTTATTGACCAAGCATCTAAACCTCAGGAGTTTTCATGAGTTTATCCATTCAGTCCCACCAGCATGAAAACGACACCAGTGTAATTGAAATTCACGGTGAAGTTACCTTTGAGAACTCTGATCAGTTCAAAGAAGAAATTGACCATTTGATTGAAAAAAATCAGGTTCGGCTGATTGTCAACCTGTCTGACCTTCAGTACATGAGTTCGGCCGGAATGGGTGTTCTGGTTCATGGTTTGAAAAGCAGTAGGGCAAAGGGTGGAGATCTGCGCCTGGTAAACCTTGGCCCCAAGATGCGAAGAGTTTTTCTGATTACTCAATTCACGCATCAGTTCATGGTTTTCAACGATAATGATGAAGCAATAAAAAGCTTTAAAACAGACGAAAAGCAGGTGAGTTGAAATTCCACTTCCAGAAATCATTGCCGCAGTAAAGAAATACAACCCTGAAGCGGACTTTGACCGCATTGAAAAAGCCTACAAATTTGCCGAAGAGTGCCATAAAGACCAGTTTCGTGCATCGGGAGAGCCATATTTCCTTCATCCCGAATCGGTAGCGATGATTGTTGCCGAAGAACTCAAGCTCGATTCAACTTCAATCTGCGCTGCGCTGCTTCATGACGTTATTGAAGATACCAATGCAACTTTGGCGGACCTTCAGGAAATGTTTGGCGAAACGCTGGCGCAACTGGTCGAAGGCGTAACCAAGCTGAACAAGATGTTTTTCAGCTCAGCCACTGCGGCTCAGGCGGCCAACTTCAGAAAAATGCTGTTCGCCATGACCAACGATGTCAGAGTAATTCTGATCAAGCTTGCTGACCGCCTGCACAATATCAGAACCCTTCAGTTCCTGCCTCCGGTCAAGCAGAAATATGTAGCCCGCGAAACCCTGGAAATTTATGCCCCCCTCGCCCACCGCCTGGGTATTAATAAGGTTAAGAGCGAACTTGAAGAGATTTCGTTCAGGTTTCTACAGCCGGAAAAAGCCCAGGAAATCAGCGATTTTCTGGCCAAAGCCGGTCTTGAGGGTGATCAGAAACTTAAAGCCGCCATGCAGCAGATTCAAAACCACCTGAAAGAGTTTCACATCAAAGCCGACGTTTCGGGGCGGCCAAAGCAGGCCTATTCGATTTACAATAAATTGTTGAAATACAACACTGACCTTGCAGGACTCTATGATTTTCTTGGAATTCGCATCATTACTGCATCGGTCAAAGACTGCTATGCCGCATTGGGCATGGTTCACAAATACTGGAGGCCGATTCCCGGGCGATTCAAGGATTACATTGCAGTTCCCAAGCCGAATATGTATCAATCGCTGCACACTTCGGTAATCTTTGATGGAAGACCACTTGAGGTTCAAATCAGAACCGATGAAATGCATCGCATCGCCGAAGAAGGCATCGCTGCCCACTGGGATTACAAAGAAAGCTGCGGCAAAGACGCCACTCCTGACTATAAAGAAAAGCTTTCCTGGCTGCGCAACCTCATCGACTGGTATCAGGAAGTAAAAGACGCTTCTGAATTCATGGAAACGGTGAAGGTTGAGCTGTTTCAGTATCATGTTTATGTTTTTACTCCCAAGGGTGAAGTAATTGAATTGCCCAACGGCAGCACACCCATCGATTTTGCTTACGCAATTCATACTGATGTGGGTCATCGCTGCATGGGAGCCAAGGTCAACGGTCACATCGTTCCGCTTGAATACCGCCTGCAGAATGGTGATATCGTTTCGATCATCACCAGTAAAAATCAGAAAGGCCCCAGCCGCGACTGGCTCAAGATT
This sequence comes from Candidatus Methylomirabilis sp., assembly GCA_020722725.1. GTDB lineage: Bacteria > Muiribacteriota > Ozemobacteria > Ozemobacterales > Ozemobacteraceae > DYKG01. The sequence goes on from DYKG01000003.1 coordinate 51,190, forward strand.
GTCGGTTCGGCCAGTGCCAGGCGCAAAATCAGAATCTGGCTTAAAAAAGAATTTCGCGAAGAATATATCGCCAGCGGCGAACGAGAGTTTCTTGAAACTTTCGCAAAGATGGGCGGCGACCGGGAAACAGAGAAAACTTTCAAAACAGCGGCTTTTACCGTGAAAGTTAAAGATCTTGGCTTTCCATCTCTTGAAGAGCTTTTTGCCGGCATCGGGGCTGGAGAAGTCAGGTCTCAGCAGGTTTTAGGAAAGCTTTTTCCTGACCTGGTTGTGAAATCGGTTCCCAAACCAAGCAAGCCGGCCCGTCGGGAAAAGCAGAAAAAGAGTAAAACCAAAGGTCCGCGCATCATCGTTGGTGGGCTTGAAGACACATTGATCAAGGTTTCACGCTGCTGCAATCCGATTCCCGGTGATGAAATCATGGGTTACATCACCCGTGGGCGGGGTGTAACCGTTCATAAAAAGGACTGCCCCAATACAAAAAATCTGCTGGCCGACTCGGAAAACCGCCTGATCGACGTGCACTGGGATATGGGAATTGACGATGAGACAGAACCACACGGCGAATACCTGGCCAAAGTTCGCATCGAAACGACCGATCGCAAGGGCATGCTCAATTCAGTAACCAGCGTCATCGCCAATCAGGGGGTCAACATTCATTCGGCGACGGCCAAAACCACCAAACAGAAAACCGGCCTGCTCGATTTTTCTGTTGAAGTGCGCGACTCTAATTCTCTAGAAAGCTTGATAAGAGCCATTTCAAGGGTAATTGGCGTAACCAAAGTTTACCGTATCGACGGTCAGTCTGGTAAGAAATAACCCTGATGTGTGCGGCGAGAAAGAAGACTGAAGCAGTAGAAATTGAAACAGTTGATTTAATCAGTCTTTTGACTATTCCCGGGCAGGATGGCATGTTTGAAGCTGAAATTGCGCTGCTTGAACCATGCGAAGAGATTGAAATGGAGCAGTCTGCCGTGCAGGCATCAGCTACAACTTCTTCAGCCTTTTCTTCTGGCAGACCAGACTCGTTGCATGCCAAAAAACCAGCTGAAAAAGCAAAACCGGTTGATCACAGCCTGGATACGCTAAGTGCTATAATGAAAAGGGCCCCCGCCCTGCCGGGCATAAACAGCAGATATTCGTCTCCGCCAGGCGATGAAACGCCGATTTCTGATGATTCATTTGAGAAAATTGTTTCAGAAATTGCCCGATGTGAAAAATGTGAGCTGTGTAAAACCCGCAGATTCACCGTTCCTGGGGTCGGTAACCCCAACGCCCGGCTGGTATTCATTGGTGAAGCTCCTGGGGCAGACGAAGATGCCTGTGGCACACCCTTTGTTGGCCGCGCCGGGCAGCATCTCGACAAAATTTTGAAAGCTGCCGGGTTTGAACGCGAAAAGGTTTTTATATGTAACATTCTAAAGTGTCGGCCACCGGAGAACCGCAACCCGACCCTTGAAGAAATGCATCATTGCACACCCTTTCTCAGACGACAGCTAAACCTGATCAAGCCCTCACTGATTGCCTGTCTCGGCAACGTTGCCATCAGGTTCGTTATTGGTGCCGATACTCCAGGTGTCACAAAAATTCATGGTGAATGGTTCAATTCAATTTTCGGTCTGCCCGTCATGGCAATGTACCACCCCTCATATCTGGTAAGAAGTGGATCAAGAGAGCGCGGCAGCCCCAACTGGCAGATGTGGCAAGACATTCAAAAGCTCAAAAAACGTTACGACGAATCAGCGGGCTAATTTTATGAATTGAAGCAGGCTGCACTATTGAACTTTCCCCGCAATCATGCTAAGATCGCGGTTATGAAGAACCTTCTGGCCATCTTTTTATTTCTCTGCCTGTGCATTTTTATAGGCTGCCTTGGGGTTGGCGGGGGCGGCAGCGGCAATCCGACCGGTTTGGTCAGCCTCAATACCCCGGCAATTCTGGCTGGAAGGGCTTATTTTGCTGACCGGCAACTCTATGGCAATATTCCTGTCTCTGCGGTAAATTCTGCCGGGCAGACTGCCGAAACAGTTCTGACCGACTCTGCGGGTTATTTTGGCTTCACCCAACTCTCTCAGGGTCTTTACGATCTGGTTGCAGTAACCGGAGACAGCGAAGTCATCTTCAGTCGTGGGGTTCAGGTTGCCGGCAATACGCAAAAGCAGGTTAACGAAACCTCTCTTCTGGGCATTGTGGATGTAAAAATCTACAACATCGCCTCGACTTCTTTTGAAATTGAATTCAGATCGAATCGAGCCAGTCGAGCTTCGGTTGAATACGGCCCGGTTGGCGGTTTTCAGCAGGTTAAAACCATCGGTCAGGCTGGTGCAATATACCATCAGACCAGGATCGACAACCTCAAACCATTGACCGATTATGAAGTCACGTTGTTTTTGACCGGTGATGACGGTCAGGATTTTGTCTACCGTGGTCTGTTCATGGCCACCACTCCCGAGCCCGGGCCCCAAAACCTTTCAGTAGCAATCAATGAGGGTGATTACGAAACCAAATATCAGAACGTAACATTGGATCTGGAAGCCGATAACGCTACGCAAATGCGAATAAGTGAAACCTATGACATGGCCGAAGCAACCTGGGTAAGTTTTTCCCAGACCTACAGCTATTCATTTAAAACAACCACAGCGGGAACTCGACGAATCTACGTGCAATTTCGTGATGTTTCAGGAAATGTTACTGCTGTTCAATCTGACAGCATTCTTATGAACCTGACCGGTTACCTTGGAATCTGGATCAACGACGGGAGCGCGATAACCAACAATTCTGAAGCGGTTCTGAAAATCATGTTTCCCGGTGCAACTCATATGCAGCTGTCAAATTCAGCAGATTTTCTCAATTCATTCTGGGAAACTTACACTGAAAGCCGGCGCTGGAAATTCAGCAGCGGCGACGGCCTGAAAACGGTCTATTGCAGATTTCGCGGTGGCAAAGCGGATGAAAAAGAAAGTTTCAACGCCTCGATACTTTTAGACACTACTCCTCCTGAAGTAACGATGAAGATTAATGAAGGAAAAACGGTTACGGCAACAACTGCAGTAGCTCTAAGTTTCAGTTTTTCGACACCGCCGGTGCAGATGAAGATCACTAACACCGCAGCCCCGACTTCAACCATGGAATGGCTGAATTTCAAAAGTTCATTGGATTGGGTTCTACCTGAAACCGATGGTGAAAAGACGGTTTATGGTCTTTTCAAAGATAGAGCGGGCAACGAATATGGGCCGGTAACCGCTCTCATCACTCTTGATACCGTGGCCCCGACCGGAAATACGATTGATATCAGAGAAGGCGAAACCGCAGAGTCTGAAGTGGCATCATTCGCCTTGCTTGCCAGTCTTCCGGTTTATCTGCATTTTACTGCCGCAGACACCAGCACGTTCAAAGCACACTATGCTATAACACCGGCAACAACCACCGAGCCCATTTCTTTTACTGATGTTACAAGCCCGTTTGTAGCAGTTCCGCTCAGTTCAGACAAATTGCCGGTGGGCAAGCATAAAATATGGGTTCGATTCAGTGACCTTGCCGGAAACCTGGGATTTTTCCAGACTACCAGCATTGAAATTGACGGCCCCCAGATCATCATTTCTCCTGAAAGCGCAACCCTTACATCAGGGCGGGAGCAGCAGTTCAACGCCACAATCAAAAACATCGAAATGGCAGATGTTGGAAGCATCAGATGGCGGGTTATCACCGGCTCAGGAACTATAGACAATGACGGGCTTTTCACTGCCCCGGCACCGGTTTACGTTCCGTCTCAAACGGTTGTAAGGGCTGATTCAACACTTATTTCAACACTTTTTGCCTACTCCACCGTCAATCTGGCCACTTCAGTTGAAATGCTTTTTCAGCAGCGGGACAGCAAATTCACCTATGATGCAATCAATGATCAGGTTGCCCCTGGCCAGAGTTTTAACGTTGCAGTAAAAATTCTCAACAGTACCCGGGCATTCGAAATTAGTCAACTGCCGGTTGCGGGTACCGTTTCTATCTCTGCCGGTGTCGCTGCTGATTTTGGCACAGTTGCGACATTAACCTACAACGCTCCCGCGGTTGCCCCAACGCAAAACCCAGTCACCATTGGCATCAGGTCTATTTCTGCCCCGACAACTGTTGCCGGAACCATGACCCTGACTATTTCTACCGGCCCAAATCTAGTTTTAAGCCCGACCAGCGGTGACGCGCAAAGAAACAACCCGCTGACAATTTCTGCTACCGTCACCGGCACCAGCGTAAATACGATGAACTGGGCAATCAGCCCGACAAATATGGGCAGTTTCGACCCCAACAACCCATCAGTCACTACCACGACTACGGTTTCGCCCCATTCGGTAACCTTTTATGCCTCGTCTCCCGCCCGAATTCAGCAGGCATCAGTAACAGCGACCATCGATGGGGCAAGCAAAAGCACCATCATAACTGTTTACCCGCCATTGCGCTTCACCATTGAGCCGCCGGCAACCTCTTCGATGCCGATCATTGCACCGATTACTTTCAAAGCCCAGGGTTTCGATTATCTTCTGGGAACAGCCAGCGAAGCGGTAATATGGGAATTCAAAAACCTCAACCGCACCGATTACATGCCGGCAGATGGCAAAACCTTCATCGATCGCGGCTCTCTAACCATAATAGACTCAACTACAGCAGAATATCGAAGACCGGCCAAGTTGCCGAGCGAGTCAGACGCCACTGCAGCCGATGCGGTTATTATCAGGGCAACCTCGGTGGCCGACCCACTGGCTTCATCTACAGCAATCGCATCGATCACTCCCAAGGTTGTGGTTGAAATTTATGATTCGATCGAAAAAGTCGCTTCGATCTCTCAAGCTGCCACGGTTGCCGAAGTTGGCAAGCTGCAGTTCTTTTCATCGGTCACTCCTACGGTTATCGGCAACACATCAGTAAGCTGGACGGTTAACGGAACTACCGATTCAGAGCAGTATGGCTCAATTGACGCCAATGGTCTTTACACGGCTCCTGATGAAATCTTCGTAAATGAAGTCACAGTTAGAGCTTCTTCAAATTACGATCCAACTGCCTATGCAGAAGTAATGGTTCAATTGAGTGACTTCTGGTTACCCAAGCGCAACAATATGTATGATTCGATTACCGGTGAGGTAATGCCGATCAATACTATTATGGTCAACCCCTTTACCGCGAGCGGCACTGATTTTACGGTTTATGCAGGCACCAGCGGCTATGGTGTCTGGAAATCGACATTTTCAGACCTTCCAGGCAATACGACCGGTGGCGATTGGAGCGGCATTGCCGGCCTTTTTAATACGGCAAAACAGACTGACGGCAAATTTTTTGTCAGCCACCTGGCAATATCAGCTAATCAGAAAGTTTATGCCGGAACTATCAATGGAATTTACTTCATCGACGCGAATACTGATTCTTCATTGCTGCTAACTTTCTCTGGTGGACCAGAAACCACGCTGCCCAATGAAAACTTTCTTAAACTTGCCTTTGACGCAACCGATCCGCGAATCCTATTCACAACAACACCAAATGGTGTATATAAAATTACTTTAAACAGCAGTAATCCAGACCAGTTCGATTCTATTTTAAAAGTTTTGAACACTACCGACGAATACAGGGTATTAGAAGGACGCCCCAATGGTTCAGGTGGCTCGGTTGTAGCGTTTGGTGATACCGACCAGGTAAATCCAATCAATGCCATACTCAAAACCATTGCGTATGATGAATACCTTGACCGGCTTTACGCTGGTGGTGAGGGCGGTGTATTTCTTTATCTGCTGCGAACTGATCAGTCCAATCTTCAGACAATATCTCCAGCCACAGCTTTCAGAGGACCGGCACCGGCGACCGACACTTGGCAACTCGCACTTATTTATGATTTGACACCTAATCAACCGTTACCAAGTCAGCAGCCACGATTACCCCAGACTTCACCTCCTCTTGATATTGCGATTGACGTAGTGAATAGAAATACCATCTGGGCAGCAACGGTAGCGGGCGTTTATCGTTCGGTTGACAATGGTGTTAGCTGGGCTGCACGCCCATTTACCTCTGGCAGTATAGTAAATACCAGAACCATAATAGTTGACCCGACAAACACCATAAATGTACTGGCAGGCAGCGAAGATGGCCTTTATCGCTCAACTAATGCCGGTGGAACCTGGAAACGCATACGCAGCGGTCTGGGCAATCACAAAACGATTACCTGCCTGACTCAGGCTTCAGGTCTTGCCGGCGCCCGCCGCAAAGTCTGGGTTGGCACCGCCGGTGGCGTCTTCATGGGCAAACAATCTCTCGATCTGGAATAATACCAACTTAATTCGTTCGTGACACTACGATTTAAAGCGGGCCGACGCGAAGGTCGACCCCTACGAATATTTCTTCTGTGATTCGTATGACAAATCAATCTGATTTGGGCAAGTTCTGGAAACCACTTTTCATTACAACTTACCATGCGCCGGTTCTGAATCTGATGATGTAGTTATTCGTGCGGTCAGTGACATAAAGGTCATTTTGAATAATGGCAATACCGTAAGGCTCGGTAAATTCACCGCGATCGATGCCGTTGCCGTTTTTTCCAAATGAATAAATCAAATTACCGCTTGAATTGATTACATGAACCCTTGGAGTCCCGGCAGTCTGATCAGTCACGTATGTGTTACCAGTGGAACTGTAAGCAAAATTCGTCGGGTTGTTAACCGTCTGAGAAAGCCAGCTGGCCACCGAATTCAAATCGTTGCCGAACCTCAGTACCTTATCGTTACCATATTCAGAAACTCCAAGAGTGGTGGCATTGATCAGATTAATGTCACGAGGCGTGCTTAAAGCCTGAGATTCACTAAAGAAAACCCCATTGGTAATATCTAGTTTTTTGATGCGGTTATTGTCGGTATCTGCGACATAAATTGCATTGGCATCGACGCAGAATCCAAATGGATTTTTGAACTGAGTTGAAAGGTTGCCATCGGGAATATAATAGTTTCTGATTGAAGAATGCAAGGTGCCAGTATCCCAGCTCTGAATTCGGTAATTTCCGCCGGAAAGGTTGCCGAGACTGTATAAGGTCGTGCCAGTATATGAAATATCCAGGTAAGAATGAGTCTGGGAAGCAACAGCAGTCTCAGTAGCAATTGAGGGAAAATCACCAATTGTGGTTAATCCGGCGGTAAGACGATTCAATTTAACGATTCGTGAATTACCCGGATCAATAACGAAAGCCGCATTATTGCCAAATCCTAATATAGCCGTTGGCCCGCTCAGGGTTCCTGGCCCAAAGGGGGCACCGCCAAGCGGAGTGAAAGTATTGTAACCTTCCGAATCCCAGATCCAGAAAGTAAAGCTAGCGGTTGAAATCTGGTTGTATTCATCCTGAACCTGAACCGTGTAAGTGTAACTGCCGGGCGTTTCAAAGTTGCGGGTCAGGGTTGCCACATTGCCAAGCAGCACTGCGCCTTCATACCAGTTGATTTTCGCCGGGGCAATAATGTCGGTGTCTTCTTCCTGAGCGGTTACGCTGAAGGTAACCTGCATACCAGGGCTTGCAAGATGAATGGGAATATAATTCGAAGGCAGCGGGTATTCTGGCCCGTCGGCAAATTTTGCCGGAGAGCTGATGAAGGGTTTTGAAATAAACGTTGGAAGTTTGTCGATGAGCACCTGAATAGTAGATGACCTGGCGGTATTCTGGGTATCAGTGCCTATGTAAGTAATAGTCTGAACACCACGGGTGAGGGCTGAAGTATTCAAAGTCGGGCCGCCGCCGAATGACGTGGTGCCTTCCGGCCACCACCAGTCGGTGGGAATCAATGCGGTCAAATCAGGAGTGCCGGTGAAAGAAATCGTTGCACCAGTGTCGAATCTGGTGCCAGAAGCGGGGGCAGTTATGGAAGGCACCCCGATACCGACCTGAATAGTGTAAGTTGCGCTGTTGAAAGTGCCGAGATCGTCGAGACCACCCAGCGAGATGTTGATGGTTCCGGTGGGGAGTTCGGCGACGGTTCCGGCAAAGCTGTTGGTGCCACTCTTGTAGAGAGCGCTGTTTTTATACCAGCGAAGCGATGCCACGGGGATGGCAAAACCACCAGAATCTGTGCCAGAGCCGCTGAAATTGATATTCTGCCCGCCGAAATACTTGCCATTATTATCTGGATCGATAATCGTAAAAGTGGGTGGGTCATTTATCACAATCTGAATGGTTTTCGATTTCGATAATCCGGCCGAATCGGTTCCAATGTAGGTGATAGTCTTGAGCCCGCGGGTCGGGAAGGCATAGGAAATATTTGCGCCGCTTCCCATGAGAGTTACGTTATCAAGATACCAATTCATGGTAAGCGGGCCACCCGAATCAGGGCTACCGGTGAAATTTACATTTGCACCGATAGCAAATCTGGTTCCTGAAGCCGGGCTTGAGATGGTCGGGTGGCTGACACCCACTTCGATGGTATAGGTTGCACCGCCATAAGCGTTGAATTCGTCTTTAACCTGCAGGCCAATATCTCTGGTGCCGGTGGGCATTTCGGCAACCGTGGCGGTGAAAGCATCGACACCGGATTTAAAATTGGTGGTATCGCGGAACCATTTGAAATTGGCGGCGGCAATTGCGCCACCACCTGAATCGGTGCCGGTTCCCGAGAAACTGAGGGTCTGGTAACCAAAATATCTGCCATTATTGGCGGGTAAAGCAATGGCGGCTGCCGGTGCGTTGTTAAGCACTATCTGAATGCTGCCTGACCTGGTAGTGCCAGCATCGTCGGTGCCGCGATAGGTCAAAGTCTGCAGACCGCGAGGCAGAGTGGCAATCGAAGCGTTGGGTCCGGCACCAAACACGGCAGCCCCTTCCACCCAATACCATTCGGTGCTTATCACCCCGGTCAGATCAGGGGAACCGGTCAGAGCGATGTTGCTGCCAAGAGCATAGCGGGTTCCAGAGGCTGGACTGCTAACCGAAGGATGGCTGATTCCCACTTCAATCGTGTGGGTTGCACCATTGTAAGTGCCCAGATTATCTTTGGTCTGCAGACCGATCTGCAGAGTGCCGGTAGGCAGATCAGCTACCGAAGCCGAAAAATTGGCGAAACCATTTTTGAAATTGGTTCCGTCTCTGAACCATTTAAAAGTCGAAGTATCGACGGCTGAGCCGCCTGAATCGGTGCTGCTGCCCGAAAACGCCAGAGTCTGACCACCAAAGTAGTTGCCATTGTTAACCGGAGTTGCGATGCTCACCGTCTGCGGGTTATTGAGAACAACCTGAATGGCACCGGATCTGGTGGTTCCGGCGCTGTCGGTGCCTCGGTAGCTGAGAGTGTGCAGACCCCTGGGCAATGTTGCGATTGAGGCATTGGGTCCGGCGCCGAAAACGGCGGTTCCCTGGGTCCAGTACCATTCTGTGGGTATCAGCCCGGTCAGATCGGGGAAACCGGTCAGCGCAACATTACTGCCCAGAGCGTATCTGGTGCCTGAAGCGGGCCCGGTGATCTGCGGCACGTCGATGCCAGTCTGAATCGTGTTGGTAACTGTGCCGGTGGTGCCGAAGGAATCGGTGCCGTCGAGTCTGACGTTAACCGTGCCAGTGCCAAGCTCGGCGATGGTGGCTGAAAAATTTGCAACAGAGTTTCGCCAGGAAGAACCGTCACGATACCATTTAAAAGTGCTGGTCAAAATCGGTGAACCGCCCAGATCGACACCCGAACCCGATACGCTCAGTATCTGACCGCCGAAATATTTGCCGTTGTTTACCGGGGCAGCAATGGTCATGGTCGGGGTTTCGTTGATCAGTATCTGAATATCCTTGCGGCTCAGCAGACCGGCGCTGTCAGTGCCGATATAAGAAATGGTCTTAACCCCTCGGGTTGCAAAGCTGTAAGTCAGGTTAGCCCCGTTGCCAAGCAGAGTTTCGCCGGCCTTGCCATAATCGAAATACCAGTACATGGTAATCGGTGCCGTCGTATCCGGGGTTCCGGTGAAGTTTATATTGGCACCGATGCTGTAAGTCGAGCCTGACGCTGGGGATATGATGTCGGCAAGCGGATGACCGTAGAAAATATCGTGGGTTCCGGTGCCAGTGGTGCCGTATTGGTCAACACCGGCTGCATCGATGGTGTGCCAGCCCACGGTCAGGTCACCGGCATTAACGGTTGCAGGTGATCCGGTGTCAAACAGGGCTCCATCAATATACCATTTGAAAGTCGAGGCATTGATTGGCGGGTTTGGTGCGATCGCTTCGATTCCAGACCCTGCCAGATTGAACGAAGCCCCGGCAAAAATCACCGCATCAGAAACACCATCGGCAGGCGGGGTGAAAGTAATGGTCGGCGAATCGTTCATCAGAATCTGAACGCTGAAAGAGCTGCAATAACCGGCACTGTCGGTGCCCAGATAAGTGATGGTGTTGAGACCGGCAGGAATGGTGCTGGTATTGAAGCTGGCCGCATTGCTCATATACACCGGCGCTCCGCCATTTGAGCGGTACCACTGCATATCGATCGGGGCCAGAGTTGCAGGAGAACCGGCAAATGCCACATTTGAGCCAATCGGGAAAGTTGAACCCGACGCGGGCGCGGTGATCTGAGCCAGGGTTACGCCGTAATAAATGCTGTTGGTTATGTCACTGCTTACACCAAGAGAGTTTTGTGCTTCAACTTTGATCTGGTGCAGGCCGACACTGAGATCACCAACATTGACCTGAACCGGCGAGCCGCTTCTGAATGCTGCAGTTTCGCTGTCGCGATACCATTTGGCCGTAGCTTCAACGACATCCCCGCCAACTGTCAGGTTGAAAGGTTGCCCGACAAAAAGTCGCGAGCCATTTCCGGGAGTGAAGTTAATCGCAGGACTGTTGCTGACGATTACCCGGATAGTCGCAGAGCTAACCACCCCGGCCGAATCGGTTCCAATATAGGTTATAAAATGATTGCCATTAGGAATGATGGCATTGAGCGTAGTACCATTGCCAAGCAGGGTCGAGCCAACCGTGTTATAATCGAGCCACCACTGCATGGTAATCGGACCAGTGGTGTCGGGAGTGCCGGTAAAGCTGTACATGGTAGATTCAGGAATTACCGTATCGTTGAGCGGTGAACTTATGCTGGCGTTGGCGACTCCGAGATAGATGCTCTTGATTTCTTTGCCAACGGCGTTGATAGAATTGGTTCCACGCAGCTCAACCTGTCTTAGCCCTGGCCCAACCGCAGAAACCATTGCCGGATCGACAGTGAATACAGAGAAAGAGGCCAATCTCTGAGTATTATCGATATACCAGGCCATACGGTTTGCAGGAATGGGCAAACCGGTCAGGGTGTCAGTTCCAACCCCGTAGAAAATAACATTTTTGCCGGCAAAGAAGGCTGTGCCCGCTCCAGGTGAAAAATCCATGGTGGGAAACTGACCAATGCTGAGATTTATACTGTCAGAGCTGATAAAACCTGTGCTGTCGGTACCAAAGTAAGAGATATTGTAATAACCGTCAGGCAGCGAATTGGTGCTGACATTGGCCCCTTCGCCGATCGGCGTGGCCCCAGGCTGGCCGTAATTGGCCCACCACTGCATGGTAATCGGCCCAATACTGTCGGGAACGCCTGAAAAATTAATGGTAGTGCCCGAAGTAAACGTCGAATCATTGGCGGGCGAATTGATCTGAGACATGGTGATGCCGCTTCTGATGGTATGAGTCCGAGTAGCGAGGGTGCCATATGGCCCAACGGCCTCAAGTGCTATCTGATAAGTGCCTGGTGCCATCTGATTGAGCAGGAAGCCTTGGGAAACCGTGAAGACACTGCCAGTTCTCCAGAAACCGCCGTCAATATACCACCGCAGCCTGGTATCAGGAATCACGTTGTTGTCTGTATCAATGGCATTGCCGTTAAAAGTAATATTATGGCCGGCAAAAATGCAGGCTCCATCGGCCGGAGTGTAAGTGACAATAGGCGGGCGCTCGACAACGATTCCAATCGTCGCCGAACCAACAAAGCCCTGACTGTCGGTACCACGATAACTTACCCGATAAGCACCGTTTGGCGGAGAATAAGTTACATTCTGGCCGCTGCCAAAGCTATTGGGGTCTTCATTCAGGAACCATGCAAGATTGAGGGTTCCGGTTGAGTTGGGGGTTGCAGCAAAATTGATGCTGGTACCCGGGTCAAATCTAGTGCCGCTCGCCGGGCTGGTTATAACCGGAAGCTGCCACCCGACTTCAATGGCATGGGTCGGACTATCGGCCTGGCCCAACTTGCTTTCACCCTGAACTCTGACCCGATATGTTCCCGGAACCAATGAATTAGAGGCAATTACAAAACTTTCACCGGTCTGCCAGATGGCTGGCTGATTATTCAAATACCATTCGAATTTGGTCACATCAAGGACACTGCCATCAGAATCGGTTCCGCTGGCCAGAAAACTGATCGAATTTCCGGCAAAAATTACACTGCGATCGGTGGGCAAAAAGGTAATGCGCGCCGGCAAATCATACCAGATGATTATGCTGCTCGAACCGGCCAATCCTGCTGAATCTAATGCAGTCAGGCGTATTTCATGGCGGCCTGAGCTGAGTATGGGCACCACAAGGCTGGTTCCCGAGCCGAGATAGCCATCGATATCAGAGCTCCAGACAATTCTGGCAGCATCGGTAATCAACCCGTCTTCATAATCGTTGACCACTCCGATAAAATTGATGGTCGAATTGGCGAGAAAGCTGGCATTATCAGCAGGAGCAGTAATTACGCAAACAGGTTTTGCGTTGACTATCGCAATTTCTTTGGTAGCAGTGCCGATTACGCCTTCGTTGTCGAGACATTGCAAAGCTACAGAATAGCTGCCTGCCTGGCTGAAAGAGTAAGTAAATGAGGCTGTTCCAGTCTTTTGCATGATGAAATCTGCTGTACCTGTTGCCAGAAACCAGGTCATGCGTTCAGCAGGAATAGCGGTGTTTAAATAATCGCGGCCGCTGCCGAAAAACTCGATCAGCCCGGGTTCGAAACTGGTGCCGACCGGACGTTCAATCAGAGTCAGAGGTGAAGCGGTCACTTTTACAACTATCTGCTTCTGAGCCGCACCGATGCCATCATCAGCCACCACTGTAATATTAGTCGTTAGAGATTCTCCCAGGCCTAATGCCGGCGAGCGCCAGATCATGGTTTTCTGATCCTGACCTGAAACGATGGTGCCAAGATCGGCGGTCCAGGCGTAAGTCAGATTCAGCCCGGCAGGGAAATCTGGAACTGCTTCAAATTGAGCAAAAGAATCGCCGGGAATCTGAAGTGTAGCAGTACCAATAATTTCTACCCGGCGATTGACCGGCTGAACCGCTATGCCATCGGGAAAAGTCACAACCCCTGATGCCACGACGACATCAAGGCGAGCAGAAGAAGTCAGGCGCGGGTAAGCGAAACCGTCTTCGCGCGCGGAATAGAAAATGGTTGCCGAGGCGTTTTCCGATGGAATTGCCCAATCGGCGTAGGTATCAGATTTGTAGGAAAAAGTGCTGACCGTGGTCTGCCAGTCGATTGCCAGAGGTTCTCTTTCGGGGTCATAGGCGGCACCGGTCAGACGCAGAAAAGCGGAACCGTTGGCCGGACTATCGTCAACCGACAGGCTTACTTGGGGAGCCTGATTGGTGATACCGGCCGTAGGAAGCGTTACCCCGACAATCGCCAGATTATCTTCCCTGAAAGAGGTTGTAGTAAGCACGATTTGCGTCTGTGAAAGATCTTTATCAGCCGGCGGTTCTATTTTGATAGTGCCCATGGCACCTGTCGGCATGTCGGGCGAAACGTAGTAACCGCCTTCGTCGAGGGCAAACTCTTCGCCCCAGAGCTTGATTTTGCAGCGACCCACCGGATTACCCTGCAGATCTTTGACCAGAAGCCGCATTTTGATATTCGCCAGATCTTTTTCATACAAATATATGTTTTGCCGCTTTTCCATTGCTTCAGAGCTTACATTCAACTGTTCGGTTCTGACTTTGAATATCCGCCCGGAAAGCGAAGTCATTCTGGCAATAATCCGGTAATTTCCAGGTGGAACATTGTCGAAGGTAAAATTGCCCTGATCGTCAGCGCGGGTCGTCATGCCGGGCATTTCTTCAAGAAAAAGGCAAGAATCGATAAATAACCGATTGCTTCTATTGTTTTCAGGGCGCAGCGATGTTACCGTCGAATCGGTTACAATCGTACCAAAAATACGGCCATTAACCAGTGCAGGACCAACGGGGCTCAAGCCTGTTCCAGCGCCAGAACCTCCGCCGCCGCCACCACCACCACCACAGCCGATGAAGATCAATAACCCGATCAGGCAGGCAATGAAAATACGCAGCGCCATTCTTTCATGATACCCTGTAGAGAACAGACTAAGCAATAGCCGCGCGAGAAAGGTTAAAAATTATTGAATTCTTCTTCGGGCACGGCGCTGTCCTGCCAGTTGATGATGGTGAAACCGGCCAGCGGATAAGGCGGGAAATAGTCGCCACCGCCGCTTACATAAGTCGAATCGTAAACATTGCGTCGCACAACTGACTGGTCATCGCGCAGTGAACCACTAAGATAGGTTTTGGCAGTGCGATTGCGCAGGTGAATCATCGAGCCGTGGTGGCGCAGAATAAAGCGATTGTTTTTGTCAATGAAAGGCAGGCTCTTCATTTGCGGGCTTTGAATATTGCCGATTTCGTTGCGCACTTTGGTCGGCATGTTTCCGTTGCTCCAGCGGGCATTGAGCTCGGCAGAATCGATCAGCATGGCGTTTACCGTCATCTCAGGTATTTTAAAACCGGTTTTCGGGTATTTCATCGCCAGCTTGAAAAGCCGGTCGGCAGCATTCCATGGGCCCAAAGCCGGGTCAGGTTCGTTATCTTCAATCTCTTTCTGTGCCTGCTCAAGAATTGAATCGATAATCTTGTCACGGGCACCGGCGAGTATTACTCCGGTCATGTAGGCACGGCCCGCGATTCCCTCGATGATTGCAACCCGCTTTAAATCACTTTTCAGGCAGAAGCGCACCTTGTATTCTTCAGGTTTGGAAGAGTAATTAAGATAGTCGCGCAGCTTTTTCAGAGCGGGGTGAGCAGCGATGCCCGCCATGGTTACCGGAATGATTTCCGGCGGAGTTTTTGGCAATGCTGCCAGAGCATTGATAACGTGAAAATTCAATGCCGTCATGGGCAAACGCTTGTCTGATGAGGTAGTACTCATTTTCGGCGGAAAAACGGTTGCCCCGAGAACCACCGGGTTAAGCTCATCACCGCCGAGTGCCATGGCAATTTCATAATCGATCAGGGTCTTCAATTCATTACGCAGAAAATTCAAGGGTTGCGAATAGTCGAACCAGATGCGGCCCATCGATATGACCATAACCCCGTTTTTATCGGTGCCGTTACGCGGGTCTTTGGTGTAATCCTTGAAGCCCGGTGTGTAATTCTGGGGATTTTCGTGGTTTTGATTGAAATCGCCGGCAATGTAAACGTCTTTTTCACAGAAAATCGTCAGACTTTTCCAGGGCGGGCAGCCCCAGATGCGCAGTGGCACTTCTGAATAAAGCAGCACCTTGTCTTCGACATTTTTGAATTCCCAGCCGAAAAACAGATCGTAAACCACCTCATCGGCCCGCTCGGGATTGCGCCATTTCGACTCTGAAAATCCTTTGAACCCGCAATTGGCTCGAAGAAATTCAGGCCTTGGCTTTTGCGCGTTTTTCCAGTATGCCGGGTTCAATGGCGGCAATTTCTGCGGTTTTGCACCATGATAGCCATCCTGGAAGTAATAATCGATGACCGTATCACCGGACTTTCTCTCGAACTGCCCGAAAGAATCAGGGTCTGAAGAATCGTTGCCTTTTTTGATCGTGACCCGTGGCCCATTGTTGAATTCGACCTGAACCGATGACTCGGCCTTTATATGGCCGGGCGTAGAAATCTTTTCGGTTTTCAGAAACTCAAGACCACGATCAAATGGGCCGCGCTGGCTGAAAATCACAAGTTCATGCCCGTAAAGACGTCCTGACCTTGCTTCCCCAGGAATAATTCTGTATGGCCCATAGCCTCCGGTATCGAGAACCTGCCCGTCGTAGAAGAGGAAGTTTCCTGGCAGAATCTTTTCAATCACCGTGGAAATCTTACGGCAGGCTCCCTCTACCTTTCCTACAGCTTCAAGCAGAAAGTAGCGATGTGATTCATCTACAGTTTCAGTATCAAGGCTGTTCCTGGCCCCTATCAGTTTAACTCTTACCCTGAACTCGCCGTTAAGTTTCATTTCTGGAAGATCGACCCGCCCCGAATAAGTTCCCCGGTCGTTCCGGTCGAGCTTAAGCTGCTTGAAACTCTTCAGAAAAAGGTATTTGTGAGGGGCCGGTGACGACCATTTTTCACTGGGAATATAGGGGTTGCCATGGGTGACAAACTGGTAATCGGCTTTCATCTCTGCCAGCACGCAATGCAGACCTGTTTCGGCGACACACAGTGCCAGATAATCACGGGCTGATTTTGACAGAAGATTTATCTGGCCGCGCTGAAAATTAAGCACTGCACCGCCGAGAATACCCAGAACGAGGCATACCATCAGCAGAACGATCAGAGCCTGCCCGCTTCTGAAGCCGATCATGGATGAACTCCGTTCAATTTTCCTCTTATCGAAAAACAGGTGCGAACCTGGTGAACAGCATCGTCTTCTTTGTTCTTATCGTTGTTCTTTCTTACAAACGTTGCTCTGACATGGACAAGGTAGGGTCCGGTTCCATCAAGTTCATACGGGTCAAAATTAAGCAGATTTTTAAAAGGCAGGCCGGAAGCAAAACCGGTAAGTGAAACCGGCTTTCTGTTAGTCGTATAAATCAGCATTTCTTTGATGCCTTCACAGATTTTTTTTCGATGTTTTTTTTTGTTTCCGGGAATGTTTGATTTGACCAGGCGATAAAGGTCGCTGGTACCATCGTCACATTTTTCAAGCGAATATTCAATTATTTCTTCACGCAGAAAACCCGGATCAGGTGGCTTCAGGGCGAAATCAAAAAACTGTTGTCTTAAAGAACAGACCTTGCCCTCATTGGTCGCCATAAGCTGTGGGACAGTCTGACGATTGGTCTGCCGAGGAAAATCGAGCCAGGCTGAATTTCGAATGTCGTTGCCAAGATGGGCAAAAAATCGGCGGGCATTCTCGTTGACGCCGATGTGTTCCAGGGCTGTTTTAATCTGCCGGACTTCGGCAAAAAACAGCCTATAAACCGCCAGCATAAGCACAGAAAACAAAGCAGCGGCAATTATTACTTCAAAAAGAGTAATAGCATTGCGTTTGTTTGAAATTTTCATTTGATTTTTACCACAGATCGCAATGGGCGGTTACCGTTTCAAAAACAACCGATTTGCCATCAACACCGGATTTCCACTCAACCCTGACCTTGACCAGCTTCAGCCCAGATTCGACATCGGGATTATCAGAAGGAACCTCTTCAACGTTGATTGTGCGACGATACTTCACTCCGCCGATCTCTATCACAGGCACAAAACCGTCACCATTTTTTACGTCATACGGGTTCTCGGACGAATGAAAATCTGCTATCAGGGTATTTTTTCGACCATCGCGGTCAACCCCGATTTCTCGGCCACGAGCGGCTCTAATCGCTTCAATTGCCTGGTTTGTCAGGAAAATTGCATTTTCATAATTTCTGACTTTTGCCACTCCGGTAAAACTGCTCGAAATTGTCCAGCCGATAATAAAAACTACAACCATCAGCAATCCAGCAATGATGATTTCCACAAAAGTCATCGCTTTTCGATTTTCTGTATTCATAGCCTTTCTGCGCATTCAAGAGAACCTTAATTTTGTATCAGGCGCTTCTGCCCTGAATTTTATCACAAAAAACTTTTGAATAAGCAGAAAAAAATTAAGCCCTGCAGCCGAATTCGACTACAGGGCCATTTGAAAACGCCAATCAGAAAATATCTTGCGGGTTGAGCCCGGCTTCCATTATTACCATGTCTGGTGTCCGGCCGGTTCCATCGCGAAGATCCTGGGTTTCGGGGCCATCGACGATTTCTTTAACGAATTTCGGGTCGAGACAGGGGTTTTCCTGGTTCGAATTGGGAGGATTGGGAGCATCGCCAGTGGGAACCCAGACGAAATCGGGGTGATTCCTGCTTGAAGAACCGGTCCACTCGCCCTCGATAATATTGCCATTACCATCGAGAAAAAGGTTATAGGTATAGGTAGTGCTGAACCATTTTGTACCGAGAAAATCAGGTTTAACTCCATCGTCGGCGTAATAAACCGTGGTTTTAACCTTGAGTTTGGAATCATCGAACCATCCGGTTGACCAGCTTGATTCGAATTTGAACATGGGGAAATTCCAGACCTGGTTGTCCCACGAAGTGTCGCAGATCATGGCGCTCTTACCAGATGCAATATATTCCATTAGCAATCGGTGAAATTCATCGGGATAAATATCATCGGGGTCATCATTGCTTTTGCCCCAGTTACGATTGCCGTAGAATTTACAGTAGGTATTCATGTAAAGTTCTGACAGAATAGCCTTCTGGTCTGAGGTTTCAAAAACGATTCCGTTTCTAACATGTTTTTTTCTTGGTTCGGGGGTAAGCATCGATGCAGCTGACCAGCCATTGCAATGGCCTTCCCAGTTTTCGGCATTGGGATTGTAATGGGCGTTGCGCGGATTGCTTTCCCAAGCATGAGCGCCAGGGTTTTTACCGGTGCGGCTCTGAACGAAGGCATCATAGCGTTCGAGTGGCGATGGACTGTGACCCGGCCAGCCTTTAACCATGAATCCTTTTTTACGTGACCACCAGTCACCAGACCATGGAGCCGGCTTGATTTCACCGGATGCGGAACCATCATCAGCAGCAACTGCAACTAATGGAGAAAATAACGACAGCACTAAAACAATTAACAGAGTCTTATTCATCAGTCATTGCCTCCGTTCTGGTTGTTCTGACCGGCATTTTTCGGCAGCAGCAGGCGAATTTTGCGAGCAACGCTTTCAGAGCGCAAAGCCCAGGGTGAGCCTTCCTGCCACAGCTGCATCAGACTGGTATTTGATCGTGGTTCAGCGAGTTCAACCTGAAAATTCCGGCTGTTTGAGCGATAAGCATTGAAAGTATCAGCAAACTGCTTTTCAGGAGCTTTGTTTTTCTGGGCGACGGTTCGCTTGAAAGAAAGGTTACCTACTTTGGTAACCCGGCTGAAGCTCTGGGCCACCGGTTCACTGCGATAGGCATTGAATCCATCGGCATTCTGTATGGCGGCATCAGATCGAACCAACGGAAAAACCGGAAGATCGTAGGGAACCAGAGTATCTTCCGCCAGCAATGGCTGGGGGTTCATCGGATCAAGGTCTCTTTCGCTGCTCTTAACACCTTCATTCGTCGGGTAAATATCGATAACGCGAATTGGCCGAAGATCATCGACTGCCAGCCACAGAACCGCCTGAACTTTCATCGAAACATTGCGCGGAAAAACATGAATAACATAGCAGTTTTGATCGGCAATGGCCTTGATGGCCCTGACTTTGAACACCCATTGAATAGGGGGCATCCAGACTTCACCTGGCAAACGCATATCGCGGTATGAAGCTTCGAGAAGCCAATGATCGCCCACATTCCATTTCGGCACAAAACCCTCAGCCGCGCTTAACGGGCTGGAACACAGCAGCACAACCGCCATCACCAATCCAGGAATCCAGTTTCGCATTTTCTACCTCCGAACGGAGAATCGTACAGTAAGTTTACTCACAAAAAAGCAATGCGTCAATTATCAACCATAAGGTAAGATTGGCTAAAATAAAAGAACGCACCTACCTGGACTCGAACCAGGGGCACCAGGATTAGGAATCCTGTGCTCTATCCACCTGAGCTATAGGTGCAGCTAACTTCTTGATTCTACTAATTTTTTCTGGCAAAATCAAGTCGAAAACATTATGCTTTCAAAAACAGCTGAAAGGTTAAGATCATGAAAAAGTTGCATCTGATGCTGGCTTTCTGCCTGCTGGCGGTTTTCAGTGCCGGCGTTCATGCCATAGATACCGGGAAACTGCTCACCAACCAATGTCGTGCCAATCTGAAAATGCTCAATGAGGCGACCGAGAAGTTTCTCAAGGAAAATGAATCGTCGCTGCCGGCCTGGAGTCCTTATAAAAGCGTCAAAGAAATGCTGCTCGAAATAAAATATCTGCCCAAAGACCCGGAGCCTCCGACCAAGGATTGCAAATATTTTCTGGTGAGCACGAGTTCTCGTGATTATCAATGGTATTGCGATGTTCATGGGCTTATCGATGGTGATAAATCAATAACTTTCGATTACCACGAACATAAGTTCACGGCTAAAACCAGCTCAAGATACATGAATGTGAGAAAATACAAAGATCATGTTCAGAACCTGCTGCGCTGGACTGATTACAAACCAACCCCGATCGAGAAGCTGAAATATCAGTATAACAAAAACCCAACCACTACCATTGCTCTGGTTGTTTTTGGGGTAATTGCGCTTTTTTTAATTTACCGAAACGTTATTCAATAAAATTATTTCAGAATTTCATCAAGGGGCAAACCTGACTCCACGGAAAGACGGTCGATCATCTGTTCGACCCAATAGCCTGAATGGCCAAGCCTGCGGGCTTTCATCAGGTTGATTATGGCCCGACCTTTCTGCGATTCCTGAGCCCAGGCCATCGCCAGGAGCACGTAGGGCCAGCCGCTCTGATGATTTTTGCCTTCAAGCATCTCAATGGTTTTTTCCGGCTGATGCAATGATATGTGAATGGCAGCAAGATCATAGATCAGTAACTGATTGACAGGATTGAGATGCCAGGCAAGGCTTAATTCTTCGAAAGCATCGAGATAAGCTCCGCGACCGGCGAGAATCAACCCCAGAGCATGGTGTGCATCAGAATCAGACGGGCTGTCGGAAACCGCCTGCCTGGCAAAAAATTCGGCGGTATCGAAATCTTCTTCAGTACTTTCACCCAGCAGTGAAAGGTTGTAATAAATCCGCCCCATCTCAAGGGTAGTAAATGGATTTGCCCCGGAAAGGCTGATCATATTCTCATAATGCTTCCAGGCCTGGCGCAGCAATTCTTTATTTCCGAGTCTTATTCCTTCATCAATCAATTGTTGCGGATCAATAACCGGGATTCCGCCCTCAATGATGGTAACCGGCATGGAATGTGCCTGAGAAAAGGCCAGCAACATGCAGAAACATACCTGAATCAATTTTGCTTTGTTGATAGACATTATCATCCCCCTGATGTTATAAAATACATTTAACTAATTCGTATCATGCTGCGGGAATGAAATCCAGAAAAATATGAACAACGATATAACAGACAAATCTTACAGCTCAGTTCTGCACAAGCCTTCGTTGTGGCTTTTTCTTTTTGTTTTTTTCGCTGTTCTGCCGGTTTTAATTTACTTTTCCTGCTATGAACTGTTTATCGAAAACGAGTTCACAACCAGCCGGGAAAAACTTACCCAATATTATCAGAGAGAACTCACTGCTTTTAGAAATCGAGCAACCAACCGCAATATTTTTCTTCAACTTCTGCAAAGTTACCGTGACAACTGCCGAAAAAACATACCAGACAAGCCAAATGACAATTCTATTCATCTGACCGAACTTTTGGCTGAACTCCCCTCCAATACCAGTCTGATCAGCTGGAACAACAATGGTGAAATTGTTGCAGGCTTTACCCGCATTCACCCATCAGAGAAAATAAGCGAAATCCAGGTCAGACGTTTTGTCGACCTGCTCAATGAATCATATTCAGACTTTAACAGTGGAATTGATCTGCAGACATTGCAGCAGACAAGAGATTATGAACTGAAAAACCGGCCTTTTTTCAGCAGTATAAAGCCTCTGATCGGGCTGAATTTTCCTGCCACCCGCCTTTTTACTCGGCGAAACAGCCTTGAATACGTCACCGATGACCGTTCTGAGGTATTCTTCTTCTGGGATTACTACAACGCCAAAGACAACTCGCAGGGCGGTTTTGCCGCAATCATACCTCGACAGAACCTGCCGGCAACCTTCGCTCTTTCGCGGGTTCTTGAAAAAGATCCGAGTGCCAACCCCGAATTTACCAATGGCCTGTTGGACTCAGCCACGGGAAAAACCAAGCTTTCGTTTCCGCAATTGCAGACAGTAGCAGAAAAGATGATTGCCGGCTGCCGCAATGATGTGGTTAACCCATACAGCGCGAACGACTGGGTCATTTTTATGCAACCGGTCGCCGAAAGCTCATCGGCCAATCTTTTCAACATGTTCTCTACCCGCTCTTTGAGAGAAAGCTATGAAAGTTCGATTAAAAGCAGCCAGCTGGTCTGTATTATAATTTTAATTGCCCTCGGGTTTCTGTTTTTCTTCTTTTTTCGGGTCACTCGTGACCGAGGGCTGTCATTGCGGAAAAAGCTTGTGTGGCTTTTTATTTTATGTATGCAGCTGCCGGTTTCAATTCTTATTTTTCTGGGCATTCATTTCTCGCTCAGCAAAGAGAGACTTTTAAGCATTGAAGCAGATAGAAAATTGATCGAACTGGTAAGAAAAATTGATTATTCTGCCCAGGATCACTACCGATCGCTAACTTCATGGCTGAAAACCCTGCGCGACCTTCCGGAATTAAAGGCGGTCGATAAAGAAAAACTGCACCGAACATTTTATGATTTTGCCCACAACAACCAGCTGCAGAGTTTTTATCTGGTTGGCATCGACGGCAGCATCGAATTTGACATTGAAAACCTTGAATCAGAGCAGTCAAATCGCCTGTTCATGAGAGAACTTGGAGTAAAAATCCTTGCAGGCTATGGACAGTCAGAAGAATCGGTCGACAGCGAATCAGTATCGGAAGGATTTCTGGATCAGGTCATCACCCGCAAAGGGCAATTGCATCAGATTTTATGGCCGGGTTCCGGTGCGAAAAAATTGATATTCAGCGATGTTGCGAATACTGACAGCGGGCGACCGATGGCTTTAATTGCCGTTCTTGACAAACTAACCGTTGACCGTGGCTATCTGAAACAGGCGATTACCAACCAGTATCGCAGCAACCCTGACCATGAAATTCTAATTATCAACAGCGAAGATATTTCCGACACCATTCCAAAGCTGTCGCCAACATTCAAAGCGAATCTTTTGCCAATGCTGACTACGGCCAGAATTTCCAGCAGCATTGAAACAGATCGTATTACCGATGAAAACGACACAATGCTGGTTGCACTCGGCCAGGGTTCCAATATTCCCGATTTTCTCATCGGTGCGCAGGCCAATTGGGCAAAAATCATGGAATCGATAAGATATATGTATTTTCTGGTTTCAATCGGCCTGTTTTTCAGCCTGGCCGCTTCAACCTTCATGATTACCGTACTGCTGCGCGAATTTCTAACACCCATTTCGGTTCTTTCATCCGGGGCAAAATCAATCATCGGCGGCAATCTGGATCTCAATCTGCCGGTATTTGCCCGTGACGAACTGGGTGAACTTTCTGAGACCTTCAATTTCATGACCCGCCGCCTGAAAAATCGCCTAACCGAGCTGACGGTGCTTTACAACATGACTCAGAAAGCGTCTACTTCACATAACCAGCGCGAAGTATTCAGTCTGGCAGCCGAGAATCTGGTCAAGCACCTGCACGGTCAAAGCTTCGGCACCGCCTGGATCAACGAAGGCGAGGGTGAAGAATCGGTTTACCTTGCCGACCATTGTGAAGAAAGTTTTGAAAATGCGGTTCAGTCAGTAGTAAGGAACGCTTTGAGAACCTACAAAATTCAGCTTGCATTTTCAGAAGCAATTCACAAGCACATTCTGGGCATTCCTCTTTATTTCGAAGAAAAGAAGTTTGGAGCGGTTTACCTGCTGTTTGACGAAGATAGATTCAAAAATTCAAGTGGTTTTTCTGAAGATGAAAAGAGTTTCATGGAAACCCTGCGCCATCACCTGTCACTGATCATCGAAAAACAAAGACTTTTCGAGCAGGCGATCACCGACGGGCTGACCAAACTCTATGTAAGAAGGTTTTTTCTGGCTACTCTTGAGAAAGAGCTTTCCAGATCAAAGCGTTATCAGCTTGATGTGGCGGTTCTGCTAATCGACATCGACCATTTTAAAAAATTCAACGACAACTTTGGGCACCAGGCCGGCGACATGGTTCTGCGTGAAACCGCCCAGCGCCTGACCGAATGCATCAGGTCGGTAGATACCCCCGGGCGATATGGCGGAGAAGAAATGGTTATTCTTTTGCCGCAGACTAATATTAAAGAGGCATTCGTCGTCGCCGATCGCATCAAAAAAGCGGTTGAAGGCGCTGAATACAATTACCGCGATTCGGTAATGAGGGTAACAGTATCGATAGGGGTCAGCGCTTTGCATGGACGCCAGATAACGGTTGAAGAAATTATTGAAGAAGCCGACCGGGCTCTTTACGTTGCCAAGGATAAAGGCAGGAATCAGGTTCGCATTGCCCCGGAAGCCATGTAGGATACCCATATTAGCAAATGATTTTTTTAAAAAAACAATTGATTGGAATTTCAAAAGGATTCACCCTTGTGGAAATTCTGATTGTTCTTTTTCTGGTCGGACTTCTTGCTTTGCCTTTTACCAACATGTTCATTTTCGGGGTGCAGGGCAGTCATGACAATTCAGAACACGTGCTCGCCTACAACCTGGCCAGGGAAAAAGTGGAAGAGATTCGCGGACTGCCATTCGAAATGGTCAAATCCGATTATGAGAATTTTCGCGAGGTGTTTCAAGACCGCCCCGATTTTGACGAAGCATATTATAAAGAAGAATCTTTTGAAAACTTTTTTTCAGACGTTTTTACCGACAAGGCTCTCGTCGATGACAAGCTTAAAACAAGCTTTACCAGACTGAAACTCCTTTATCCCAAATGTTATTTGAAAAATCTGAAAACCTACCCTGAAGATTATCGGTTCTTCAGGCGCGTAGTTGTGGTTAAGAAAATTTCAGAATCCGCAATGCCTTCCAAGCTGAAAAAAATTACGGTGCTGGTCTTTGAAAAAGACGGAAAAAAAATTGCCGAACTAAATACCATGGTGGGTGAACACAAATGAAAATTCATCAACCCCAAAATGCCTTTACCCTGGTTGAGCTGCTTCTGGGCATGTCTCTTACGATTCTGGTTGGCGGGGTTCTTTACCTGATGCAATCAACCGGAATGTCATCGGTTAAAAAGGGCACCACACAGCTGCTGCTGACCTCCGAGATCCGTAACAACATGGAGCGCATGGTGGCCGATATTCGCAACAGTAAAGAAGTGCTCGAAATTAAACCTGATATGATCAAATTACGAGTTTACAAATATGAACCAGAAAAACCTGAACCGGGTGAAGACGCTCTGGTTACCGTTACATACGAACTGGAGAAAATCGGTCGCCAGACCGTCATGTGGCGAACCGAAAATCGTGAAAATCCGCTTAAGCTAATGGCAATAGAAGAAATCAACGATAAGATGTTTTTTCCCTTTTTCGAGTTTTACGACAAGGCCTCACCTACCGGCTGGTCATACTACCCTTACGACATGGTTTCCAATGATTCCGGGCAAAGAAAGCTGATCAGCCTGATTCAAATCCGACTGAGTTTCAGGCAACAGACTGAATCGGCAGAACTGGTCACCTCTGCCAACCTCAGGCCTGCGACCTCGAGAATTCGCCAGCCCAGCTGGAAATCCAGGTAATGTCAATTCCTCTGATTTTTTGTGGCCTGGCAATAATCATTCAAATGATTCTGGGGCTGCTGGTCTTGGTCAGAGACTACAGACGCAGCGCCAATATAATCTTCAGCATTCAACTTTTTTTATTTACTCTCTGGAGCATAGCCGAGATAAATCTTCTTATCAGAGGAACCAGCGTTGAAGCGGTAAAAATGCTGATGGTTCCAGGCATTCTGCTGAGCTATTTTTTCTGCATTTTCAGTGCAGTTTTTCCGGAATTTCAGAAGGATTCGATTATTCTGAAAAGCCGTCTGAACCAATTTCTGTTTTTTCTTCCCGCCGGGTTTCTTTTATGGTTGTTATGGTCTGATAAGCTGATCAGCGAGTTTTCAGCAATTCCTCACGGTTTTACCATCAGCTTTGGCCAATATGAATTTCTCGCCAAAGGCATCATTATCGCTTATCTGCTTTTTTCGCTGTTCACCCTTTCCAGCAGCAGAAAAAAAGCAGAAAACAAAATGCAGATTCGGCGCCTGCGCTACACATTCACCGCAATGCTTCTTCCCATTGCTGCGGGATCATTGATACTTGCGGTTGGCAAAGTGATAATCGGCGGCAATTCAGCCTATGCCTTTGGCATTTTCCCGCTTTTAAGCATAATCATGAGTTTGATTCTCAGCTATACCATGCTGAAATACAACCTGATGGAAATAGACCTGATGTTTTCGATAGGTCTGGTTTACACTCTTCTGACCGCGATCCTGGCCGGAGTAATGGAATTGATGCAGGAATTGATGCAGGAGTTATTGAAAATTTCAGATTTCTGGACCAAGCTGGTTTCGGTTTTACTGATTGCCGCAGTTTTCTCACCATTGAAAGAGCTTCTGATCAAACTGGTCAACCACTTTTTTGGCCGGCAGACCTTTGATTCTGCAAGCGTCATGCAGCATATTCTTGCAGAAATGCGGCACTGCCCGAACCCCGAAAAAATGATGCAGCGCCTGCTTCAGGAGCTTAAACTGGTTATCGATTTCTCTTCGGGGCAGGTAATACTATCAGACGGAGTTAAGGTCAGTCATGAGAGTGAAAATTGTCATGAACTCTACAGTACTTTTGATTTCAACGCTGTTCCTGGAGATATAAACGATATTGAAACCGCCCAGGATTACATGAGAAACGTGAATTTGTCTGAATCAGCGCAAAAGCTCGGTGAGTTAAAAGAAAAGGGCATCAGGAATTTTTTCAGACTGGCAACCGCAACCCAGAACTACGGTTTGATGCTGCTGGGAACGAAAACCACCAGAGTGCCGTATACTGAGACCGAAATAAATCTGGTTGACGGAATCTGTCGAGAAATTCCTTTTCTGCTGGAAAACCTGCGAATGATCGAGCGCCTGATCAAACAAGACCGCAGCGTTCAGGAAATAGAAATGGCAAGAAAAATGCTGCGCGCCATTTCTGCTGACGGCGAGATCCTTGAACTGGGAAATTTCAGCTTTGCCCGTTTTTCGACGCTCAGCGAAGAGATAAAGGGTGACCTGATCGATTATCGTCCGGGCGAGATGGGTTTTATGGGGATTTATGATGCCTTTCACCATGGAATTCAGGCGGTTCTTACACTGAATTTGCTCTTTGCGGCCTTTCGGCCCGGAGATTCGCCAGAGGCGATGCTGGAAAAGGCGAATCTGGTTCTTCTGCATTTCAGAGAGCAGCAGCTGAATTCGGCTGTCACTCTTTTGCAGGCTGCAGAAAACCATTTAAAGGTTTTTTCAGCCGGCAACCCATCACCCATATTGATAACACCGGGCAATGCCACTTATCTTCTGAGCACGAACGGGCAGCCCCTTGGTCTGACCGAAAAGACCGACTGCCTTCGCTGCCAGTTCTGCCCAAAGAAGCACGAATTGCTGCTCATCTCTACCAACGGTCTGTTCAAGGCTTTCACGAATATTGCCGGCATCAGCCTTGAAAGCTATTTAAGATCAGAAAGTTTTGCCAATATCGAAGACTGTCGTGATAAAATTGTGGCCAGACTTGGCAAACAAATTTACTCGGGTTTTTCTGACGATATAACATTCTTAGTTGCAGGATTAAAACAATGATTTCATCAAGAAGAAACAGCAGATCGATCTCTCTGGGGCCGGTTAAAATCGGCGGGATGGCGCCAATTACGGTGCAGACCATGACCAAAACAGATACCCGTGACATAGAAACAACCATCGACGAGATCAAACGGCTTGCCAGTGCCGGCTGCGACATTATCAGATCGGCAGTGCCCGATATGCAGGCTGCCCAGGCCCTGAAAAGCATTTGCAACGCAATTCCCATTCCACTCATCGCTGACATTCATTTCGACCACCATCTGGCACTCGAAGCGATAAAAAGCGGAGTTCACGGTCTGCGTATCAACCCCGGCAATATCAGGTCTGAAGAAAAAGTTAAAGAAGTCGTCGCGGCCGCAAAAGACCGGCAGATCCCCATACGGGTCGGGGTCAACGCCGGCTCTCTCGACCCGGAAATAAAACAGCGATATGGCGGGGTTACCGCCCAGGGTCTCGCTGAATCGGCGTTGAACGAAGTCAGGCGCCTCGAAAGATATGGTTTCGAGCACATAAAAATTGCGGTGAAAGCCTTTGACATCTTTACCATGACCGAAGCGGTCAAAATCGTCGCCAATGCCTGTCCCTACCCGCTTCATCTCGGGGTAACCGAATCGGGGCTGCCTGACGAAGGCATCGTAAGATCTTCGATCGGTATCGGAGCTTTATTGATGCAGGGTATCGGCGATACCATAAGGGTTTCGCTGACCGGCGATTCAGCCGATGAAATCATTACCGGCATCAGAATTCTCAAAACCCTCGGACTTCGCGAATCGGGGCCAGTCATTGTAAGTTGCCCGACCTGCGGGCGCTGTCAGATCCCCTTGCAGGAAATTGCCCGCGAAGTCAGCCGCCGCCTGAGCCAATTTGCCGAGCCGATTCAAGTCGCAGTAATGGGTTGCGGGGTAAACGGGCCGGGTGAAGCTCAACAGGCTGATTTCGGCATTGCCGGCGGTCGCGAAACCGGCCTGATCTTCAAAAAGGGAAAAATTGTCGCCACTCTGCCTTCCGAACAACTGGTTGACGGCCTGATTAGAGAAATTGAAAAAAGTTTTGCTGACCGCGAAACAGGAGGTAAACGCAATGAAAAAATTTGAAAATAAAACCGGGTTTGCTTTTCTCACCGGAATTCTCTGCCTGATTGCGGTCATCGCCCAGGGACAGATAACTGATTCCACCATCAGATTCAGCACTCCAAACCTTAATCTGGTTTTTCAACCGCCCCTGCGATCGGGGTTCAATTCAGAGCACCCTCTTGAGATAGAACTGCCGCAACTCAATCTGGCAGTAAATCTGTTTGAGAATTATATGCAATACCTTCTGAAGCTGCAGAAAATCGCGACCGGAACAACTTTGCAGATGATCTATGCGCCCGGCCAGTCTTCAGAAAGCTGGGATGAAAACCCCAACCTGATCAAACTCAGTGATACCGGCATGAATCAGATCCTGCAAAAGGTAAACCGGTTTCTCGCCGACAAAAACACTACCGATGCCGCATACCTGCTTGACAATGCCGAATCGCTGCTGAAAATTCCTGACAATTTCAGCCGACGCACTTGTGAAGTCGCCGAAAAGATTGAACTTGCCAACCTTTCCTCTTTCATCGACAGTCTCGAACCTGATTGCGACATGGCGATTGCCGATGCCGGCCTGGTTTTTGTGACCCGCCCTCATAAAAACGGCAACCGCATCCTTCGTTTTTCAGAACAGAACAACGTATGCAGCGGCAGCATCATGCTTGAACCTGGAAAGGCCTGGTATTCAGGATTACGACCCGACAAAAAAGGCCAGTATCTCGCATTTACCGAAGGAAACGAGCCAATGCTGATCAAATTGGGTAAATCTGAACCGGTCAAGTTTTTTCCCCAGCGAAAAACCCTGCTGATGGCCATGGAGTGGTCGCCAAAAAAGCCGGTGCTTGCCGGAATGGTGCTCGACCTCGATACCCAGGAGCGCCTGTTTTTTGTATATGACGCAGAAAAACAGAAGATGGTTGACCTGGCCGGAATCGAGAATCTTAAAGCCAATTACCTGTATGCCCACCCTTTCTGGTCGCCAGACGGCAATCGCCTTATCATGACCACCGGGCGGCAGATAAACCTCATCGATTTAACCGAGTATCGGGTTTACCCTGGTATTACCAGCCTTCCCAACGAGATTTCTGAGCTTATCTGGTCTGGCGACAACAATTCTTTTGCTGTTGTTGAAATAATCGGCCAGGCAAGAAGCAAAACGGTTTTTGACGACTACGATCTACGCAAATCTGTGCTGCATCGATTCAGAATCAACAAGGACTTCAGTGTTACCGAAGACCATGCCCAGAGCATTGATTCACGCAACAGCATCAAACTTTTGAGCTTCTGGACCAATGATCGGGTACTGTATCTTGAGGGCCACCTGATCAGCAAAAAGCTCAACACTCCATTCTGGGATCTGAGCAAATCGTTTACCGCTTACCTGACGCCAGCCCCGACTCAATCCATATCACGTGAAGATTCGGCAAAAGTAAAAAAATCCGAGCCAACTGCACTGCCGATGAAATACCTTTATGTTTTCCGAAACCTGGACGGCAAGTTCAACAATGTTTATGATGCCGGCTTTGCTCATACCAACCATGTTTATTCTGAAGATTTCTATAATCTCTGGTTCATCGGCCTGCGACGACCTGATGAACTCGAGGCCAGTCATGGCTCTTTCAATCTCAGAGCATCGCCTTATCCATTCCCTGAAAAAAACCAATTCGTCTTCGTGGATTACCCATCGGCCAAGATGAAAAAATTCTGCCGGTTCCTTGAAGATTACAGTCTGCGATTTCTTAGAATCACCGCTGATTGCAGCAATCTGTATTTTCTCGCAAATTTCTGCGGTCCACTCAACGTCTGGGAAGGTAGTCTGGACTCCATTGTCAACGGGCTGACCGCCACATCTGAACCGACCGAAAGTCAGAATTGAATCTGCAGGTCTTTAATCGACAGCAATCTTGATTCGCAAACGAAAGACAATGCTTGCCTGAAACCAAGTTTTTTCATATACTGGTTCGACCCAAAATTTAAGGGGGGAAAGAGAATGAAAAAACTGTCTGTGATGTTTGTGTGTTTTTTACTGCTGGCAAACTGTGTACAGGGCGCAGGTAAAACGGTAATTTATGATGACAGGCATGGCCAGACTGCCGGCAACGCTGACTGGATCCCGGCCGGGGCCTACTCAGAGATGGTTGACATGCTCAAAGCCAACGGCTTTGAAATTGAAATGCTCAGCAAAGTTGCAGCAGATGGCAAGTTTACTGCCGAACTGCTTGAAAAATACAATGCAATAATTCTTGCCGAGCCCAATAATCCGTATTCAGAAAATGAACAGAAAGCCTTCGTCGATTTCGTTCGCAACGGCGGCGGAGCTTTTCTGGTAGGCGACCATGGAAATGCTGACCGTGACAATGATGGCTGGGACGCGGTTCTCGCTCTCAATACCTTCTGTCCGAAATTTGGCTTCAAATTCAATGGCGACATGCTTTACGAAGCACCGCTTTCAGGAAAAGCCAATACCGATCATCCGGCCATGTTCGGGGTACGCGGAGTTGGAGCCTGGGCAGGCTCAACCTTCTCGATCGTTGAGGCTGAAGATGCGAAGGCTGTAGGGCTTATCGACAGCCGTTTCAAAAAAGCTCCGTTCGTTGTTGCCGCCGAATTAGGCGCAGGCAGAGTGGTTGCGATCGGCGACAGCTCTCCTTTCGATGACGGAACCGGCAGTGGCGGACATAACAAGCTGCATGACAGCTACGATTCTTTCATGTATTCGCACCCACAGCTAGCTTACAATGCGATGGTCTGGGTATGCGGCAGCAACCCTGACAAGCGCATTCCTTCAAGAAAAGTAGCCTTTTTCAATGAAGCCCGGGCCGAAAATCGCAGTCACAATATTCTGATCGACGCGGCTCATGGAAATGCCGCATCAGACAAAATGGAAACCTTTGAGCGCCACATGCACAAAAATGGTTTCAAGGTTTTTTATACTTTGAACCTGATCAAGCCTGAAATGCTTGAAAACTTCGGCACTCTCATTGTTCCAGACCCCTCGCTTCGCTATATTGACTCTGAAACCAGTTCAATTGCCGAGTGGTTCAACCGCGGCGGCAACCTGATCATCGGCGGATCATGGGATTCTTCGAAGCTGCGCGGAACCGAAACGATCAATTCCATTCTCAAGGGGCTGGGCTCAGTGATGAAGCTCAATGACGATCAGGTCTGGGATAACACCAACAAAACCAACAAGCCCTGGGGTGTTCTGGCGCACGTGCTCAAAAAAGGGCACCCGGTTACCCAGGGAGTTAAAACCGTTATCACCTGGGGCACCTGTTCACTGATCGACCGCAACAACAATCCCCTGACCGAAGCTGCCGGCGTAGAAATTATGATTACCGGAGATGATGACAGTTTCAACAAAGACGGTCACACCAGGTATCCGGCGGTTATTTACCCCAAAGGCATGCCTATTCCTGTAATGGCCATCGAGAAAATCGTGAACGGCACCCTGGTTCTGATTGGCTGTTGCAACTTTACCGACTACCAGTATCCCGACAGCGACATAAACATGGCACAACCGGGACCATCTCCGTTTGAACATGAAACTCCGGCTATTTACGACAATCTGATGAAATATCTGACTCCGAGAAAATAAAACTGACAGATTCGCTGCCGGTATTATTGCCGGCAGCGAATAATTTTTTAAACAAATTTTTGACTTCAGGAACAAGCAATGGCTAACAAACACAATAAAGACTGGGGTGCATATCTTTACCTGTTACCCGTAGTCGTAATTCTGGTCACCTTCCATGTGCTGCCGATTTTTTATTCTCTGATCGTCAGCTTTTATGATTGGGACCTGATTGGGAAACCAGAGTATATCGGAACAGGTAATTATTCGAGACTGTTCGATGATCCGATGTTTTACAAATCGATCTGGAACACGATCTATTATGCAATTATCAGCGTCCCCCTCTCGATTTTCTGTTCGCTGGGCATTGCTCTGCTGTTGAATAACCCGATATCCGGGATCGGAATTTACCGCACAATTTATTTCATTCCGGTAATCACTTCGATAAACGCAGTTGCCATTGTGTGGAATTTTATCTACAACCCCGATTTCGGCTTGTTGAACAAGATTCTCGCAGTTTTTGCAATTGAACCGCGAACCTGGCTGCAAGACCCTTTCTGGGCTATGCCCTGCATCATTTTCATGAGTGTCTGGAAAGGCCTTGGCTACAACGTAATCATTTTTCTTGCCGGCCTGCAGAACATTCCCAGGCATCTTTATGAAGCGGCTCGCATCGATGGCGCAAGCCGCTGGCAGCAGTTTCGTCACATCACCTGGCCATTGCTGACGCCGACGACCTATTTTATTTTTGTCATCTCAAGCATCGGTTCATTTCAGGTTTTCGCGCAGGTTTACATGATGACCCCGCGAGGCGGGCCGCTGAAAAGCACGATGGTCATCGTTTATTATCTCTATCGCAAAGCTTTTGAACAGTTTGAATTCGGCTATGCCCTGGCGGCGGCTTTCATTCTCTTCATCATTACTTTCAGCGTGACTCTTTTCAACAAGCTTTATCTTGAAAAGAAAGTTCATTACTCATGAGGACGCAGCCATGATAAAAGTTAAACACCCCGAGCATATTGCAATTCATATTCTGTTGATAATCGGCTCGATTTTCATGCTGTTTCCCTTCGTCTGGATGATCACCACCTCGGTTAAAGGTGAAGATGAAATTCTCAACAGCAGCAAATCGATTGTAATCCTTCCCGACAGCCTGCGCCCTGACTTCCTCAACTCAGACGAAGACCGCCAACGCATCGCCAGGAGAGAAGAACGTGAAAAAGCCTATTACGAAGAAATGGCCAGGCCCGTCGAACAACGCAACTCAAGAGTCAAAAAACCGTTTAACTTTTTTGACAATTACCGCGAAGCCTGGACCGCCCAGCAGGG
Source organism: Candidatus Methylomirabilis sp. (assembly GCA_020722725.1). Taxonomy (GTDB): domain Bacteria; phylum Muiribacteriota; class Ozemobacteria; order Ozemobacterales; family Ozemobacteraceae; genus DYKG01. The sequence continues at coordinate 84,906 of DYKG01000003.1, forward strand.
CAGCGGCAAAGACCCGTGGTATCTGCAGCCTTTTGGCAGGTATTTTCTCAACACTCTGTTTGTTACCATAACAGTAACAGCAGGATCTCTGTTTTTCGCCTCAATGTCAGCCTACGCCTTCGCTTTTTTCAAATTTCCGTTTAAAGACACCATCTTTATGATGATGCTTGGCACGATGATGATTCCTCAGCAGGCCCTGTTGATTCCGAACTATATTTTTCTGGCTAAATTAGACTGGATCAACACCTACATGGCTCTAATAGTTCCATGGCTGGCCTCGGCCTATTCAGTGTTCTTTCTGCGCCAGTTCTTTCTGCAGCTGCCAAAAGACCTTTTCGAAGCTGCAACCATTGATGGCTGTAGTCGGTTCCAGTTTTATTACAAGGTAGTTCTGCCATTGAGCAAACCGCCGATGGTAACTCTTGGCATATTCTCTTTTCTGGCCAACTGGAACAGTTTCGTCTGGCCGTTGATCGTAACCAACGACACCAATATGCGGGTTATTCAGGTCGGATTGAGTTATTTTTCCAGTGAAGCGGGAACCAAATGGGGCCCGTTGATGGCAGCATCGACCTTCACCATTCTGCCGCTGGTTATCATGTATTTTCTGGCCCAGAAACAGTTCGTTGAGTCGCAGGCCACCACTGGTATGAAGGAGTAATTATGCGAATATTTCTAATAGGCGTTTTAATTACCTGGTTGATTATTGTCGGTTTCATCATAAAGGGAGATCGGGAAGCTGCAGGGCTCAGCCAGCAGCAACCTGGTACCGACAAGGTTCAGATCGTTTTCTGGCATGCGATGGGCGGCCCGCTGGGTCGGGTGATGACAGACCTCATCGACCGTTACAACAAAAGCCAGAACAGTTATTTCATCAAGGCAGTCGGCATGGGCAGCTACGATACCCTGGCCAAAAAGATCCTTGCATCTCTGGTTGCCCATGAAGCGCCTGACATTGCTCAAAACTATGAAACTCTGACCAAAAAATTCATCAAACACCACAAGATTGTCTGCCTCGACGATCTGATTGCTTCTGAAAGCGAAGATATCAAAGACGACATCATTCCGGTTCTACTCGAAAACAACACTTTCGACGGCAAGCTTTATTCGTTTCCATTCAACAAAAGTGTGCCGGTTCTCTATTACAACAAAGATATTTTCAAACGCGTCGGGCTCGACCCGGAAAAACCACCGGAAACACTGGAGCAACTGGCCGAATATGCCCGCAAAATCACGCAGTATCACCAGACCACACCCGGGGCCGATACCAGCGTTTATGGTTACGGCAACAGCAAAGCCAATGTCTGGGGCTATCTGAACCGTATTCTTCAATTTGGCGGCAAGATCGTCAATGATGAAGGCAACAAATCGCATTTTGATGAAGAAGCTGCGGTAAACGCTCTGCTTTCACTGCAAACCATGCTTTTCGAAGAAATTGCCAAAGAAGGCCAGGGATTCGATCATCAGAACGATTTCATTGCCGGCAAATGCGCGATAATCGAAAGCAGTATCGTGAGCAAAGTGTACATGGAAGAAAGCCTGAATTTTGAATTCGGCGTTGCGCCTTTACCAGGGCAGAAAACAAAAGGGGTTATCCTGTCGGGAACCAACATCAACATTTTTAACAATGGCGATCCCCGCAAAGTTGCCGGAGCCTGGGATTTTATCAAATGGTTTACTTCAACCGAAATCAGCGCTGAATGGAGCATTCGCACCACTTATATGCCCGTGCGCAAGTCTTCACTAAAAAGCGAATATTTCATCAATGCCCAGGCCCGCGACCCGAACCTCAAAGCTCCTTACGTGCAGCTCGATTATTGCCATTTTGAGCCACGACTTACCTGCTGGTTCGAGGTTCGCGATCTGATGGCCGACCATCTTGAGCGTGCAAGTATTGAAATTATCAAAATGAAAGACGAATACCGCATCGGGAAACCTGAAGGCTGGCAGTTCAAGGCCGAGCAGGATACCAGATCTCTATTACTTGAAACAATCAAAAGACAATGTGAGGAAATGGCCATAGATGTCAATGCAATACTCAGACATAATACCGACTAACCTTCAGCAGGATCTCGATCGAATAATCGAGCGCATAAAAACAAGTTCATCGATACTGGTGGCTTCGCACCTAAGGCCTGATGGCGATGCCATCGGCTCTCTTTCAGGCCTGGTAAAATCTTTGCGCAAAGCGGGTAAAAAGGTTGATGCGGCGCTGCTTGACGGCATACCTGAAAGATTCGCTTTCGTTTTTCCTGATCAGCAGGTAATTCAGAACGTCAGCATTGATTCAACTCATGACATGATCATCATTCTTGACTCAGGCGACGATACCAGAACCGGAATAACCTATAATCGTGCCCCAATTAAGACTACGCTGGTCAATATTGATCATCACGCGAGCAATACGAATTTCGGTGATCTGAATTACGTTGACACCGGAGCCTCATCAACCTGCGAAATAATAGCCGGACTGATCAATCGGGCCGGGCTGCCACTCGATGCAGATGTGGCTTTCAGCTTGCTTCTTGGTCTTATAACCGATTCACGGTCTTTTCAGAATGAGGGAATTCGGCATACGGCTCATCTTTCTGCCGCCATGCTGCTGAAAACCGGGGTTGACAGCACTCCGATTCTCAATGCTCTCAATGGGGGGCGCAGTGAAGAAGACCTTCGAGTTCAGGGCTTTGGCCTGAGCCACTTCAAACTTGAATGCAACCGGGCACTCGCGACTCTGGTGATCAAACAATCAGACCTGCAGAAATTAAATGCACAGATCGGCAATATCTTCGGCAGTGGAATTTTCAACATTCTAACCAGCATGAAAAACACTCTCGCAAGCGTAGTTATCTTTGAACGTGAAGATGGTATGGCTTTTTGCGAATTTCGGTCCCGTGGCGGCATTGACGTCAAGGAAGTGGCGGTTGCAATGGGCGGTGGCGGTCATGTTCCGGCATCGGGGTGCAGCCGCAATGCCCCCGTTGACGAAGTGGCTTCAGAAGCTATCAGTCGTATGATTCAGCAGGTCAGCAGAAGCATCGAGGGACTGCAGATGTGAATATAGTTGCTGCATTAGCGTTTATTCTGCTGATGGTTCAGCCGGTTTTTTCACAGGAAACCGGAAAGGCACAGTTTACCCTGGAGTTCAACGGAATCGGAGAAGTTATTCTTGAACAGCATCTGTTCGAAAATGGCAGCCAGGAAAACACCCAGCTGGTATTGCAACGACTAGGCGGAATGCGTGAAATAATCGACACAGTTGAGGGTCTTCTGCCGGCAGATTTACGAAAATTTGATCTGGATGCGGATTCATCTCCGGAAATTATTGCACTGCTGAGGCACCCTGACTGTATCGATGTCATGCCATACATTTATCGGCTTCAGAAAACTTTTGTCAGAGCCTACCCTGATGCAGAAAACCCTGATGCTTCCGGGCTGATCTGTAAAGAAATCGTTTTAACCGCAGATGAAAAAAATCCCCTGCTTTGCGCCAAGAATATCGTGTCATTTCATGATTTTGGCCCACCGTACCTTTATCAGCTCGAATTTTATCGTTTTACCCGTCAGGGGCTGGAAATTTTCAACCGCACCTTCAGTGAAGGTGACCATTTTAACATTCTTATGAATCGCGGTGCCGTGGCATTTAATGAGACAAAATATCTTGAAGCCATTGAATTTTACGAGCAGGCGGTTTCTTCTTCTACCGGAGAAATCACTACTAAAGCCTTTATCGAATCGCTTTTCAACATGGCAGAGGCAAGAAAATTAAGCAAAGATTTTAAAATTTCACTTGAACTTTTTCAGAAAATCGTTCTGGAATTTGGGCAAAATCATAGAACTGATGCTGCGCAAAAGGAAATAGAGTTGATTTCGACCGGTCTGGAAAAGCCTGAAATTCTCTCATACCTTATCGATGCAACAATCATGTTAAACAGCAATAAATGGGAAGAGGCTCTTGCTCTGGTTGAAAACCGGCCAGCCGGTGCATTGGAAGATCATTTTCTTTTTATTAAAGCCGAGATTCTGACCGCACAAAACCGTATCGACGAAGCGATTAAGGTTTTCAATGAGTTAAAAACCAGATTTCCCGAAAGCATGCTGCTTGAAGAAGTCGATCAAATGTTAGAAGACATGCAGGGCGACCCCGAAGAGTCAGAGGGATTGTAATGGCCAGGGAAAGCAAGAAGAAAAAAAAATGGCAGGTCGAAAAAGAAGGCATGTCGCCTCTGCAGAAAGGCTTGATAATCGCCATAGTTTCGTTTATCCCGTTTTTCTTTTTCATTTTGTTGCCAGTTCTTGCCAGAGACCATTTCGTAAAGAATCTCAAAATTCCCCCGGATATTTTTCTTAGCCCACCTCAGGAAATCAGCCTGGTCAAAACTGCTGATGTGGGTAAAACATTCAAAATTCGCATCAATGGCGTTGAATTCAAGATACCGGTAGCTTTTACCCCGGTAAAAATAGGCTCGAATTTTATTGAACTGGCATCAGGGGCAAGGCGTCTTTCTCAGACCATTTCCATCGTCAGCCTTATCGAACCCCGAAAGATCGACTACACCAGTACTGGTTTTGCCGGCTGGTTCATGCCCGAATCAGTTCTAGCCTTTATGCAGACCATTCTTCGGGCAACCTGGCATCCGGTTCGCCTGATGTTCAAAGCCCAGTTTTTTGCCAGCGAAGGAATTGCCAGCCGAATATTTGAAGCCAGATGGGATGCACATCATCGCGGATTCATTTTTCCCACTCCCGGGCAGAGCGGCTACATCGGTAGAGTGTTTTGCACCAACGGCCCGGGGTATTTTGAATTTTCAATGCGCGATCAGGTTAATCCGGTATCTTTGCAGCAATGGGTTAACCTGGCGATGAAGATCAAGCCCCCGGCCGTTGAAGATCAAACACAAGATCCATTTGTTCCCGCCTTTTTCAATCTGGAAATGATGCAAAAACAGGCTTCACAGCCCGAACATCAGGTTGAAGTTTTAAGTCGAGCCATCAACGAGTTTTTCCGCACTGAAAAGGCAATGTGGCTGATTCCTGTCGCACTGGTAATGCGCGAAAGAGGCTACAACTCCCAGGTAATCGATCTTCACCGGCGTTATCTAAACGCATTTCCCATCGGTTCACCTCTCAAGGAAACCTGGAACAGCATTCTTGATCAGACGGTCGGCAATACCCTCAAGCTTGAAATCGATACTAAATTGCAAAAAAAAGAGCTGAGAATTTTCTGCAAAAACCTCACAGAAAAACAGATTGGCAAAATTCTGGTAAAAATTATCGTCAAATACCCCGGCAGCCCTGAAAAAAGCTTTATAGCAACTCTTCTACAGAATGAAAGACTCTACGAACTGCAGGAAAAAGAATTAATGGCCATCGCACCGGCAGATGTTCCGCTCGCAGAAGCCGAATCCATCGATTACCGCATAATGCAGATCGACTTTATCGATTAACCGACAGGATGCAGTTGACCAAGAATAACCGGTCGTTTTGCCCCGGTTGCAGAGATAATATTGGCAGGTCTGCCCCTGACAAAAGCATTACCCAGGGCGGCAAAAGCCATGGCTTCGCGAGCCATGACCGGCACACCGAATTCATCTGAAGTTGATACTTCACATTTTCCCTGCAGCTTTACCGCAAGTCGTCTCATCATTTCAAGATTTAAAGCACCGCCACCGGCGACAATCAAAGAGGCGGGAAATTTTACCCCAAGCCGGGGATCAATTATCGCATCGACAATACTGCAACAGCTTATCTCAAGAAAGGTGGAAATTTTTTCAGCCAGACCGGCATCAGAAGAGAACCCCGGCAACACCTCAAGCATTCTGACTTTACCAAATTTCTCTCGACCGGTAGACTTGGGTGGAAGAATTGAAAAATATGGGTCTCTAAGGAATTCTTTGACCATCTTATGATCGGGCATGGCAGAGGCAGCCAGCTGACCATCACGATCATAATGCTCTTTGCCACCGGTTTCCTGTTCAATCAGACTATCCATCATCATGTTACCCGGGCCGGTGTCAAAGGCAGAAACCACCTTAACATCGCCATTTTCCGACCGCAAAAAAGTTATGTTGGCTATCCCTCCAACATTCAAAACAATCCGGTCCGAAGAAAGATCGTGACCGAAAAAACACGCATCGGCAAAGGGAACCAGCGGGGCCCCCTGCCCTTCTGCCGCCATATCTGCTTCACGAAAATTACAGATCACCGGAATTCCGGTCTGCTGAGCAAGTAAAGAGCCATTAAGCAGCTGCAACGAGCCGCTTACCTGGTAACCATCCCATTTTTCCGCCTGCGGAACATGCAGAATCGTCTGGCCATGGGCAGCAATATAGTCTGGCCTCTCTCTGCCCCCGGAAAAAAAATCGCGGCAAGCCTCAGAATACAGATGGGCAACATAACTATGGCCAAGAAGAGCGTCTTGAAGCGACGGCTGTCCCATCAGGCGATGGATTCTATCGCGCACTGATGTGGAGAAAGGCCAGCCCGCATGCCAGAGCAATGAAAAAGATCCATCTTCACCAAATTCGACCAGAGCACCGTCAATGCCATCACCACTGGTACCGCTCATCATTCCGAGAACCTTGAGATTTTTCATAATATTTTTTGCCGAGGGCGCAACTCCTTAAATGATCATTAATCTGCAAACCGGTCATTTTTGCTTAATCAAATCGATTGTGCTATTCTAGCAGAAATTGATACAGGAGGCACTTCGGTGGCTGAAACAAACAACGAAAAACAAAAATCACTCGAAATTGCGATTGCAAGCATTGAAAAACAATTTGGAAAAGGCGCAGTCATGCGGCTTGGCAGCTCAAGACACCTGCAGGTCGAAGCGATTCCAACCGGTTCACTCTCTCTTGATTACGCGCTTGGTGTAGGTGGTGTGCCTCGTGGCCGCGTTGTTGAAATTTTTGGCCCGGAATCATCTGGGAAAACTACGCTGACCCTTCATATTGTCGCCCAGGCCCAGAAGGCCGGCGGACAGGCTGCATTCATCGACGTGGAACACGCCCTCGACCCTGCATATGCAAAGAAGCTTGGTGTTGACATTGACAATCTGCTGATTGCACAGCCCAGCAGCGGTGAAGAAGCTCTTGAAATTACAGAAATGCTGGTAAGAAGCAATGCCATCGACTGCATAATCATCGACTCGGTAGCCGCGCTGACCAGCAAGGCTGAAATCGATGGCGATATGGGCGACACAACCGTTGGCATGCAGGCCCGCCTCATGTCTCAGGCAATGCGCAAACTCACCCCGGTTGTCAGCAAATCGAAGACCGTCTGTATTTTCATCAACCAGATTCGCGAAAAGATCGGGGTAATGTTTGGAAATCCAGAAACAACCCCGGGCGGTCGCGCACTGAAATTCTTCTCTTCGGTTCGTCTCGACATTCGCAAAAAAGACCAGATCAAAGAAGGCGAAGACCCGGTCGGTTACGTTGCCGAAGTAAAGGTGGTCAAGAATAAAGTTGCGCCACCATTCAAGAAAGGAAAATTCGATATCATGTACGGCACCGGCATTTCGACCGAAGGCGAAATTCTTGAAATCGCCGAATCGGCTAATATCATCAACAAATCAGGCGCATGGTATTCATACGGTGATATCAGAATCGGCCAGGGCCGTGAAAATTCAAAACAATTTTTTAAAGATAATCCTGACATTTTTGCCGAAATCATCATCAAGGTAAAAAAAGCCCTTGGAATGATTGAAGATAAAGCAGTAGAGCCTGCTGCAGACGAAAAGAAAAAAGCTTCCAAAAAATAATTCAGTATTTTGCTGAACCTGTCTCAAACTTCTGTTTTTCAGTCTTTTGAGACAGCTTTTTACTGCCGGGAGATTTTTTTGTTTAAGCCGGAAGATTTGTTCAAAAACGCCATTCTCTTTCTGCTGCTTGTTCTGCTGCCGATTGCCTCAAGCCTTTTCACGGTTACGGAAGTTCTTGACGGGCTGTCAGCCACCAGCCGCGAAGAAATACTTGAAAAGCTGACAAACCGTTGTGGGGTTATTGGTGCCAGAGTTCACACAGAAGCTTTTTTCAAACCAATTTTTAATATTATGGTTCGGCGTTTCTTTGAATATGGCGAGAACGATGGTGAAAAGCTCAGCAAACTTGGTCGCGAATACAACAAGCAGGCCGGAGTAACCATCGAATCTTTTGCTTTCAACTCAAAATCAGAGCTGATCAAAAGCGATTTTTCTTCGCCAGAACTGTGTGATGTGATTATCTTTTTCTGGGAAGAAATCAACGGCCTGGATCACACAAGATTTTATGACCAGGTAAAACCCGCGATGCAGAAATATTTCGGTCGGGATTTTCATCCGCGAAAGATAAAAAAATTACGCAACCGGATTTTTACTTTTGTGGCGGGCAATCAGCCAGGCATGATTTTTTACTCGCTTAAGCGTGAAGCTGATAGAGAAGGGTTCAGAGGCCTGTTTCTGATTGTTAGAAATCTGCCTAATCATATAGATATTTTAAATAAATCAATGGCAAGCACAGAATTCAAAGATACAGGTCTTGCGATGATAAGCAATGGCACAGACAAACAGATTATAAGCTCAAATCTTGACGCGAAAAAGGTTCGGGAAATTGAGCTGGAGATGATGAAAGACAATATCAATGTCATTGAAAAATACGGCCAAATCTGGAAATTAACCAATTTCAGCGATTTTTCTATCATGGCAGCCGGGTCTTTTGATAAAAATATTTTTGAAATTCTCAGAAAAATTGCCATTTTGATCTCAGTCTTTTTTACGGTTCTCGGCGGCGCCGTCATTATTCGAAGCCGGATTTCATCAGCCAGAATCCGGATTTCCATCAGACTGAAGCTGATTGCGGTATTTCTTTTTGCCGTCTATTTGCCGCTGATAGGGCTTTTTCATTTGAGCTTCAAAGGTCTGCAGAACCGTCGTCAGGTTTTGGAAAACGAGGCCAGAAAAGCAATGCTCGACACCCTTTACCAGATTGACTCGGATTTTATGGCGAAAGAAGCAGAGATAAAAGCAATTTTTGACCGGGTTTTTCATGACCGCACCTGGCAGTCCAGGCTATCTAAAGACTGGGCAGAAAACGATTGTATGATGAGAACGGTTGCCGGGGTAAACGTTGAAGGCGAAAGTTTTTTCAACTGGCTTGAGATTAGAAACACCGATCTTGAGCAGATTTTTTGCACCGCACGCGGCGAAGCAAACAATCGTATCAAAGATCTGAACCGGGTTATGGCACAAATTTCCCTCGAAAAATTTGCGCCCGAAAATGTAAGTCAGGTGGGCAAAAAAATGCGCCAGTCTGACTTTCTGATCAGAAGTATTATGGAAAACCCGGTGCTCGGCTTCAGTCATTATTTTGAAAGTCCTGGTGAACTGGTCGAGATGGAATTTGAAGGTGCATTTCTCTACTGGTACTGGAATTATTACAAAAACCCGGTCGGCAATGTTGTTTTTTTCTCAAGCAATACCAAAGCCCAGTTCAACGCGGTAAATTATCTTGAAAAGAAACTTCTTGAAAGGTTTCATTTTGGCAATTCCCAGCTTGAACTGGTTTCTTATCATCCTTCCGAACAAAAATGGGTTCCATCGGGAAAGGATATTCACAGTGCAATAGAAATGCTTATAAGAATAGGCATTATCAATCAACGAATCACGTCAACAAAAATTGAAATTGACGGGCAGGTTTACCTGGCAACCTGCTTTCCCGGCATTAAAATCAGGGATGTTTTCATCGCCTGCCTCTACCCCATCGCCGAAATCAACTCAAGAATTGATTTGATGCGTCACCAGATTTATTTCGGCATGTTTCTCATTCTTCTGGTTGCTGTCTTAACCGGCCTGCTGCTCACCAGAACTTTTCTGCAGCCAGTCGGAGAATTAAACACAGGTTTGAATGCCCTGCGAAAAAGAGAAACGGAATTTCGCGTTAATATCGGGAATAATGATGAATTTGGCAGCCTTGGCGAAACTTTTAATCAGATGATGGTTGAAGTGAGTGAAATGCTGCTTGCCGGAGCGGTTCAACAATGTCTGATTCCCACCGACCCGCCTCAGTTTGAAGGCTACGAGCTTATTCTTCACAACCAGATGGCTACCGACGTCGGGGGCGATTATGCCGACGCTTTTGCCCTGCCTGACAACCGCTTTCTTCTCGTAATGGGCGACGTTACCGGCCACGGAGTCAGTTCGTCAATTCTGACGGCAATGGTTAAAGCTCTGATTTTCAGGTTTTCTCAGCGCCACCAGGATCTCAGCCTGATCATGCGCGATCTCAGTCACATGATCTTCGATCTTCTGCATCATCGAAAGTTGATGACATTTTGCGCCATAATCATTGAGCAGAACACGGGTAATTACATGCTCGCCAATGCCGGGCACCCGTTTCCGATGATCTGCAACCCTAATGGCAGCTCCCGAACAATCGAGCACAATTCCCTGCCGCTGGGGGTTTCAAAAAAAAGAAGTTCTTACTCGACAACCTCTGGAACCATCGAACCCGGCGAAGTTCTTATTCTTTATACCGATGGTATCGCCGAAGCCACCAATTCAAAAGGTCAGATGTTCGGTTTCGACCGGGTAAGAAATATTGTCGGGGAAAACTGCCACCAAAGCGGCAAAGCGATTAAAGAAGAACTGCTTAATCAGTTCTGGTCGCATTATACCGAGAAGCATCTCGATGATGATCTCACGTTTATTATTCTCAAACGATTGTCTGATCACGCTTTAGAACAATGATGGTTAAATCGTCATCGGGTTCGGCCTCGCCCAACCATTGATCGTAGCATTTAACCAGACCGGCAAGAATCTCCTGAGCCGAGTCATTAGCCATGGCTTTCAGGTTTTCCTTGAACTGATCATAGCCATACATTTCATCGGCTTTGTTTTTCACTTCGATCAGGCCGTCGGTATAAAAGACGGCGGTGTCACAAGGGGCGATCTGATAATAATTCAGATTGAGATTTCGCAGCTTTTTCGTGGCACCGATCGGCAGGTGCACAGCAGAAAACTCCTCTATTTCGCCTGCTCCTGAGACCTTGACAGGAAAATTATGCCCGGCATTGGCGCAGCAGATCTCGCCGCTTTCGCAATGCAGAATTGCAGCAAAGAGGGTGATCATCTTGCGCGCCGGCGGAATTTTGAAATAGGTATGAATAGTCAAATTCAAGTCGGCAAAAAGCTCAACCAGAGAGCGTTGCTCTTTCAGGCTCTGATAAACGATCGCTTTTGCCATTGCCATAACCAGTGCTGAGCTGACCCCGTGGCCGGTAACATCGCCGACCAGCAGACAGACTCTTTCATCATCGAGTTTATGCAGATCGAAATAATCTCCGCCGACATCTGAAGCCATGCGGTTGACGAAAGCCACTGAATAGCCCTTGATGGGCGGAAATTCAGACGGCAGAAGCGATTCCTGAACATCACGGGCCAACTGCATTTCCTTCAAATCTTCAATCATATGATTGAAACTGACCGAAAGATCACCAAACTCATCATTTTGACGGGTTTTGATGCGAAAATCCGCATCGCGACGCTTAATCGCCAGAACTCCTTCAGACAGTTGACGAATCGGTTCCAGAAATGTGTTTGAAAGAATATTACCGGTCAGCAGTGCTACCAGAAGAAAAGCAAACATGCTCAATGAAAGCAGTTTTCTGATACGAGACAGATCTTGATCGACAATCTCTTTTGGAAAGAAAGTGAAAAAACTGTAATCGCGTGCATATTTACCCTTCTGGCCGGTCAACAGATAAGCACGACCGTTTATTTCCATTTCAGTATCGAGTGGTTTGTCGGTAAACTTCAGACGCTCAGAAAACTTGATCAGGTATGGGTTTCTTACCGGTCGTGACGGATACCACTCGCCACTGGCATTATGTAGTGCAAGAGTAATATAAGGAGCCTCATGGGGGCTTTTAAATATTTCTTTTAAACGAACTTTTACCAGTCTTCTTACCAGAATTGAAGCTGATTGAACCGCAAAAATGTAAACTTTTTCGGCCTTTAGATTGTCGATTATCTGCCAGAAAATCAACAAAGGCACCGGGCCAAACTGATGCGGATGAATTTCTCCAGGGCGGTCGAATAGAAAGAACATGCCACCTTCCGGAGCTTTAACCACCATGCTGATAATCGGGTCAACCGAATCTCCAAGATTGGTTCCCAGGGCGGTATCAATGCAAAATCGGCTGAACGCTTCTGAAACCTCGCGCATGCCCTCGAAAAACAACTCGTTAACCTGGTTAAAAGTAACTTTTCCATTTATATCACGCACTTCGACCGTTACCAGCTCATTACTGGCAACCTTCGGCTTCAAGGCTTCCCTGATCTGGCGATGGTCACCGGTAGCAATGACGGGCAACAGCCGTTTCATTTCCGGCTGGTAGACTTCTCCTACCCGACTGAATGATTCGTCGAGCTTAAAAAGCCTCTGCCTGGAAGTGCTGGCAATTCTGGCAATCAAAGTTTGTTCGCGGTCTGAATAATACTGGTAACCGAGAAAAAGAAAACCCATCAAAGGCATAAAAATCGCTGTAACAAACAGAACACTTAATTTAAATCTGATTGGCAGACGCAGGTCGCGAAACTTCATAGAAACTATCAGCGCAATACCGACCAGCATAATAATGGAAAAGAACAGGACGAGATACATCTGCCGAAAAAAGGTTTCAGAGTATTTCGCGGCAACCGCCACCCAGCCGTCCTGAAGTTTTCTACTGATCCAAAGCACATCATCAACCAGATAAAAAGGCTGATTCATTAAAACAAGCCGGTTTTTGATTTCCTGAGAGTAATCTTGGGCAACCGGAAGTCTGCCAAAATCAATTCGGTGCGAATCAGCAACTTCGGCAAAGGCATTCATGAAATCGTTGTTTCGCTTTTTTTGAAGATCTATTCTGTATGAAAGCTCCGGAAGATTCCAGAACACCATGATAATGCCGGCTTTATTTACCGTTCTACTCCGGTTCCAATAAACAAAGCCTTTCTGGTGTTTAACCATGATCTGCAGCAGACCATCTTTTTTCTCGAGCAGCTGTGCAACCTTGAATTCTTCGCCGAGCAAAGATTTTACCGGTTTTCGGATCTTTTTGAAAAGTTCACTCTGTTTTTCAGAATCTGCCTGAATCAGCTCCCATAGCCGCATCGAAACATATCTTGACCTGAGTTTCACCTGCTCTGGAGTTATCAGGCGGCCATCGTCACCAAACAGGTAAATATCGAAGTCGCATGGAAAGAATTTCTTCAGACGATCGATATAATTTTTGATCCGACCCGGTTCCTTGTGAGAATGCCTCAGACTAAGCCAGGCTCCGCGTGCTATTCTGGCAAGAAAAATCTGGTTGTCAACATCGCAGGCGAACTGGGTAAGCCTGGTTTCGAGATCCTGGCGGGCAGCCGCAAAAGCCTGACGCTGCTCAAAGTCAATCGCATTGATTCCGAGGACCAGGGTAATGATTGCCGGCAGCAGCACAAACAGGGCAAAAGATGCGATTAACCCCGACAACCTGCCACGATTGGCATCGCCATAATTAATCATGGTTGCCTGCCCGCCTTCATTATTGTATCATCCATTCTTCCGTAAAGATTATTACTTTCCCGGTAAAAGGACAAGCCAAAGCAGATGGGATTTATCAAAAAACTTTATAACTGGGTTCTTTCGTGGGCCGAAACCTCCTATGCAATTCCGGCACTTTTCATGCTTGCTTTTGCTGAGTCGAGCTTTTTTCCCATTCCACCAGACGTTTTACTGATTGCTATGGCCCTCTCCAGACCGGAAAGTTCACTATGGTATTCGACAATTTGCACGGCCGGTTCAGTTTTCGGTGCCATGGGCGGTTATATTATCGGCTATGCTTTCTGGCAGGCGGTTGGCACCTATTTCTTTCTTTACGTGCCTGGCTTTACCGAAGAACTGTTCAACAAGGTCTGTCAATCTTATGAAGAAAATTCGGTTTTTATCATTTTTACCGCAGCCTTCACCCCAATACCATACAAGGTATTCACTATTACTGCCGGGGTCTCGAAAATTTCGCTGCTGCCATTCCTGCTCGCTTCAATTTTCGGGCGCGGTGCCCGTTTTTACCTGCTCGGCATATTGTTTCGCAAATTTGGCCAGCAGGCCAGGGAATTTATCGAAAAATACTTCAACCTGCTAACCCTGCTGGTTGTAATAATTTATTTCCTGGCTTTCTATCTGGTTCCGGTTATTTTCAAATAGTTATTTAACCATATCGTCGAGCCAGATAAGTCGGTAATTGATGAACGGTTGCCCCATCGGACCGAGGGTTATGCCATTAACCTGCGGCTGCCGCAAAAGATGGGTGGTATAGAAGTAAAGAAACACCCATGGAGCCTCGTCAACAATAAGCCTTTCAGCCTGGCGGTACAGCCCCACCCTTTTTTCGTTCTCGGTTTCAAACCGGGCCTGATCAAGCAATTTATCAAGTTCAGGATTGTTCAGGCCAGGGAAATTGTAGCTATGACCGATATTGCTCGAATGGAAAAGTGTGTAGAGAAAGCTGTCGGGATCGGGGTAATCTACTGTCCAGCCCATGCGGAAAAAAGCAGCCTCGCCAGACTCGACCGACTGAAGATGCGGGCCAAAATCAAGTTCACGAATGCGGCATTTAATGCCAATATCACCAAAGTTGGCAAGAATGAATTCGCCGATTCTGGTGTGAATGACGTCTTTGTTATACTGCAGCTCGATTTCGGGAAAGCCCTTCCCATTTGGAAAACCTGCCTGTGCCAGAAGTTCTCGGGCCTTTTGCGGGTCATACCCATAGCCTTCCAGCTTCGGGTCAAACCCGGTTATTCCGGGAGGCAGCACTCCATTGGCGATTCGGGCTCGGTCGTTCAGAACAAGCTGTACGATAACCTGCCGGTCGATGGCAAAATTAAGTGCCTGGCGCACCAGTTTGCTATCGAACGGGGGCTTTTTCATGTTCATCCCAAGATAATTTGTTCCCCAACGGCTGGTTTCGAGTAACAGCGGGGCAAGTTCTGAATTCTGCTTAACATTCCTGTATTCTGAATCAGGCACATCGACATGCATCAATTCACCTTTGCGAAACATTTCAAAACGGGCGGCTTCGTCGGCAACCACAAGAAATTCAATACGGTCAAGCCAGGGTCTTTTTCGGTAATAACGATCGTTTGCAGTGAGAATCAAAGAGTCTTTCTGCCGTCCTGACCAGGTAAATGGACCGGTTCCGACGGGGTTCGTGCTTAAATCACCGCTCGCAACATCTTCCCTGGCCACTATAAAGGCATTACACATGCCCAGCAACGAAACAAACGGCGCGAAGGGTTTTTCAAGCTCAAACTTAACGGTAAAGCTCGAAACTGCTGTTACGCCAGGCAGGCTCTCTGTTTTTTCTGCGGCATAATCGGCTGCGCCTTTGATAACATTAAAAAAAGCTCCCTGATGATCCTTTTCTGATTTTAACAACCGGTTGAAGGTATAAACCACATCTTCTGCCGTAAGAATTCTTCCACCATTTGCGGTTGGCTTACCGCCGGAAAAAGCATGAAAATGGACATCTTCACGAAGCTTGAACAGGTAAACCAGCTTGTCTTGGCTGATTTCCCAGCTTTCGGCAATAGCAGGCGCCGGTCTTGCATTCTCATCAAATTCGATCAGGCCGTCGTAAAGCTGACGACAAACTTCATGAGAGTTAGAATCTTTTATCAATGCGGGGTCTAGAACAATATACGAATCGGCAAAAGCCCGACGATAAACGCCGCCCTGCTTTGGCACGACGACTTTTGCTACGGGAGTTTCTACAGAAGAGTTTGAGCATCCGGCTTGAAAAAGAGAGATAGCCAGCAAAAAAAACATCATTCGGCGAAAAAACATCATTATACTTCTCAAAAACTGCAATGGCAGAATGATAACATGTGCAGAGCAATTGACCAAATTTAAACCGCTTCGATCGTCAGACAATTATTTTTCAATTACCACAACGGGTTTTTCGCCACTTGATTTTAGAAAGATTTAGTGCTAAAATTTGCGCTCAATAAGCTTAGGCAAAATTAAAAGCTAATTCAACCGAAACCGCTTTTAGAGCGGATTTTGTTGTTTTTATCAAGAACAGGAGAAACGGGCAATGACCGAAGCGCATGCAGCTATGCTGGCCGGCGTGAAAGATTTTGTCCTGCAGAATTTTCCTGAATACGAAATCTATGACGTCACTTTCAAGCCGTTCAACCGTTCTATGCTGCTCGAAGTATTTATTGACAGCCCGGAAGGAGTTACGGTTAAAGATTGTGAAAAGGTTTCGCGGGCCCTGAGCGACCACCTTGACGAAACGGATCTCATCCACTGTACCTACACCCTGGAAGTATCTTCGCCGGGCGTTGAGCGATTGTTCAAACGCCAGGTCGATTTTGAGCGCCATGTTGGCAAGCTGGTAAAGTGGACACTGGTAAACGAAGGCCGCAAAGAGGTTTTTCGGGCCAGACTTCAGGAGTTCAGCCCCGAAAAAATTGTAGTCCGATCAGAGAAGGGGCTCCGGGAATTCCCTTTGTCAGTGGTTAAAGAAGCACATGCAGTTTTGGAATTCCCACCCAGGATGAACCGGGGATAAGGGGAGGTAAAAAAATGGCTAAAACGAGTTTAATCGAAGCATTGAAAGAAGTTATCGGTGAAAAAAACATACCAATGTCGGTTCTGGTCAAGGCGATAGAAGAAGCACTGGTGGTTGCCTATCGAAAAAATTTCGATTCCGATGAGGATGTTATTGTTCGCCTTGATGAGGAAACCGGTGATTTCAAGGTAATATCAAGACGCACCGTAATTGCCGGTGATGATCTTGACGACCCCGACAAGCAATATACTCTCGAAGAAGCCCAGGAAATCGACCCCGAAGCAGAACCAGGCGATGTTGTCGAAGAAGACGTTACACCGCCCTCCTTTGGCCGTATTGCCGCCCAGACCGCCCGTCAGGTGGTCAGCCAGAAACTCAAGGATGCCGAACGCAACATGGTATTCGAAGAGTATCAGAGCCGGGTTGGCCAGGTTCTGACCGGCAAGGTTCAGCGGGTTGAACGCCAGCATGTATTTGTTGAATTTGCCAACACCGAAGCGGTTCTGCCACCTCGCGAGCAGATTCCCGGCGAAGTATTCCGCACCAACGACCGAATCAAATGCTATGTTTCTGAAGTAAAGCCGACCCCCAAAGGTCCACAGATAATTCTTTCGCGCAGTTCTTCAAAGTTTGTCGAAATTCTCTTCGAACAGGCCGTTCCAGAAATCCCTGATGGCCTGGTTAAGATAAAATCTTCATCACGAGAAGCAGGACTGCGTGTAAAAATTGCGGTTGCCACCTCAGACAACCGTGTTGACCCGGTCGGTGCCTGCGTCGGCCTTAAAGGCAGTCGCATCAAGGGTATTGTTGATGAACTGAATGGTGAAAAAATCGATATCGTCCGATACAGTGACGATCCGGTTGAATATGTCACAAATGCACTGAGTCCAGCCAAGATTCAATCGGTAAAGGTTTCAGAAGATGGAAGTTATGCTCTCGCGATTGTAGCACAGAGCCAACTGTCTCTCGCCATCGGCAAGGAAGGTCAGAATGTAAAACTGGCTTCCAAGCTAACCGGAATAAAAATCGACATCAAAACTGAAAAAGACATTGAAAACATGGCTTCAGACAAACACACGGAAGATTGACATCGCGGAGGTAATGGATGGGTATAAGACTACACGAAGTAAGCAAACAGTATGATTTAAGCAATAAAGAAGTAGCCGATATTCTCGGTAAGCTGGGCTATGAAGTTAAAGCTCATCAATTTTCAGCAGTAAGCGACGAAATGCTCGAAGCACTTGAGAAACATTTCCGAAAATCTGAACCGGCAAAAGCTGAAAAACCTCAGACAAAACCCAAACCAGCTGAATCCGTTGAATTTAAAAAAGAACCGGAAAAAAAGAAGCCCGAAACTGCTGCTGTACCTCCGTCGAAGCCAGCGGTAGCCGTTTCTGAAAAGGCACCCACTCCACCGGAAAAACTTGAACGTGAACTTGAGCGTGAACGTGAACGTGAGCGCGAAAGAGAACGTGAAAGAGCAAAAGCAGTTCTGCTTGCTGAAGAAGAAAGAATCAAAGCAGAAAAGAAAAAGCCTGGCCCCAAGCCTGTTCGTGTTGAGGAAGAAGAAGAAGTTGAAGTCAACAAGCAGATTACTATTATAAAAACTGCGCCTCCAAAGAAAGAAATCCCAACAGCGAAAAAGAAAAAGGGCAAAAACAAGAGAGCCCATTTTTCGAAAAAGGTTCAAGCCGAAATGCGCGAAGCAGAGCGTCAAACAGAAGCAATTCTCGATCGTCACGGCCGACCGGTTCAGTTTGAAGATGAAGAAGATGACAATGCTCTTCCCAAGCTGACGGTTCCCACTGACATCACCGTAACCCAGCTTGCCAAATATCTTGAAACAGACGCGATCGCCCTGATCAAATCCCTTTTCTCGATGGGCGTAGTTGCCAGCCTTAACCAGCGCCTCGAGCCCGAGCACATTCAGCTCATGGGCCAGGAATACGGCAAAGAAATAGTGTTTGCCGAAGATGTAATTGAATTTGATGAAACCCCGGATCGGGAAGAAGATCTGGCCACCAGACCCCCGGTTGTAACCATCATGGGTCACGTTGACCATGGCAAGACTTCGCTGCTCGACTTCATTCGCAAGGCACATGTTGCCGACAAGGAAGTGGGTGGCATTACCCAGCATATCGGTGCCTATCAGGTCAAGCAGGGCAATGGCGTCATTACCTTTATCGACACCCCTGGTCATGAGGCGTTTACCGCAATGAGAGCCCAGGGTGCTCTGGTGACCGATATTGCCATTCTGGTCGTGGCCGCTGATGACGGGGTTCAGCCTCAGACCATCGAAGCAATTCACCACGCCCAGGCCGCCAATGTTCCGATTATCGTTGCGATCAACAAAATTGATAAACACGAAGCCAACCCCGAAAGCATCAAGCAGCAGCTGATGAAACACAATCTGGTTGCTGAAGAATGGGGCGGGCAGGTCACCATGGTCAAGGTCTCAGCCAAGACCGGCCAGGGAATCGATGAACTTCTTGAAATGATCATTCTACAGGCCGAAATGATGGAACTCAAAGCCAACCCCAATCGACCGGCACAGGGCACGATCATCGAAGCCCGCCTCGACAAGGGAATGGGTCCCATCGCCACCGCCTTGATTCAGAATGGGCGCGTCAGACCAGGCGACAACATTATCTGCGGCACCAGCTTCGGCAGAGTAAAAGCTCTGATCAACGATGCCGGAGCCAGGGTTCGTGAAGCCGGCCCCGCCTTTCCGGTTGCCGTATTAGGCTTGAATGAAGTTCCCAAAGTCGGCGACAAACTTGCTGTAGTTGAAAGCGCAAAATTTGCCCGCTACGTCGGCGAATTGCGCCAGAAGAAAGCCCGCGAAGAACGGCTTTCACGCGAAAACCGCATCAAACTTGCCGACCTGTTCAAACAGGTTACCGAAGGCCAGACCAAAGACCTCAACATTATCATCAAAGCCGATGTTCAGGGCTCATGCGGCGCATTGAAAGACACCCTCGAAAGATTGAGCACCGACGAAGTCAAGGTTAACGTCATTCACACCGGTGTCGGCGGCATAACCGAAGCCGACGTCAATCTGGCTGCCGCCAGCAATGCAATCATCATCGGGTTCCATGTCAGACCGATGACCGGCGTTGATGAAGCCGCCAAGGATGAAGACGTTGAAATCAAGGTTTTCAAGATCATTTACGATGCCATTGACGCGATCAAGCTTGCGCTCAAAGGCATGTATGACCCGATTTACGAAGAAGAAGTGCTTGGCCGTGCCGAAGTGCGCAAAGTCTATCGTATCACCGGCGTCGGTTCGATCTGCGGCTCTTACGTTACCAATGGCCTGGTGAACCGCCAGGCATCGGTGCGCATCGTCAGAGACGGCATTGATATCTATGAAGGCAAAATTCACTCTTTGAAACGCTTTAAAGATGATGTCAGAGAAGTGCATCAGGGCTATGAATGCGGCATCAGCGTCGAGAACTTCAATGACATCAAAGACGGCGATATTCTCGAATTCTTCCAGATGAAGGAAGTCGAAAGAGAAATCTGAGCCGGCCATGAGCATGATTGTCGCCATCGGCACCTTTGAATTGCATTTTCCTGAGGTTCACACCCTCAAGGAAAAGCGTCAGGTTCTCAGGTGCCTGCTTGACCGGGTTAAGGCCAGGTTCAACGCTTCGATTGCCGAGGTTGACCACAACGATCTCTGGCAGCGCAGCACAATCGGAGTTGCTCTTGTGGCCAATGACCGCACACTGCTCGCCAAAATGGCGGGACGCATTGAAGAGATTCTGGCAGATCATGCTCAGGTCGAAATCAAGGATTATTATTGGGATTACGTATGACCAGACGACAGGAAAAAGCACAGTCACTTATTCTTCGCGAACTATCAGATTTGATCAACCGTAAAGTCCAGGATCCGAGAGTGCGCGGAGTTCATATCGTTTCGGTCGATATCAGCCCCGATTTTCATCTGGCCCGGGTGTTTTTCAGCACCCTGAGCCAAGATCAAAACCCTGATGAAGTTCAGAAAGGCCTCGATTCTGCCAAGGCTTTTCTTCGACGCGAACTCAAAAAAGTAATTGAATTACGGGTTATTCCCGAGCTTGCCTTCAATTTCGATCCGTCGATACGCGAAGGCGATCAAATGCTCAATCTACTGCGTAAAATCAATAAAGACAATTAATCGAATCATGGAAATAATCTGATGTATTTTAAATGGCCGAGCCCGGAGTATGATGAGCAGGCCGCTGCCATTGCCCGCATGCTCGATCAGGCAAAGAATGTTTTCTGTATTGCCCACCCGTTTTCAGACGGCGATGCACTTGGTTCGCAGCTGGCGTTGTATCATTTCTGCAAAGCCCACCAGAAAAATTGCTGGTGCCTGAGTTTTGACCCGCTGCCCGAACAGATATCCTGGCTGGAAGGCAGTGACCGCCTGGTTTCTGAACTGCCCGCCGACGTTGATTTCGACCTGGCATTTTTGATGGAAACCACCGATTCCAGGCGCATGGGTGACCGAGTCAGCTTTTTTGAGCGGGCCAAAACCACGGTACACCTTGACCACCACGTTGAAGTGATCGGTCTTGGCAAGATAAACCTGCTTGACGACAAGGCTTCGTCAACCTGCGAAATTCTCTACAATGTTTTCGAAAAAACCGGTAAATCGCTCAGCCAGGCTTGCTGTGCCGCGCTGTATGTAGGCATCATGACCGACACGGGCAATTTCCGCTACAACAATTCGACTCCCAGGGCTCATGACATTGTGGCACGACTGATTGAAAATGGCCTGACCGTCGATGAAATCTACAAAAAAGTTTACGAAACCACCAATTATAACAGTGTTATCATTCATGGCCTTGCCATGTCTCGAACCGCGCAGCACTGCGGCGGCAAACTGGTAACCAGCTGGTTGAAGCTCGATGATTTTTCCCGTATCGGCGCAACCGAGGTCGATGCCGATGGCTGTATCAGGCATTTGAGCTGCATAAAGGGAATTGAGGTGGCAATTCTGTTCAAAGAAGTCGAAGGCAACAAAGTTAAAATCAGCTTCAGATCGACCGGCAAAATCGACGTAATGGAAATCAGCCGACGCATGCATGGCGGCGGGCATAGACTGGCTGCCGGCGCCCAGGTTGACGGCGAACTTGAGCCGGTGATGCAGCAGATTATCACCATGGTATCATCGGTGCTGGAGAGTTGAAAATGACAGACGGCCTGCTTGTCGTTTACAAACCCATCGGCCTTTCTTCTCACGATGTGATCGACAAAATTCGGCGAATTTACCGGATAAAATGCGGTCATGCCGGCACCCTCGACCCGATGGCCCAGGGCGTATTGCTGGTTTTTACCGGCAAAGCGCTGAAGTTGATCAATTTCATAACTCCCGATCACCTCGATAAAACCTATTTAATGAAAGTTTCGCTCGGCGCAACCACCGACACTTACGATGCCACCGGGCAAATCACCTCTGCCGCCGAACAGCCCGCAGACTTCACCAGCGACGCACTGATTGCCGAACTTCGCAACTTCGTCGGCTCGTATGACCAGGTTCCGCCGGCATTTTCAGCAATCAAAGTCGGCGGCAAACGTGCTTATGCTCTGGCCCGCGCCGGAGAAGAAGTAAAACTTTCGAGCCGCAAAGTTCATGTAACCTCTATTCGCCTGGTTCAGGACTACCATGACGGTCAGAGGCGCAACCTGGTTCTGCGGGTTCATTGCTCGCGCGGCACTTATGTACGCTCAATCGCCCATGATCTTGGCCAGAAGCTTGGTTGTGGCGGATATCTTTCTTATCTGCTGCGTGAGCGTGTCGGCAAATGGCCTTTCAATCAAGCTTTTCCATTCTGGAAAATCGAAAAGGGCATAGATTTTACCGATTCGCCTGCGTTTGTCGAGTTCTCGCATATTCTGCCCTTTCCCCGCCTGCACTTGAGTGAAGAGGCTGAAGCCAAGGTAAAGAATGGTCTTTCGATCGGTTTTAAAGACATCAGCAAAGTCGAAGGCGAAGCCCTCGATACCGAAGATGCGGGCAAAGTTCAGATTATTTCTACAACCGGCCGAGTGATGGCAATTTACGAGCCGCGCCGCAAACCTGATAAAACGGGTAAACCGCAGGTTCGGCTGGTTCCGGTACGGGTGTTTCCTGAAGATGAAGCTTAAGAATCTTCTATCCGGAAATCTTCAGATCGGGCCATGCATTCTTGGCATCGGCACCTTTGATGGCGTACATCTCGGACATCGCGCTCTGATTGAAAAAATCATCGCCAAAGCCCGAAGATGCTCTTTGCCGGCAGTGATATTCACTTTTGACCACTCGCCCCGCAAGTTTCTCAGCCCTGAAATTTTCAAGGGCTACCTGACAACCCCTGAAGAAAAATTCAGTCTGTTGCTCGGTACCGGCATAGATTATGTGGTTTTTCGGCCATTCGACGAGGTTTTTGCCCGAGTTTCAGATCAGCGGTTTGTCGAAGATATAATTTGCGCCAACCTTGATGCCCGCACCACCTTCGTCGGCTTCAATTTCTTTTTTGGCGCGGGACGCAGCGGCACTGCCGAGCGACTGGCCGGCCTGCTGCGCAGTAATGGGCGAGAGTGCGACGTAATCGACCCGGTGAAAATCGATGGCGAAGTGGTAAGCAGCTCAATCATTCGCGAAGCAGTAGCTGCCGGTGATTTTGTCAGAGCCAACCGCTTTCTCGGCCGCGAATCTTCTTTTTCAGGCGAAGTGGTGCATGGCGATCACCGGGGCCGCGAAATGGGCTACCCGACTGCCAACCTGCAACTCGAGCAGAGTGAAAAGATTCTGCCGCCCAACGGTGTTTATGCCTGTTTCGCCGACACCCCGCACGGCAGCCATTACGCCATTGTGAATGTCGGTTTCAGACCAACTTTCAACCGCTCAAATCATCTGCTTGAAGCTCATCTTCTCGAATTCAACCATGACCTGTATCACCGCACCATACGAATTCGCTTCGTAAAAAGAATCAGAGAAGAAAAAAAGTTTCCCGACATGGAAAGCCTGTGCCAGCAGATTCGCCTCGACCAGGCCGCCGCCGAGATGATTCTGGCTCAACCCATCTGATCGGGTTCTTCTTTGATTAAAAACGTTTCAGCTATGCTGGCAATGGCTCGGGCTCGATGGCCAGCAGTCATATTAAGGTGAGTACCGTCTGCTATTGAAATTATCAGCTTTTTCACCGAACTTACTGCGTCATATCCGGCCTGCACCGCTTCTTTGGGAGCAATAAGATCGTGGGTGCCGTAGATCATGCAAACCGGCGTGGTTATTTTATGAAAGGTCTGCAGATAATCAAGCTCGCCGGTGCGATCGGTGAATTTGCGCTTTTTCAGCCACGTCAGTGTCTGCAGAAAGGTTTCGACCGGCACGTTCACCGCAACGGTTTTGATCAGATAGCGAAAAAGATTTAGATCGGCAAGCCGATTGCGGTTCGTTACCGGAGTTGCAGTGGTAAGGCAGGCGCAGAGAACCCGCCCCAGAACCTTTATGGGAACAGTGCGATAGCCGGTCAGTGCCGAAATTCTAACCCAGGTTCGCAATAATGGCGGATAAAGAGGTATCAGACCGTATTTGAACGGCGAAGCTGCGGTGATTACCGCCGGTGCGTCAATGATGCCAGCTGCCTGCGCGGCCATGGAAAGCATTCCGCCCATGCTGTAGCCGAGAACGAAGGGTTTGTGACCCGCTTCGCGGCATGCCATCTGCCAGATCGCGGGCATGTCGTGGTGCAGGTGAAAATCAAAATCCCATGGGGCGTTGCGATGGCTGGTGATCGGATAATTGAACGGGAAAAGATTGAAATACTTTGACAAATGGTGCCCCAGCCCATCGGGAATTGAAAACAGATTCGAATTGTTGCAAATACCGTGCAGCAGCAGCAGTGGCGGCTTTTTTTCCATCAGTTCAACTCCTCGAGGTCGGCAAGATTGTCACCGGCGGTCATATCGCAGACCAGCGGCACATTGAGCCTGACGCAATTTTCCATGATGCCCTTGATTCTGGGCGCCAGTTCTTCTAGCTCGCTTTCAGGCACCGAAAAGACCAGTTCGTCATGAATCTGCAGAATCAGCCGAGCCTGAGAACCTGAATCACAAAGCATTTTAACGCAATCGATCATCGCCTTTTTTACCAGATCGGCGGCAGAACCCTGCAAACGGGTGTTTTTCGCAATGCGCTCAGCCCCAGACCTGATCTGAAACTTGTCAGATCTGATATCAGGCAGGTGGCGAACCCGGCCCAGCAGGGTTTCGACCTCGCCGCTTTCTTTTGCCTGCTTCACCACTTCTTCGAAAAATTCGGTCACTTTTGCGAAGCTGCTGTAAAAGCTGTCAATGTATTCTTTGGCCTGAGGCCGGCTGATCGCCAGATCTTCAGCAAGACCATGAGCTGAAATGCCGTAAAGAATGCCGAAATTAACGGTTTTGCCGATGTTTCTCTCGGTTGAATTAACTTCTTCCGGGGCTTTTCGGAAAATGCGCCCGGCGGTGATCGCATGAATGTCGATGTTGTGATGATAAGCTTCAAGCAATGCGGGGTCTTTAGAGAAATGGGCAAGCAATCGCAATTCGATTTGCGAATAGTCGATCGAAAGAAACTTGTGACCAGGTAAAGGCGGTAGAAAAGCCCTTCTGATTTTGCGACCCCACTCGGTTTTAATGGGAATATTCTGCATGTTGGGGTTAGAGCTCGACAGACGACCGGTTGCAGTCACCGCCTGGTTGAAACTGGCATGAATAAGACGGGTTCGCGGATTAACCAGCTGGGCAAGTGTTTCGGCATAGGTTGATTTCAGCTTTGCAAGCTCTCTGTATTCGAGCAGGTCTTTGCAGATCGGGTGTGACCAGGCCAGCAGTTTGAGAACTTCAGAATCGGTTGAAAAGCCGGTTTTGGTCTTTTTTGGCGGTTGCAGCCCAAGCTCGTTGAAAAGTATTTCCTGCAATTGTTTGGTTGAGTTGACGTTGAAAATGCGCCCCGCATGGGCGTGAATTGAGGCTTCGAGCTCTAACAAACGGTCAGCAAGCTCGGCGGTCAGATCTTTAACATATTTCTCATTGAGCCCGATACCTGATTTTTCCATGCCCATGATAATTGGTATCAGCGGCATTTCAAGAGTTTCAAATAAATTTTCAAGTTTGTGTTTCTTTAATTCCGCGACCATATGATGGTAAAGTCTGAAAGTCACCAGTGTATCCTGACAGGCATAGTTTGCCGCCGAGGCCAGATCGACTTCGGCAAAACTGCGATTTTTGGCCACATCGGTATAGTCAGAGACTTCGAGGTTAAAAAGCTCACGGGCCAGATTTTTCAGGCCATTCGACCGGGTCGGATCGACAACGTAAGCGGCAATCAGCGTATCGAAAACACGCAAACCGGTTTTTACCCCGGCTTCACCAAGAAAAGCCAGATCGAACTTGAGATTATGCCCGATAACCAGGCGATTTTTCAGATTATCTCCGACAGCTGCGAAAAATTCTTCGGGTTTCATCTGGTCTTCAGGCCCTAACCCCAGATAAGCGTGGCGAATTGGCACATAAATGGCCCTTTTTTCAGAATCGGCAAACGAAACCCCGACAATCTGGTTCGAAAACGGGTCATAACCATCAGTTTCGATGTCGAGACAGATGCTTTCGCCGGTCTGGGCGAAAAAAGCCCGAAGCTGCTGCGGGCTAGTCACCAGAGTGCGCTCACCCACCAGAGATTCTGGCACAACTTCAGCAACCGCCGCAGCTTCTTCGATTGATATCAGATTATGCCCGGCAAATTCACGATAAAGCGATGAGAATTCGAGATCGTGCAGAAGCCTGGCAAATTGCTGGTTTTCGAGCTGACATTCGTTCCATTTGAGCTCTTCGGGGTCGCCGAATACAGGCACATCGCAGCGAATAGTTGCCAGATCATGGGAAAGATAGGCCATTTCCCGGTCATTTTCGA
Source organism: Candidatus Methylomirabilis sp. (assembly GCA_020722725.1). GTDB lineage: Bacteria > Muiribacteriota > Ozemobacteria > Ozemobacterales > Ozemobacteraceae > DYKG01. The sequence goes on from DYKG01000003.1 coordinate 111,409, forward strand.
GCCTGGCCCGCATTTTATCATGGTCAACCTGCGCCAGATTGCGGTAAAGATTGTCGATGGTCAGAAACTGCTGAATCAAGGCCAGGCCTTTCTTTTCGCCGATTCCGCTGACGCCGGGAATATTGTCGGAAGAATCGCCCATCAGCGCTTTCAATTCGATGATTCCACGTGGTTCAAAGCCATACTCTTCACGAAAAGCCTGAACATCAACCTCGCGGGTTTCGCTTACCCCTTTCTGGCAAAGTTCAACCATCACGTTGTCATCGATAAGCTGCAGCAAATCGCGATCACCGGTCACCACTTCCACATGATAATCATTTTTGAGGCGGGCAGCGGCAGAGCCGATCAGGTCGTCGGCTTCGTAGTCTTCATGTTTCAGAATCTTTATTCCAAGAGCTTCGACGACCTGGTGTGACATGGGAATCTGCTCGATCAGATCTTCGGGGGTCGGTTTGCGCCTGGCTTTGTATTCGGGGTAAAGCTTTTTGCGAAATGTATTGCGCGAGGTATCGAAGGCAACGGCGACCAGCTCGGGTTTGCGGTCTTTCAGCATTTTCAGCAGCATGCGCACAAAACCGAAAACCGCACCGGTCGGCTTACCGCTTCTGGTTTTGAGCCTCTGGGTCTGAAAAGCGTAATAGGCCCTGAAAATTATATTGTTTCCATCGATGAGCAGGCAGCGGCGCATAATATCCCCCCGGCAGTTGTTCTTCTCTGCATGATAATACAGCCCGACCATAAAACCAACCTGTTTTAGCGCCCGCCGGCAATTCCCGGTCAATCGCTGATTTGCCTCCTGACCGACAAGTGCTCATAGATTCGGCATTGATTAAACTGCATTATTAGGTTAGACTGCAGGCGATAAAACATCTGAGAATCAGCAGGAGGTCTTGAGATGACCACAGTCGGAAGGGAAATTCAATCTGACATCAGCCGCGCAACCCGCGAAGAATGGCTGCTGACCAATGGAATCGGCGGTTTCGCCTCTTCTACTGTTCCCTGCATAAATACGCGGCGCTACCATGGCATTCTGGTGGCAGCAATGCGCCCGCCGGTCGAGCGTCTGGTTCTGGTTTCGCGCCTCGAAGAAACGCTGGTCATCGACCGGCATGAAATCAATTTGTCAACCTCGGTTCACAGCAAAGAGATCAAAAATCCGGCAGGATATCTGCATCTCGAACGCTTCGAGCGCGAACCTCTGCCCACCTGGTATTACCAGATCCGTGACGTTCTGCTGATCAAGACGATCAATATGGTCTACGGCCAGAACACCACACTGGTGACCTATAAAATTCTCAGCAACGGCCGCAATGTTTCGTTAAAAGTCAGGCCTCATTTTCTTTTTCGTGATTTTCACGGTAATACCTTTGAAAACGATGGCATTGACACCCAGATCCAGCTGCAGGACAGGCAGCTTCGGCTGCAACCTTTTTTCAATGCCCCCGAGCTCTACATGCGCTGGGATCGTGGCCGCTTCGTCAATTTTGCCGCCTGGCATCGCGACATTTTTCTGCAGGTTGAAGAAGACCGCGGTCTTCCCGCCTATGAAGACGATTTCTCGGTCGGGCACCTCGAAATTACGCCGCTGGCCAGCTCAGCATCGATCATCTTTTCCGATCAGCCGATCAGATCTTTCAACCCCATCGACCTGCGCAAACGGGAAGAACAGCGGCTTGAAGGCATAGCATCTTCGCTGCATTCCGATGATTATTTTCTAAGAAGGCTGCTGGTTGCGGCAGACCAGTTTATTGTCGAGCGCCGCAGCACCGGCGGCCGGTCGATTCTGGCCGGTTATCCGTGGTTTTCTGACTGGGGCCGCGACAGTCTGATCTCGCTGCCTGGGCTGACCCTGATTACCGGGCGCATTGAAGATGCCCGCTCTATTTTAAAAACGTTCGCCTCGGCGATTCACCATGGCCTGATACCCAACTGCTTTGCCGATAAGGGCAACGATGCCATGTATAATAGCGTGGATGCTTCTTTGTGGTTTTTCTTCGCAGCTTACAAATATATCGAATATACCGATGATTACGATTTTATCAGAGATTATCTTTATGACGGCATGTCCCAGATTATTGAGGCTTTTCAGGCCGGCACGCACTTTGACATCAAAATGGATCATGAAGACGGTTTGATCAGCGCGGGCAACCCTGACGTGCAGCTGACCTGGATGGATGCGAAAGTTAACGGCTGGGTCGTGACGCCCCGCAACGGCAAGGCGGTTGAAGTAAATGCACTGTGGTACAATGCCCTGCGCATTTTTGCGATTTTTCAGGAAAAATTCGAAGGTCATTCGCGCGAAGTCACTTCACTGGCAAAGAAAGTTAAATCTTCATTTCGTCGGGTTTTCTGGAACGAGGAGCAGCAGTGTCTTTTCGATGTAATTGCCGGTGATGGAAAAATTGACGATTCTTTCAGACCGAACCAGATTTTTGCGGTTTATCTGCCCTTTTCGCTGCTCGAGCACCCACAGGAAAAACAGATCGTCGATCAGGTATTTGCCCGTCTCTACACGTCTTATGGCTTAAAAAGCCTGGCATCAGACGATGACCGCTACGAGGGCTTTTATGGCGGCGACCGGATCAGGCGCGATGGCGCCTACCACCAGGGAACGGTGTGGGGCTATCTGATAGGCCCGTTCATCAGCGCTTTTCTGAAGATAAACAATTTTTCAATGGAAGCCCAGTTACGCGCATCGAACATGATCGAACCGTTCAAGAACCATTTGATGCGCGAAGGCTGTCTGGGCAGCATTTCAGAAATTTTTGATGGTAACATGCCACACACGCCAAGAGGGTGCTTCGCCCAGGCCTGGAGCGTCGCCGAGCTGTTACGTTGTTATGTTGAAGATATCAAGGGCCAGAAACCGACGATCGTTATCTGATGTCTGATAATCAGCGAAATCTGATAAAAAAAGGCGGTTTTGCGGGCAAGGTGCTGAGCACTGGCCTGACCGGCGGAATTTGCCTGGCTATCAGCCTTTATCTCGGCTATCAGATTGATTTATACTTCGGCACCCGACCCGCTGGAATTTTTGGCGGGATACTGCTGGGTCTGGCGTCAGCCGTGGTTCAGACAATGAAGCAGCTGAAAGAAAGCCTCGATGAATTTGACCGCGACAAGAGAAAAGACAAAAAAGATTGAAATTACGGTTCTGCTGCTGACTCTGCTGGTCGGTTCGGCAAACTTTCTGGTTTACCTGCGCCTTGGCCAGTTTTTTCCCGGTTTTATCATCGGCTATCTGACCGGCGTATTTGGTTTTATCATACTTTCTCTGACTTTCAGTTACATTGACCGGCTGCCACCCGGCTTTCGCCCGATCGCCATTCTCAGCACCTGCTTCAAAATTCTGTTTCTTATTGTCCTGGCACTGATCCTCAAGCTTCTGGGAATTTCAGTTGTCGAATTTATCGTCGGCCTGATGTCCAGTCAGCTTATCGTGATTGTTGCATTGATAGCTATAGTATTCTATACTCGAGGCGACGCCAAAGTTTCAGACAGGTGAATAGAGTAAATGCACGAACTGGAAAAAGACATTTTGTATATTCTCGCATTCATACCTGCGCCTCCGGGAGCGGTACTGCCATGGCTGGTTTCCTTGAGTGCGGGTTTGCTGTGCTGGCAAGTCAGCCGCGATTTCGACCCCGACAACCCCGGCCGCATACAAAATCTTCTCGAATTTGTCTACGAAGCTCTCGAAGGGTTTATTGCCAACATTGTCGGGCAGAAAAACGTCAAAGAACTTTTTCCCGTGCTATCGACAATTTTCATTTACATTTTCAGCGCAAACCTGATGGGGCTGGTTCCCGGCCTCAAATCGCCGACCAGCATGTTTTCGAACTGCCTGGGTATGGCGCTGGTGGTTTTCTTTCTCACGGCTTACTATGGTTTCAAACACCACGGGCCTGGCTACATCAAACATTTTGCCGGGCCAATCTGGTGGATGGCACCGCTGATGTTTCCGATTCATATTATCGGCGAACTGTCGCGCCCGGTCAGTTTAACTCTGCGCCTGTTCGGCAATATCATGGGCGAAGACGTGGTAATTCTGGTGTTGACCAGCTTCATTTTTCCGCTGCTGGTTCCGATACCGATGCATCTGATGGCGATATTCACCAGCCTGTTGCAGGCACTGGTGTTCACAATTCTTTCAGGAGTATACCTATCTGGCGCGGTGGCAGAGGGGCACTAAACGGAGGCTAACAATGGATTTAACCGGTATTGCGCATGTTATGGAGGTTCTGGCTGCATCGGGCTGCATTTCGCTGGGCAGCGGCATGGCTGCTTATGCGATGAGCAAGGTCATCAGCCAGGCCATCGAATCGATTTCACGTCAGCCCGAAATGGCAGGCGAACTGAGATTCATCATGATCATCGGGCTGGCAATGATCGAATCACTGGCGATCTACTGTCTGCTGATTGCACTGGTTCTGCTGTTCGTAAAATGGTAATACCAGTTTAAGGGAAAATGAAAACAAAGTTTCGCCTTTTTCTGCTGCTTCTGCTGCTGAGCATGCTGGCCGGAGCCGTCTTCGCCTCAGGGCCCGCGCCGGCTGAAATGGCTCGGCAAGAGGCTGCGCATCAGCCTTCCCTGTTCGAATTCAGCTGGGTTGTGCTGATTTCGCAGGCCATAAACTTCTTCGTTCTACTCTTCATTCTTAACCACTTTCTCTTCAGACCGCTGGGCAAAATTCTTGATGAACGCCGGGAATCGATCGGTAAAATCAGAATCAACGCCGAAGAAGAGCATCGCACCGCCCTTGCGCTGAAAGAGGTTTATGAGAAGCATCTGGCAAACATTGAGCAGGAAGCTTACGAAATCAAGCAGCAGGCAATTCATGATGCGAACATGCAGACGGCTGAAATCGTTCTCGAAGCAAAGCTTAAAGCCGAGCGAATCATTGAAGAGGGCGAAATGCAACTGTTCAATGAACGCCAGGCGGCTTGGATGCAGTTGCGCGAGGAAGTGGTTCACCTGACCATGGTTGCTGCCGAGCGGGTCGTCGAACAGTCTCTCAATGATGATATTCACCGAAAATTGATCAAAAATACTATCGAACGCCTCGAAACCGAACTGCCATACCACGTTGCCGATGATTGAACGCAGGAAAATAGTAGCCCAGCGTTACGCTGAAGCATTCTTCAAGGCCATTCAGGCCGATGAATTTGAAGAATGCTTTAAGGATTTCGAAGCATTCAGTGCACTTTATCTTGGTTACGAGGGGCTGGCAGAAATTCTGGTGCATCCCACCATTCATGTAGAGCGCAAGATTGAAATGCTGCAGCGTATTTTCGGCGCCAGAGCCCGGCGACTGGTGGTTGATTTCATCAGTCTGCTCATAAAAAAGAAGCGAATGAACCTGTTCGAGCGCATTTCTCAGGAAGTCGAATGTATGTATCGCCGGCTGCACGGCATTCGCGGCATCATCATAAAATCGGCGGTACCGCTGCTCAATAACGAACGAGCCAGGCTGCGCTCAGTTCTTGCCCAAAAATACGGGCGCATCGAAATTCGCGAAGTCGTCGATCCTGCTATTCTTGGCGGTCTGGTAGTGCAGTTCACCGATCAGGTAGTAGATGAATCGATACGCAACCGTTTGAAACAATTACGGGATCTGATGGTCAGAGTCGACAATGAATGGCTTGTCAACCTGATCATTCAGCCCAGCCTGGCCTTGTAGGGAGCCATAAATGACGATCAGATCAGATGAAATTATTTCCGTTCTACGCCGCGAAATCGAGCAGTTTTCGACCGAACTTAAAACCGTCGAAGCCGGCGTAGTTCTGCAATGTGGCGATGGTATTGCCCGAGTGCATGGCCTGCCCAAAGCGATGGCCGGCGATCTTGTCGAGTTTGCCAATGGAGTTCGCGGCTACGTGCTCAATCTCGAAGAAGACAACGTTGGTTGCCTGGTTCTTGGTTCCGATGAAGGCATTCATGAAGGCGACCTGGTCAAGGATACCGAGCAGATTCTTTCGGTGCCGGTTGGACGCCACTTGTTTGGCCGCGTTGTTAACCCACTTGGGCAACCAATTGACGGCGAAGGCCCGATTGTTCCAGAGGCGCATCAGGGGGTAGAAAACTCAAGCCCGAACATCATTCAGCGCCAGCCGGTCAACGAACCGCTGCAAACCGGCATTCAGGCCATCGACGCCCTGATTCCCATCGGGAAAGGCCAGCGCGAACTGATTATCGGCGACCGCCAGACCGGTAAAACCGCAATAGCAATCGATACGATCATCAACCAGAAAGACAAAAACGTAATCTGCATCTACGTTGCTATTGGTCAGAAAATGTCGACGATCACTCAGGTAGTCGAAACTCTTCGCCATTACGGCGCTCTTGATCATACCATCGTCGTGGCCGCATCGGCTTCTGACCCTGCGCCATTTCAATTCATCGCACCTTACAGCGGTTGCGCCATGGGCGAGTTTTTCCGTGACCGGGGCGAGCACGTTCTTTGCATCTACGACGATCTGAGCAAACATGCGGTTGCTTACCGCCAGATTTCGCTGCTGTTACGCCGCCCTCCAGGACGCGAAGCCTTTCCCGCCGATATTTTTTATCTGCACGCCCGCCTGCTCGAAAGAGCAGCCAAACTCAACGCCGAACTCGGCGGTGGTTCGCTGACTGCGCTGCCCATAATTGAAACCCAGGCCGGTGATGCGTCGGCATATATTCCAACCAATGTAATTTCAATTACTGACGGGCAGATCGTGCTCGAAAGTGCGCTGTTCAACTCAGGAATCAGACCGGCGATCAATGCCGGACTTTCCGTATCGCGCGTCGGCGGCAATGCCCAGGTTAAGGCGATGAAAAAAGTCGCCGGCCCGCTGCGCCTGGAGCTGGCACAGTATCGCGAACTGGCCGCTTTTTCCCAGTTCACCAAAGACCTTGACCGGGCCACTCAGGATCAGCTGGCACGCGGCGAACGCCTGGTCGAACTGCTTAAACAGCCACAATACAGCCCGATGTCAGTTGAAGACCAGATTGTCACCATTCTCGCATCGACCCGTGGCTATACCGATCATCTCGATAAACGCGAAGTGCTGCGTTACAAGAAATTTATGCTCAAATACCTGCATCAGAAGCATCCTGAAGTGATGCTGACCCTGCGCCGCGACCCGGTTCTCAACGAAGAGATCGAAAAGCGCCTGATCGAGCTGATCAAAGAATTTACCGACAGCGTTTACATGCTGCAATACCACGCAGAAGAGCTGCACAAGGCTGACGAAGAACAGAAAAAGGAAAAGCGGACCGGAAAAATATCGCTTAAAGACTGATTATGACAGCATTAAAAGACATCAAACAGAAAATCAGAGGGGTTTCTACCACCCAGCAGATTACCCGCGCCATGAAAATGATGTCAACCGCACGTCTTGGCCGCGCCATGGAGCAGATAAACCTTACCCATTCTTATATTGCCAAGCTTGAGCAGATCGTGCAGAGCCTGCAGGGGCAGCTTCCGGCAAATTACCGGCACCCATACCTTACTCCCAGACCGGTTGAAAATGCTGGTTTCATAATTATTGGCGGCGAAAGGGGCTTGTGTGGCGGCTTTAACATTGACCTCAACCGCTTCGCTGCCAACTTCGTCAGCGAGCACCCGGCCCCCGGAAAAAAGCTGCTGGTAATCGGCAAGAAGGCGGTTAAATTCTTTCAGAAACAACCCTTCACCCTGCTTGGGTGTTACCCGGACCTCACGGTGCGCAACGCCGCCGAAGAGCTTTTCGACGTTTCAGACAGCCTGTTCAGCCTGTTTCGCGATGGCCAGGTCGACGAAATAAATATGGTTTATACAAGTTTCGTTTCACCAGCAAGAAAATATCTTACAGCCCCGCGCCTTCTGCCTCTCTCGCCGATGGATATCGTATCACGCCATACCGAAACCAGAAAAAATTTTCGCCACTTCGATTTCACACCTTCACCGACCCGTATTTTCGATGAGCTGATACCCAGATACATACGCAATCTTTTGCATCGAGCAATTATCGAGTCTTCTGCCTCGGAACAAAGTGCCCGAATGGCCGCAATGACCTCGGCCACCGACCGCGCCCAGGAAATCATCGACGAACTGCATCTCGATTTCAACCGTAACCGCCAGGCCCTGATCACCCGCGAAATTGCCGAAGTGATCTCAGGCGCTGAAGCCTGATTGGAGCATTTTAAATGATTGATGGAAAAATTATCCAGGTCTCCGGGCCTGCCGTAGACGTCAAATTCCCTGCCGGGCGGCTGCCCAGCATTCATAACGCCCTCGAAGTCGAAAATCCCCTGCAGAAATGCAAACTCATTCTCGAAGTTGCACTACATCTGGGCAATGACATTGTAAGAACCATCGCCATGGGTTCAACTGACGGCCTGCAGCGCAACCTGAGCGTCAAAGACCTGGGCAAACCCATCTCCGTTCCGGTCGGCAACCGGGTTCTCGGGCGCATTTTCAATGTACTCGGCGAAGTGATCGACGAAGCCGGCCCCATCGAAAAAGGCGGTGAAAAATGGCCAATTCATCGACCGGCGCCGGCTTTTAGCCAGCAGGGCAAGACCAGCGAAATTCTTGAAACCGGGTTAAAGGTCGTCGATCTTCTGACCCCATACGCCCGTGGCGGTAAAATCGGGCTATTCGGCGGTGCCGGAGTCGGAAAAACCGTCTTAATCATGGAACTGATCAACAACATCGCCAAACAGCACGGTGGCGTTTCTGTTTTCGGCGGTGTTGGTGAGCGCACCCGCGAAGGTAACGATCTCTATCTCGAAATGAAAGAGTCGGGTGTTCTTGAAAAAACCTGCCTGGTCTTCGGGCAGATGAACGAACCGCCCGGTGCCAGACTGCGCGTGGCTCTTTCAGCCCTGACCATGGCCGAATTCTTTCGAGACCGCGAAGGGCAGGATGTTTTGCTGTTCATCGATAACATTTTCCGCTTCGTGCAGGCCGGGTCTGAAGTTTCTTCGCTGCTGGGACGCGTGCCTTCAGCGGTTGGTTATCAGCCGACCCTGGCAACCGAAATGGGCGCCTTACAGGAACGCATTACCACCACTACTACCGGTTCAATCACTTCGGTGCAGGCAATCTATGTGCCCGCCGACGACATAACCGACCCGGCACCGGCGACGACATTTTCCCATCTTGATGCAACCACGGTTCTGTCACGCAAGATCGTCGAACTCGGCATCTACCCTGCAGTTGATCCGCTGGCTTCCAAGTCACGCCTGCTTTCAGCCGATATCATCGGCAATGACCATTACACAACTGCCCGCGCCGTTCAGGAAATTCTGCAGCGCTACCAGGAATTGCAGGATATCATCGCCATTCTCGGCATGGAAGAGCTTTCTGAAGAAGATAAGATAGTCGTCAACCGCGCCCGGCGCATTCAGAAATTTCTTTCACAGCCATTCTTCGTTGCCGAAAAATTTACCGGGCACCAGGGCGCTTATGTGCCTCTCTCGCAGACCATCGAGGGCTTCAAGGCTATTGTTGACGGCAAATACGACAATTACCCCGAACAGGCTTTTTACATGACCGGCGACCTGAGAAACGTTGAAGCGAAAGCCGAGGCGTTGAATAAAAAGCGATGAAGAATTCTTTCAGTCTCACCATTGCGCTGCCGGCTCAGCATCTGATCACGTTTGAAGCCAAAAGCATCATGTTTCCCGCAACTGATGGTTATATGGGCTTCATGGCCAGTCGAAAACCGCTGATAGCTTCGCTTGGTGCCGGCCTGATTCATTTTGTCGATATTGCCGACGAAGACTACTGGTTCGGGACCACCGGCGGATTCTGCGAAATGCTCGACAACAAGGCGGTTTTGTTGTGCGATTCGCTTATCAGGCCTGAAGATGCACTCTCAATCGACTATGACGCCACCAGACCCCTATATCTGGAAGAAACCGCAGGGATGAGTGAAAAAAAGAAAATTGAACTGGTTGCCCGCATGCTTGCCGACAAACTTCATAAACTCAAACAGCTACAGGAGAATAAGAACCCATGAGTCTGAGCTTCTTTTCCGTGCCCGAAGTGAGCCAGAAACCGCTCTCGCCTATTAGTGCCAGAGAATGCGGCAAAATCTATGCCGATGTTCCACTGAGTTTTTTTAACAATATCGATGATTTAAAAAAATATATAATTGAATTGAAAGAAATGGGCGTGAATGTTCTTCTCTTTCTTCCCCATTTTCTGCCTGCCCTTTCACCTTATGTCGTAAAAAATTATGAAAAACCCTGTCAGCTTTTTGAAACCTGGGAAAAGTTCGCCGAAACCATGAAATTTGTCGCCGACCTTGGTATGGACAGGATGATTGACATACCATTCAATCATGCTGACTGGCAGGCCGACAATCTTGATCGCACCTGGTTCAAGGATCATGCAAAAAACGGAATCGAGGCCGGAGCCGATGACGTCGATGCCGACAACAACCGAATCAGAGTCAACTGGGGCGCTTTCATTCTTGATAACTCAGTGCCCGCACTGCAGAATTACTGGCTCAAAAAAGTAATTTTCCCGCATGTTGAAAAATTTCACATCAATGCCATCAGAATCGATGCAGCCTGGGGACTCGACCCCGATGGCCTGAAGCGAATCGTCGGCGAGACCCGCAAAAAACACCCACATGTCTGGTTTCTCGCCGAAAACCTGGGCATGGCACCGCTGATCAAACTGGCCCACTCTGGCATCGAAGCCGGTGCTGACCGATATTTCAATAATATTTACTGGTACAGCGGCGGGCTATATATTCCCACCGATATTTACACCCTCTACAAACGTTCTAAAGGTCTGCCAACCTGCACAATTTACAGCAGTCACGATGTATTGATGCCGGCCATGAAAGCCCTTGCCCGCCTGCGACCCGAACAAGTTAAGGGATTAAACGACAAGGCCATTGTTCGCAAATTCGTGAAATATGACGGCATTCGCAGCCTGCAACAGCTTGAAAAAGAAGAAGTCAGAGAAATTATTGCGCTGATGAAATCTGAATTTGTGCTTGCCGCTCTGATGAGCAGCGATATGATGCTGGTCGCCGGTTCAGAAAAAGGCCTTTTCGAGCGCATCGACGTGTGCGGCTCAAGCTCAGAAAATTTCGCGCTTGGCATCAGATCTGATCTTCCTGAATTTTTCAAATCTTTGATTAAAATAAAACAATCGACCCCGGTCTTCAACAAAGAAGGGGTGGTTCTACCAATCGGCAATTGGAAACCAGACCAGACCGGCCTGAAAGGGTTTGTAAAAACATGTTCAAATGGTGAGCAGGCGCTGGTCTGCGTAAATTCAAATTCTTCTGAAACCATGCAGTTAACACTGCCGAAGCGCATTCGCACTGCCACCGACCTGCATATCATCAACGATTCCGGGGTTACCCCGATCAACAGCCTTGTCGAACCGGTCGAGCTGGCCCCCAGACAAGCTTTGATTCTTACCTGCACCAGGAGCAGAAAATGATTTTCGAACACTCGGTCAGAACCCCATCTGCCCAGGCTTTTGTTGATGTCACCAATCTGGTGCGCTCATCGGTGCGCCAGGCAGGAATCAAAGAGGGACACATTCTCGTTGCTACGCCCCACACCACTGCCGCAGTTACGGTCAACGAGAATGCTGACCCCGATGTGGTTCACGATCTGCTCAAGCGTTTCAACAAGGTTTTTCCCGAACACGAAAATTTCGACCGCCATGGCGAGGGCAACAGCCACGCCCACATGAAATCGAGCCTGTTCGGTGCCTGTCACCCCTTCATCGTGCATGAAGGCGACCTGCTTCTGGGAACCTGGCAGGGTATATATCTCTGCGAATTCGACGGCCCACGCACCCGACGCCTGATCATCAGCATTCTCGCCAGAGATCCATAAACGTTTTCAATACTTGTAAATACTGCCGCCGATATATTCGCGAATCAGAGCATTTTTCGGAATCACGTCTTCGTCTTCCCAGGTCAGGAATGATTCAAGCATATCATGCACCCTTTTAGCCCTGATATAGGCATCCTGGCGCTTGGGGTCTTCCCGGTAATCTCTGACAAAATCGGGAAAGTGTTTGAACAGGTGCTTTTTATAAACCGGCAGTTCATAGGCCAGCGAGCCATCGATGATGTGATCGACAGTGCCCAGAAATGGAATGATGTGCTGAATCTCTGAACGTCTTACATAATGCCAGTGCTCAAGAGTCTGGCGCGGGTTATAGCTGCGATGCCACGAATCTCTGACCATGCGGCGCAGCAACCTGACGTCGGTCCAGCGGATGAATTCGCCAGCTTTGTTCTTGATCTGACAAAGGGTTTCGATGTAAAGCCTGAATTTATTTTCATCAGGCACGCTGCTGGTCATGGGGCCATAAAGTCCATGCAGGCTATCGAGCAGCAGAATCTGGTTTTTTTCCAGTTTCATCGGGTCGGATTCATGCTCGCGTTTGCCGGTTTTGAAATTGTAACGTGGCATCTGAATGGTTTTTCCATCGAGCAAATCGGCCAGATGCTGGTTGATAAGCTTGAGATCAAGGGCTTCGGGTGTTTCGAAGTCGTAATCGCCGAATTCATCACGGGGGTGATGTTCGAGATCGAAATAGTAATTGTCAAGTTCCATAGAAACCAGCTCATAACCATGTTTGGCAAGATGTTCACCGGTTTTGATGGTCGTAGTTGTTTTTCCTGAGCTCGAAGGCCCGGCAATGATAACGATTCGCACGTCGCCTTTGCGGCCAATGATTTTTTCAACCGCTGAAGCAACATCGGCGTCGTATTTTTCGGTGGCTTCTTTTACCAGTTCCGGGTATGTTCCGTTTTCAATGCGGGCATTGATCTTATCAACGCTGTAACAATCGTGATCGAGGGCCCAGGTTAGAGTCTGCCAGATCTTTTTGTAGGGAATGTTACCCGACGAGGTAGCGCCCTGCTTTTCTACCCCTTCGCGCAGTTTGTTATGGGCATAGCGATAAAGAATGAATTCTTTGGCGGTACGGGCATGGCCCGATTCGATCAATTCCTTTTCAATGATGTCCTGAACTTCTTCGACACTGGGCAGCGCTGGTGGTTTGCGGGTAACTTCGAGGTGATGCACCACCTTTTCGGCGAGAATTTCGGCCAGGCGTCGGTCTTCGCCGCCAACCTGAACTGCCGCCTTGAAAATGGCGTTCACGATTTTTTCCTTGTCAAACGGCACAACCTGGCCGTTTCTTTTAACGATCTTCGTTATTGGTGTGTGAGGCATTTATTTTTTCCCCTTTCCTTAAAACCAATCAAATCAAATTAATTCACCTATACGATAAAAGCCTGTCGTGCCTGGCATTAGCGCCTCCTGCGCGTTGTGCATTGGCCGGCCCCTGCAAATTAGCGATCTTTTACCACTTTATAAGTAACAGCAAGATTACCGAGAATACTCATGATATTCGACCATTCTTTCATGCGGTCACCCCTGATCAACCGGGCTTTTGGCGGCACCAGAATCATGTCGCCGCGTTCGATGTGTCTGACGTGGCGCATTGAAAGCACTTCGCCATTGGCACGCACGACAACCGTTTTACTGTGGTTGGATGATGGCGAGAATCCACCCGAGCGGTTGATGTAGTAACCGGCACTGCGATTTCTGGCATACAGAATGGTAGTCGGGTTAACCACCGCACCCAGCACCGAAACTGTGGTCGGCGCCACGGGAATTGAGATCTGGTCGCCATTGAGCAGGGCAATGTCTTCGAATTTTTCCGCTTTGCCGGCGACGATGTCTTTCAATGGCACCGGAATGCGCACCATCTTGTCGCTGAAAGCTCTTGAGGTCATTTCGATGCCGCCGTAACCCGATCGTTCATCGTCACTTGATCGCCTGGCTACCGTTTCTCCGCTGCTATCAACAAGTCCATTTCCCAGCACCTGTTCCGCAATCGACTTGCCACCTTCCACTTCCTGGCGCACTTGACCCAGGTTGTCGAGCTTGGCTCCTGCTTTCAACAGGTCGGCCCGCAAATCGAGGGTCGCCTGGCGAAACATTTCGTTCTGTAATTCTTTTGCCGTTTCAAGCTGTTTTTCACTGGCAATGTTGTCCACGCGCCGCATGAAAACTGCGCCTTCAGCAAAAGCCATATTGGTCAGGCCGCCGGCTCTTTTGATCACACTGCTCAGCGGTTCGCCTCGATATTCGAGTGCGTATGGGCCCGGGCGCTTAACCTGGCCCTTGAGCACCACCACTTCCGGTTCCATCAGGTTGTCACCCCGTGAAAGCACACTTATGCGATCGAGGGGCTGCAGCATGATATTATCTTCTGATTTGGTATTTTCAAACGCTGATTTAACATTGACTTTGATGATTTTGCTGCCGTTGCCGTCAACTCGTGCCACTTCTGCTTCGCTGGCCGCATCAATGGCCAAACCGCGGGCCTTGAGAACCAGGTCACCCAGCTTCATGCCGTCACGATAAACGTATTCACCGGGCTGACGCACCGCCCCGTCGATATTGACCGATCTGATATCGGCATGAATTTCATCCTGGGCAAAAATTTTCACCTGGTCGAAAGGCTTGAGCACCAGGTTTTCATTCTTATCGCCAAGCATGGCAAATCTGAGGTTAAAAGTGAAAATCTCTTCAGAACCGGCGCTGCCTTTTCTGATGATCTGCCCGAATTTTTTATTGGCTTCTTCTTCTACCAGACCGCCCGCACGATTGATCAGTTCAGCCACGGTCAGGCCTTCATAAACCGCATAATTTCCCGGCTTTTTCACTGCTCCTTCGATGCTGACCAGGTTGCCAACCGTTTCGATTGCCGCTTCGATTTTGATCTCATCACCATCTTCGACGACGAAATTCTGCAATTCTTCCAGACTGGCCAGACTAACGTCATAAGTCTGCCGGCGCTGATTGCCGGTCCAGCGCGTAATCTTTACCCGCCCGGAATAAGCATCAGGAAGAACATTTCCGGCCATGGCAATGACTTTAGCCAGGCTGTCACCGGGCAAAACTTCGTAAATTGCCGGTCGAGTCACCATACCAGCGACCTTTACCCGGTTTTCAATTGCCGAAACAAAAATCGTATCGCCATTTTTCAGCGAAACATCCTGAGAACGGTCGCCGCTGAGAAAATATCGGTAAAGATCCAATTCAACACTTTTGCCGTGGGCGCCCATGACTTTGATTTTACGCATTGAACCGCGTTCAGTCGGGCCACCGGCCTGATACAGGGCGGTAAATGCAGTGGTCAGACCCGAAACGGTAAGTGCACCAGGTTTTTCGACTTCGCCAACCACGTAAATTTGAATGGTTCTCACCCGGGTCAGGGTAACCTGACCTTTGAAATGTTTGAATTTACCCGCCAGACTGCCAAGCACCATCTGCTCGAATTCTCCGACGGTCAGACCAGAAACACCCATTACTCCAAGCATTGGCACATAAATCTGACCTTCGGGGTTGACTTGAACGTCATAAACCGTTTCATCACCCAGTTCTGACCAGACAATGATTTTAAGTTCATCGCCGGGGCCAAGCTGGTAATTTGAAGGTGCCGAACCGGCCATCAGATTGGTCTGCACCATTTCACCCCGTTCAAAGAAGTCGGCACCGAAATTTTTCAGCAGAGTTTCGGTGCCAAGGCGCTGTGAAACTTCTTTTTCAAGCTCTTCTTCATTTCTGCCCACCAGTTTTTCGCGGTTCTGCAGCTCTTTTTTTTCACTGTAAAAATCGTCATCGAAACCTTTTTTTACCGGTTTGAGCTTCTTTTCTCTGATGATATCGGCCCGGGTCTTTTCTTTTAACGCCTTTTCCAGCTGGCGCAGTCTTCTTTTAACGTATTCATCGTTTTTTGCCTGTTCAGCAGAACTTTTATCAACACCGTCATTCACTGGAATCTGCCCCGAAAGGCTGCCTGCACAAACGAATA
>DYKG01000003.1:127353-165986 GCA_020722725.1 Candidatus Methylomirabilis sp.
TCAACACCGTCATTCACTGGAATCTGCCCCGAAAGGCTGCCTGCACAAACGAATAGCAACAGGCCAAGCAGAATTTTACCGTAACTTTTCATTGTTTCACCCTGACGTTTTATTTTAATATTACCAATGCGATAATCATAACCAGCAAAGCATTTTGCAGCAACTAATCATAGTACAGTCGCCCGTTTCAGTCAACCAAATCTGTGAAATTAATCACCCACAAAAAAGGCATTTTCAATGTAATCGATCTCCGGGTTCCGGCCATGTTTAATAACAATACCAACCATGTCGAAGCGGCAGCGAGTTTCTTCTGAAATTTTTCTGGAATGAAGAAAATGCCTGGCAACCCCGACAATTTTTCGCTGTTTGGGCCGACGAACCGTTTCTGCCGGCTGCCCAAAAAAGCTGTTTGAACGGGTACGAACCTCGACAAAAACCAGCACATCGCCATCCCACATCACCAGATCGATTTCACCAGTACGAACCCGGTAATTTTTCTGCTCAAGGCGCAGACCGCGGCCAAGAAGAAACTGAAGAGCCAATTCTTCACCGCTGATTCCAAGATCCTGCCTTTCCCTCGTCATTTACGGCTCTTCTCCTGGTCTAGCAGATAAAGCTGTACAAGAATTTCGGCCATTGCACCCCAGAGTTCGCCGGGGATTTCAACACCAACCGGAATTTTCGCCAGCGATTCAGCCAGCGACCGATCTTCTTTCAGGGGAATTTCATTTTCCCTGGCCAGCTCGATGATCTGCCTGGCCATAAAGCCTCGCCCCGAAGCAACAACTTTCGGCACTTCACCTTCCTGACCAAACAAATATTTGATTGCAACTGCCACATCGTCGTATTTGACAATTTTTTCTTTCATATTTTCAAATCCACCCTGGAAACTGGCGGAGATTTATCTTCAGTAGAAGCTTCCAGCAGAAATGATTCGATTTCACGAATTCTGCCGGCCGTAAGCCTGACCCTGGTGAAGCCTTCTCTCGCCAGTCCTTCCTGCAATGCGGGAAAAACCGCCGGAATGCTTTCAGCAATTTCAGGTTGAACCCCGAAATGAACCCAGAGCGATTCTTCGAGCTGATTCATCGCCACTTCGATCTGCCCGAGAGAAGGGGGACAAACCAGAAGTCGCAGGCAGAAGCCCTGCTCTTTGCCGTTCATGAAAAAGGCTTCACCTTCAAGGGTGTCAGGCAATTCAGAGCCGTGCCAGAAAAACGGCCATTGAAAATAAACGCGGTTTTCATGATTCTGGTTTGCCGGCTCGCTCATCAACTCCTGGAACCTCAGATTTTTTGCCAGACCTTCGAATTTTTTCGCCAAATCTTTAAGATTTAGACCGGATTCGCGACCACGGGTCTGCAACATCTGCTGCAGCCGCTTTAAGATCTCAGCAATTCCGGATCTTTCACGAAAAATCTCAATTAACTCAGGGTTACCGGAAAATATAACCGAAAATTTCAGCTTTCCCTGAAAATAGCTTTCAAGCAGCGCAGCCTTATCAGGATTAAGTCGGCGCAGCAAAGTAAGAGCCATGGCCTGCCGGGCTGCAATTGAATGAGAAAAAGCCGGCAAATCTATGGCTACAGTGGCTGCTTTGGCAAGATTCTCGGCGATAAGCGCAATTCCGTACTGACGCAGGGTTTCAATCAGTTGTAAATTGGTCTGATTTCTTTCAAGTCCCGCCGATGCGAGAAGTTTTTCTGGTGTTACTGTTGGCCCTGCCGCCGACCCGAAGGGCTGTGAATCCAATGATTTGGAAGCTTTGCCGCCCGCAGCATCGCCTTCTATCTGCATCGGACGACCATTGATTATTGCCAGCGAACGTTCACCTGACCGGGCAACGATTTCTGTTTTGACCGGTTGCCCCGGCAAAAGATTATTTATCGCAGAAATCGAAAGGAGTTTCATGCTTTGGTTCGCTTTTTACCAGCTTCTGAATTGGCTTGAAAGTCAAGCGGTGCAATCGGCAGGGGCCATGCTGTTCGAGAGCCTGCTGATGCAATGCGGTTCCATAACCCATGTGCTTTTCAAAGCCATAAACGGGAAACTCGACCGCCATTTTCTCCATATACCGATCGCGGGCTTCTTTGGCCAGAATCGAAGCGGCGGCCACCGAAGCGCTGATCGATTCGCCTTTGGCAAAAGCCTGATGCGGCAGCTTCAGCCAGGGCAGCCTGATAAAATCAAGAAGAACATAGTCTGGTGCAGGATTAAGCTGTTCAAACGCTCGTTTGAATGCCAGTCTGGTGGCTTCGAGGATGTTTATCTGATCAATCTCTACCGGTTCGGCGGTACCGATACCGTAAGTCAGTGCCCGGGTTCTGATCTCTTCATAAAGAATACGGCGCTTGTTACGGCTGAGCTTCTTCGAGTCATCGAGACCGGGTATTACAAGCCCTTCAGGCAGAATGACAAAAGCGGCGAAAACCGGACCGGCCCAGGGTCCGCGCCCGGCTTCGTCGCCGCCGGCAACGAAGCGGCAACCGCTGGTGAAGGCTTCCTTTTCGTAATGGTAATGGTCGAAATTTTCCATATCAGAGAATTCTAGACTTTTACTGATTCAGTTACAACCATGTTTTGTTAAAATATTTCATTTGCTTTATTTCGGGTCATTTCGACCCATTACATGGGCTCAATGACCGTATTGTTTTTTGCCTCGGGTCATTTCGCCATGCTTCGCCAAGGCTACGAAGGGCCCTTATATAGGGGTTACCACCTGTTACAGCCATCTAAAGCGGGCCGGCGCAGTGGCCGGCCCCTACGAATATTTCAGTCAGCCCATAATTTCCGGGGGCTTTTTGGTCAGGCAGGTGTCAGCTTTGAAATCAACGGTGAATTGCCGGTGAGCTGGCGCAGCAGATGAAGCTCAGGCTGCCCGACAAGCTGCAGTCTGACCAGGCCGTCGGCTTCACGCAGAGCGATGGAACCAATTCCGGATTTTTTCGCCTGACCTCGATTTATTTCCCAGTTCAAAAAGTCTCCCGAGCGCTTTTTTAAATGCTTCAAACGGTATTTTGTCAGCATCTGATCAACCATCCGGGCAAATTCAGCAGGGCTTGAAGGTGCCGCAAATTCAACGGGCAGCGGCCAGAAATCATCAGGCAAACGCTTTTGCCTCAAGGCAAAACCTGTAATTTTTATATCAACTTCAGCGGCAGTCGCCGTTTCTTCGATAGCGGCAGGGGCATTTCTGAATTCAATTTCCCCCACATACGAGCCTGCGGCAAAAAACTCCGGAAAAATCCGGCTTACTCTGACAAAATCACGAATCAGCCCGTGGTTATCGAGCATAAGTCGCCGCCCAACCGCAGCTTTGATAAAATTGGGGCCACACCATGCCCAGAGCTCCGGAACTCTGAAATAGACCTGCCTGACCACCGGGCGCACCGCAGGCACAAGGCTTATTCCAGGCTTTTCCAGGGGTCCCGAGTGAGTTACCCGGCTTATTTCACCTGCATCAGAACAGGCACCACAGCCATTACAGCTGCCACTGCCCCATGGAGGCCTTATACATGCAGTGAATTCACTGCCATCAAGCAGGCGCTGATAATTCTGCCAGAGAAAACTGCGATTAACCCCGGTATCGATGTCATCCCAGGGAAAAACAGTTTTCTCATCCCGCGTTTGCTCAGCCAGAATCGGAAGTTTCAGCTGGTCAGCCCGGTCGCGGAAAAACCGATAAAGGGCATTGGACACTTCACCCCGGTAGCGAAAACCTTTATCGATTGAAGCTTCTACCAGAATTTTGCTGAAACGCCGGTCGGCATAGGCTACCAGCTCTGAGAAAAAAGCATCGGCAGGGCCTGAACTGATTCTTGCTTCGAATCCGCCTGCAACTACCAGGCTTTCCAGCTCTCGCAGAAGATTCTCCATTTCGCTGAATCCGGCACGGTGACTGGCAAACTGCAAAGGAGTATGGGGCGGGCGAAAAAGACAGGCGAACGAAAATGTAACTGAAGCTCTGGCACTTCGGTCGGCAAATAGTTTTTTGATTTTTTCAAGCATCGATTTGAATTCATTCATATCTTCTGCGGTTTCGTAACCGCTGACAATCATGAAAACCTTCAATTGCCGCAGATTTAATCTGATCAGCTGCTGTAAACCCGCGAGGATACATTCTTCGGTCAGGTTTTTCTGCAAAAGAGTTCTGATACGGGCGCTGATCCCCTCCATCGCACAGGTATAACTGCGTTTGCCAGACTCAAACTGCATCTCAAGAAGTTCAGGCGCATTGGCCACCGTGTCAAAACGCTGGCTCTTGATCGAAACCCTGGCAAAAACCTGATTCAGTTCGCGAATCAGTTCGGCGATGCCGCTGCAGGTTGTGGCATTGAAACTCATCAGCGCAATTTCTGAAAGGCCCATATTGGCTTTAAGCTGCATGGCGCAGTTGGTCAACTCCTGCGCGCTGCGTTCCCGATAAGGCTTTTGTTCCCAGGATTCTTTGCAGAACGAGCAGAACGAGGGGCAACCGGCGCTCATCAGCAAATGTGAAGCCCCGGCGGCATCTTCATCATATAAAACCGGGCCGCCAACGAAATTAGCCGACGATGCGACAGCCGAATCTTTTCTGGCTTTTACCGGCATTGGGCACCCCTCAAGCGCTTCAATCAAAGTCAAACTGCGATCGGCCGCAAAAATCTGACGATATCCGGCGGGGTCGTAAAACCCGGGCACCTCATCGCGCAATCTGGCCAGCACTTCAGCTCTTGCCAGATTTTTCGACTGCTTAACAATCTCGATTATCTGACCAAAAGCAAGTTCTCCATCGCCGATCAACACCCCATCGACCAGACCGGCACCTTCAGAATCATGAAGAATCGAATGATTGTATGAATTTGCCCCGCCAACAATCACCAGTGGTGATCTCTTGGCCTCCCGCCCGGTTAGAGTCAAAGGAATGCCTGAAAATTCAAGAGCAACCGGCAGATTTACGATTTCCTGCAGCACTGAATTGCTAACCGCAATCAGGTCAAACTCAGAAGCGGGAATTTTGCTGGTGGTGCCGAGCCAAAGCGGAATTTTCTGCTGCTGAAAAATTTTTTCATCATTTTCATTGGGAAAAAACGCCATATCGACATAGCAATCAGGCACTGCGACAGCCAGCTGATAAAGAAAAGCCTGAGTAATTCCCCGTGCGACTTCTGAATAGGCAGACAGTCTGGCAATTAGCACTTTAACTCGGGCAATATCAACCTTTTCGGGGGGCATTGCCCCAGGTTCATGGCCCTGCAGCCAGTTTCCGTTGCCGGTCAGTCGATGGCGAAACCGGGCAAACCAGTCAACCAGCCTTGCCCTGTCACTCATCAGCCTTTTCGAAACCCCAGCCAGAAACCTACGATGAAAGCCCCGGCAAATGGCAAATTGTAAGTCAGAACTGACATCAGCTCGGTATATGATCGTTCGATGCTCTCGTTAGGCACCGATTGCCTTATTTTAGCCCAATCGATCGTAATGTACTGTTTATAGGCCAGATATTGAATGGAAATGAAAGCAACCCCGACCACCAGAGCCGCCAGCCTGGCAACTTTTTTGAGGGTAAACCCGACCGCCCAGCCGGCAATGCCGCCAGAACCAAGGGTAACCATCGCGAATTTCACTTCCGGTGGAATGGCACCGAGAGCCGCCGAACCGCTGGCATTGACAGCTTCTGGGGCAACTTCAACCAGGGTTCCGGCATTCTCCTGTGCCAGCAGAAGAACTGGCAACGACAGGGCTGCCAGCAGCAACACCGAAGCCTTGAATCGGGGAAATCTTGTCATAAATCAGTTGGCCGGCGCAGGTTCAAAAACCGAGGCCAGGTCTTTTACCTGGTAGATACCATTTTCGCAGCCAATCCACAGGTCGCGCCCAACATAGGCAAGCCCGGTGATCTGGCTTTTGGGCAACCCCTTGATCAGGCTTTCAACTTCAAGCCAGACACCTTCTTTAAGTATGGCAAGGCCTTTATCAGTGCCCACAAAAAGCATTTCGCCGTTCGGGGTCGAAGCCAGTGAACAGATGATGTTGCCTGGTAAAGGGCTGTTACCATCAACTCGCTCTTCGACAATCGCTCCGCCACGCTGAAACCAGTCTTTGTGCGCCGAGAAATAATTGGTGTATGCGCCGTTAAAATCGGAAATTGATAAACCACTCGTGGTTCCAACCGCAATCTGGCCATTGTATTCATGCAATACTTTGATGTTGTTACCGATTAACTGACAATTCGAAGGGCTTGGCGGTATCTCTATCAACGAAGAGCCCATAACTGATTTGGCCGGGCCGGTAAAATTCTGAAACATCGCCGAAGCGAGGCGTGCCATTCCCGCACGGGTGCCAACCCAGAGCTGATTTCTGGTGTCATAAAGAACCTGAGTCACTTCATCGTTGACCAGGCCGGCGCCGTCTTTCGCCATTGCCTGATAAGACCCGCCTGAGGAAAATTCGACGCCGTGAGCCGTGGCAATCGCGACCCGACTGCCCAAACCGCTGGCTGAGCGGGCCCGCCCACCGGTAAACACCGAGCTCCAGTTGCGCCCGTCGAAACGGGCGGCACCGTTGTCGGTGGCGATCCAAAGAGCATTGTCACTTACTTTGAGGTCTTCGATAATGTCTGAGCCAAGAACATTGGTATTCTTTCGAACATGCAGCTTCCAGTTGACCCCGTCAAAGGTGAACAGGCCTTTTGCAGAACCGGCCCAGACCTGATTAGCAAAACCGGCCATGCAGGTAATCGCCTCTTCGGGCAGACCTTTGGCCCGGGTAAAATGTTCGACAACCAGCTCTTTTGCCTTTGGAGCTTCTTTTTTGCCGCCACAGCCGGTGCAAATTGAAAGCAGAGACAATGTTACCAGCAGAAACAGATATGGGGTTCGGCGGTTCATTTTCGGCTCCTTAAACAATCGATTATTTGGGGTAGACTTTTAGAATGTTGTGAATTTCAACAGTTCCTGAAGAAACGCTGGTTCGATGAGTAACGCCATGAACCACGACCTTTTGCCCGTGCATGGCTTTGAGCTTTTCATACCAGCGATCATCAATAACGTCAAGCCCTTTGTCTTTTCTGCCCATGCGTTCTTCTTTGATATACAAGCGCTTTTCTTTTTCGCGCAGATTGACCGTGCCTCTTATGGTTTCTTCCTGAGTCCATATTTTTACCGGTTCTTCAGGCTTCTTATCTTTTTTGCGATTTTTTTTGCCGCGTTTTCGGCCTTTCT
Organism: Candidatus Methylomirabilis sp.; assembly: GCA_020722725.1. Lineage (GTDB taxonomy): Bacteria > Muiribacteriota > Ozemobacteria > Ozemobacterales > Ozemobacteraceae > DYKG01. Next base: position 134,553 of record DYKG01000003.1, read on the forward strand.
TTTCCTGTTTTTCCTTTTCACTCAAATAATCATTTGGATTCTTGACTTTGACCACCGACTGGGCAGTCCAGAGTAGAATAGGAGCTTTATCTTCTTTCTGCTTTTCCCCGGCACTGGTTCCATCTTCCTTAACTTCATACTCGGTGGCAATGCCGCCAATAAGAGCGGCTTCGACGATGTGCCCGTAACCTACGTTGCTGCGGCGGTTGCGACTCTTGCCAGGCAGAGAAGGCATATCGAAACTAACCCAGCTTCCCGGCCCGACCGGCAGATTCTCCGTGTCTGATCCCACAAGTTGAATTATACGCATGGTTATGCGGTCACGATAAATCGATTCGACCCTGCCGATTGCGGTAAGTTCAATAACCGAGGCATGGGCAACTGCCATGCTCAGCAGCACAAAAAAGACGGCCAGGGCGAAGGCTCTGCAATTTGTCCGCCCGATGTTAACGTTAAGCATTGATATCTCCTGCTCGATATTCTTAAGTTCCTGAAATTTATAACATAACTTGTCACGCTGCGCAAAAATAATCGAACACCATTGATCCAACCGGACAAGAATTGAAAAACCGGCATTTCTTGACGCGGGAAGGGGCAGAGTGCTAGACTTCGGCCATAATTTCAAGGGCCGGCACCAAAGATTGCAGCAGGCACTAGCAGGCTTATTGCAACCGGCAAGCAAGGATATTTCAGCATGCAACGCAACCAGATAGAAAATATACTGAAAAGATTCGTCCAGTCCAACATTGCCGTGCTCGGCGATGTAATGCTCGATGAATTCTGCTGGGGAAAAGTCGACCGCATCTCACCCGAAGCCCCGGTTCCCATTGTTCAGGTAAAAAAAGAAACCTGGCGCCCCGGCGGCGCGGCCAACGTGGCCACCAACCTTGTCGCAATGGGTGCCCGCGCCCACATTTTCGGCATCGTCGGCGACGATGGCGCAGGACGAAGGCTTTCCGAAGAGCTTGTAAAGGGAAAAATCGGCACAACCGGCCTGGTTATCGATTCGGGCCGACGAACCTCAGTAAAAACCAGGATCATCGGGCAAAAACAGCAGATGATCAGAGTTGACCGCGAGAACACCGAACCTATCGACTATGATCGCCAGAAGGCCATTTTAAAAAGTCTTTTTCGCCATATTGATGAACTCGATGGCGTTATCGTTTCAGATTATGCCAAGGGCGTTATCGTTGAAAACCTGCTCAAAGAGGTTATTGAGCGCTTTAAAAAGCTCGGAAAGTTTGTGGCAATCGATCCGAAATTGAAGAATTTTGGCATCTATAAGCAACCCACCATTATCACCCCCAACACTAAAGAGGCTGAATCTACGCTGGGTCGCGTGTTCGAAAGCGAAGACGACGTTTTGAAAGGCGGCCAGGATCTGCTGAAAATCACCGGGTCCGACGCCATTCTCATTACCCGCAGCGAACAGGGCATGAGCCTTTTCGAAAAAGGGCGCAAACCCGTAACCATACCGACCCGCGCCCTCGACGTTTACGACGTCACCGGTGCCGGCGACACGGTCATCGCCACCTTCAGCCTGGCGCTTGCCTCAGGCTGTGAAATGCCTGAAGCGGCAGAGATTGCCAATCTCGCGGCCGGGGTTGTAGTCGGCCTGGTCGGCACCGCCGCTGCTACCGCTGAACAGGTGCTTGACCATTACGACCGCATTCATTACAAAACCGGCAGCCATTGAAATTTATGAAAAATTTCCTTTTTGAAGATTTGAACCAGCTGCGCTTTTCACTTTTTTCGGCAGATTCAGGGCTCGCAAACTGTTTTTCACGGGCGGTTGAAATGACCTTCGCCTGCCTGAAAGCCGGCAGCAAACTGATGGTCTGCGGTAACGGCGGTTCAGCCGCCGACGCCGAGCATCTCGCCGGTGAAATCGTCGGGCGCTTCGGCTTTGATCGCCCTTCGCTGCCCTGCGTATCTTTCTGCACCCCGTCAGCGACTTTTACTGCCATCGCCAACGATTACGGTTACGATCAGGTTTTTCGCCGCCAGCTTCAGGGTTATGCCCGGCCCGGAGATGTGCTTATCGGCATTTCAACCAGTGGAAACTCGCCCAACGTGGTTGCTGCCTTCGAATTAGCTCGGCAAACCGGCATAAAAACCATCGCCATGACCGGAAGCCGCGATTCCAAGCTTTCAGCCCTCGCCGACATCTGCCTGCGATCGCCATCAGAAAAAACACCGCGAATTCAGGAAATTCACGCAGTCATGGTTCACAGCCTCTGTCGTGCGGTTGAAGAGCTGATGTTTCCTGATAAAGCTCAACCCGCCCTGCCCCACGAAAAAATAGTCAGGCCCGATCAGCTCGACCAGCTGGCCAGAGCCATTAAACCCTGGCGATCAGTATTCACCAACGGATGCTTTGACGTGCTCCACCCCGGCCACGTCTATGTTCTTGAAAAGGCCAGGCGTCTTGGCGATCTGCTGATTCTCGGCCTGAACTCCGATGCCTCGATTTCAAGACTGAAAGGGCCAACGCGCCCATATCACCGATTTGCTGACCGAGCCACGGTTCTAACCGCTCTCAGTATGGTCGATTACGTAATCGAGTTCGACGAAGATACGCCGGCACACCTGATCAAGACCCTTACCCCGAAAATTCTGGTCAAAGGTGGAGATTACAGTATCGAAACAATTGTAGGAGCAGACCATGTCATTGCCAACGGCGGCGAAGTAATTATCGTTCCACTTCTCGAAGGACATTCAACCACAGGAATTTTAAATGCCCACCAGTCGAAATTATAAGGTTCTCGGAGTCGTTCCCGCCCGCCTCGCCTCAGTCAGACTGCCCGAAAAAATGCTGGCCGACCTGCATGGTACGCCGCTAATCGCGGTTACTGCCCGCTCCGCCCTTGCCAGTCAGGCTTTTGACCAGGTAATCGTCGCCACCGATTCACAAAAAATTGCTGAAGCGGTTGAAAAAGCCGGGTTCACCGCGATTCTGACCGACCCGGATCTCCCTTCCGGATCAGCGAGAGTGGCCGAAATCGCCCGCCAGATCGAAGCCGACGTCTATGTCAATATTCAGGGTGACGAACCTCTGATCGACGGTGAAGGCCTGCGCCGCGTCGCCGATGCTTTCACCGACTCATCGGTAGAGATGGCAACCCTTTCTTTTCCGTTGCTGCCCGAAGATGAAAAAAATCATAACGCCGTCAAACTCGTTCTCGACGCCCATAGTAACGCCCTCTATTTTTCCCGCAGCCTCATTCCCTATCCTCGCAATTATGATAAATTTGCGCCGCTCAAGCATCTTGGCGTCTATGGCTACCGCCGCGCCACCCTGCTGCGGCTGATGCAGCTTCCCGCCTGCGATCTTGAAAAAATCGAAAGCCTCGAACAGCTCAGAGCCCTGTATCATGGCATAAAAATCCGGGTTCTGCCCGCTGCCCGTGATTCAATCGGTGTCGATACCCACGCTGACCTCGAAAGAGTCAGACAGGAACTGCTTAAACGCCGTTCTTCCCAAAGCTAAGGAGATTTTCTGATGTCGCGTTTCGTTTTTATCACCGGAGGAGTTCTTTCGTCGCTTGGAAAAGGCATTACCGCGTCGTCGCTCGGCATGCTTCTCAAAGCCCGCGGCCTGAATGTGACGATCATGAAGTGCGACCCCTACCTTAACGTTGACCCCGGCACCATGAGCCCATATCAACACGGCGAGGTTTTTGTCACCGAAGACGGGGCCGAAACCGACCTCGATCTGGGTCATTACGAACGTTTCATCGATACCAACCTGACCCGCTACAACAGCGTCACCACTGGGCAGATTTATTCTACCGTCATTGCCAAAGAGCGCCGGGGTGACTATCTCGGGGCTACCGTGCAGGTCATTCCCCACATTACCAACTGCATTAAAGAAAGCATCGTGCGCGTCGGCAATATCAACGATGCTGAGGTGACCATAGTCGAAGTGGGCGGCACCGTCGGTGATATTGAAAGCCTGCCCTATCTCGAAGCAATAAGACAGATGCGCGGCGATGTTGGCCGCGACAATGTCTGCTACATCCACGTTACCTATATTCCTTTTTCCAGGACCATCGGGGAAATGAAAAGCAAACCGACTCAACACTCGGTCAAGGAAATGCGTGCCATCGGCCTGGCGCCCGACCTGATCGTCTGCCGCACCTCCCGTTCGCTGACTCGCGAGGTGCGCGACAAAATTTCACTGTTCTGCGATATCGACCCCGAATGTGTGCTTGAAGCCCGCGACGTCGAGTGCATTTACGAAATTCCCATCGAATTGGAACGCCAGGGGCTTGCTGAAAGCGTGCTGAAGCGCCTTAACATGCAGGCTCCCGCCCCGGATCTTGAGTATCAGAAGCAGATCGTCAAAAATTTCCGCACCAATCACACCGATAAAGTGCGCATCGGCGTCATTGGCAAGTATATCAAGGTTCAGGATGCCTATCTAAGCATCATGGAATCGCTGAACCACTCTTCAATCGGCCACAACGCCAACCTTGAGATAGTATGGGTCGCTTCTGAGCAAATTGAACGCGAAGGCGCAGAAGCGGTAATCAAAGACCTCGACGGCGTGCTGGTGCCTGGTGGTTTCGGCGATCGCGGCATCGAAGGCAAAATCATGGCGATCAAATATTGCCGTGAGAATCAGATGCCATTTCTGGGAATCTGTCTCGGCATGCAATGCGCCGTTATTGAATTCGCGCGCAACCAGGCTGAAATGCCCGATGCACACTCAGGTGAATTTTCAACAACCACCGGGCACCCGGTCATCAGCCTGATGCCCGATCAGAGCGGCGTAGTCAAAGGTGGAACCATGCGACTTGGTGCCTACCCCTGCCGGATCACCGAAGACACCCTTGCTGCCCGTCTTTACAATTCAAGCCTTATTTACGAACGGCACCGCCACCGCTTTGAAGTGAACAACGAATTTCGCGCCCGTCTCGCACGCAAAGGCCTGGTAATCAGCGGCACCAGCCCCGACCAGCAGTTGGTTGAAATTGTCGAACTGCCCAATCACCCGTTCTTTATCGGGTGCCAGTTCCACCCCGAATTCAAATCCCGCATCAATCGCCCGCACCCGCTGTTTGCCGGCCTGTTCGTTGCCGCCCACGCCCGCATGAAAGCAAAACCCCAACCCTGATTTGAATTTCACAAAGTTCTGCAATTGTGCTAGAATGCCGCAGATATTTTGTTCCCCACTCAGGAAAGGAGTTCTCCATGTCCAAAGACTTTTCTCGAATATCCATCGAACATCTGTGCTCATGGATTCTAAGAGAATACGACGAAACCAGCCAGATTTTCGGCATTCATAAAGACCTGTTCTTTCACCCCGGCGACGAAGACCCGTTCACCATGACCAGATACGGTCGCCTTCTCGAAACCCCGCTGGGAGTTGCCGCCGGCCCCCACACCCAGATGGCACAGAACATCATCGCCGCCTGGCTTTGCGGCTCAAGATACATCGAGCTCAAAACCGTTCAGACCCTCGACGAACTTAATGTTTCAAAACCCTGTATCGACATGCAGGATGAAGGCTACAACTGCGAATGGTCACAGGAACTCAAGCTCGAAGCCAGCTTCGACGAATATCTCAACGCCTGGATCATGCTGCACCTGCTGCGCCATAAATTTGGCTGGGCCCAGAAGAACGGCCCCGGCTTCATTTTCAACATGAGCGTCGGCTACAATCTCGAAGGCATTCTCAAAGATAACGTGCAGAAGTTTCTGGCCAACATGGCCGACTGCTCGGAAATTCTCAAAACAAAACTGCAGGCTATAAGCAAATTGTACCCGGCCATCGACCAAATCGAGATTCCCGCCATGCTTTCAGACAACGTTACCCTCTCAACCATGCATGGTTGCCCGCCCGACGAGATCGAAAAAATCGCCATGTATCTCTTGAAAGACCGCGGATATCACACCACCATCAAGCTGAACCCCACGCTGCTCGGCCCTGACCAGCTGCGCCACATACTCAACGACCGCCTCGGCTTCGTCACCGAAGTGCCCGATGAAGCGTTTGGTCACGACCTGAAATACCCTGATGCCATCAATATTATCCGCAACCTCAGCCGGGTCGCCGATGAAAAGAAGCTGAGCTTCGGCCTCAAACTCACCAATACCCTCGAAAGCATTAACCACAAAAGTGTTTTCCCGCCCAACGAAAAAATGATGTATATGAGCGGTCGCGCCCTGCACCCGATCAGCATCAACGTCGCCGCCAAACTGCAGAATGAATTTGACGGCGCCCTTGACATTTCATTCAGCGCCGGAGCCGACTGCTTCAACCTGCATCAGATCATTGCCGCAGGCATCAAACCGGTCACCGTCTGCTCTGACATTCTCAAACCAGGCGGCTATGGCCGTCAGCTACAGTATCTGGAAAGCCTTTTCGATGCCATTGCCGCAGAAAAAGCCGACAATATTGAGCAGTTCATCGTCAAACATGCACGCTGCGACTGCAGTAACGTCAAAAAAGCCGCTCTCATAAATCTTCGCCAGTACGCCGGCGCGGTCATCGCCAACCCCGCCTACCACCGTAAAAGTAAAACCGGCCTGTCGGTAAAAACCATGCGACCGCTCACCGAATTTGACTGCATCGCCGCACCCTGCATCGGAACCTGCCCGGCCGGTCAGGATATCCCGTCCTATCTGTATTACACCGCCCAGGGAGATTTCAAAAAAGCATTTGAAGTAATCATGCGCAACAACCCCATGCCACACGTTCTGGGCATGGTCTGCGATCATCAGTGTCAGCACAAATGCACCAGATCAAATTACGATTCTTCGCTGCTGATTCGTGAGGTTAAGCGTTTCATCGCCGCAAAAAACCAGAACCGCCCTGATTTAACACCCGCCACCGCCAATGGCAAAAAAGTCGCAATCATCGGCGCCGGCCCCAGCGGCCTGTCATGCGCCTATTTCCTCGCCCTCGAAGGCTTCAAGGTCGAAATATTCGAAACAAAATCCTTCGCCGGCGGCATGGTATCAGATGCCATTCCCAGCTTCAGACTTACCGCCGACGCTATCGGCAAAGACATCGAATACATCTGCAAACTCGGCGTCGAAATCAAATACGATCAGAAAATTGATAAGGCAAAATTTGCCCAGCTTCAGCGCGATTTCGATTATGTCTATGTCGCAATCGGGGCTCAGGCCGCCAAAAACATGGGAATCCCCGGCGAAAACGCCGCCGGCGTCATCGATCAGCTCAGGTTTCTCGCTGAAGTAAGACAGGGCCGTCAGGTGAAAATCGGCCCGAAAGTCGCGGTTATCGGCGGAGGAAACTCGGCCATGGATGCGGCGCGCACCGCGCACCGCCTGGTTAGCCCCAATGGCAGCGTTGTTGTCGTTTATCGCCGCACCCGCAGCGAAATGCCCGCCGACCTTGAAGAAGTAAAAGCCCTGCTCGATGAAGGCATCGAAGTGAAAGAACTGCATCAACCCCTCGAAATCGTTACTGCCGAAGGCAAAGTGAAAGGCATGAAATGCCAGCAGATGCGCCTGGGTGCCAAAGGCCCCGATGGCCGGCGCAAGCCTGAACCCATCCCGGAAGCTGTCGTAGAACTTGAATTCGACACGGTTATCGAAGCTATCGGCCAGGATGTGGTAACCGATTTTATCGACGGCAAAGACCTTGAAACCGACCCGGTAACCGGAATGACAAAAATTACCAACGTATTTGCCGGCGGCGATGCGGTTCGCGGTGCATCAACCATCGTCAAGGCGGTCGGTGACGGTCAGAAAGCCGCTGCCAACATCATCACCCGGGCCGGAAAAGACCTTGATCTGGCACCGGTTAAGCTGAAAAAGGGAATGACTCCCGCCCAGTTCCAGGTAAAGAGTGCGAGAAAAGCCAGAGGAATAAGTCTTCCCGAAATAGAATTGGGAATGCGCAAGGGCTTCGCCACCGTAATTCGCGAACTGACCGAAGAAGAAGCGCGCCAGGAAGCGGATCGCTGCCTGTACTGCAATGATGTATGCAACGTTTGCGTCACCGTCTGCCCGAACCGCGCCAACCGCAGTTATCAGGTTAAGACCGGCGACTACGTGGTTTTTAAAGCCGAAATGAAAAAAGGCAAGTATAAAATCGAGCATGAAAAAACGCTGCGCATCAAACAGGACACCCAGGTGATCAATATTGGCGACTTCTGCAATGAATGCGGCAACTGCACAACTTTCTGCCCTACTTCCGGTGAACCATACCGACTAAAACCCAAGTTCTATCTGACAGAAAAAAGTTACAATGAAGAAGAAAACGCCTTCATGCTTGACGGACACAGCCTTAGAGCCAGAATTAACGGGCACGAACACCGAATCGAAGAAAAAGATGACGGTCTGCATTACCAGCACGGATCAATGCTTGCCCGCATGAAAAAAGACAGTTTCGAAGTTTTTGCCGTCGAACCCAAAGGCGACAAACCCCGCGAATATTCGTTTGAAACTGCGCTGAAGATGGCCATTCTCTATACTTCGCTCAAAAATGAATGTTTTAAATTTTGATTTTAATAAGATTGAATTCATTGTTTAAATTCAATAACAGCAGGGGCTGGCCGATGGCCAGCCCCTGACAATATTACGGGTGTGAAATAAATGACAAAAAAAATTCTACTGACCGGTGGAACCGGGTACATTGGCAGCCATACCTGCGTTCAGCTTCTGCAGGCGGGCATGGCTGCCGTCATCATCGACAATCTTTACAACAGCAAAGAACTGGTGCTTGACCGCATTAAACAGATCACCGGCCATCGCCCCCGGTTCATGCAGGGTGACGTTCTCGACGGAGCATTCCTCGACAAGGTTTTCACCAGCCATGAAATCGGTGCGGTTGTGCATTTTGCCGGACTGAAAGCGGTCGGCGAATCGGTGGCAAAGCCACTGCTTTATTACCAGAACAACATCGCGGGAACTATCAGCCTATGCCAGGCCATGGCCCGGCACGGGGTTAAGAATCTGGTTTTCAGCTCTTCGGCCACCGTTTACGGAGACCCGGCAACCGTGCCGATCCGCGAAGACTTTCCCACTGGCGCGACCACCAATCCTTATGGGCGCTCCAAATATATTATCGAGCAGATTCTTACCGATCTGCAAAAATCAGACCCTTCATGGAACATTGCCCTGCTTCGCTATTTCAACCCGGTGGGGGCCCACGAAAGCGGTTTGATTGGTGAAGACCCCAACGATATACCCAACAATCTGATGCCGTTCATTACCCAGGTTGCCATCGGGCGCCGGGCAGAATTGAGCGTTTTTGGCAACGATTACCCAACCCCCGATGGCACCGGGGTTCGTGACTACATTCATGTCCTGGATCTTGCCGACGGGCACCTGTGCGCCCTGAAAAAGCTCGATGAGAAACCCGGGCTTTGCATTTACAATCTCGGTACCGGCCGCGGCCATTCGGTTCTCGAAGTGGTAAAAGCCTTTGAACAGGCCTCTGGACGTAAGGTTCCATACCGCATTGTCAGCAGAAGACCCGGTGATATTGCCGCATGTTATGCTGACCCGGCCATGGCAAACCGCGACTTGAAATGGTCTGCCAATCGTGATATTTTCTGCATGTGCCGCGATTCATGGAACTGGCAGCAGAAAAATCCTTCCGGATACTGAAATTTCAAACAAATATTCATTTGAAACACCTGGAGAATATATGAGCTCAATCTTCAAACGTAATGCAAAAGTGCCGTTTTTTCTGATTGCCGGCCCCTGCGTCATTGAATCTGAAAACCTTTGCCTCTACATTGCCCAGACCATCAGGGCGATGGCCGAAGAACTCAATATTCCTGCAATTTTCAAGGCCAGTTTTGACAAGGCAAACCGTACATCCGGCAGTTCTTTTCGCGGCCCCGGCCTCGAAGTGGGTCTTGAAATTCTTGCCGCGATCAAAAACAAAACCGCACTGCCGATTTTGACCGATATCCATGAAGCCGGTCAGGCACAAGCGGCAGGCAAAGTCTGCGATGTCATTCAGATTCCCGCATTTCTCTGCCGCCAGACCGACCTGGTCGAGGCCGCCGCCGCAACCGGCAAAATTGTCAACATAAAGAAAGGCCAGTTCGTTTCACCCTGGGCAACCGGGCATCTAACCGAAAAGGCGCGAAAAATTCCCGGAGTCAGCGAAATCTGGCTCACCGAACGCGGAGCTTCGTTCGGTTATGGCAACCTGGTCGTTGATATGCGGGCCTTTCCGGTAATGAAGCCTTTTTGTGATGCAGTCGTCTATGATGCGACCCACTCATTACAGCTGCCAAGCTCAGGTCAGGCAAAAACCAGCGGTCAGCGAGAGTTCATCGCACCCCTGGCTCAAGCGGCCATCGCCACCGGTCACGTCGACGGGCTTTTTCTCGAAGTTCACCCCGAGCCGGAAAAATCGCCATCAGACGCCGACAACATTCTGCCCCTTGACGAGCTTAAACCCCTGCTGATAAGGCTTGCAGCCATAAAAAACGCGATGACGACCCATCAGGATTATCTCGACTGAAATGCGGAAAACCGGTCACAGATATCTCTGAGACCGGCTTTCGGTCGGGGTGACTGGACTCGAACCAGCGACTTCATGGTCCCGAACCATGCGCGCTACCAACTGCGCTACACCCCGAAGTCAGGTGTTCATCATATCACACCCGCGACCAACAAGCAACAAAAAACTTTGCCGCCAATGGGTTATTAAACAAGCCCGACCGCTTATTATCAATCACATTTGATTTGTATGTAATACAACTATCTGAAGCGTGCCGTGCCTGGGTGATACGTATCCGCAGGCACCCTGGCATTAGCGCATCCTGCGCGTCGCATAGTGGCCGGCCCCCAAGCATATTTCTTCTGCAATCCGTATTAGCACAACGGTTTCTGGTTTTGATTTTTTTCAAAATTCCTTGTGTGCTTTGCGCCTTTGCGCCTTTGTGTGAGATTATTTTTAATGCCTCAGCTGCGATAAACTATTTTTCTGTTTCTCTTCCGGCCTCTTGCCGGTGGTAAATCGGCGACTATTCTGTTATCATGTTATTCATGAAACAGGGAATCGCGGGAAATCAGGCAGTTGAAAGACTGAAAGCCATTTTTATGCTGGGTCTGACCAGCAACCTGACCACCTTCGTCGGCCTGATTCTTATCTGGATCCTGGCAGCCCGTCATAATCTGGTTTCTGATGTTTTTGAGGTTCTTTTAACCGTTCTGCCGTTCACCCCGATTTTCATGGCCGATGCAATCAACCACTACTGCCTCGGCCGAGTCAGGCTCGAACACCTCAAAGGCTGGGACGACATCCAGATCACTGCTGAAGGACGGGCAATAAATGCCCACCACTACCAGCTTTTCCGCTTTTCGTCGATTCTGCCGTCATATCTTCTGGCCGCAGCAGTCCTTGCATCATTGGGCAATGCCACCCCCGCCCTGCAGATTAATCTGCGCCTGGCATTCCTGGCAGCCTTCATTCTGCATTTTGCCCGGGCAACCTGGTTCCTGCACCGATGTGTGGCGCCCCGTCTTCCCGGATACGGTGGGCACAGGCTGGTCTGGCGAACCGCTATCGCCGCCACCGCATTTGCCGCATGGTTCGCCTATTTTTCCATCAAAGCCCATGAAATGGCCGGTATGACCATGCCAACCGGCGCCGGATTCACCCTGATTTTCGGGGTTTTCTACTTTTTTCTCAATGCCTTCATTCACCCGCTGCCAACCCGCTATTCACTGCTTCGACCAGGCAAAGTTACCCGGCGTGAAGCGTTTTTCTCGGTTGAAATTCTCGACAACGAACAGTTTGCCGCAACCAGCAACGCTGGCGCCATCGATGCCAGAGCAGCCAGCGTCGGGCATGCTCTGAATCTTAAAAAGCTTAACAATATCCGGCTGCCGCTTCTTGAACTGCCGCTCTTTCAGTCCTGGGGCAGCCTTTTTCTCGACCAGTCAGGAAAAATGGCGATGCTTGTTCTCGATTCCGAGGTTGATCGCGGCATTCATCGCAGCCTGGTGTCTTTTGCCGGGGACCGTATCTTCATTACCACCGACTTTGGCTCGCCCAAAGCCAAATTCCCCGAATACGTGTCTTATAACAGCGCTGACCGCAAGGTAACCGACCAGCAGCTGCTGCAGACTCATATAACCCACATTGCCGGCTTTAATGCCGACGACATCTCAAGTTCAATCTGCCTCAAACTTGAAAACTTCATCAAAGCAATGATCAGCTTTCTTGAAAAAGACGCCGGATCACGACCGTTTCAAACTAATGCCCATGGTGTAGCACATGAATCAGACAAACAACCAGATAATTGAGCCGACCGCACGAGCTGAAACCAGGCCGATTTTCAAATTCAAGATCTTCGGCATGCTGTTGCTGCTCTTTTCGATGTTCATCGTCGGCATGAGCTATTCCGAGATCAGTCGCTGGCGACAGTTAAGCGAAAGCTATATCAACCGCAAGGGCTTGACCCTGGTTAAAACCGTCGAACCCCACGCCCTTAATTTTATCGAAAGCGAAAACAACAAAGGCCTGCAAAAATTGACCCATTCTCTTACCTCAACTGAAATTCCTGAAAATGACGTTATTTCAGTGCAGATTCTCGACAGCAGTATGCATAAACTTGCCGAATCATCTCCAAAAATGACGGCTTCAGCCGGAAATTTCATCACCCTGCCCGCTGCCGTTGTGGTCGCCAACCCGATTTATGACCCCGATTCGGGCCGGCAGGTCGGCGTTTTGCGCATGGTATTTTCCAATCGTTTATTTGAAATTCGCAGTCGCCAGGTTCTCGATACTTCACTTTACTACTTTTTTCTCGCTCTCATTTTCTCCGGGATTCTCACCTGGTATCTGAGCAGCATCTTTGAAAAGCCAGTGCAGATGCCTGCCGAAGCCGCCAGAAAAATATCGCGGAGACAGCTCGAAACCCTCGTCGAAATCGGTTCAAACAAAGAAACTTGAAGCCATCGAGAAGTTAGGTAAATAATGGAAAAAATCTGGAAGCTGCTCGAAATCTCTGAAGATAAGCTCAGAGAGCATCAAAACACCGGTTTCCCCGATGTTTTTCTGCGCATTCTGCTCAACCGCAACATTATCGGTTCCGAAGCAATCGAACGCTATTTCAACCCGAGGAGCCGTTTCCTTTTCTCACCATTCATGCTCGAAGGCATCTGCCCGGCAGTTAAACGCATTCAACAGGCAATCGAACGGGAAGAAAGCATCAGAGTTTATGGCGATCGCGACGTTGACGGAATTACCTCGACGGTGCTGCTTACCGAAACCCTGCGCAGTTTTTATAGCCGCGTCGATTTCACCGTTCCGGTTATCGAAGACGGTTACGGACTTAACCCTGACTACATCGATTCAGCGGTGCGTGATGGCATACGCCTGATTATCACGGTTGACTGCGGCATCAGCAATATCGCTGAAGTCGAATATGCCCGCAGCCGCGGCATCGACGTCATTATAACCGACCACCACGAGGCACCGGCCCAGCTACCCAACGCCATCGCCATCGTCGATCCGAAAATGCCCGACTCATGCTGCCCCCAGAAAGATATAGCCGGCGTCGGAGTTTCCTTCAAAATGTCCATGGCCCTTGAAATGGCGCGATCCCGCAGGCTTTCTCAGCCGCTGATGATTTTTGACATAAGCGACATGAACATCGAAGTTATAAGATTCGCGCCAACCGAAGGGTTTTCGCCGGTCAAAATGGTAAACCGTGAATCCATGAATAATTGCATACCGGTCTTCTACGACCAGGCCGAGCGATGCCTGATCGGCGAAATGATGCCCGAAATTATTTCGCTGACCAATTCCAATAAAACGGTTTTCGTGGATAAAATCATTGCGTTCTGCATGCCTGAGCTGAATCAGCCCGGAAAAACCTGCTTTCTCAAAGAACTCAATCTTGATAAAATCAAAGGCGCACGGGCACTGGGCCTGATGTATCTCAAATGCATCGAAGGCAAGCTTCCCGCAGTAAAAGCTCTGTGGCAACGCTGTCTCGATATTCTCACCATCGGCACCATCGCCGATATGGTGCCATTACACGGCGAAAACCGGGCTTTTGCCCAGATGGGTCTCAAATTTGTCGGAAAAAGCAAGCGCCTGGGTCTCAACAGACTGTTCACCCATCTCGGCTGGAAAGCCCGCCAGGTAAGCGAACGCGACATCAGCTTCAGCATCGCGCCGATTCTTAATTCATCGGGACGCCTGCGCACCGCCGAACTGGCCATCGATCTGCTGACCACCTGCAGCTTACCCCAGGCCGAAAAGCTGGCCAAAGAGCTGTTCGAGCTCAACAACGAGCGCAAACGCCTGGGCGAAGATTGTTACAACGGAGTCAAACAGTTTCTGCTGGCTCAGAACAACATCGAAGAAGATCTGATTCTAATGGTTGCCGCACCGATGAGAAATCAGGGCGTGACCGGCATCGTCGCCACCCGCCTGATGCTCGACTACTGCCGACCGGTAATCGTTCTGCTCGAGGATCAGGGGCGCTTTCTCGGCTCGGCACGCAGTTTCAAAGACATCAATATAATTGAAGCTCTGAATTACTGCGGCGATCTGCTCGAAAAATTCGGTGGTCATATTGGTGCCGCCGGCCTGACCCTGAACCCTGAAAAAACCGAGCTGTTCAGGGCAAGATTGCGCGAATACGCCGTGAAAAACATTTCGGCCGCCGACCTGCAACCTGAATGGCTGATCGATGCTGAAATGCCCATCGATCAGGTTAACGAGCAGTTTCTCAAAGATCTGCTGCGATTTGCACCTTTCGGCATCGAGAACCCGGCTCCGGTGTTCATGGCCAAAGGGGCCCAGTTTCAGGAAATACGCAAGGTTGGCGAAAGCAAAAACCACCTGCGCTTCAAATTCAAAAGAGCCGGCGGGCGCAACCTGTTCGGCATCGGATTCAACATGGGTGATCTGATGGCTCCCGATACCATAAGAGACGGCACATGCGATCTGGTTTACCATGTCGAAGCAAATGATTATAATGGGGTCAGATCGGCACAGATAATGGTGCTCGACTGCCGGATCAGAGGTTTTAAATAGCATTCGGAGGAATTATGGAGATTCTTGAACGACCACCGCTCGACCGCTACGATTTTTCAAGACTGGTTAACATGTGGGAGCAGCTGGTTCTTGAGATAATTGCAGATATGATTGAAAAGCATGAAATGTGCGATTGCCAGGACTGTGTACTCGACACGGTGGCCCTGGCCCTTAACAGCCTGCCAACGCGCTATTGGATACTGGGAAGTTTCGATGCTTTTTCGCCCCCCGAGCGCTTTTACCAGGATTCGATGAACGTGCGCATGGCCGAAGAAGCGGTAATGAAAGCCTACCGCCTGGTCCAGGAAAACCCCCACCATTAAAAAAGGCTTCTTACGTTTATAAGAACGAGCCGGCGCAGTGGCCGGCCCCTACATACAGAATTTTAAAACGATAACCCCAATCGCCCTGATCAGCCCAGCTTGTGGGCTTTGAATATCTCCTGCAGAGCCATATTGGCAGCCATTCTGACTTCGCGGCTCTGATCACGGGTAGCGTTTTTCAGGGCAACCAGACAGCGGATGTCGCGCAAGTTACCAAGAGCTTCGGCAGCAGTTTTTCTTACAGCGCTGCTGCGGTCGGCCAGCATTTTCATCAGAGTTTCGACCACTGCGGCGTTGCCGATGCGGCCAAGAATTCGGGCAATATTTTCGCGCAGGAAGTTATTGCGGTCCTGAGCCAGGTGCAGCAAGCGGTTAATCAGGTTGTTTTCACCGATTCTGATCAGCAGGTCACAGGCATGGCGTCTGATTCTTTCTTCAGAGTGCTTGAGAGCTTCGATCAGCACTTCATAAGAGTTTTCACCGAAGCTTACGATAGCCTCACTGCATGCCAGCGGCACGATCGGTGATGGGTCATCGAGGCGGGCCAGCAATGCCATGATCGACTGGGGTTCGCCGATTTTGGCAAGGGCTTGGGCTGAAGCTTCACGCACTTTTTCCGCAGCATCTTCAAGAGATTTTACCAGATGCGGCAGGGCAACCCTGTCACGGCGCTCGCCAAGCACTTCCACGGCAACGGTTCTTACCGGCTCGGCCTTGTCGGTCAGGGCGGTGATAATGATATCAGGCACGCGGGCATCGGCCATCAGTGACAATGAACGAACTGAAAGTCTTCTGACCAGTTCAGAGCCATCTTTGGTGGTTTTTTCGAGGAATTCGACGGCAGCGGTATCGCGCAATTCGCCAAGCACTTCGGCCGCTTTGGCTCTGACGTTTTCGACGCCGTCGCGCAAAGCTTCGATTGCCGGCTGAACCGCAGCAGTGGTGCCGATTTTACCAATAGCCTCGATGGCGGCGGTTCTGACTTTTTCGGCCGCGTCTTTAACCAGCTGCGACAGGGTTCTGATCGCACGCGGGTCGCGGGTGTCACCAAGAACAGTGGCAATCGCCGAGCGAACCGGCTCAGATGGATGCGAAGCGCCCATGATCAGCTTTTCGACGAGCTTGCGGCTCTGACTGGCGATCAACTGGCGCGACAGCAGATCAAGAGGGATGTTGTATTCAGGTTTCTTGAGAATGTCGATCAGTGCATCGAGAGCGCCGTCGGTTTTGATGCCGCCGAGTGCTTCGACACACCACTGGCGCTGGAGATTGTCGGCCTGCCCGAAATATTCGAGTATAACGGGTATTGCCCGGTCATTGCCGACTTTGGCAAACAGCTGGGCCACGTTCATTCTGATCAGATGCAGAATTTCGCCGCTGCATTCAAGAATGCGCTTGTCGGGAATTCCGGCGAGTTTTTTAACATCCTTGTCGGTAAGCACATCGCGGGCAATCTTGATCAGCAGCGCGAAACAACGTTCATCGTCAAGATCAGCCAGGGCTTTGGCAATAGAGAACTGGGCCCAGGCATAGCCTTCTTTGAGAATGACCGAAATCGGATTCTCGGCGCTCAAATATTCGTCGATCGCCAACAGACTGTCGGCAATACAGGTTTTCAAAGGGCGGTCATCGCATTCTTTCAGGGCATGCAGCAGCGGATAAATGGCGCGAATGCTGCCGATTTTGCCAAGCACCCGAACCAGCGACGGCAGAATCTGATGATTGTCATCTTCCATGGCACGGGTAATTGAATCTACCGCCATTTCGCCCAGTTCGCACAGAGCCCATTCGGTCTTTTCGATGATCTGCGGATCAAGTTCGCGCAAAGAAGCGATCAGCGGCTCAATAGCCCTGGCTCCTTTGATCGCTCCAAGAGCTTCAATGGCAGCCAGGCGCACATCGCGCTCAGAATCGGTCAGACGGCCAACCAGCGGTTCGATGGCAATCGGGTTGCCGATTTTACCAAGAGCACGGGCAGCGGCAATTTTCTGCACCGGTTCAGCAGCTTCAAGATATTTCACCAGATTGCCGGCGGTAGCCTTTTCCCCGATTTCGCCAAGCGCTTCGATCGCCTGCAGAATCAGCATCGGGTCATCGCGTTCGAGCACTGAAAGCACATAGCGGCTTGCCTTGATCGATTTGATCTGGGCGAAAGCTTCAAGAGCAAGCAAAGTCAGCCTGGTATTGAAAGCATTTGCCAGCTTGAGAATCGGTTCAACCGCACGGGCATCGCCGATTTCACCAAGAGCCTTGATGATCTTTTCTTTAACCTGTGGGCTGGAAACCTGGAAAATATCGATGAGTGGTTCAACCGCGTTGGCATTCCTGATCTGGCCGAGTGCCTGAATGGTGGCCAGTCTGATGCGCTCATTGTCTTCGCTGAGCACGACCAGAAGCTGGTCGCATGCAGCCGTCGAACCGATGCGGCCAAGCGCTTCGATGGCTTTAAGCCTGACTTCGAAATCGGGGTCTTTTAGCATTGGCAGCACGACTGCCACTGACTTGGCATCGGCAATATAACCGATAGCTTCACAGGCAACCAGTCGTAGATCGTTATTGCGGCTTTTCAAAAATGCGCTTACCGCCTTCAATGCCGAGGGCGACTTGATTTTGCCCAGGGCTTCAAGGGTTACATAGCGCAGATCTTCATTATCTTCTTCAAGCAGTTTGATCAGCGGCACTACTGCGTCTTCCTGGCCAATTTGACCAAGAGAGCGGGCGGCGATGAACTTGAGCTGGGCATGGTCGGTGGTCAGACACTGAACCAGAGGTCTGAGCGCTTCAAGGCAGCGGGTTTCACCCAGGTATTCAGCAGCAACTTCGCGAATATCCTTGAGTTCATCGGTCAAAAGTTTAATGAAATCACTGTTGCTTTCGCTGAGTCGCAAATCGCGAATACGCAACACCAGTGAGTATTTTTCGTCAGGATCTTCACAGTCAGAGAGCAACTGTCGCAGTTCATCAAGCTGTTCAAGCGGGGTAAGCGGCGGGGCTTCTTCAAGTATGGCAGCTGGCGGCTCGTGCTCTTCTTCTACCGGCATGTACGAAGGCACACCAGCAGAAGCACCACTGTCAAGAGCCTGGATAGCAGAAATGTCAAAATCCGGCTCTTCATCTTCTTCAGCTTCATTGGCCGCGAAAGTTTCGCTGAGATCCGGTTCTTCATAAAATGCCGGTTCCTGGGTCTTTGCCGGTGCCTTCGGCTTGGCCGGAGCACCACCTTCTTCAATTTCAAGTATCAGACCGGCAAGGTCATTTTCTTCATCGGTTTCAGGCTCTTCAACGATGGCAGCACGTGCCGGAACTCCGGCTGTAGCTTTGACTTCGGCTTTTGCCGCAGGTTTAACCGGCTCTTCAACGCTAACCGTATCGAGCACCAGTTCATCGATAAAATCTTCGCCAATTTTGGTGCTTTCTTTGGCTGATTCTTCAACGGCAACCGTATCGCCGAGCACATCACCCATCACATCAGGGTTTGCACTGACAATGAATTCAGATGCGTCGCCATCATCGGTGCTCACATTTTCGGTTTCAATGGTAAATTCTTCCGCATCGCCGGTAACCACTTCCGCATCAAGGTCACCGAAATCATAACCCTCGGTTTCAACCGCTGCGGTTTCGGCATCGATTTCAATGCCGGCGGAGTTTGCCGAGCTTACCAGCAGGCCATCAAGATCAGGGTCGTCGGCAGTCTGCTCGACCACCGGGCCATCGATAGAAAATTCATCCGGTTCAGGCTCGGGCTCGACCGGCAATACGGCTTTTGCCGGCGGTGGCACAGGCCTAGCGGGGGGCGCAGCAACCGGTTTGGCCGGAGCCGCTTTTACGGGAGCAGCAGGCGCAACCGCAGCAATAGGCTCACCCGCATCGAGGTCAAGATCTATTTCTGCTACCATCGGGCTATCGCCGGCAGAACCCAGGTCAATACTCAAACCCTCAGGAGCGGCAAATGGGTCGTCTTCTATTGACGCGCTACCGGCACCAAGATCAAGGTCGAACGATGAACCGGTGTCAACGCCAAGATCAAGCGCCTGAGGCTGCTCAGAAATATCGAAACTGAAACCGGGATCACCCGCTTCCATATCGAGATCAAAAGAAAGTTCAGAGGTTTTACCCTTGGCCGAAGCAGGCGGAGCAGAAAAAGAATTCAAATCATCAAGACCGGAGGAGAGATCCAGGTCACCAGCATTGGCATCGCCCAGATCAAGCTTGAATTCATTTCCAGAGGCAACCCCGGCATCGACATCGTCGAGCTCGAGCGACAAATCAAGGTCGAGCGGCTCTCTTTCAGCCGGCGACGAAAGGGCGTCACCCGTTACCGGCAAACTCATTCCGCACATATTGCAGAATTTATTATCCTTTTCGTTTTCGAATCCACAACCCGGACATTGCATGCGAAACCTCCGATACTTTCTGCCTGAACGCTTCTTTTTAATCGGGCACACCGATTTTCATCTCAAAGACGGGCATATCGACAAACTCAATGACCGCCCTTTCTCGGCCGCTGAGCCCGCCTAACGGGTCGAAGCGACAAAGAAGTACCATGCCGATGAGCTTTTGTATAACCCATCAGATTATCAGAAAGCACTGTAATTGTCTTGATTTTTTAAACATTCAGTTAAAGAATTCGGTCAGATACGAGAATTCCTTTAGAATTTCTTTTCTTACATCACCGTCTTTTCGGGCAAAAACCAGTTCCGGCATAATTTTCAGCAGTTTTGCCCGATCGATTCCGGGAATCATTTCGCTGATCGCTGCTGCCGCCGCCGGCCTGATGCTGACCTCGTCGATTCCTGCGCCAAGCAGAGCAATTAAACCGGCAGGATCAGAAGCCATTTCGCCGCAGACCCCTACTTTTATGCCAAGTTCTGTGGCCCGGGCAACGGTCTGATAAATCAGGCGCAGAAACGGTCGGCACATGTGGTCGGCCAGCCCGGCCAGCTTCTCGTTGGTGCGGTCGATGGCGTAGAAGAACTGTAGCAGATCATTGGTGCCGAGGCTGATATAGCTGGTGTAATCGGCAATCTGGTCGAGCATGAACATGGCAGAAGGCACCTCGACCATAATGCCCCATTCGGGCGGTTCTTCGATTTTCAGCTCTTCGACAACGCTTTTGTAGAGCTTATCAATACCTGCAAGCTCTTCAGGAACCGTAACCATGGGAAAAATGATGCGCACCTTTCCGTGTTTGGCCGCGTGCATCATGGCGCGCAGCTGGGTTTTGAGAATGTCGGGTCGGCTCAGAGAAAACCTGATCGAGCGAAAACCCATGGCCGGGTTCTCTTCATGAGAAAGGGGCAGATACCGCAACGGCTTGTCAGAGCCGATATCAACGGTACGTAATACCGCCATGTCAGGCGCGGCCTTGACCACTTTGCTGTAAACATCGCGCTGAAACTTTTCCGATGGCAGATCCATGCTTTCCATGAAGATGAATTCGCTGCGGAACAGGCCAATGCGCTGAATCTCAAGCTTTTTGAGCAGCGACAGCTCTTCGGTGCGCGCAATGTTGACCCCGATATTGACCTTGAAACCATCGGCGGTGCAGCAGCTTACCTTGCCAAAACGCTTTTCGTCTTTCAAAGACCGGTTGAGTTCGGTCAGTTCTTTCTTGTCGGGATTCAGCACTACCCGGCATTCTGAGCGGGTATCGATCAGCACCGTTTCGCCGGTACGAGCTACCAGCGAGAGGTTGTCCAGCCCGAATACCGATGGAATACCCAGTGCCCCCGAAAGAATCGCCACATGCGAAG
Source organism: Candidatus Methylomirabilis sp. (assembly GCA_020722725.1). Classification (GTDB taxonomy): domain Bacteria; phylum Muiribacteriota; class Ozemobacteria; order Ozemobacterales; family Ozemobacteraceae; genus DYKG01. The sequence goes on from DYKG01000003.1 coordinate 155,624, forward strand.
TAGCGCCGCCCGAATCGAGGCAAATTCCCTCCAGGCTGCCCCTGGCGAATTCGAGAATTTCGCTGGGCGTGACTTCAGCGGCGATCAGCACATAGGGCTCATCGCCGATTTCCGCCGCCGGGCCTTCGAGGCCCATCAGATGCCGAAGCAGCTGATCGCCCACGTCTTTGATATCAATGGCGCGCTCACGCAAATACGGGTCGGCAATTGCCGAAAAGGCGGCCTGAATTTCGTCGATGCGGACTCTGACAATACTTTCGACATTAACCATATCACTTTTCAACCGTTGCACCAGCCTTGGCCTGAACTGGGGATCTTCAAGCATCAGCAGGTGCGAATCGAAGATGGCCGCATATTTTTCGCCATGCTTCTCTTCAGCTTTACTGCGGGAGTTGAGAATGTCGGTGCGGGTGAGCCTGATCGCGGCATCGAGCCGCTCGAGCTCCCGGTCAATCTGGTCGGGTGTGATTGGAGTTTTTTTGACTTCGATGCGCTTGCGAAACACATAGGCCCGGGCGACGCAGGCGCCTTTCGAACCAATGATTCCGCGCAAAAAAACCGATTGCTTTGAGTTTTGCGACATTGCAACTCCTGTTGGTTTGAGGTTTATGCCATTTCCTCGCCGAAACCGCTGTCAATCAGTGATGCAATCGCATCTACCGCTTCTTCGGCGTCGGGCCCGTCGGCCGTGATCGTTATGCTCTGGCCCGGGCCGGCGGCGAGCATCATGACCCCGAGAATGCTTTTCGCATTGATCTCGGTGTCGTCTTTGGCAAGCTGAATTTCTGACTCAAACTTGCCGGCAAGCTTTACCAGCAACGAGGCTGGCCGGGCATGCAGCCCAAGCTTGTTTTTAATTTCAACTTCTTTTCGTTTCATAGAACTTCCTCAGATCAGAATTCCCCAGTGAAAAAACACAAGGGCACAAACCATCAGTAGAAAGGAAATCATCAACACGTCTATTCTGGCTCGATACGCGATTGTGCCCAGTGTGACCAGAAACAGCGCTCCAATTCCCTGAACTACTTTTTCGCCGAAGTAGAAATACTCCAGCGGCAGATTGGTCAAAAGATACGGGGTATGCAGGTTAACATGATTGGGAATCAGGTATGCCAGCATGATCATCGTGCCGTAACGCAGGTTCTGCCTTATCTGTGGAAAGCGGAACCCGCGCAGCGACCTGATTACGTGCGTTCCTTCACGATACCCCCAGTAAACCCCGGCAAACCTGAAATACAGATGCGGCAGGTTATACAGGGCAAGAAAAATCAGCGGTGTCATCAGATAGTTGCCAAATGCAAAGGTCAGCGCCGCCACCGCAATGAACGGGCGCCAGGAATCCCAGAAAAGGCCATCACCGACCGCCGCGCAGGCAGTCATCAGCCCCTCTTTGGTGTCATGAATAATGTCTTCACCGATTTCACCACGACTCAGACGCTCTTCAAGAGCCAGCGTTACCCCCATGACGATCGATGAAAAATACGGGTTGGTGTTGAAATATTCGAGATGCCGCAGATATGCCCCTTCGCGGGCATGGGTGCTCTGATGTATCTGGTCAAGAGCAGGGCTGATTGCATAGAGAAAACCCATGCTCATCATTCCCCGATAATTCCACGATGATTGCAGAAAAAAGCTGCGAAAAGCGATGCGAGCCAGCATCAGCCGCGAAAGATTTCTCATGCGCCGCTGCCCCCTTCCGCCGACTTGCGCCACATGTAAAGCAGCGCCGCGCCGATCCCCAGCCAGATTTTCGCCGGCAGAAAAGTGAAAATCACGATGGCGATAATGAAAACCCTGACTTCCTGACGGTTTTTCAATACCATGCTCGCCAGCACCGAAAAGCCGATAGCGGGCAGCAGACCCTGCACCACGATAAAACCGCTGCTGTGCTTCAAACTCAGAGTCTGAGTGAAATATTTCAGCGGCTCGACACCGAGCCAGACAACAAGAAAACAGAAAATAAATGCTTTTGAAAAGGTCAGAAAACCGCCAAGTGTGTGCCCAACCGCTACAGACCAGAGCTGATTGTCTTCAACCCGCTGGCAGACCCAGGCATCCAGGTTCGTATTGACCCGGCGCACGAACATGTCAAGACTGCGACCGAGCAGACCCATGGCCACTGAAAACAGCAGCGCCACCGTGTAACAAACCTCACGCTCTGCGTAAGTTTCGTAACTGCGGCCGGCAATGAAGCCCAGTGCCACCGACAGAACCGACGCCAGCGCCGCATCAGGCGGAACATTCATGCCAAGCGGCAGTTGCTCGATCCACAGCAGCTGAAGAATAGTGCCTACCATCAGGCCAAGCTTGAGCCCCGCCGCCGCTTCGCCGAAAATGTTGCCGAGAAACAGGCCGGTAAGGGGCGCCGCCACGATCGGCTGCGAAATCATGAACTGCCAGGTGGCGGTCGAATCGAGATCAACGATGCCACCAATCAAGGCTATCAGCAGTGAAGAACTGAGGTGCTCATCCATCGGTCAATCTTCACGCTCCTGTGGAAATCTTGCCTTCCATTCGGCTACGAAGTCATTCAAGGCATATTCCGGAGTCAAATCACCGTTTAAAACCATCTGTAGCTTTTCGCCGAGCGGCTTGTAAATTTCACCGCGCAGCGGGCTGTTGAAAACATTGCGGCTCATCTGCAGCTGCCTGATGAAGGTCTGCAGATAGGGGTCGCGCTTCAGTTCAGGAGCGGCAAAAACGGTGCGACGGGCCGGCAGCCCGAAATTCACCACTGAAAGCTGCTTCTGCACTTCGGGCGAGAACATGTAGCGCAGAAATTTCAGCGCCGCATCATAATTTTTGCTGTTTTTTGAAATAACCAGGGTCTGGCAGCCGGTCGGCGAATAGGTGCCGTGCGGGCCCTCAGGGAGCTGGCCGATTCCCAGGTTGTTGTTGTCATCTTTGAAGGCAGTGCCACCGATAATGGTTCTGATTGCCCAGGGCCCGGTGAAAATCATGCTCACCTGGCCGCTCTTGAAACTGCTGATCATGGTTTGATAGGCATTAGAGCGCAGATTCACCGGCGGAACCACGCGCAGCTGATCTTTGAGATACAGCAGATATTCCATCGCCTTGCGCACTTCATCAGAATTGATGGCGAGTCTGCCCTCAGGGTTGAAATACTGGCCACCGAAGCCGTAAACAAAGGGCTCGAAATACCAACCGTTGGGATAAATGAAAAAGCCGTAGCGCCCGCTGGCATCATCAGTCAGTTTCCTGGCCGCTTCAGCAAATTCATCAAAATTGGCCGGAACTTTTAAACCCTTCTCAGCAAAATGCTTTTTGTTGTAAAACATGGCAAGGCAGTCAACCGACAAAGGCATGGCCCAGTATTTGCCGTCATGCACCACTACTCCACGGGCAACCGGCACCATATCTTCAATTTCATCTTTGATCGTTGAAGCTTGAATATCGGTAATCGCCTGTTCACGAATGAAATCAGGCAGCCAGAAACGGTCAGCCCGCATAATATCAGGGCCGGCACCGGCTTTGACACTTTCCTTGAATTTGTCGCGGGCCTTGTAGAAATCGATGAAAATGCTCTCAACCTCAATTTCCGGGTTCTTTTCACAGAATTCTTTGATTAACTCAGGCATTATCGCCGCTTCCGGGCCTTCCATGGTGTTCCAGAACTCGAGCCTGGTCTTGCCACCCGCTCCGGTCTTTTTTTCGCTTTCGCCGCAGCCATGGCAGAAAAACGCCAGCAACAGGGCAAAAAACACCCCGAACCCGAGAACCGGCGACTGCGACTTTTTATTATTCATTTAAACGTTCACTTAAAATATTTATTTTACAATCGCAGGGGCAATTCATGAGTTTCCCCGGTTGAATTGCCCCTACAGTTAAGCGGTGATCTATGCTTCAGTTAAAGAAAGCCTCAGGCACCACCTTCGTTTTTGCGGGCAATCCGACGGGTATCCGACTGTTTGAACAGGTGAAAAGCCGCTACCGGAATATGAGCGGTTACCTGCTGGCCCACCTGAACCCTGACTGTCGGGTCGACGCGGGCATTGATGCTGTGCCCGTTGCCGACCAGATACAGGTAGGTTTCGGCACCCATGGGTTCGATGAGATCGACACGGCAGGGCAGCTGCAGGGTCGGCACCGATTTATCCTGATTGTCGATGAGAATGTGCTCGGGTCTGATGCCCATGAACAACTCTTTATCATCGAAACCGGTAAAATGTTCATTTACCGCCATATCCCAGCTGTGGTTGCCATTGCCGTCTTTGGCGGGCATGGACAGACCCTTGTCAGTGCGGTTCACCTTGAAGATGTTCATCGGCGGCGAACCAATGAAAGTGGCAACAAACACGTTGGCGGGCTTTTCATAAATAACCGCCGGAATGTCATACTGCTGAATGATGCCTTCGTGCAGCAACACAATGCGGTCGGCCATGGTCATGGCTTCAACCTGATCGTGGGTTACATATACGAAAGTGGTTTTCAGGCGCTGATGCAGCTTTTTGATTTCGGCACGCATCTGCACTCTCAGCTTGGCATCGAGGTTAGACAGCGGCTCGTCCATCAGAAAGACTTTCGGTTCGCGCACGATGGCGCGGCCCAGGGCAACACGCTGACGCTGGCCACCTGAAAGAGCCTTGGGCAGGCGATCGAGATATTCGGTCAGGCCGAGAATGGCGGCGGCCTCTTCAACCCTCTTGTCAATTTCTGATCGAGGGAACTTGCGCAGCTTGAGACCAAATGACAGATTTTCGCGCACATTCATGTGCGGATAAAGGGCATAGTTCTGAAAAACCATGGCGATATCGCGATCTTTGGGCGGCAGATTGTTAACTACCACATCGCCGATGGTGACAGTGCCGTCGGTAATGTCTTCAAGACCAGCGATCATGCGCAGACTTGTACTTTTACCGCAGCCAGACGGGCCGACGAGCACCACGAATTCCTTGTCGCGGATAAAAAGGTCGATGCCTTTTACCGTCGCCTCTTTGGCGCCTTCATATTGTTTGACTACCTTCGAGAAATTAATAGAAGCCATTATCAGCCCTCGCTTTATAGAATATCGCCAAGCGGCACAGGTTCATTCTGGGGCGTCGGCTGGAACACCGGCATAGCCCCGGAATCAAGAATTTTTTCAAAATATTTGCGGTCTTCGTTGTCCAGATGCAGAGCTTCGAAGATCTCTTCTTTATTGTCGCGCGAATGCATGCCGCCGATGTTAAAACGCCGAGGTTTGATGCCTTTTTCAAGGCATGCCCAGGCATCACGGGGTGATACGACAAGAATGAAAGAGGTCTGCGAAACCTTCTGGTCATCGATTTCTGCGGTCGAATAAAACTGCAGGTCAATTTCGGGAGGAACTGAAAGTGCCATCAGCTCCTGGCGCATAAAATCTTCACTGATCTTGTCGTTTACCACTACAAGTCGGTCAGGCTTAATTTCAGGAAGCCAGCCGACGATGACCTGACCGTGCACCAGCCGGTCGTCAATGCGTAAAAAAGCAGTTTCTGTCGTCATTTTTTCTTTGCTGCTCTTTTTTCAAAGAACTCTTTGAAATTGATTATGCTTCTGATACCGCTTTCAAGAACCTTGGCCGCCAGGGTTTTCAGGTCGGCCCCGTCACGGTAACCGATCGCCTCAAGCACCATTGGCAGGTTCACGCCGGTAATTACTTCGACTTTTTCCATTTTCATCAGCTCAACGCAGACGTTGGTGGCGCTGCCACCCATAATATCGGTCAATATAAGACAGCCATCGGCCCGATAGCCTTCTATGGTTGCCATGGCTTTCTGCCGCAATACTTCGAGAGATTCGCGGGCGGTGAACGAAACCGCATGCACGTCGGCGGCCTCGCCCATTATCAGAGCCGCAGTTTCAACCAGCTGCTCCGACAGGGTTCCGTGGGTAATGATTACTACGCCGATCATTTCAGTTCTCCAGACAATGATAAAGAATTCGCGACGCGGAAATTTCGTAATCAACCTCAAGCCCGGGTATGCCCAGCGAGCCGAAAATTCCCATCGCCAGGTCGCTGCCCCGCACTGCCAGCCCGATTTTCAGGCCGCCACCGGCCACGTCTACCAGAGGGCTGTCGAAAGTGCGCAAAATTTCTTCGACGATGCGCGTGATCGCATGCCGGTTTTTGAGATTAATGGGAATCAGGCCGCTGTTCTCGGCGGCTCCGAAAGTGTTGCGCAGCAGTTTGCTTTTAAGGTTGTCGCCGCTGCCGCCGGCTCTGGTAATGACCGCCTGAATGCCTGCGGTCTTGAGATACTTAACCAGAGCGTCATCGTGATCGTTATCGATCATGCTGCAGAGCATGACCGCCTTGGACAGCGAAACGCCGCCATCCTGAGCAAGCAGGTTCTCAAAAGAGATTTGTGTCATGTACACCCGGTTCTTTCAGTTATTACGGTACCAGCGCCCATTATAGGTTCGCCTTCAGTCAATGTCAAGAAAATCGACTAACCCACCAAAAATCAAATTTCCCTACTTCGCCTGACCACAAATTTTGAATTCTTTCAGGCAATTCTTTGTAACCTTTGTGATCTTGATGTCTTTGTGTCAGGCTCTATTGGAAAATCGTTGTGGGAAAGGAAAATTTTTGGTTATCAAATTTATTCGAGCTGCCGATATTGCAAGCATGAAAACTCGCAAACTCTTCGTCTCAACCGCTACCGCATGCCTGCTGGCTCTGGCCGGCACCTGCAGCGCGCTTGATCTTTCTTCATTCCAAAGCTTCCTTTCAGGCACTCGAGGAAAGGCAAAGGCGAAACCGCCGACTCGAACCTTCACCGACCTTGGCGGGCCGGTTGAATACTCAGATAATTATCGAAGCCTGAATGCCGATGCCAGCTATCGCAATAATACCGGCAACCTGGTCCGGCTTGGCGACCCGCCCCCATTACAGGACGGCGAACGCTACCTGCTTCCACCCGATACCCGGGTGCCCAGCGAACTGCGGCCACTGCTTTCCGAACGGCGCACCCCACGCCAGGGCTTGAGCATCGTCGGCGGCAGCGGAGCCACCCTGATTCCATCACCGGGCGTTCTTGAACCCGGAAAAACCGCGGTTTCTGTGCATGCCATGACTTTTGACCTTTATAACGTCAATGAAGTTAGATACCGCGATCAGGATTATTTCGACATCAATATCGGCGTAGCCTACGGAGTCGAAGATGGAGCCGAAGTTTCCTTCGACAAAACTTTCGCGAACCAGGATCGCTACGACATTTCAGAACCGGTCTATTTCAATGCCAAGTATCAGGTTCCCGGCAATGTGACCATCGGCGGCAGTTTCTGCACCGATTCCGATGCGGGTTACAGCTCTGCATGGGTTGCGGCCGGGGTTCCGGTTGCCTGGGTCGGAGCCGGGGTCAATTTCGGGGCCGGTGAATACAAGTTCAGCTATAACGGTTACGACCGGGTAAAAAGATCGAAATTCGGCGGCTACAACTACGATTACAACACCGCCAAGGGCTATGCCGACCCGGCATTCTTCATGGTCGGCGGCGCTGTGCCGCTAAACGACAACCTGCGATTCGTCTATGACTTCAACGGCGACCGCTTCAGTCTGGGTTTTCGGTTCAACTACCAGAATTCTCTCTATCTTAATGCCGCCTATGTCTCAGACGGCGATTACGAAAACCTTCCCGGTGCCATCATTCACAAAAAACAGAACAATTTCGTTTTTGGCGGCTCCATCGCCTATTGACCTCACCCGCCCCGAATGGTCGTTGAGCCCTGCATCGCCTCAGCGAACAGGGTCGAAATGACCATGGACAACCTGATTTGTTATGGATTAATTTGTGGGGGCCGACCACCGCGTTGGCCCGCTCTTATTTTTTGACGCAAAAAAATTGAATGAGATTGGCAAAACAACAAAAAATGAATTTTTTCGATTTTCGAAATTTGGGAATTATTCGCAGTCGGGCGCGGGAGCCCGCCCCTGCGTTTTTTGTTAAACGGATAATCATTTTAGCAGGGTTTGCCCTGCTCATCGCCTGCCAATTATCAGGCGCGGGACTGACCGTTTATTCGTACCGCGACGACCAGGGTCAGACCATTGTGGTCGACAGCCTCGAAAAAATCCCGGCCCAGTTTCGCAAACAAGCAGGCCGCCAGTTCATTCCATCGTTCAGGCAGAAGAAAAAACCGGCAATCACGGTAATCGAAGCAATTCCCGACCAGCCGGGCAGCGAAGCCGAACAACCTGCGCCAAAGAATTCCGGAAACTCGAGCCTGACCATCGTCGAGCCACCCGCTGAAACCCACGACGCCGAAATCGCCTCGGCAACCGCCATCCTCGAAAGTCTGAAACTGCTTCAGCTCAACAACGAACGCATTTTCGTGGTATCTGAGGGACTGGGCACCAAACATCCGAGCCTCGAACTGTTAAACCGCCAGAATCTGCTGACTTTACAAACGACAGAACGCGACCTCGCCGACGGCACCTGGAAAATCGCCGCCCCCTGGCAGCCCGAAGCCCAACGCATGATCGATTACGGCAAATCCCTCCAGCTGAGCATCTCCAAATGGCTCGCCGAAGGCGGCAGTCGCCTGAAAACCGGCCTCCCACCCCTGCTGAGCGCCTGCAAAATCAGGCTGCAGCAGCTAGAGCAAACCCTTTCCCGGTTAATACCCGCACCAAAAAATGAACCAGACACATCAAGAATTAAATAAATAGCGTTTGGCCCGCCCCACGTAAATTGAACAACCCACCATGCGTCAAATAAGGATTTCCCCCGAAAACGCCGATAATAATAAAGACAAAATTGTTTCAGGAGGCGATATGAACTGCAAAAACTGCCCCGACCGCGAAATCTGTTTCCATTTCAATCTGCTGGTAAGCGACAGCAGCCGCAATTACAACCAGCTTAAAGACGATTATCTGCGCACGCTGCGCTGCCGACGCCGCAAATTCGGCTGACCGCATTGAATCGGCAGTCCGCAGAAAAAACTTTGCAAGCCGTGGCTGTTGTGTTAGAAAAATAGTATGAGAGCTCCAACCGACCTATCCCATAAGATCATCGATATCATCCGCAAGGTCACCGGCCGCCCCGACGGACCGATCGCGCTGCATGAGCCGACTTTCAGCGGCAATGCCTGGCAGTATGTCAAAGACTGCATCGACACCAACTGGGTTTCGAACGTCGGCAAATACGTGGCGCGCTTCGAACAGATGCTGAGCCAGCGCACCCAGGCCCGCCACGTCATCGCCACCGTGAACGGCACCGCCGCCCTTCACGTATGCCTGCTGCTCGCCGGAGTCAAAGCCGACGACGAGGTGCTTATACCCGCCCTGACCTTCGTGGCAACCGCCAATGCGGCCGCCTACTGCAATGCTGTTCCCCATTTCGTCGATGTGGACCGAGAAACCATGGGTGTCTGCCCGGTTAAATTGCGACGCTATCTCGATCAGATTGCGGAAAAGCGCGACGGATGCAGCTGCAACCGCCAGACCGGCAGGCCTTTGCGGGCCCTGATCGTCATGCATTGTTTCGGGCACCCCGCCCATCTTGATGAGTTAAAAAAAGTGTGCGACGACTTCGGAATCGTTCTCATCGAAGACGCCGCTGAGGCCGTAGGCTCTTTATATCACGGAAAGCACGTGGGCAACCACGGACTGATGAGCATGTTGAGTTTCAACGGCAACAAGACCATCACCACCGGAGGCGGCGGCGCCATCTTGACCAACGATGACGCGCTCGCTGATAGGGCCAGACACCTGACCACCACCGGCAAACTTCCCCACGACTGGGAATACTACCACGACTGCGTCGCTTTCAATTACCGCATGACCAATCTGAATGCGGCTCTGGGCTGCGCCCAGCTCGAAACCCTCAATGAGTTTCTCGAACGCAAACGCCTGCTCGCCTGGCGCTACCAGGAGCTTTTTTCCGGCATTGACGCCATCAGCTTTCTGCCCGAGCCCGCCGGCAGCCAGAGCAATTACTGGCTCAGCGCCATCATGGTCAACAGCCACAGCCGCGCCGACCGCGACCAGCTGCTCAACGACCTTAACGCCGATGGCATCAGGGCCCGCCCCGCCTGGCATCTGCTCAACGACCTGCCCATGTTCAAAGAATGCCCGTCCGACTCGCTCACCGAGTCCGAGCTGATCAATGCCAGCCTGATCAACCTGCCCAGCAGCCCACTCTAAGCACAAAAGCCATCCAAACCGTTCATTGGGCAAGATTACTGGGGGCATTTGCCAGTAACGCCATCTAAGCGATAAAGCCATCCAAGCCGCTCATTGAGCCTCAGAGGTCGAAGTGACCCGAGTAAAATGACCTGAGCAAAAAGACATTAAAAGATTACCTCTCACCGGTGTGACCCCTGACAGCAATTCTCGGTATACGTACAGAAGCGGGTTTTCACACATAGTTAGTTTGAT
>DYKG01000062.1 GCA_020722725.1 Candidatus Methylomirabilis sp.
TGTCCACGCTTTTTCAAGTCCTTTTTTTTAAAAGTATGCAAGAACCGGATGAACCTGATTTATTTTTTGAAAGCGGCGATTGCCCGGGCTCTGGCAGCAGCGTGCTCGACAATTGGTTCGGGGTAATCAATTTTATAAAAGCGTAATTCAGACTTTAGCAGCTCAGGGTTATGCAGCGCTTTGGCCGATACGGGTGTGAGCTCAGGACAGAATTTTCGAATGAATGAACCAGTTGAATCAAATTTCTGACTTTGACTGAACGGGTTGAACACCCTGAAATACGGCGCTGCATCAGTACCAGTTGAAGCCGACCATTGCCAGCCGCCATTATTAGCTGCCTGATCGCCGTCGAGCAGATTCTGCATAAAATGACGCTCACCCAGACGCCAGTCGAGAAGCAGATGTTTGCTCAAAAACATGGCGGTTATCATGCGTAACCGATTGTGCATCCAGCCGGTCTGCAGCAGTTAGCGCATTGCCGCATCAATGATCGGATACCCGGTCAGGCCCTGCTGCCAGGCCTGCAATTGCTTTTCATCATAGCGCCGTTTAACTTTTTCGGTTATCAGCTGAAAAGGCAGGCCTTTGCTGACGCGAGGGAAAGCAACCATGACATGTGAGTAGAAATCGCGCCAGATCAGTTCATTGAGCCAGCTGCCGGCACCGGTTGCAAAATCAGGTAATTGGCCGTTGCCCTGTAACGCGGTAATTTCTGCCAGACACTGGCGCGGCGAAAGAACGCCAGCAGCCAGATATGGCGAAAGCCGGCTGGTACCTTCAACGTCCGGGTAATCGCGGTCGTGATCGTATTTATCGACAACCCGGGTAACAAATTGGTGCAGGCGATCGCGGGCCGCCGTTTCACCCGGCAGGCACCACTTGCGATGATCAGAAAAATCCGGACTCCAGCTGCAATTTTCAAACAAATATTTGCTTAACCTGGCAGGATCGTTACTTATTGGCCATTTCTTTGCCAGACTTGGCTCTTCAAGAACCAGAATATCGTTTTTAAAGATCTGTCTTGCCCAGTTGGTGCGAAAAGGGGTGTAAACTGTATATGGCTTATCCTGGCCGGTAAGCACCCGACCTGGTTGAATCAGCAGACGGTCATGAAATGCAAAAGCTTCAACACCAGCTTTTTTCAGAGCTGCCAGCGATTTTTCGTCGCGCTACCGTTCGTTGAATTCATATTCATGATTGAAATATACCCGGTCAGCCTTGCTCAACTCTGCGAGTTCTACAAGTTTTGCGGGTATTTCGGCAAAGCTGTTTACTTCAACGACCAGGAGCGGAACATTGATCTGGCGCAATCGCTCATTCAGACAAACAAGGTTTTGATACCAGAATGACAGCTTTGCCGGCGACTCATCGTGCTGTTTCCATTGGCCGGGGGTAATGAAATACAGCCCCAAAAGCTGTTCTGAAACTTTCGCAGCTTCAAACGGGGCGCGGTTATCGGCAAGCCTTAGATCTCTTCTGAACCAGATCAGTGAACGCATTGCATCACTTCATTTTTCGTCTGATAAATTCTTCGACAAAGAATGAAGCAACGTGCTCAGCAAATTTTCCCGGGCCAAAACCTGCATCGTAACCAAGTTCTTTCGCAAGGTCGTTAGTAATTCGTGGACCGCCGGCGATAAGAATCACCTTGTCGCGAAGATGCGAAGCCTCGAGCAGTTCAACCAGCTCAACCAGGTTTTTCACATGCACATCCTTTTGGGTGACAGTCTGAGAAACCAGCAGCACGTCAGCTTTGAGTTCCTGTGCTTTTTTCACAAATTCTTCGTTCGCCACCTGACTGCCCAGATTGTAGGCTTCGATCTGCCCATAGCGCTCAAGACCATAATGACCGGCGTATCCCTTCATGTTCATAATTGCATCGATGCCAACCGTATGCGCATCAGTGCCGGTCGATGCACCAACCACCACCAGCTTTCTTCCGATTTTTTCGCTGACAAACTGGTCAACCCCGTGCATATCCAGAACCTGGCTGTCGATGACATTTACCTTGATTGTGGTAATATCGACGCTGTGCGAAGTCGAGCCGTAAACCACGTAAAATGTGAATTCAGCATCGAGAGCTTCGTGATGAACGACCTGAACATCGCTCAATCCCATTTTCTGGGCCAGCTGTTTCGCTGCTTCCATTGAGCGATCGTCGTCTTTAACCGGCAGAGTGAAGCTGAGCTGAACTTTGCCATCATTCATCGTGTCGCCATAAGGCTTAAGATGAGTCAGATCGAGATCTTTGCAGTAGTTTTTTACTTCGGTTGAATATAGCCCGCCGCTCATGCTTTGGCTCCTTTCTGCATCAGTTCAATAAATGGGTTGTAATAATCATTATGTTTCGCCACAACCCCGTCAAGCCCTTTTCCGCCATTGATCGGGCGTTTTACCCCGGCGAATTTACCCTGCTCAAGAGTCTTGAACAGGCCTTCCTGTTTGATCGATTCAAGCATGGCGCTGGCGTCAGCAAGAACCTGAGCTGCCCTGGTTGCGATAATACCGCCTTCTTTGAACGAAATTTCTTCGCCAAGATCGGCCATTGTAGAGAAAATGTAGCGGGCATTCTCGATCGACAGAGCGCGGTCTGCCATAAAAGGCGTATGAATTGCTTCAGTAAGCATGCCCAGCAGATGAATTTTCTGATGAGTCATGATTGTAACCATGTTAAACAACGCATCCTGAACATGAGCCCTGAAAATATTGCCGGTTTTGAATTTGGTCGGAGGCATATATTTCAGTGGCGCTTTGGGAAAAATTTCGCGGGCCATCTGCGCCTGCGCCAGTTCGTAAAGAAAACCGTTTTTCAGCTCGGGGTTCATTTCAAAAGCATGCCCCAGCCCCATCTGTTCTTCGGGAATTCCTGAAATCAGGGCGAACTGCTCGTTGATAAATTGTGAAGCCAGAACGGTATGAGCTTCATCAAAAGCATCGGCTGTGGTCAGATAATTGTCTTCGCCGGTGTTGATAATTACCCCGGCATACCCGTTGATCAGCCTTGAGAAATACTGGTCAACCATGGTTCGCTGCATGTTGATGTCACGAAACAGAATGCCGTAAAGCGCATCGTTGAGCATCACATCGAGGCGTTCGAGAGCCCCCATTGCCGCAATTTCCGGCATGCAAAGCCCGGAGCAGTAGTTGCACAGGCGAATGTAACGACCGTATTTTTCGCTTTCCTCGTCGAGAGCCTGGCGCATCAATCTGAAGTTTTCCTGGGTGGCGTAGGTACCGCCAAAACCTTCGGTAGTAGCGCCAAATGGAACATAATCAAGCAGACTCTGGCCGGTGGTGCGAATGACCGCAATAACATCGGCACCTTGTTTGGCAGCTGCTCTGGCCTGGGTTATGTCTTCAAAAATGTTACCGGTAGCCACGATTACGTAAAGGTAGGGACCGGCCTTGTCGCCGTATTTCCGCAGTATGGTTTCGCGGGCAGCGCGGTTACGGGAAATTCTCGCCACAGCTGTGCCTGCCAGGTCACGCACTTTTTCCTTCACTTCAAAAAGATCGGCCCACGGCATCTTCGCCAGATCCAACTCGCCGGCAGCAACCATTTCTGCGATCTGCTGCGGTGATTTGCCGGTCTGTATTACGGCATTGCCGATATGCAAAGACAAACCCAGATTAAGGGCACTGGCTTTTCTCAGGTTTTCGACAATAACATTGGGCAGCGGCACATCATAGGCGTCTACGCCGTCAATACCGAGGAGACGGGCGCAGGTGCGTTCAATAGTCACGCTGGTATGCTTTTCAATAAAGGTTTGTGTCTGGTTGGCAATCTCTCTGGCAGACTGCCTGGCTTTTTCGACGATCGAAAAATCGAGGTTGAGCTTGCTCTTCATGATGTTTCCTTACCTTGGATGATTTTACTGCCATTATACCGCTAAACTTTGCACTTGGCAGTTTTTTAGTCGTAGAATTTTTTAAGTATCGCAAGGAAATCTTTATCAACGGCAAGCAGGCCGGCAATGCGCAGTGCATCATGCGGAACCGGGCGCTCCCCGGCAACTTTCTGCAGCCGGTAATCCATGCTGTTGCACAGCCGATCAAGAATCTTGCCGGGAGCGGTTTCGACCAGTTCCTCACCTTCATCAGCCTGATTTTTCAGACCGATTACCTGGTAAAAAGAAGCTCCATTCGGGGCAATTCCATCATAGTGGGTGGCAATCAGGCCATAGCAGCGCTGGCGCTGTAGAAATTCACAAAGGGCCTGAACAAAGCGACTGCCTTCTGAAGGATTGGTCGAGCGGGCAAATTCATCGAATAAAGCGATCCCGCAGCCCTGCTTTACCATTGAAGCAACCTCGGTCAGCCTGATTATTTCAGCACCAAAGCTGCTCAAGCCTGCGTTCTGATCCTGGAAATCGCCGCCGATGAAGCAGATATAATCAAGCATCGGCAGGCAAACGCGCTGTGCCGGGGTAAAAAAGCCAAGTCGCGCCAGCTGTAGATTGAAGGCGATGGTCTGCATTGCAACTGTTTTTCCGCCCATGTTGGCTCCGGTTAGAACCGTCACGTTACGTTGCAATTCGATGCTTACCGGGCAAAAAGATTTTCCTGAAGTTTTAAGAATCTGCGCAACTTCGGGGTTTATTGCATCTTCGACTATCAGCATCCCATTTCCATCTCTGGTAATTTCGGGGCGACACATTGACCATTTCTGGCTCAAAACCGCTTTGGCAATAACCATTTCAAGACGTGCCGACCAGCCGGCATCGTGCCGCAAGGGTGCCAGCCAGCTCTTCAGCCTTTCACTCAAATTCTGTCTAACCTTATATTCCTGCTGTTTTTCAAGGGTGACGATTTCAGTGCGCTCTGCTTTCAGAGCCTGTCGCCGGCCTTCTTCAACTTCAAAAATCTGTTTTTCAATCAGGCGCTTTTTTTCACGAATCTTTGCCAGCTCAGGGTCGTAATCTTCATAGATATAAAATGATGAAACCACGATTTCACCAGGGTTAAGCAATCTGATCAACCCCTGTAAATCAGCAAATTCATGTTCCGGCAACTGCAAACCGCTTTTCTGATAAAGCTGGTGCAAATGACTCAAATGTAACGCCAGCGTCTTGATTTCGAACATCTCAGTCTCATCAAGTATCTGCCCCTGTTCGAGACTCGAAAAGGTGCTGCGAATGTCACGAAGCTCATGCCAGATCGACGACATGGAACCGGCGAGAGCCGTATCTTTCTTCAGCAGATCAATTGCCGGCTCGACCTCATCAAAAAGCCGCTGCAATCCGGCATAATCCGGCCAGTCGCTTTCAAGCGTCTGTTTGAGAAGATTTCTGCCGTAGGGCGAAACCACCGGCATCGATTTTCGAAGCCAGTCGAGGCAAGGTTTAAAACTTCTTTTCAAATGCATGATATTTTAATAAGGGACAACTCTCTGGATCAAATCATTGCTGATCTGTATTGCTAAATTTTCATCTTTTTTGGCAATTTCAATAACATTATCTGCTTCTGAATCATTAATCTTCGATAATTGACCATCATTTGGGCAGAAAGAATCATTTAAATCACCAGGTTCAAACTTATCAAGATTATTACCATAACTTCTTTTGTTTGTTTTAATTATTTTTTGACCGATGTCACTTAAAAAATAGACAAAAATTTTGTTGATAAATTGTTGTCCAAAAATGTTTGGGACAAAACAGTGGAAACAGGTAAAGTTTATTGCGTCAGTAAGATTACGAATAACTTTCAGTCTTCCCCGATTAAAAACTCCGATTAAAATTGGCGCTGGTTTGCGCTTTTCCAGTTTATACCAGGGATTTCTCAGCCTGGTTAAATATCTTTGATTAAATCCAGAAGCTTCACCTTCAAAAATATATTTATTAACATTCTCATCATTTGCATCTGATACATCCAGGCAAAAAACCGGTTTCTCAATGCGACACAAGGCCTCAAAGTCTTCATCAGAAAAAACAAACTTTCGTATCTGAGCACTCCTGGTAATACATTTACAGAGGTTTTTTTCACTGATGCCAAGCTTCAGGGCTTTTCCTTTGCTCAAAGCAAAAAACTCATTTGCACCAGTGGCAATTCCGCGAGTAAAAGAACCATAAAAGGAAAACTTTACGAAACTATCTGGAACAGAATGTTCTGAAAACAATGAAGCGATAATTGGAGTCCACTTTTTATTCGATGGCAGATCACAAGGTTGAATTGTTTTCTGATAGAAGTCGCCAGCATACTCAATCGAGGCCAATTCGTCTTCAGACTGTATCTTCGTTATCTTAATTTTTGACTTTTGCTTATCTTTCTTGCAAAGCAAGACGCAAACCGTAGTTGTCGCCTCCGGAAAAACTTCCTTTTCATTTGAAAAAACAATTATTTGTTTTAACAAATGGTTATCCAGTAAGCTTTTCTTGATCTCTTCGCCATACCCGGTGTTAAAAAATTCAAATGGCATAATGAAAGCCAGGCATCCGTTATCTTTTAACTCGTTCAATGCTTTCACTAAAAATACAGAAGAAATATTGGTATAACCGACAAGTTTTTTGCCAATCTGCTTTTCGATAACAGGAAGAACATTATGCCTGTTTAAAAATTTTTGAAACCTGAAATAAGGTGGATTACAAATGATTCCGTCATACTTTGCAGAATTTACCCCAAGATAATCTTCATTCAGCAAAGTTAAGTCATCTTGATGCTTTTTATAATCGAAGCAATCAAGAATATTTTTATCTATTTCATATCCCACAAATTTTATTTTCTGGTTTGGACGAAGCTTTTTAACTTCATGAAAGAAAACACCTAGCCCAAATGCCGGATCCAGAATAGTTTTGGGGTCATCCATCAGCACCCATTGGGCCATTATAGATGCTACAGACGGCGGGGTAAAAAACTGCCCAAAAATTTTCCTGTGGTTTATCGATGTTTTGTTTATATATTGTAACTCATGCATTTATATTGTCTCAAAAACACTTTTCCGGCACCCTTCAAATATTTGATTGATTTATTCAAGAATCCATACTGTTTTTCAAAAGATCGAAAACGGGCAGTTGGCAAAATTTGGTGAGGCGTTTTATCAAAAAAGCTGAATCGAGCATAAGTCCAGCGGGAGAAGTGGGATTAACCGTAATTGCCAATACCGGCACCTGATGATGAACCTTGAAAATTGCGCCGCGACGGGTAAATTCGCGATATTGCTCAAGGTTGAGCAGAATGCGAGTGCCGTCGCGCACGACTATCTGCAATCCCTGCAAATCACGCGTTTTTTCAAGCAGGCGGGCGGCGAAACCGGTGGGCATTACGCCCTTGAAGACAAGCAGCTTTAAATCGCCGACCAACGCGGCGGCACCTGCAGTTTCAACATCCAGAGCATTGCCGAGACAAACCAATTGAGAAACACTGCCCGCATAAACATCGTTGGCACCGTCATGTTCGGTCGCAGCAGAATTACCGGCCGCAAATAATTCTTCGATTTCTGGCTGATCTGCCGCCGGCAGGTTGAAAAGACCGGCATAAAACGCCGTCTGTTCAACAACAAAATCCGGGTCAGGGGAAAAAGCGGCCCCGGTCGCCAATATGCAGGCATCAGCCGGGCCGATCGCCGCACTTGATTTTCGCGATGCGGCACCGTCGATAAATATTTGGTCAACATTCAGCTCGATCAGCATCTGCACCAGCTTTTCCATCTGCGCATTGATTGAAGGACCGGCAATTTGTACATAACCATCGCTTAAAGCACGCAGTAGAACCACTTCACCCATCGCAGTGCTGAAACCGGTGAATTTAAGAAGCTCTCGCGTTATATCACAGCGCCCAAGCAAACCGACGACCGTGGCAACAACAGTGCCACAGCCGACGTATATACGGGGCTTGTCAGTTTGCGTTACCTGATCGGTATCTTCACCGTCGTAACCGATCGAAGTAATGGCAACCGTCTTATTGACAGCATGTTTGAGCAGATAATTCAGAACCGTCGTTTTACCGGCATTTTTTTCCATGCCGATGATGGCGATACAGTGATACCGCTCAGACAGCTGCCAGAGACTCATTGTCTCAATGTTTTTTCTTGCGCTGATTCCGCTTCAAGCCAACCGGTTCAAGCGAAATCCTGCCGTAATGCAGCCCGGCCACGCCTTCCATTTCCACTTTGCCTGATTTGCAGGCTTCGCAGGTGCATGAAGGCTTGTAATTATCGGGCTCGTTATAGCAGGTGATCACTCCTTCAAAATTGCGCAGAATCGTCTTTTCATAGCCGCTTGAAATGAGGTAACTGGGCATGACCGGAATCTTGCCGCCACCACCCGGCGCATCGACAACGTATGTCGGCACGCAGAAACCGCTGGTGTGACCGCGCAGAGCCTCAATAATCTCGATACCCTTGGCCACCGGCGTACGGAAGTGAGACAGACCGTAAGAAAGGTCACATTGATAGATGTAATAGGGCCGGACTCTGATTTTCACAAGATCATGCACCAGATTGCGCATTACGTGCGCGCAATCGTTGACCCCGGCCAGCAGAACCGACTGGTTGCCAATTGGAATACCGGCATAGCTGATCAGCTCACAGGCATTTTTCGCTTCAGGAGTGATTTCCTGAGAATGATTGAAATGAGTATTGAGCCAGATCGGGTGATATTTTTTCAGCATATCGCACAGCTCGGGAGTGATGCGCTGCGGCAGAACCACCGGCGTTCGCGAGCCAATTCTGATTATTTCAACATGTTCAATTTCACGCAGTTTTTTAATAATGCCTTCAAGCCTGGAATCAGCCAGCAACAATGGGTCACCGCCTGAAACCACGACATCGCGAATCTGTTTGGTCGCGGCAATATATTCAATCGCCCGGTCAATGTTGCCTGATGGCATTGCCGTATCTTTCTGCCCGGCAAAACGACGGCGGGTGCAATGCCGGCAATACATCGAACACTGGTCGGTTACCAGCAGCAGCGCCCGGTCTGGGTAACGGTGGGTCAGCCCGGGAACCGGTGAATCGCCATCTTCATGCAAAGGATCTTCAAGATCGGCGGGCGACCTGTAAAGTTCAAAAGCAGTGGGAATCGCCTGTTTACGCACCGGGTCGTTAGGGTTATCAGGATCAATAAGAGTCAGATAATACGGCGTGATCGCCATACGCAAGGTTTTAAGGCATTCGTTGATGCCGTCAACCTCCTCGGGCATCAGTACAATATATTTCTGCAGCTGAGCAAGGGTTTCGATACGGTTTCTGACCTGCCATTTCCAGTCATTCCAGTCGGCATCAGAAACTTCAGGAAACATCTTTTTTCTTCGTTCAATGTGCTTTGGTTCAATGCTATTCTTATTCATACCTGATTCCTTTCCTGCCGGGTCTATTCTTGAGATCTCAGCAGTAAACTTCTTCGAACAGTTTCATCAATTCCGGGCTTTCGCGCAGAATTCCGAAAGTAATTTCAGCATGGCCCCGGGTATAACCGTTGCCAATGATCATTACCACATCTTTGCCAACCCCTTCGGCACCAAGGGCCGCCTGGGTAAAGCTGGTCGCCATCGAGAAAAAATAAACGGTGCCATCATCTCTGACCGGCAAAATGCATGACATTTCACAATCAGGAATATTCAAACAATTGATTGAAACATCATATTCTTTGCCTCCATTTACTGCCAGAGCGGCATTAAGGACGGCCACCGGCTCTTTCGCATTGATATCGAGAACTTCGTGGCAAAAACCAAGCTTTTTCAAACGCTCGATATTGGCGGGGTTCTTCTCGATTCCGATAACTCTGCCGGTGGGGCCAACCCTTTTTCGTGCTTCATAGCAGCAGAGAATTCCAGATTTACCACCAGCGCCGAAAATCAACACCGACTGGCCCGGGCGAACCAATTTGGCAACCTGCGCCGGAGCACCGCAAACATCCATGGCAGCCATTGAAACATTTTCAGACAGATCTGACGGAATTTTTGCATAAATTCCGCTTTCAAAAAGAATGGCTTTTCCGCTTACATTTACCCGGTCAATATCGATATCGATACTGTGAATGGCGTCGATTCGCAGCGGAGTCAGCGACAGCGATACCAGGGTAACGATTTTATCACCCACTTTAAGGTCGGTTTTGCCGTTAAGAGCGTCACCAATCTTTTCAATGGTGCCAATTAAAACGCCGCCAGAGCCGGTTACCGGATTCTTCATCTTGCCCGCTTCACCTACGATCTGCTTGATGCGGGCGGCAATTTTTCCCTTGTCGCCGCCGGCCTCATTCCTGATCTGGGTAAAGCTTGCTGAATCAACGTTCAGAGCGCTGACATCGATAAGAATCTCGTTGTCGTAAATTTCTGACATATCATTTGAAATTTTCAAAGCCGGTTGCGGCAGAATGTTTTTGGGTTCAATTGAGCGATGGGTTCCGTATTTGCAGCCTTTTTTCATAATATCATCCTGTCTCGATCATTCCATGGTTTTGAGATCAGCGGCCACGGTAAAATCGGCTTCTGTGTTGGCTCTGATCTCATCTACGCTTGAATCTTTGTGAACTTCGGTCAAAATCATGCCCTGCGGCGTAACTTTGAAAACACCCAGTTCAGTCACAATCATTTTAACGACCTTAACCGCAGTCAGAGGCAATTTGCAACGCTTGAGAATTTTTGACTTACCTTTTTCGGTATGCAGAGTTGAAACGATAACGTTTTTTGCACCGACCACCAGATCCATGGCACCACCCATGCCGGGCACTTTCTTGCCGGGAATAATCCAGCTTGCAAGATTGCCTTCCTGATCGACTTCCAGGGCACCCAGAACCGTATATTCAACGTGACTGCCACGAATCAGACCAAAAGAAGTGGCACTGTCAAAATATGATCCGTGAGGCAGAACCGTTACGTGACTGCCACCAGCATTGGTGACATCAGGGTCTTCCCTGCCTGGCGCAGGAGCCGGACCCATGCCCATGATGCCGTTCTCCGACTGCAGATAAATGTTAATTTCAGCGGGAATATGGTTTGCTACCAAGGTCGGCAGCCCGATTCCAAGATTAACAATCTGGTTGCTTTTGAATTCACGGGCAATTCGTCTGGCAATAACTTCTTTGGCGAGTTTCTGATCTTCTATCATCTGTTATTCACCTTTCTGCTTCAGCTCTGGCCCGGAACGAAAATATGGTCGATCAGCGGTGCCGGGGTAACGATGCTTTCAGGGTTAAGAGAACCGATTTCAACCAGTTTGCCGGCTTCGGCAACCACGGTTTCAGCTGAGAAAGCAATTACCGGGTTGAAATTTCGGGCGGTGCCGTGATAAATCACGTTTCCAGCCTTGTCAACCATGCCACCCTTAACCAGAGCCAGGTCTGCCCGCAAAGGCAGCTCAAGCAGATATTCACGACCTTCAATCGTCATTTTCTGCTTGCCTTCTTCAACTACAGTGCCTACGCCGGTCGGGGTAAGAAAACCGCCCAGACCCATGCCGCCGGCACGGATTCTTTCAATAAGCGTTCCCTGAGGAATAAGCTCGACCTTTATCGTTCCTTCGACCATCTGCCGACCGGTTTCAGGGTTAGTGCCGATATGCGAAGTCAAAACACGGCCAACGAGCTTTTCGGCGACCAGACGGCCAATACCCCGGTCTGGAAAAGAAGTGTCGTTGCAGATAATCGTCAGGTTCTTCACCCGTTTTTCGATGATGATATCGATCAAGGCTTCGGGAGAACCGCAGCCGAGGAATCCGCCGACCATCAGAACCATATCATCTTTGAGCAGGTCTGCGAATTGTTGTTTGCTGATTAGCTTGTTAAACATTATTCTACCTTTCCAAATGGAATTTTTAGCACGATACTCAGCGTCTCAGACCAAGAATTTCACGGGCTTCGGAAGGGGTTGCAATCGGGCGCCCCAGTTCTTTGGCAAGCCGCACGGCCTTGGCGACCAGCTCGCCATTTGCTCCTGCCAGCACGCCTTTTTCGAGATAAATGTTATCTTCAAAGCCGACTCTGACATGACCGCCGGCGATGATCGATGCCGCAGCCATCTGAAACTGCGCCCGGCCGATTCCTGAGACGGTGAAAGTGCTGCCGACCGGAATACTGCCCTGTAGAAAGGTCAGGTCGCGCAGACTGGCACTGATTCCACCATTAACGCCAAGAACAAAATTAAAATGCAGCGGAGCTGCAATAAAACCCTTTTTATGCAGGCGAATCGCCGTGTCGATCATGCCTTTGTCGAAAACTTCAATTTCCGGCTTCACTTTCAAATCAAGCATTTTCTGGGCGAATTCAATGATGGCGTTTTCAGAATTAACGAAAATATCGTCGCCCCCGAAATTAACCGTGCCACAATCGAGGGTTGCCATCTCTGGGCGCAGCGAAACTGGTTGTAGACGCTCGGCATTGCTCATACCAACTGCGCCACCGGTAGAAGGCTGAATGATCGCGCTCGGGCAGGCAACCCGAATTGCATCGATACATTCTTTGAAGCGCTCAGCACTCTGCGTCGGCTTTCCATCGTCAAAGCGCACATGCAGATGAATAATCGAAGCTCCGGCATCGACGGCAGATTTTGCTTCACGCACAATTTCGGCAACCGTATAAGGCACCGCCGGATTATGTTCCTTGGTAACTTCAGCGCCGCAGATTGCGGCGGTAATGATGAGCTTATCCATAGTTATCAGTATTTTTTCCCGTCGACATAAGACAGCGATTCATCGATGGCTTTCAAAGTTTCATTTAAATCCGCTTCGGTATGGCGGTAACAGATATAGCCGTGATGATAAGGCTGCAAAAAGACTTTGCGGCGAATAAGCTGGGTGTAGAAATCTTTGCGCATTTCTTTATAAGTCTTGTCTGCATTCTTTTTGAAGGTCACGAAAGGCATCTGAGGAATCGGCGAAAGTTCTGTTTCGACCTTATGGGCTGCGCAGACTTTGGCAAGCTCGGCATTGAACCATTCGCCTTTGCGCCTGATTTCTTCAATGACATTGTTCTTTTCGATGAATTCAAGGGTTTTGAGCGCAGCAGCATAGGCAATACTGTTTGGAAAGAAGGTTGACGAAATGAAAACTTCTTTCTCGATTTTCTTCATGAATTGACGCTTGCCGACACAGGCAGAAATTGCATAACCATTTGCCAGGGCCTTGCCAAAAGCCGAAAGATCAGGGGTCACGCCAAACAAAGTCTGCGCCCCACCCATGTTCACCCTGAAACCGGTTCTGATTTCATCAAAAATCAACAAGGCACCGTATTTATCAGCAAGATTGCGGCAACCTTCGAGAAAGCCTTTTTTCGGGTATTCGCACTGCTCTGCCAGCGGGTGACCGATCGGGGTAACGATGATCGCTGCAGTGTCGCTGCCGTGCTTCTTCAGCAGGTCTTCAAGCTCATCAAGATGGTTATAATGAAATTCGAGGGTATCTTCATATAATTTGGCAGGAATGCCACCTTTTACCTCAACACACCAGTCATGCCAACCATGATAGCCACAGCGGATAATCTTGGTTCTGCCTGTATAGCCGCGCGCCACGCGAATTGCAAGGCTGGTGGCATCTGAACCGGTTTTGGTAAAAACTGTGGTTTCAGCACATTTGATCAAAGTGCTGATCTTTTCTGCAAGATCGTTCTGAATTTTCTGGGTCAGCGAAAAACAGAAACCTTTTTTGCGAATCTGGTCAATTGCCGCATTATCGATTTCTTCTTCGCGATGCCCAATAATAATCGGGCCATAGGCGCAAAGATAATCAAGGTATTCGTTACCATCGATATCAGTTATGCGCCCGCCTTTGCCGTTATCAAAATAAATCGGGTATTCGCCTTCAACAAAGTTGTATGGTCTTCTGATACCCAGAACTCCACCGGGCGTAAATTTCTTGCCTCGTTCAAATTCGGCCATGCTTTTGCTTAAATTCAATTTGGGTGCGTCAAACATTACTTTCCCTCCTGGGTATTTCCAGACTTGAGAATAGCTACTTCTGAATGCATATATAAGTTGCTCATTCCCGACCTTGCTTTATTCTTTATAGAAACTTACTTGATATTCTAGATATCCGGCTGCAGAAAATCAAATTTTATTTGCACCGATCTTATGCAAAGCCTTGTTAAAGCCTTTTGCCCGAACCTGGTTCAGGATAAAATGAAAAAATCCTGAAAATAGGCTATATTGGTTTTATGAATCTGCAGGAAAAATTCAGCGGCTGCCTGGTCGGGGGCAAAAAGCCCGCAACCGCGAATGACATTGAAGCTGGCAAAGTTAAAATATTCCTGCAGACGCGAATATTTCTCGGGGATATCTTTGAAAGCCTGATCAGAAGCGCCCTGGGTAAAAATAAAAACGAGATGCTTGCCCGCTGAAAGTCGCGAACGGTTTTCGCCTCCCATGAACTGTGTGGTCAACAACGAATAGGTGCGATCGAGAAACAGCTTGAACTGCCCCGAAAGATCAGCAAAGTAGTTTGTTTTATCAATTTTGCATTTTCACTATTACAGGCAAAGTTCGAGAATCTGGCGGCTCACTTCAAGATTTACATCGCCATTTTCACCAAGCTTGATCATCTGGTGCGACTTGAGCTGTGCAACAACCTTTTCTATGGCCTCTTCGCCAAGATTGTAATCACCAAGTCTGGTCTTTACACCAAGACTCTCAAAGAATTCAGACGTCTTTTTGATGGCCTCACTGATTTTGTGTTCATCATTGCCTGATTTGATTTCCCAGACCCGCTGAGCGAATTGCAGAAGTTTATCATGTTTGAGCTGTTTGCGTAAAGTCAGATTGCCAGGCAGTACTATTGCGAGAGTGACGGCATGATCAAGTCCATAAAGAGCAGTTAGTTCATGGCCAATCATGTGGGTTGACCAGTCTTGTGGAACCCCGCAGCCAATAAGACCATTCAAAGCCATGGTTGCAGCAAACATGAGATTGGACCTGACTTCATAGTTTTCAGGCTCTTTTAGAGCAAGCGGCCCCTGTTCGATCAACACATGCAGAAGGCCTTCGGCGAAACGATCCTGAACTTCAGCGTGAGCCGGTTGCGTAAGATACTGTTCGACAATGTGAACGAAAGAATCGACCACCCCATTAGCCACCTGTTTTGCGGGCAAAGTGTAGGTTTTCATCGGGTCAAGAACTGAAAACACCGGGTAAACCAGATCGCTTTTAAATGGCAATTTGGCTTTGAATTCAGCCCGGGTTATAACTGAACCACTGTTCATTTCAGAGCCGGTGGCAGGCAGAGTCAATACTGAAGCAAAAGGCAGCGCCTTTTTCACGCATGAGCCAAAAGTCTTCAGAATCTTCCAGGGGTCGCCTTCAAAAAGCGCAGCAGCAGCAACGAATTTGGTTCCGTCGATTACTGAACCGCCGCCAGCGGCCAGCAGAAAATCACAACCGGTTGCCTTAACTTTTTCTACGCACTTCATCATGGTTTCATAAGTCGGATTCGGTTCAACTCCCGAAAATTCTTCGACCTGTCGGCCTTCGAGAGCCCTCATGATTTCATCGTAAGTGCCGTTTTTCTTTATACTGCCGCCTCCATAAACCAGCATTATCTTTTTACCGGCGGGAATTTCATTCTTCAGAGCACCAATCGTGCCCTGGCCAAAAATTATTTTAGTGGGGTTAAAGAAGGTAAAATTTTTCATACGCCTGTCTCCTCATTTTTTCGATTATCTGGCAATAAGATATTCTTTTACCAGGCATAAGTCAAAAATCCCCCCTTCGATTCTAAACCCAAATTCCCGGGTTAGAATCATTGAAAAAAACGCAACCGGTTACATTTCGGGTTGTCAGTAGAAGTGGACTTTCGCACTTTTTAGCATAACCCAGTACCGGAAAAGGCCGATCTTC
>DYKG01000018.1 GCA_020722725.1 Candidatus Methylomirabilis sp.
ATCTCAGTTCTTCAGAATCCAGAATAAGAGATGCTGACATTGCCATGGAAATGATTGAATTCACCAGAAATCAGATCATTCAGCAGTCGGGTACCGCAATGCTGGCTCAGGCCAATATGGTTCCGCAGGGTGTATTGCAGCTTCTGGGCTGAAAGACTGAATAGTTGAAAACTTAAGGTGCTTATTTCCGAACGACGGTCCCTGTGCCGCAGTATTTTTGCTGATTGCAGAAACTGCAGCACAGGGAAGCCTCTGTCCAGGCTCATCTGCTATGAAATAGCGGATGGGCCTGCCTTGGTGTGGTTCTGTACAAAATTTAAGAAAAAGCAAGCGATTTTTGAAGGGCAGGTGGTATAATCAGATAGTAAAGCAATCAGGATGAAGTGAAAATATATATCAGCCTGCGCAGGGATGCGTAGGGCAACACATCGATTCATGGAGGAATCAAATTATGTCTCTAAGGATTAATCAGAATGTGTTATCTCTGAGAACCTACGGGACACTGTCGAGCACCGCCGATAAGCTGGAAAAGTCTATTGGCAGGCTCAGTTCGGGCCAGCGTATCAACAGTGCTGCTGATGATGCGGCGGGTCTGGCAATCAGCGAAAAAATGCGCCGACAGATCCGTGGTTTATCGCGGGCGAAGCTGAACGCCCAGGATGGCATTTCCATGGTTCAGACTGCAGAAGGGGCAATGAACGAAGCCCAGAGTATTCTGCAGCGTATGCGTGAGCTGGCAACCCAGTCAGCGAACGACACTCTGACCAGCAATGACCGTCTCGAAATTCAGAAAGAGGTGGTTCAGCTCAAGGATGAGCTCAACCGCATCGCCACCACTACCGAGTTCAACACGAAAAAGCTGCTTGATGGCAGTCAGACCGCTCTGGTCAGTTCGAGTTCGCAGGCGGTTTCCGGGTTGGTAAATGGTACCTCTTTCTCGGGAAGTGGTGACTTCGACGTGAGCATTGCTCTAATTGCCGGTGGCATCTCGCAGATGCAGCGCAGCCAGATTTTCAGAAAAAATGATGGCAGCGGCAATCTTGCGGATGGTGGCACGCAATTGCAGAGCATTGCCCAGTTCTACGATGAAAATGGCGTCTTTGTTCTTGACACGCCGCAGGTTCTCACACTGACCGGTAATGGTCATGAGACCAGGATAACCCTTGACGGGTTGATGACTCTCGATAACCTGGCAGCCGACCTGCAGAATGCTCTGGTCAGCAGCTCAGGCCTTGAGATCGAAGGTTCGCGGGGGGCGGTGGTAAACACTGTTCAAACCGATATTGCCGGAGAAGGTGGCTACATTCAGCTGATTTCTGGCTTTGTTGGTGATTCCGGGCGCTTCAGCATGGCATCTGATGAAAAGGTCATTCAGGCGATGGGTTTTTCGATAAGCCGCGAATCGCAGAACAGTCAGGTGGAGCTAAGTTCTAAGGATGCTTTCGGCAATCTCAGAACGGTTCGTCTCGAAGGTAACAACGCATCAGGACTGCTGGATGGCATCGATGTGAATTTCGTTTCCCAATCTGCCCAGATTGCTGGAACCAAGGGTATTGAGCTCGGAATGCGATTCACTACGAATCAGACGTTCTCGATCTCGGTCAATGGTACGGCAATAGCAATAAACGTGGTTTACAGTGCTACTCATGGCTGGACTATGGAAGGCATCGCCAGATCGATCAATGACCAGATCGAGGCGGGTGCGGCTGGGCTAAAAGGTCTGAGTGCATCGGTGAACGATGGTGAAATCCGTTTAACCTACGAAAAGCCGGCTTCTGCCTCGGCAACTGTTGCAAATACCATAGTAATTGCCAATGCTACAGGCAGTGCAGATTCAATAGGCTTTTCCGATGGTACCTACAGCGGTTTTGTCGATGCGAAAAAGAACATGGATGATACGGCGTGGGGCTTCAGCCGATATGTTGCTTCGTCCAAATATGGCTTTAGTCCTGGTGCAGTTCAGGTCAGTGTTGGCGATGGGGTTGGCAATGTGGTTCTGTCATTGATGACAACCATAGGCACAGCAACCGGCACGGCAGCCGACATGGTTTTGTTCACCACATTTCAGGCCAATGCGAACAATGCTTTCGATACGGCAACTGTGTTGATCAGGGTTGACCAGGTTGGTTCGGCAATGGCATTCACTTCGCTACGAGTTGGTACTGAGCATGTTGACAATGCTGCGGCCAATACCAGCATGGTTACCATCGGCAGTTTCACCGCGAATACTGCTACCGCTCTGCTCGACAAGCTTGGGCTGGCAACCGGAACCGCCAAGGGCAGCGGCGATGCGAACTTCAAGGTTCATGTCGTTGACAACCAGGCGCAGTTCCAGCTCGGAGCTGATCAGGGTCAGGTCATGAAACTGAGTATTGCCAATATGTCAACTCGGGCTCTTGGCGTTGATAACATTGATATGAGCTCGGTCGCCGGGGCAAATGAAGCGATGGGAGTGCTGGGAAAAGCTCTCGACAGGGTCTCTTCTGAAAGAGCCAAGCTGGGAGCTTACCAGAATCGCCTCGAGCATTCGGTCACCAACATTGACAGCATGTACACCAACATGGTCTCGGCAGAATCAAGAATCAGAGATACGGATATTGCACTGGAAATGATAGAATTCACGAAACAGCAGATTATTTCACAGGCCGGCACCGCAATGCTGGCTCAGGCAAATATCATTCCGCAGGGGGTACTTGACCTGTTAAGGAAATGATTAGAATCAGTAGCTCCTGGGGCTGTTGCGCTTTTGGGTGCAGCAGCCCTTTTTCATTTGCAGCTTTCTATAATTTTTTCCAGTAGAAATGCCGTTAAATAGAGATGGCGAAAAATCTTTTTTTGCTAATCTAAATTCGGAGGTGTAATTGAGACCTTCCTGACAATTGAATCGCAAAGGATGTAAGTGAGCCTGTCGCGCAGGGAAGCGCGGAATCAAGATTCAAGGAGGAATCAATTATGTCACTTCGAGTTAATCACAATGTTACCGCCATGCGGGCCTATACAGACCTGGCAGGCGTTTCCAGCAGACTTGACAAATCAGTCGAAAGATTGAGTTCAGGCTTGAGAATCACCAGGGCTGCCGATGATGCAGCCGGCCTTACAATAAGCGAGAAGTTGAGAAGACAGGTTCGCGGGCTCGCAAGAGCTGCGCTGAATGCCCAGGACGGAATCTCGATGATTCAGTCGGCTGAGGGCGCCTTAAACGAAACTCACAGCATCCTTCATCGAATGCGGGAACTGGCAGTGCAGTCGGCGAACGACACTTTGACCAGTAATGACCGTTTAGAGATTCAGAAGGAAGTCATTCAGCTGAAAAACGATCTTAACCGGATCGCCTATAACACTGAGTTTAATACCAAAAAACTGCTAGATGGCAGTCAGAGCGCCATAATCAGCACTGATTCGCGTTTTGTTAAGGGGCTGGTCAAGGGGCCGGCGATGCGTGGTGGCGATTACAGCGTCAGTCTGGCTCTGCTCGAAAGCGGGGTTGCTCAGATGCAGCGCACCCAGATATTCAAGCTGGTTGGCAAGGCAGACGAGCTGGCAAAAGGCGATACAATGCTGCAAAGCATTACTCAGTTCTATGATGGTAACGGTGTTTTCATTCTGGATGAGCCCCAGATTCTGACTCTGAACGGTAATAACCGGTCAGCCGAGATTGTTTTGGATTCGTTCACAACGCTGGATAATCTTGCTGCAGCCATTCAGAACGCAATTGTCGATGAAATCGATGGTCTCGACATAAAAAATTCACAGGTAAAAGTGACAAATACCGCACAAACCTCTTTTGCGGGTGATGGCGGTTATCTTGAAATTCTTTCGGGAATGATTGGCGAGCCAGGTTTGATCAGCTTTGCCGGCAATCAGCAGTTGATCGATGCAATGGCCGTTTCGACCAGTCGTGCTGCCAGGGATAACTTTATCGAAGCGGCGCTGACCGATGCCGATGGCAAGACTGTCGTAACCCGGGTTGACTGCGATCGCGTAAGCGGTCTGCTTGACGGCATCGACATTCAGTTCGCATCGCAACCGGCGCAGATTGCCAGTACCCGTGGGCTGGTTCAGGGGTTGTATTTCTCGGCAAGCGACAGCTTCACGGTCAATGCCAACGGTCAGAATATAACGCTGGTTATCAGTGCCGGTTATCGCACCCTTGAGGGAATTGCACGCAGCATCAACCTGCAGGTTACTACCGCAATCGGGCCGGCATCGTTGAAAGGTCTGTCGGCATCGGTTATCGACGGCGAAATCAGGCTAAGCTTTTATCCGCCGGCGTCAGCCAGCTCTACTTTTGGCACGACAATCAGAATCACCAATGCGCCCGAAGTCTCGGTTCTTGGTTTTCGAAACGGCACTTACGCCGGATTTGTCGACAGTCAGAAAAGCGAAGATTATCTTGCATGGGGCTTTTCGAAATATATGCCAGGAGTTGCTTCTGGTGAAATAACCGCCATCGAGATCAGTGACGGCGTGGGAACTGTGGTGATCAACATCTGCACTGCACTGGGCACGGCAGTTGGTTCGGCTACCCTTGCCGATATGGTGAGTTTTGACGCGTTCAAAACCTTTGTCAACAGCCAGCTCAGCGCTGCTACGGTTGCCATCAGACTTGATCAGGTCGATAATGCCATGGCATTTACTTCGACGCGAATTGGCGAAGAGAAAATCTCTGATTACCAGACTTATTCGAGCATCGTGTCAATAAAAGCGGTTACGGTTACCGGTGCTCTGGTTTCCGCTACTGAATCACTGCTTGACTATTTCGATCTGGAAGCGGGCAGTCGCAGCGGTCGCGGCAACACAAATTTCCGCATGCATGTCAAGGATGTTGACCCGCAGTATCATATCGGAGCCAACCAGATGGAAGTAATGAAGATATCAATGTCTGACATGTCGGCAGATGCGCTGGGAGTGTCAAAACTCGACCTGACAACGGTTGAGGGAGCTGAACGGGCAATGGGAAAACTCAACAAGGCGATCGACATGGTTTCTTCTGAACGTTCAAAGCTTGGGGCTTACCAGAACCGTCTCGAATACACGATCAACAATCTGCGCAACATGCATGGCAATGCCATGGCTTCCGAATCACGCATTCGCGACGCGGATATTGCATCGGAAATGATTGAATTTACAAGAAACCAGGTGGTTAATCAGACTGCAACTGCAATGCTGGCTCAGGCAAATTCTCAGGCATCAGGAATTTTGCAGCTGCTTCAATAGATTGAAGGGAGATAGTAGTAAAAAATAGTAGAAAAAAAGACTTATAAAGCTAAAAAAATATGAAAATGGCGTCTAATATTTGATTATTCTCTGAATTTGTCTAAAAACTGCCGCTAAATATTTGCGGCAATGGTCGATAATATAAGTGTAGATAGGCGAAAGTGTAACTTTTTTGCCCATCATAGGCAGGGATGCCGCTGAAAATTGATTCACGGAGGAATCATAAGATGTTTATATGGTCACAATCTACAGAGAATGTACAAATGCCTTCGGCCACATTTAATGCGCCGGGCAATCTGGCTCGAAAAAGCAGAGCCGAAAAACTTTCATTTAATACCGTAACCAAAATGCTTTTCCATTTCGAAAAGCATGATTCCAATATTTTGGACGTTTGTGAAAGGAGCGTGGATCGGAATGGATATTAATGGTGTAAACAGACCTCCAGTTGAAAATTTACCATCATCTTCTACTTCTGATGGCAAGTTCAGTTCTCATGAGACTCCTGAACTGGAAAAAGTAGAAGGATTTCAGTCGCCGGAAAAAGCACCTGCCGAATCGCAGAAAGAAAATCAAGAGAAAAATGAGGAAAAACTCAAGGAAGCGGTCGATAAGATTAATAAGACTGCGGTAATTTTTGACCGTTCGCTGCGCTTTCAGGTTCATGAAGGCACGCATCGGACGATGGTATCAGTGGTTGACATTGTTAAAGACAAGGTTATACGGCAGATTCCTCAGGAGGAAGTGCTCGACCTGGTAGCCAAAATGCAGGATTACATCGGTCTTATTTTTGACAAGAAGGCCTGATAAATAGAAGCGGGCTTTTACTGGCAGGAGGTACAATATGGTCAGTATAGATAGAAACTGGGTCGGAGGCCTGTCGTCGGGTCTTGATACTCAGGGTCTTATTGACAAAATGATCCAGGCTGAAAGCTTCCAGAAATTCACTCTGGAACGCAAGCGCAATACTGTTTCTCTGCAGCAGACAATGTTACAGGATATCAACCTGAAATTGTTCAATCTACAGAGTAAGGCAACAGACCTGACTTTCAGCCGAACCTTCAATTCCAAAAAAGTTGACCCCAGCGATGCAAGAAAGGTCAATGCCACTGCCAGTACCGACGCTGCCATCGGCAGCTATACCGTTCATGTAAAGCAGCTTGCAACTTCAACCACCGTTTCATCAAAGGGCAAGCTGGCAGGCTCGCTCGAGCTTGGTTACAATCTCAAATCGACCAACCCGGTTGGCGGCTCTTCCACCACGCTTGGCGCTCTTGGAGTTACCGGCGGCGATCTTGAAATGCGAATTCTGTCGGGTGGTTCGGGCACCTTTACCGTTTCTACTGGTGCAGGGGCCACGACTTCGGTAAAAGATATGGTAACCAACATCAATACCAGTATCAATGCCAAGCCCGAACTAAAGGGCAAGATCAACGCCACTTACGACGAGAAAAACAACCGGGTTAAATTCAACCTGCTTGATAACAGCCTCGAGATGTCGGTAAGCGATCTTGGGGCATCGACCATTGTTTCGTCGATGTTTGAAGCAGATGGTCAGATTGACCTTGATAAGAACATACCTACCAAAGACTCTGCTCTGAAAGCAATCAGAGCTGGGCTCGACACTACGGTGGCCGACTTGGGAATCGTTCAGGGCACTTTTACCATCGAACGCAGCGGCACCGGAACTCCTGAGAGTTTTGATACCTCTGTGCTGGCTCCTGGTGCAACGTTGCAGGATATGATCAACGAATTGAACCATCAGATCGATACCAAGGCAACTCTGGTCAATGGCGGCGTGCCAACCGGAGACCCGGCCGATCGCCTGGTGGAATTCAGATTCGACTCCGGAAGTGGAAAGCTGCAGCTGGTCAATAAAAACTCGGGCGATAGCAGCTTTTTCAGTTTAACTGATGGCACTGGCGACATGACCAATGTGCTGTTTGGCGCCCCTGTCAGGATTTCGGCACTCGATAAGGGTGCAAAACTGAATCAGGAGACTTTTCCAAAAGGCATAACCAGCGGAAAATTTACGGTTGATGGTGTTCAGATTTCGATTGATGGCGCTGCCGATGATCTGCAGGGAGTTCTATCAAGAATTACGGCATTGACCGATATTCGTGCAGAATACGATTCTGGGCGTGACACGATCAAGCTGACCCGCAAAGATGGCAGCACAGCTCCGATTGGGTTGGGGTCTTCAACCGATTCAAGTAACTTTCTTTCGGTTACCGGCTTGATTGCCGGCACCCAGGCTTCCGCCGCCCAGCTTGAATCGACCGCCAGTCTGGGCAAAACTCTGGCGCAGGCCCATGACAGTGATATTGCAACCCAGTTTGGCGTCGGTGCCGGAACATTAAAAATCAATGTTAACGGCACTTCAACCAATATAAATTACAATGGCACTGAGTCATTAACCGACATTCTCGACCAGGTCAGTAATATCGACGGAGTCGACAAGGCTTATTATGATGCTTCAACCGGTAAGGTAGTGGTTTCTACCGATGAAAAGGGAAGCGCGGCTTCTCTGGAAATTCAGGACGGTGCCGGCACTCTGGCATCCGCTCTTGGCCTGGCTACCGGTGCGGTCAACGGTTCCGATACAGGATCATCGATTGAAAGTGCGCGCCCGATTTCAGATGTAAAAACCTCTTCAACTCTTGATAATGCCGGCTTTTCAACTGAGGTCAAAGGGGGCACCTTCACGATCAACGGGGTGCAGTTTTATATTAACAGCACCAGTTCATCGACGCTTGATTCGTTGATCAATTCAATCAACAGTCACGAATCGGTCGGGGTTAAAGCTCATTACGACCCGACCAATGGCAAGTTTGTTCTGACTTCAACCCAGACCGGTAACACGGCGATAGCTCTTGGTTCGGCTACCGACACCAGCAATTTTCTGTCGGCCATGGGTCTGGTAGGTGCAGAGCAGGATGTGGGGCAGAATTCGGTTTACAGTGTTGACGGAATTTTTGGCGGTGCAGATCAAATCAGCCAGAGTAATACGGTGAGCGATGTTATTGATGGTGTAACTCTTGAATTGTATGATGTAACCGGTGCTTCTGGTGAAGTGATCGGTATTACCGCCGATACCGAAGTGGCAAAAACTGCAATCGACGACTTTCTTAAGCTCTACAATGAAGTCACCGAAACGATTTATTCCAAGTTGACCGAAGAGCGTAACTGGGATCTGGAAGCTCTTACCGATAAAGAACTTAATTCTTTAAGTGAGGCAGACAGAACAGCTTATGAAGAGGCTTATCAGATTGGGCTGCTTTCTGGTGATAACACTTTGAGAAGTGTGCGTTCGCAGATGCGTCTGGTAATGTCTTCGGTCGTTCCAGGTATTGATGGTTTGCTCGACAGCCTTTCAGATATTGGCATAACCACAGGTGTTGTTGGTTCGAGCTATAAAGACACGATGGTGGGCACTTTGCAGATCACTGACGAAGAAAAGCTCAGCAAGGCATTGGCTGAAAACCCTGGCAAGGTTGCCGACCTGTTCAGCAAAGACGACACCGATACCAACAAAATGGGTATTGCCAGAAGATTGAAAACCGTATTAAATGAATTCACCAAGTCTGACGGTATCATGACCAAGCGGGTTGGCCGGTCTGGAGTTACCAATTCAAACAGCCAGCTCGATCAGCAGATCAGCACTTTGAACAATCAGATTGCCGATCAGGAAGACCGTCTCAAGACCAGGGAAGAAGCGCTGTTGAAGCAATTTGCCGATCTGGAAAAATCGCTTTCAGATTATCAGTCGCAGTCGTCGGCCTTTGCCAGCCAGCTGGCGCAGCTTGGTGGAAGGAAATAAACTTTGAGTGCAGGAAGGTGAAAATTTGGAAATTCTGCTGAATGGCAAGCCTCTGCCAATTGAGGGGCTTGATGAAGATAGTCGAATGTCTGAACTGGTAAAAACCGTTGAAAAATCATTGCTTGGCAGTGCTATGACCATCGTTGATATTGTTGCTGATGGTGAAAGTTACTCGCCGGATGAGTCAGAAAAACTTGATGATATGAAGCTTGCCCAGTTTGACAAGATCGAGCTTGTTTGCGCAACTGCCCAGGAAATGGTAAGAATTGCGATTCAGGATGGGGCTGAAGGTCTTGAGCACATTGAAGAGCTGTCTGCAGAAGTTGCGAACGACCTGCGGGTTGGTCGGGTAAAAGATGCGATGGATCGATATCTGCATCTGATTGACGGCATCGAATGGCTGACGACGATGTTGAAAAATGCTGATCGTGCCTATGCGGCTGCCATGGCCGAATCTTCGCTTGAATTTGACCGTCAGAGCCTGATTCAGCGTCTGGCCGAACAAACCGAAGCAGTGACCAATGCCCAGGAAAACCAGGATTGGGTTGGTCTTGCGGACATTCTTGAGTATGAATTTCCCGAGCTGTTTCAAGATGGTAAACGTTTATTTGAAAGGCTGCTCGATATCTGATGGAAAATTCGTTTTTAACCGGTAATCTTGAGCTGCTCAAGCGTCTTCCGGCATTGAACAGTCTGGTGCTGCACTGGCAGAAAAACCATCGCAGCGAACTTTATACGGTTGAAAACGCAAAAGCCGGAGTGCCGACTTTGACGGTCAGGCTGTCTGATGAACGCTCTTCGAGTTATCACAGTCGGTATGACCCGGTTAAAGAAGCAATTCGTCAGGTCGAAACGGCCTATGAAGGGCAGACCCACGTTTTGCTGCTGGGCTTTGGCCTGGGTTACATGACGGAAGAGATTCTCAACCGATTGCCTCAGGGGGTGGCGGGTTCACAGGTTTTTGTGGTCGAGCCTGATCCGGGCGTATTTTACAGCGCTTTGCAGTCGCGTGATTTAAGCAGTCTGCTCAAGAATCCGAGAATTGTCTGGTGTGTCGGCATGACGCCCGACCAGATCGGTGATTTCTGGAACACTACCCTTGACTGGACGGTGATGGAAAAGCTGGCGATTATCGATCATCCACCGTCAATGGCAAGATTCAAACAAAATTTTGAACGGGTTGTCGAAAAAATCAGATATCTCTGCAACAAATCGAAGGGCAACCTTGTAACTCTCATGCATGCAGGGTTTGAATTCCACTCGAATTATTTTGCCAATCTGGCGCAGAGTTTTACCATGCCCGGGATTGGCCGGCTTTTTGACAAGTTCAAGGGCGTTCCGGTCATAATCGTGGCGGCCGGCCCATCGCTTGACAAGAACATTCATCTGCTCAAGCAGATAAAGGGCAGGTTTCCGATTATTGCAGTAGATACAGCGTTCAGGCAACTGATTGCCAGCCAGATCAAGCCCGATATTGTCTGTGCGGCTGATCCGTCTTATGAAAATTCTCTCGATTTTGTCGGAGTTGAAGACGTTTCAGACGTGGTGCTGGCGCTTGAGCCAATGACGCACCCTGATATTTTTAACAGTTTCAAGGGTCCGCGCATGGTAATGACCTTTGGCGGCGGGCTTTACCCGATAATGAAAGATTATCGTGAGTCGGTCGGCACACTGGTGTGCTGGGGTTCAATCGCAACCACAGTCTTTGATCTTGCAGTAAGAACCGGTGCTGATCCGCTGGTTTTTGTGGGGCTTGATCTTTCATTTGCCGATGGGCGATTGCACGCGCGGGGTTCGTATTCTGACGATCTGTTATATGAGAAGGTTCATGCCTATAATTCAATCGAGCATGAAACCGCCGATTACATTGCGACCCGAGGCGCCTATAAATTGGTCAAGCCTGACGGCACAGTTTTATATACCGACCGCAATATGAAATTGTATAAAGACTGGTTTGAAGACCAGTTCAGGCAGACAGGGCGCAAAATCATCAATGCCACCGAAGGCGGGGCGGTTGATCGCTTTGTCGAGCTGATGAGCCTTGAGCAGGTAATGCAGCGTTATGCTGATAAGAGTGCTGATGTTGCCGGTATTTTGCATCAGGCCTTGACTGAGCCGGTCAAGGCTGATGTTAAAGGTTTGCTTGAGCGACTAAGCTCGATCAGAAAGCGCATCAGCATCAATGAAACGACTTTGCGCCGCTCGGTATCACAGACCAGAAAGATTCTCACCAATTATGGCCGTAACAAGCCAGAAGAGCTGACCGGCACCAACCGTGTCGAATTTTTTGATGTACTCAGGGCGCATGATGAATTGTGTGGCGACAAGGAAATTTTTCCGTGGCTGTCGATTCATCAGGCCAAATTTATTACCAGGCATATCATGCAGGTAAATGGGCTGAAAGCAGATACCCAGGCCACAGTTTCCGACTGGCTCGATGAAATCAGCCAGTTTTTTGCAGCCCTCGACAAATTTCATCAATATCAGATGCCGTTATTAGATAAAGCTCTGGCATCTTTACAGGCAGGCAGATCAAAAAAATTTTCACGAGGGGAGAGTTTCCCGGATGAATAACGCCTATACCCAGAATGCTGCCTACCGTAAAACGCAGATTGAGACTGCATCACCAGAGATGCTGATTCTAATGCTGTATGACGGCGCGATCAAGTTTATCGGTCAGGCGGAGATTGCTTTTGAAGATAAGAACATCGAGCAGATCAGCAATATGCTGCTGCGGATTCAGGCAATCTTTACCGAGCTTCTGACTGCCCTCGACAAGGAAAAGGGCGGCGAGATTGCAGTTAATCTGGAGCGTCTGTATGTATTCTTTCTCGAGCAGCTCAGCGAAGCGAATGTCAAGAAAGACCCCAAGCCATTGCAGGATATCAAGCCTTTAATCATAAATCTGCGCAACACCTGGGAACAGGCGATGCAGAAACATCAGGGCACAGTCGGGGTGAACCAGCCCCGTCCGCGTTTGAATGTCGCTGTGTAAAAGGACAGGGAGGTGAATGCCGTGTCTGGAGTAAACAGTGTGGGTAGTGGCTCTAATGTTGCTGATCTGATGAAAATTCTTGAAACCAGTCAGCAGGCAAGCATTGAAATGGCTGAAAAGCTGATCAGGGTTGCCAATGCGGCTCAAGTTTCTCAGTCAGAAGCAACCGGGTTGGGGCAGGTGCTCGATCTTTACGCCTGACTTATCCCGTGTCCTGAAAAAGAGAAGAATCATTTGATTTTTCTCTTTTTTTATTCCCAACAATCAGGTAACATGACGGCAGAATGCCAATTTGATGGAGAATCGTCATCGCAACCGGTTTGATTTTTTTTGTCAGCGGACTTGTTCCTTTGTATCGCAAGGCGATAGACCCTGCTACGCCGATAAATGCCGGCTCAGGTGCTCTTGAAATTCTGCATCGCCGTTTAAAGGGGCGTTCAGGAATTTCGGGTCAGGCTCTGGTCATGCCTGAATCCATGCGTAATTCTGAACTGCAGCGTCAGGCGGCTGGGCTTGGAATTGAAAGATTCTTTTTTGCCGATGAAAAGGTGGTTGAAAAGCCGGTAAGCCTGCGGCAGCAGCGCTGGGGTATTGAAGATGACAGCGGCTGCGAGGAATGGGTCGGAGCTGCTTTTGCTCTACCTCTTGAAAAAATGCGGTGGTCTGAGGTGATTATCGTTCCCCTTGAAAATCTTCTGGTTGATGCAAATGCGGTGCAAAAGAGCCTGCGGCTTTATTTCCAGGAAGGCTTTGAAATTTGCTTCTCAACTGAGCGTCAGCCTGGTGCCAACTGGACAATCATAAGTGCCGAGGTTTTGAAAGCGCTGGCCCTGAACCACGACGATCTGATGTGGGCCCGTGGCGGGCTGGCCTGGGCTTTGCGCAAGCCGCTGTATCCTTTCAATGTGGGTTTTTATCATTGTCCGCGAACCAGGGCCAGAATCAATGTGGACCTTCGTCTGAACCGCCATTGTACATTTGAAGTTTTCAAAAGAACAGTTGATTCAGAATTTTCATCGCCGGCTTTTTCTTATGAGCGCTGGCTTGACGAGTCGGGCTGGGAGCAGAAATACTGCGATCAGCAGCCTGAAACCATCGTTGTCGAACCATCGGCAATGTGCCAGGCATCCTGTCTCGGGTGCCCTCACAATGGCATGGATCGTCGTCAGGGGTTGATGCCAGTTGGAACATT
Source organism: Candidatus Methylomirabilis sp. (assembly GCA_020722725.1). Taxonomy (GTDB): domain Bacteria; phylum Muiribacteriota; class Ozemobacteria; order Ozemobacterales; family Ozemobacteraceae; genus DYKG01. The sequence goes on from DYKG01000018.1 coordinate 13,222, forward strand.
CAAAAAAATATTGGAATCTCTCGATGTTTCTGAGTCGCGCTGGGTTTTTTCAGGATGTGGCGAGCCGTTACTTAATCCTGCTCTTTCAGATATGATCAGTGAAGTTTCGCGGGCTCCGGTAATGCTTGTTACTTCTCTTCAGAGAATGCCGGCTGAAGGTTTTTGCTTTTCAGGAATAGATCAGCTTCGTATCAGTGTTGACGCCCTTGAGTCCCAGGGTTTTGAAGCGAACCGCCCGGGCTGCAGCTGGAAAAACGTTGAGGCTTTCATTGCGGATTCGGCGGTTAGAAAGGCTGCTTCGCCAGATTATTTCCCGGAGCTGGGAGTTACCATGGTTCGCCATTCAAAAACAGAAGAGATGATTCTGCCATTTTTAAATTACTGGAAAAAGGTGGCAAAACCGGTTTTTTCAGAGCTTTATTTTAAATGGCCATTTGATATTGCGCCAGACAAGATGCAGTGGTTTCAGATCCTGGGTGAAAACAGTTTTCTTGGGAAGATTGAAAAGACCGGCAAAATAGATTTTACTCCGGTCAAGAGAAGGGTTTGTCGCCATGCAGTGCTTTCTACCACAATTCTGTGGGATGGTTCGGTTACTCTCTGTCCGTTTGATACCGAAGGCAGAATGGCAATTGGCAATGTGAACCGGCAATCACTGATTGATATCTGGCAGAGCAATTTAGCCAGACAATTCAGAAAAGCTCATCTGCAGCATGATTTTGCAGCGGCGTCGCCTTTTTGCCGTGATTGTCGCGACTGGTATCATAATTTGTAGGCTTGAGGCCTGTTTAATATGGCATTCATGCTTTTTTTACATTGGCCGGCCCCTATCGCATATTTCTTCGGTAATCCGTTTTATTTAGCGCATCTGGCGCACTTTTTGTTTACACCCATGATTTTGTATTCATAGCAAATCGGGCACTGATCTTTGGTTTCAGCTTTTTTCATGGTTTCTTTGCCATGGTCGTGCCCAGAAGAGCATTTGCCTGAAATTTTGCAGCACTTTTCGCTTTTATAGTTGGGGCAGCCTGGACAGTCAACGCCTTCATTACATTTTACTTCGGTTGCACATGCTGAGGCGCAGCATGATTTTACAGCTGACGGGCAGGTGCTGCATGCTGATTTTTGAACTGGTTTGGCGTTTTCTACGCATTTGTCGCAGCAGCTTCCATGGGTAGTGCAACAATCTTCGGTTTTGGCATTGCAGCCTTTTCTGTGGCGTTTATTGTAGCGATGATACTCGCCTTTGAAATGTCGGCGGGCTTTTTTATTATAGCGGTGGTATTCACCTTTTTCGTTTTCAATAGACTCTAATTCAGACTTGCATGCTTTTTTGCAATCACAGACTTTTTTGCCGCATTTTTTGCATTCGATGCCTTTTCCGCAATCGCAAATATGTTTGCCACAGTCGCTGCAGAAAGATTCACCGTGTGCAGGAGCGGGATTGCCTTTTCCTTCAGCGACGTCGATCAGATACTGGTCCCATTCGGCTTTCTTTTCTTCAAAAGATTCCTGCAGGGCTCTGAGCATTTCACGGTCTTCGACGGTGGGGTTGGCGCGGGAAAGCAGGCCAAGAATCTGCTGGCGCATGACCTGCATCTGAGCGACGTGGTCAAGCCATTTGTCGGAGCTGACGTTGTTAATGTCGCCAGCAAAGGCATTTGAACAAAATGCCAGGAACAGTCCAAAAAGAATTGCACAAACTTTCTTCATAAAGCCTCCATAGGTTTTTTGGTGGGTTTATTTTAACTTTTCAGCCGGCAAAAGTAAATTACTGCCTTTTACCTTTGCGGTAAGAAGTAAAAATCATGCTGTCATTGTCGATTTTAATTTCGCTTAAAGTGAGTTTGAAAGGGAACTTGTCGAGGTCTAAGACCGGGTTGATTTTTTTTACGATCATGCCGGTGAATGATCTGGGCATGGCCATGTGATTTATTTTCATGCGGCTGGCATGGAACCAGATCTGGCGGGAATCCTGGATCGAAAACTGGCCGGTGGCCCAGAATTTAACGGTTACCATACCGTATTTTGCGGCGCCGGAAAGGTCGATCGAGCCGTTCTTCATATCGACTTTCGGATCTTTAACCTTGATTGATTTGCTCTTGGCTTCGAGAAAATTATTAAGGTCGGCCTCTTTGATCACAACATCCATGTTGATGTTTTTCATTTCTACGGGATCGATTTTTTCTTCGCGCAGCAGTTTGCTGGTGTCAAGCACCACGTCTTCGAATTCAATTTCAGCCTTTTCGAGAATCAGGTTGTCAACGTTGCCGCGGGAGGTGAATACTTCGATTTTCTTGAAGTGCCCGAGACTGGTCTGATGTGTGTCGAATTCGGTTATTTTGATGGTCAGGGTTGCCGGGTCTGCAACGACCTTGTTCATTGACTTAATAAGATATTGATGAATAATTTCTGGTTGTGAAGCTATCCTGGCTATGATTTCAGGGTCGGGTGAATATTTTTTTTCTTCAGCGGTGGCAGAGGTATTGATCATGGTTATCAGTAACAGAAAAATTAAACTGACTTTTGCACAAAAACTTATCCAATTGTGTTTGAAGGGGGGATATTTCAAAAGGTTCGATGACTGCTTTTCCTTTGAGATGCAATGGTTTTTCGAGTGGCCGGCATACCTTGTAAAGCCATCGAATATATTCGCTGAGTTCAGGTTTTGCATTAATATGGTTTTCAAATTGTCCATGTTTTTCCGTTTTTAAGATTTTCAATCGAGCAGATGCCCGCATTCTATTCTAAGTGATTTGAGTTGATTTTTCCATATATCCCACAAGGTGGTTCCGTCAAAGGGTTCTAACGCTGATCTATCCATAAGTTTGCTTCCGATTGGGTGTTGCATAAAACTATCATTGAAAGTGACGCTGTATTCGCGTTCTGGCATCAGTGGAAATCGTCCGATTTTAACATTTTTGAGGCTATCGGCGAAATAAGAGAACGTTATTCCTGAAAAAATCGGGATTGGCTTGTTCCAGCGGCGTAGGATTCTGGTAATCAGCAGCAGCAGATGTTTTCCTTTGATGCGAGCGGTAAAAATTTTCTCGTTGGCGAAAGAGTTGAAAAGGGCGATGCAGCTGATTACATTGTCGATTTTGTGCTTCTCTTCAGGAGCCTGCATGATTGCCACATCGGAGCCGGTCCGGCTTTTGCAGAAACCGGCATGAATTGCAGGATTGAAGCGGAATGGCGCGGTCGAGGGTCTTACTGTGGTTGTAATCATGGTAAGGGTCTGATATAGGGCTTCTCCGAGTTCGGGCCTGATTCTGGCAAAATCATGCATTGCCGTACCGGTTTCTGCTTTTTCGTAGGGAAGAAGGCGCAGCGTGAGTCCTGGGTAGCCATTATTGCGTCTGATTATTTTGAGCAGTGGTAATTTTGCAAATCCATTTTTTACCGACAGGGTGAAACACCGGTCAATTTTCCGGGGGGCGATTTCAGAAAAATACGGCGGGTTGGCCTGGTCGGCAATCTGAATAATAATGTGGGTTCCGGGGAAGTTGTTGAATTCTTTTATCAACTCTTCGGCTTCAGCTTTATTCAAATAAACGATTGAAATGCTGATGTCGTTTTTATCAATTGAAGGGTTGATTCTTCTGAGTGCCCGTCCCGGGTTTTCGGGTTTAAGCCGCCCCCAGCTTTCGAGCGGCAGGCTGGCAAAACTTTTTTCACCAAAGAAATTAAAAAACCAGAGATTGCAGCTGTCGAGCTTTTTCATGCTTAACGGTGGAAATGTCGGGGATTCACTCTCAGGCTCGAGATTGGTGAGAATGCGCTGGCGAATTTCGTGGCTGAGCAGGCTTCTTCTGAAGATAAGCAGGTCATCGGGAGCAACCGCTGCGGCATCCGGGCGGCAGCGTCTGACCAGGTCGCGCTCGTATTTTCCATCACTGCAGAAGCTGATGGGATCATATATTGAAGAGTCATTGCCGGTGCCGTAGACGATATTGATTGCATCGGGGTTGAAGCGTTTGAACGTTTCAATCAGTGACGGGGTTTTCCAGCAGGCGGCGGGAATGGGTTCGAGCGATTCGGTGAGGTTTATTGCGCCGGCATTGAAATTTCCCGGTAAGAAAATTTGAATTGGAGTAAAAACTTTTGCGTGGGTGGTTTCGGAAAAAATGCTGAGAATGCCAATCAATACCAGCAGCATAGCCTTTTTATTCATTGATTTTGGCCACAATACGAAATCCGGCAAAGGCGAAAATTATGTTCTGGGCCCAGGCTGACAGCATGGGGGGCAGGTAGGCTGATTTGCCAAGGGCAGTAAAAATACTCATAAGCACGTAATAAAGAAAAATAATCAGCATTGAAACGCCGAAGCCAATGAATGCTCCGCTGCGGCTGTTGGTCAGGCCAAAACTGGCACCGATGATTGCAAAGAAAAAGCTGGCGAATGGCAGAGAAGTTTTCATTGCCAGTTCGACCTGCATTTCCGTGGTATCCATGAATTTGGTTCTTTCATAAGTGTCGATGCGGTCTTTAAGCTCACGGTAACTCATTTCATTGGGCTTTTTGCCCTGCCTGGCAAAATCAATGGGCTTTTCGATGATTGCGGGAATAACCAGTTCAGTGCGGCTGGTTGGGGATGCAAGGGCACCATAGGTGGCGTAATCCTGCTCGACCACTCCGAGAAATCGCCAGGTCTGGCCGTTCCATTCGGCGGTAGTGGCAGATACCCTGCGTGATAGAGAGCCATCGTTATCGTAATACTCAAGCAGAACCTGCTCCATTTTGCCGGTTTTTTCATAAACCTTGCGGGCATAGGCGAAGGCTCCGTCAGAAACTCGCAAGATCGAATTCTCAGAAGCCTCTGGTTCTACCAGTTTCATTATCTCGTAGCGTTTTATGTTGCGGGCATTCTGATTTGAAGCGGGCACGACCAGTTCGTTGAAAAAGAAGCTCAGGCCGGTGATCATCAGGGCAAAAACAATTACCGGCACCAGAATTCGGTAAAAATTTATTCCACCGGCTCGCAGCGCGGTAGTTTCAGAATCTTTTGACATGCGGCCGAAAACCAGCAGGTTGGTCAGCAGAACCGACATGGGAAAGGTAAAAACCATATCCTGGGGCAGGCGGTTCAAGAACCACCTGAACATTACCCACATGCTGACGTTTTCGTTTACTACGCTTTGCAGAGCCGACATCAGAGGATCGATGGCGATCAGGGTGACGAACAGGAAAAAACCGAACAGAAACGGGCCGATGAGCTGGGTGAAGATGTATTTATCAAGAATTCTGACCATTATTGTATCTTTAAATTTAGGATTTTAAAAAGCAGTTATCGGTGGTATTATGGCCTTTGTCTGAAAAAAATTCAACTGTACATATAGAAAGGATGCAGAAAAATGAAAATTGCCATGATAGGAACAGGTTATGTGGGCCTGGTCTCAGGAACCTGTTTTGCAGAGTCTGGCAACGACGTAATCTGCGTCGACAAAGACGAAAAGAAAATAGAAGACCTTAAAAACGGCATTATACCAATTTATGAACCAGGACTTGATGGCCTGGTCAAGCGCAATGTCGAAGAAGAGCGCCTGTTCTTCACTACTTCGCTCGATGAAGCGGTAGAAAAATCCCTGCTGCTGTTCATTGCCGTCGGAACTCCTCCCGGCGAAGATGGTTCGGCGGATCTTCAGCATGTTCTGGCAGTGGCTCGCGGCATTGGCCGCTGCATGAACAGCTATAAAATTGTTGTCGATAAATCGACGGTTCCGGTTGGAACCGGGGCTAGAGTGCGCCAGGCTATCCAGGAAGAGCTGGATAAACGTGGTGAAAATCTTCAGTTCGACGTGGTTAGTAATCCTGAGTTTTTGAAAGAGGGCAATGCCATCGATGATTTCATGAAGCCCGACCGGGTAGTCATCGGATGCGAAGACGTTCGCACCGGTGAAATCATGAAAGAGCTGTATTCGCCTTTCGTAAGAACCGGCAAGCCCATTCTGATCATGAATGTTCCCGCGGCAGAGATGACCAAATATGCTGCCAATGCGATGTTAGCCACAAAAATTTCTTTTATGAACGATATAGCCAATCTATGTGAAAAGCTTGGCGTAGATATTTCTCAGGTCAGGCAGGGAATCGGCTCAGACAGCCGCATCGGTTATTCCTTCATTTTTCCCGGCGCTGGCTATGGCGGATCGTGTTTTCCAAAAGATGTGCAGGCGCTGGTTCGTGCTGCTGAAGAAAAAGGCTCGCGGCTCGAAATTCTCGAAGCGGTAGAAGCGGTAAATACGCGGCAGAAGCTGGTATTGTTCAATAAGCTGCAGCGGCGTTTTCCAGAGGGCTTTAAAGGTCGCACTATTGCAGTCTGGGGTCTGGCATTCAAGCCTAACACTGATGATATGCGGGAAGCCCCGTCGATTGTGCTGATCGAAAACCTGCTCGAAGCTGGTGCCCGGGTAGCTGCCTATGACCCTGAAGCCATGAAGGAAGCCCGCAAAATTTTTGGAGACCGGATTTCATACGGAAAGAAAGCCTATGATGTGGTGAATGGTGCTGACGCGCTTGCGATTGTAACCGAATGGAACGAGTTTCGTCGCCCGGATCTGGAGCGGGTTAAATCGCTGTTGAAACAGCCGATCATCGTTGATGGTCGCAATCTTTTTGAGCCAAAACAAATGAAATCTCTCGGATTTGATTACGAGGGCATCGGGAGGAAATAGATGAAGCTTATCGTGCCGGTTGCCGGCAAAGGTACAAGACTCAGACCCCACACTTTTTCAAAGCCCAAATCACTGGTTGCGGTTGCAGGTAAAACCGTTTTGCAGCATGTCATCGACAATATGAAAAAGCTGAAAATCGATGAATACATTATCATTACTGATCAAAACGGCCATATCATTCAGGACTTTGTCAAAGCCAATTACCCTGATCTGAACGCAACCTACATTCAGCAGAAAGAGCTGCTCGGGCCTGCTCATGCCGTTTCTCTGGCTGACGCGAGAATCGAAGATGGCGATGACGTTCTGGTGGTCTTCAATGACACGCTGTTCGTCACTGATCTGACCAGAATTTCGCGGCTTTGTGAAGATCTTGACGGGTTGATTTATTCGAAAGAAGTGGAAAACTACCAGCGTTTCGGGGTTAACGTCATGCGTGACGGCATAATCGTGGATATGGTTGAAAAACCGGATCAGCCGGTCAGCAGGCTTGCCCAGGTAGGCCTTTACTATCTGAAAGACGGCAAAAGATTCATGGGCTATATTAAAAAAGCAATTGAAATGAAGCTTACTGTCAAGGGCGAATACTATCTGCCCGATGTTTTCAAGCTGATGCTTAAAGATGGTATGAAGCTCGGGGCCCCGGAAATAGAAGAATGGCTTGATTGCGGCAAGCCTGAAACTCTTTTGCAGACCAATCGTTTTCTGCTCGAGCGATCGAGTTCAAGCCATGTCTGTATTGAGGGCTGTGTAATTATTCCGCCGGTATTCATTCACCCGACTGCTCGGGTTAAACACTCGGTAATTGGCCCCTATACGTCGATTGGCAAAAATTGTGAAATTAAAGACTCGATCATTCGCGATTCGGTCATCAACCGTGATTCGATTTTGCGCAATGCGGTTCTTGAGGGTTCCATCGTTGGTGATTCGGTAGAATTAACCGGGCAGTTTCAGCGTTTGAACATTGGTGATAACAGCATGATCGATTTGAGCGGCAAACAGCAATGATCGTTCTGGTTACCGGTGGAGCCGGCTATATAGGCAGTCATGCTTGCCGAGCCCTGAAAAATGCCGGGTACGAGCCGGTGGTTTTCGATAATTTCGAAAACGGTTACCGCGAAAATGTAAAGTGGGGGCCGTTTTACGAAGGCGATATCAGAAAACCGGCAGATATCGACGGGGCAATGGCAAAATTCAAGCCCGATGCGGTCATGCATTTTGCCGCTTATGCTTACGTTGGCGAGTCGGTGCAGAAGCCTGAAAAATATTACCTGAACAATGTGGTGGGCAGTTACAATCTGCTCGATGCGATGCAGCGGCACCAGGTCAAAAAGCTGGTGTTCAGCTCAAGCTGCGCTACTTATGGTGTTCCTGATCAGGTGCCGATCACTGAAAGTCAGGCTCAGCAACCGGTCAACCCCTACGGCAATACCAAGCTGATCATGGAAATGATGATGCGCGATCATTCTGATGCTGGAAAAATCGATTATGCGGCTTTGCGCTATTTCAATGCCGCCGGCGCCTCGGTTGATGGAGAAATCGGCGAACAGCACGTTCCTGAAACCCATCTGATTCCCCTGGTGCTCGACGCGGCCAGCGGAAGAAGGCCGGATGTAACGATTTACGGCAATGACTACCCGACCCCCGACGGAACCTGCATTCGCGACTACATTCACGTTGAAGACCTGGCTGACGCCCATGTCAGAGCATTGCGCCTTCTTGCCGGCGGACGCGGACATTTTGCCTTTAACCTCGGCAATGGCCGTGGTTTCTCGGTTCTGGAAATCATTGCGGCGGTCGAAAAAGTAACCGGCAGAAAAGTGCCATACCGTTTCGGGCCGCGCCGTGCCGGTGATCCGGCAATTCTGGTGGGTGATTCAACTCTGGCCTGTGCTAAATTGGGCTGGAATCCGCAACATCGGCAGATTGACGACATTATTTTCCATGCCTGGAATTATCACAAAAAGGTTTGGAAACTGGAATAAGGAGTTTTTACATGCTGTCTGGAAAAACCATTCTGATTACCGGTGGAACCGGTTCTTTCGGTAAAGCTTTTATTAAAAAGGCACTGGCTGATTATGACCTGAAAAAAATCATCGTTTATTCGCGCGATGAATTCAAGCAGTATCAGATGCAGCAGAGGTTTCCATCAAACAAACTGCGATTTTTTATCGGTGATGTTCGCGATGAAAAGCGGGTTTATCGTGCTCTTGCCGGCGGTGTTGATTTTGTCATCCATGCCGCTGCGATGAAGCAGGTGCCGGCATCTGAATACAACCCGTTTGAAGCGGTGCAGACCAATATTATGGGGGCACAGAACATTATCAGCGCAACTCTTGAGGCTGGTGTTTCGAAAGTGGTTGCGTTGAGCACCGATAAGGCCTGTAACCCGGTAAACCTTTATGGGGCAACCAAACTCTGCTCAGACAAGCTTTTTATCGCAGCTAACGCCTATGCGGGGAAAATGGTGACCCGTTTCGCGGTAGTGCGTTATGGAAATGTCATCGGCAGTCGTGGCAGCGTGGTTCCACTTTTCAAAGAGCTGGCAGCAACCGGCGAATTGCCGGTAACCGATGAACGCATGACCCGTTTCTGGATCACTTTGCCGCAGGCGGTGCAGTTTGTTGCCGATTCTTTTGCGATCATGAACGGTGGTGAGCTGTTCATTCCAAAGATTCCCAGCATGAAGATCACCGACCTTGCTGAAGCCGTGGCTCCTGGCTGCCGTTTGAAGACAATCGGCATCAGGCCCGGCGAAAAGCTGCATGAAATGATGATTTCACGTGATGATTCGCGCAATCTTTACGAAATGGGCGACCGCTATATTAAAATGCCCGATTTTCCATTCTGGAAAACGGTTCTGCCTGAAGGCGCGGTAAATATCGAAGAAGGCTTTGAGTTTGCCAGTAATACCAATCGGCAATGGCTCAACGTTGAGCAGCTCAGGGAATTGCTCAATCAGGATGGAGTCATCGAATGAAATTTCTGCCTTACGGTCATCAGCAGATCAGTGACGAAGATATCGAAGCGGTGGTCAGGGTTCTCAAGTCTGATTATCTGACCCAGGGTCCGGCGGTTGAGAGTTTTGAAACTGCTTTCTGTGGGGCAACCGGTGCGCCTTATGCGGTTTGCTGCTGCAATGGCACTGCGGCTCTTCATCTTGCCGCGCTGGCGGCAGGTATTGTTGCCGGTGATGTTGTCATTGTGCCGCCGGTGACCTTTGTCGCCAGCGCAAATTGTGTCAGGTTTACGGGTGCTGAAGTGGTTTTCGCCGATATTGACCGGAAAACTCTAACCATGTCTCCACAGGCATGTGAGGTGCAGCTGCAACGGCTGATAGAAAAAGGAACCCCGGCCAAAGCAGTGGTAACCGTCGATCTGGCTGGTCACCCATGCGATATGCAGGCTTTTGGTGAGCTGAAAAAGAAATACCATTTTATCTGGATACAGGATGCCTGCCATGCGGTTGGCGGCAGCTGGACAGACAAGTCAGGCCGGGTCTGGAAAATCGGAGAATGGCCGGTTCCTGATTTTACCGTTTACAGCTTTCACCCGGTTAAGCACATTACCTGCGGCGAGGGGGGCATGATAACCACCCATCGGCCAGGTTATGCTGGAGACCTGCGCTCGTACCGCACCCACGGCATAACCCGCGATCCCGGCTGCTTTGTTTCTCATGATCTGGGCTTTGCTCCTGATGGCAAGCCAAATCCCTGGTATTATGAGATGCAGGAACTCGGATACAACTATCGTTTAACTGATATGCAGGCGGCGCTGGCTGAATCGCAGCTGAGCCGGCTGCCCCAGTTCATTTCCAGGCGGCGGCAGATTGCCGATTATTACCGGCATCATCTGAAGGGAATCAAGTTTTTGACTTTTCCCGAAGTAGCTGTCGGAGCCGGTCATGCATATCACCTGGTAATTATTGAGCTGAATTTTGACCGCATTGGCAAAAGCCGGGCTCAGGTTATGAATGAGCTGAAAGATCGGGGCATTGGCACTCAGGTTCATTATATTCCCATTCCGATGATGCCTTATTATGCCCAAAGTTGCTGTATGGCCGAGGTGCCCGAATCGATGGATTATTATCGCCGGGCGTTGTCGATTCCATGCTATTCGGGGTTGACCAATGCCGATCTCAGCCGGGTCGTGAGCAGTATCAGAGAAGTGGTTGAATGATGATAAACCAGGTTATAATTCAGGCCCGCATGGGCTCAACCAGATTGCCAGGCAAAGTTTTGCTGCCGCTGCACGGGCGCCCGGTGCTCGATTGGGTGGTAAGGCGCTCCGAATCGGCCTATCAGGTGAACCGGGCAGTGGTTGCCACCAGCGAACTTGCCGAAGACGATGCAATTGTGGAATGGTGCAAAGATAACGGGGTTACCTGTGTGCGCGGCAGTTCAGATGACGTGCTGGCAAGGTTTCTGCATACCGTTGAACTTTTCCCCTGTGATAATGTGGTGCGAATTACCGCCGACTGCCCGCTGGTTGACCCGGGAATCATTGATTCAATTCTGGCACTGCACCTTGAAGCCGGTGCCGATTACTCTTCCAACGAAGTCCCGCCCACTTTTCCGGTAGGTTTTGACACTGAAGTGATTAAAACAGATGTTTTAAACAAAATTGGCAAGCTTGCAGCTCTGAAATCGCATCGAGAGCATGTAACTCTCTATGTGCGCGAGAATACCGCCGATTTTAAAATCGTTAATCTTGATTCGACGATTGATGGCCGAAAAATGCGTTTGACTCTTGACCGGCCTGAAGATTATCAGGTTCTTCAGGATCTGATGCGGTATTTGTCGCCGGTAGACCACTTGTTTTCTTATTATCAGATATTGCAGGTGGTGAGAAATCACCCTGAGATTCTTCAAGCCAATTCTGGCATCGATCAGTTCGAAGGTGTGAAGAAATCGGCCCGGAGCGAGAATCGTAAACTGGCATGGGAATAGGGCTAAATCGTCGCGGGTTGCTTAACGCTCCGGTAGCGGTTTTTCGGGTTGACGCCGGACCGGGCATCGGCATGGGCCACTTCATGCGATGTCGAACCATTGCGATGGAAATGCTCAGACGCAACTGGGTGGTTTATTTTGTCGGTTCCGGATTGCCGGCTGAGCTGAGTCGCAGCAAGACCGTGAGTTCGACGATCAATTACATTCCTTTTCCGGCGCAGACTTCGAGTTCGCAGGATGTGCGTCAGTTCATCGAACTGGTGCGTGCGCGCTTCGATCGCCAGATAAATTATATCGTTTTTGATTCCTACCGTTTCAATCGCGATGATTACGCGCTTTTGCAGCTTTTTGGCGGCCGGGTTCCGGTTGCGGTCATCGACGATCTGGCCGAGCACGATACGCCGGCCCAGGTAGTAATCAACCCGAATCCCATGTTTTCGCCAGAGCCTTACGAGCGCCAGAAAATACCATGCATTCTTTGTGGTCAGCAATACACGCTGGTGCGGCCCGAAATAATTGCGTTGCGTGAGCGCGAATACAATCCCGCCGGCCCGGTTTTGGTAAGTCTTGGCGGTGGTGATGTGGTTGAACCGATGATGAAAGTTCTGAATTCTCTGCCAGAAAATCTGGAGAATGATGTGATTGTCTCGGTTTCAGAAAACTGCCCTCTTGACCAGATTCAGGCCTGGGTCGATGCGAATCCGCAAAAACGCATGGTAAACAGTCGAACTGACAAGTTTCCCCGGCTGCTTTCGCAGGCTGCGCTGGCAATAACCGGCGGTGGTGGCACTTTATGGGAAGTCTATTGTCTTGGAATTCCAAGTTTGAGCGTAATCTGGGTCGACAACCAGAGAAATGCCGGCGTTATAATAAAAGATCAGGCAACCAGTTTTCTTGTCGATCTGATCAGTAATATTAATATTGAATTGCAGTCAGAAGCTCTGGAAAACGGTCTGCATAAAATTGTCGAAACTTTCGGACCACCTGGTAAAACCAGGGCGGCCCACGAAACTGGTTACCGCACCGCTGAAGTGATCGGTCGTGAACATACGAGCCTGGCGATAGACGGTGCCGATGCGATTGACCGCCGGTTCATGCGCAAGGCGATTTCGCGGCTTACCTCAGGTTGCGGATTTCCGCAGGAAATGATACAAAGACAGCGTCAACTCATCGATGGGTTGGGTACCCGCCGGGTGGTTGAAGCACTTGAAATGCAGGGCTGGCAGGATGTTGAGCTGCTGGCTTCTGATTACAGGAGAAGTTATGAAGATTGGTAAGCGAATGATTGGCGATGACTCGCCCTGTTACATAATTGCCGAAGCCGGCAGTAACCACAACCGTGATTTTGACACGGCTTTGAAACTGGTTGACGTTGCAGTCGATGCCGGTGCCGATGCGGTAAAATTCCAGATTTTTTCTGCCGACACCATCTACTCGAAGAAAACTCCGATGGCGAGCTATCTTACGAAAAAGAAACTGGCTGAAAAAAACGAAACTCTTTACGACATCATCAAGAAGCTCGAAATTCCAAGGCAGTGGACTCCTGATCTGATGAAATACTGCAGAAAAAAGGGCATAACTTTTCTTTCTACCCCTTTTGATCTGGCAGCAGTCGATGAACTTGAACAGGTAGGGGTCGAGGCCTACAAGGTCGCGAGTTTTGAAATCACGCATCTGCCGATGCTTAAAAAGATTTCGCAGACCGGCAAACCCATTATTTTGTCGACCGGCATGGCAAATCTTGAAGATATCGAGGTCGCCCTCGATGTAATCAGAAAAGCCGGCAGCAGTGAAGTTGCGCTGTTGCACTGTGCAATTGCTTACCCGCCAAAATTTGAAGATGTCAATCTGCGAGCCATGGATACAATGAAACAGGCATTTCAAATACCGGTTGGATTTTCAGACCACACCATGGGTCACATAACCGATGTTGCTGCAGTTGCGCGCGGGGCATGCTTTATCGAAAAGCACTATACGCTTTCACGAAACCAGAAAGGGCCAGACCACCCATTTTCGCTCGAGCCGCATGAACTCAGGGAAATGGTGAGCGCGATCAGGCAGACCGAGCAGATTCTCGGCAGTCCGATCAAGCGGGCTACTGAAGCCGAGGCTGAAATGCACCGTATCGGGCGCCGCAGTCTGGTGGCCGCGTGCAATATTCCCGCCGGTACGGTGATAACCGAAGAAATGATTGCGGTAAAGCGGCCTGGTTTTGGGATTCCCACCAGGCACATGGATCTGGTAATCGGTCGCAAAGCAGTTATCGACATCGAAGAAGACGACATTCTTACCTGGGAAATGATATAGGAGCAGAAAATGACTAAAGCAGAACAGACCAGCTTCTGGGAAGGTGATTTCGGCAACGATTACACCGATCGTAATGCGATAAGGGCTGAAGATCGCTGCAACTTTTTTAAACAGATAATTGAAAAATGCCGTGGGCTCGAGTCCGTTCTCGAGCTGGGGGCAAATAAGGGGCACAATCTTTCGGCGCTGCACATGCTGGTGCCGCAGCTTTCCCTCACCGGGGTTGAGCTGAATCGCAAAGCCTGCAATCAGATGGCTGCTGTTGGCGGGTTAAACGCAATCTGCTCGACTATTCAGGATTTTAAGCCGGTCGAAACCTTCGATCTGGTTTTCACCTGCGGGGTTATGATTCATTTGCCCCCGGCTGATTTGCCCATGGTTTATCAGAAGATGTTCGATCTTTCGCGGCGCTATGTCATGATCAATGAGTATTTCAACCCCGAGCCTGTCGAGATCAAGTATCGAGGCTACTCAGAGCGGCTTTTTAAGCGCGATTTCGGTGGTGAGTTTCTCGACCTGGCCGCGAACCGGGTAAGGCTTGTCGATTATGGCTTTCTCTGGAAAAGAGTTGAGCCGACCTGGGATAACACAACCTGGTGGCTGTTCGAAAAAAAATAGCTGGTTTGCCCGGCAACCTGCCGATAGTTATATAAAATTCAGCTAAATAAGGACAGGTGAGCAAATGAAATCTTCAGTCTATGCCAGGAATATGAAGATCCTGAGAAAGCGCATGTCGGTGCTGGCGCGGGCTATTGAACTGAGCAATGGCTCTGACTGCGAGTATCTGGTGGAGCGGGCGAAAAACAGTTCGAAAACGCTGGCAATCAAAAAAGACGACAAGATTTATCAGATTCACAGTAAATACAATCCCCAGCGTGAAGCAAGCCAGCAGGTGGCAGGTATGGGTTTCAAAAACCCGAAACTGCTGGTAGTTCTTGGTCTGGGGCTCGGTTACCACATTCGCGCCTGTCTTGAAGAGCTGAAAGACAGTAATTTATTCATGGTGGTCATCGAAAAAGATGTCGAAGCGCTGCGCGTTGCCATTGAAAACGCAGATATCAGCGATCTGCTTGCCTCAGATAAAATCCGGTGGGTCATAGGTGTTCCTGAAAATGAAGGCTATGCCGTGCTAAATGACATGGTCAAGCAGGCGGGCATCGGGTTTCAGCTTTTTCTCAAAACTCTGCAGATTTTCGATCATCCGGCGATCAACAAGGTGCATGGTGATTATCACAAGCACATGATCAAATGCTTTCGCGAGGCGGCCCATGCGGTTATTTTCAATTACGGCAACTGCCCCGAAGATTCGATGATCGGCGTCGAAAACATCATGAAAAACCTTTCGACGATCATGCGCAATCCCGGTGTTAAAGACATGTATGGTTCATTCAAGGGCGTTCCTGGCATAATTGTTTCAACCGGCCCATCGCTCGACAAGAATATTGAAGAGCTTAAAAATGCAGTGGGAAAATGTGTCATGATCAGCGCCGATTCAGCCCTGAAAGTTCTGTTGAAGCATGATATCACCCCCCATGCAGCGGTCAGCCTCGAGCGAATTCTCAATGTCGCGCGCATGTTCCGGGAACTTCCCGACGATTACAAGAAAAAAATCTGGCTGGCAGCCACGCCGGTTATTCGCAAAGAAGCCTATGATGCATGGCCCGGGCCAACTTTCATGGTCTATCGCGCCTTTGCCCATTTTGAGTGGATCCAGATGCCAAAGGGCACTCTCAATATTGGCCCTTCCTGTTCAAACATGGCTTTTAAAATTCTCGAAGCCCTTGGCTGCGACCCGATCATTCTGGTGGGCCAGGACTGCGCTTTTCAAAGTGTCGAAAAGACGCATGCCGACAGTGCTCCCAGTGTTACCAATCTGAATTTGAAAGAACGCGATCTAATAAAAGTGAAAGGCAACGTCGAGGAATGGGTTTATACCAACAACATTTACGACATGTTTAGAAAGGCCTTTGTTACAGACATTGCCCAATATCGCGGTACCTGTGTGAACTCGACTGAAGGTGGGGCATGGATCGAAGGTTCAGTTCAGATGCCGCTCAGGGAGTCGATCGCGAAATACTGTAATCGACCGGTTGAAACTCTCGATATTTTTCAGCAGAAACTGCATTACCCGACAGAAAACGAAATCATGGCCGAATATACACGCTTTCGCCAGACTATGATAGACACAAGAAAAGAGGTTGAAGGGGTAATCGACTATTGCGACCGTGGCGAAAAGATGATTTATGACTTCGAAGATCGGCTTGAAAAAGAAGGTTTCGCGAAAATCGAAGACTTTCTCGAACGCTTTCCCGATGAAGAACTCGATGTTATTCATGCAGAAATGACGCGGGCCCGCAGCAAAATCATCACCTTCGGCAAGTATTTCAACCTGTATCTGATGCATATAGTTCAAATGATCATTGTAAAATTCGAAATGGATTTCAATGAACTGCCATCTTTGTGCGAAGATAAAAAAAGGTGCAAGTTGCAGGGGATTAAGCTGATGAAACGCTGGTTTCCCACCATCGGTGATGTTTGCCGGCTGTCGCTGAAGCTTCTGGTAGATGCTTTCAATGATCTTGAAAAAGAATTTGGCAAGGCTGCATGAAATCTGAAGATGTCCCGATTCTTTTCGTGGGGCCAGAGCAGTCGCCACTTCTTGAATGGCTGCGCCAGAACGAAAAAAACGTGCTGGCCACCAGCGACAAGATTGATCAGGCTTTTATTGTAAGTCGGCAGATCTGGTTTCTGATCAGTTATGGTTATCGGCATATTATTAAAAAAGATGTGCTTGACCTGCTGCCAGGGCGGGCAATCAACCTGCACATTTCATATCTTCCCTTTAACCGCGGCGCTGATCCGAATCTCTGGAGCATTCTCGAAGGAACTCCTGCCGGGGTAACCATTCATTACCTCGATGAAGGCGTTGATACGGGTGACATAATCGTGCAGAAGCCGGTAAAGCTTGATTTTGAACATGATACGCTGGCGACATCATATGATCGTCTTCAACATGAGATTCAGTCTTTGTTCAGGCAACACTGGCCAGAAATCCGGGCAGGAAAATGCCAGCCAAAGCCACAGACAAGAACTGGCACTGCTCACAAGGTCAAAGACCGGTCTGCCGTCGAACATCTGCTGACCGAGGGCTGGAACACACCGATTGCCCGCCTTGCCGGCCTGCTGCGCTAATTTATGCGGGAAAAACCGGGCTTTTCTTCACTTTCATAATCTTGTTTCAAAAGCAGCTTAAACAGAGCAACTTTAATGAAAATTACAAAAAAACCTAAAATGTACGCAGAATATCAGTGATAAGCCGGCGACATCATATGATCGTCTTCAACATGAGATTCCGTCTTTATTCAAACAACAATGGACAGAAATCCGGCCGGGGAAATGCCCGCGAAAGTCTCTGTCGTGATACCTGTTTCAAATGGTTTCACTTTTTGAGGCTGAGAATAATGACCCCGGTTCCGATCAGTACAATTCCTGTCCAATCCCTTGCAGATGGGCGTTCACCAAGAAAAATAGTTGCAAAAACTGCAACAAGAACGAGACTGAGTTTATCAACCGGGGCAACTTTTGAGGCTTCCCCAATTTGGAGTGCGCGGAAATAACATACCCACGAAGCTCCGGTTGCCAGGCCTGAAAGCACGAGAAACAACCAGGTTTTGGCAGAAAGGATAAATGGGTCTTGTATTTTCCCGGTATACTTTACAAAAAGGAACAAAACCACAAGGATAACTACAGTTCGGAAAAGTGTTGCGAAATCGGAATCAATACCTTTGATGCCAACTTTGGCAAAAATCGCCGTCATGGCAGCAAAGACAGCTGAGCCCAGCGCCCAGACAAACCAGCCGGGAGTCGCGTTAAACATTACCTTTTCTCATTTTGTTCAGTTTTCGGAAAAATTAGTTTTTCGTCTTCAAGCGCTGTTCTAAGTTTTTCAGGATCATTCCACACGATGAGTCTGGTGAGTTTTTTAATGCCATCATATCTTCTATGCTGACTCGGTTGTTGACTGAGGTTTCTAAGGATAACCAGGCGCACCTTGCCGGGAAAATTTTCTGCCATTTTCTGGTATATTTCGGGATCTTGAGCTGATGTGTCGCCAATGAGAATGGCAGGAAGATTGGGATACCATTTAAAGAGTTTTCCCAGCTGAAGAAGCTTGTATTCTGTTATGTTTGTTGTCTGTTTTGTCGAAGAACCTGCCAGATGTTCATGAACGAATTCTTTCGGGCCCGCATTCCGTAAGATAAGAGAATGATTGGGAAATTTTTTGTCTCTGAAAAAGATTTCCAATCTGGGGGCCAGATATACAGGTGAACCAGAAAGGAATACCAGCAGGCTGTCAATGCCATGGGTTCCTTTTGTCAGGGCCTGATATAACTCAGGCATGCCTGCCACCGCCTCTCGTTTATGTATTGGTTTCACGAGAGAATTAACAATGGTTTTGTAAAGTTTGCCTTCACTTGTTACCAGCACAGAATCGTCGATGTCGCTGACGATTAAAAATTCTGGGTGCAGGGGAAGGTTATAGTTTATCAGTTCTTTGTATGTCGGAAATTGTGATGAAGTGAAAGTTACCGTCGTTTCCCCCTTGATTCCAGCCACGGTTGTTTCAGGAAAGGTGACAGAAAAATCTCCCTCGTTGCTGGTTTGGGTTTGGATGCTTGTTCCTTCCATTGAAATTGTTAAAGGTAGGTTTTTGGCTCGATGGTGCAAAAAGATCTTTATCCGGCCAAAATTTAAGTTTTCTTCTGCTTCGGTAGGGTCTACAAACAGAACCTTTCCAAAAACAACAAGCCTGTTATCTGGCAGCGGTAAAAATGATTTTAAAAGAAGCTGAGGTATCTTATCATCTGCCAGAGCCACTGATGAACAGAGAGAACCAACCATAAGCAGCAATGCCAAAACGAGCGGAATTTTCTTCATTTATTGTCCTTTTGTCTTCAACCATTTGGAATGAGGTGTCAACGTCCATTCTAATGTTTTTTTTCAGCTGGTGCAAAGTAATTTTTTTTATCTGATCAGGCTGTCAGTGGTGGAGTAATGACTTGACCGAGAATTGCCGGGTCATTTCATACAAAGATTTAATGCGGACGGGTATTATGTTATAATCGCCTCCATGAACGAAGAAAGACTGATCAACTATCGGCTGGGTGGCGAAGAATGGCAACCCCGGTTTCTGGCAAGCTTCGACGGAAAGAAATGTGTCTCATGCGGTCTTTGCATGAATACCTGCCCCGGTTCTGTTTTTATCAGAACGGTTAAAGGCATGATCGAACCGAGAAACCGCCGTCGCTGTATCGGGTGTGCAGTTTGCGAAAGAATCTGCCCCGAAAAAGCCATAAAATGCGCTACCTTTACCGAACTGGCTGATCAGGGTCTGCTGCCCGCAGACCAATAGCGAAAGGAAAAGCAGCAATGATTACTCTTGACGGCATAAGTCTCAATCTTGATAAACTCTGGCAGATCGCCTGTGGCGAAAAAGTTGCAATCAGTTCCGAGGCCATGGAAAAAGTGAAGGCTTCGCGTGCCATCGTTGAAAAACTGATTGAAGAAGACCGGGTAGTTTACGGTATTACTACCGGGTTTGGTCATCTTTGCAATACTCGCATCAATCGAAAAGACCTTGAGCGGTTACAGACAAATTTGATCAGAAGCCATGCTACTGGTGTTGGTGACCCTTTTGACCGAGAATCGGTCAGGGCAATGATCGCAGTTCGCATAAACTCTCTTCTTCATGGTGTCAGCGGAGTTAGACCTCTGGTAATCAACACTCTGGTCGATCTGCTCAATCATGACATTGTCCCTTTCGTTCCGCAGCAAGGCTCGGTAGGTTGTTCCGGTGACCTGGCACCCCTTTCGCATATAATGCTCGTATTGATGGGCGAAGGCGAAATTCTGACCGGTGACTGCTGCCATAGTGCACCCTCGTTGCCTGCCCTCGAAAAAGCAGGAATCAAACCGGTTCAGCTGCATGCCAAAGAAGGTCTGGCGCTGATTAATGGAACTTCGGTCATGACCGGGGTTCTTGCCTTAACATTGCACCGCGCCCTGCATATTTCGCGCTCTGCCGACATCATTGCCAGCATGACGCTTGAAATGGTAAAAGGCTCTACCAAACCCTTTGATCCAGAATTTATCAGACTCCGGCCTTATCCCGGCATGGCTCAGGTCGCGGCCAACGTTCTCGCCTGTGTTGCCGATTCTGAAGTGCGCGATAGCCACATCGGCTGCTCCAGGGTTCAAGATGCCTACAGCCTGCGCTGCATTCCCCAGGTTCATGGTGCGACCCGCGAAAATCTCAACCATCTTGTCGATCAGGTAACCATTGAACTCAATGCGGTAACCGACAACCCAATAATTTTAAGCGGTGATAAAATTATTTCCGGCGGCCATTTTCATGGTCAGCCCATGGCTTTTGCCGCCGATTATCTGGGAATCGTGGTCGCTGAGCTGGCAAATATCAGTGAGCGCCGCATCGATCGCCTGCTTAACCCCTTGATCAATGAAACCAAACCATTCCTTTCGGTTGATCCTGGTGTGAATTCCGGGCTGATGATCATTCAATACACAGCGGCATCGCTGGTCAGCGAAAATAAAGTTCTGGCGCACCCCGCTTCTGTCGATTCGATTCCAACCTCAGCTTATCAGGAAGACCATGTGAGCATGGGCACCATTGCTGCCAGAAAAGCTGGAAAGATTCTTGAACATGCCACCCAGGTGCTGGCGATTGAATGGGTCAGTGCTGCCCAGGCCTATGAATTCGTTAAGCCGCTTAAGCTGGGAAAAGGTACCGATGTGGCTTATAAGCTGCTGCGTCAGCATGTGGCCGCTCTTGAAGAAGACCGGGTGCTCGCGCCTGATTTGCGCACTGCCCGCGACCTGCTTTGGCAGAATAAGCTGACCGAACGGGTTGGCCAGACTGTTACTCTGGTTTGATCTGGTTTTTAACAGGAGAAAGTCATGACTGATATTCAATTTTCCGGCGATAAAGTTGTTGCAGATTTTATTATTCATAATCTTGCCGTTGCGGTTATTTACCCCGAGCCTTATCGCGGGCAGGGAACGGCAGTAGGCTGGGAAGTTGAAGAACAGAAAGAGGTGTCGATTGCTTCTTTCAAAGGTGTGATCGTGTGGATCGGCCCATCGGCCGATCTTTCAGATCATGTCATGATCGCTGCCGATGCCCGTTTTTATAATGGTGAAGGTTTGCTGGCGACCCCGGGTTTCGTCGATTCTCACACCCATCTGGTATATGCTGGTGACCGCAGTGACGAATTTGAAATGCGGGTTCAGGGGCGTCCATATCTCGACATTCTTGCCGCCGGCGGCGGAATTTTAAGAACCACCGGGGCTATTAGAGATCTTGCTGAAGACGTAATTTACGAAGAATCGGCTTTTCGGCTTGAAAGTGCGATGGAGTGGGGTGTGACGACCATCGAGATCAAAACCGGCTATGGGCTCGACCTCAAAAATGAATTGAAGATGCTGCGGGTTATTGACCGGCTGCGCCGCGATTATCCGGCGCGCATTGTTGCGACTTTTATGGGTGCCCATGCGGTTCCCGCCGAACATCGTGAAAACCCCGACCAGTTTGTCGATGAAATCTGCAATGTCTGGATACCGGAAGTGGCAAGGCTTAAGCTCGCCAAATTCAATGACGTTTTTACCGAAAACAAAGCTTTCTCGGTCGAACAGTCGCGAAAAGTGCTTGAAGCAGGGTTGAAACATGGCCTGAAAGCCAAAATTCATGCCGACGAAGTGAATGTTCTGGGTGGCGTCGATCTTGCGGTAGAACTTGGTTGCACCAGTGCTGATCATCTGCTGATGACCGGCGATGAAGGCATTGCAAAACTTAAAGAATCAGGGGTTATACCCACGGTTTTGCCGGGCACCTCCACTTATCTCATGGAATCGCATCATGCGCCGGCACGCAAGATGATCGAAGCCGGGTTGCCGCTGGCGATTGCTTCAGATCATAACCCGGGCAGTTGCCAGTTTCTCGGTGCTGGAATCATTCAATCACTGGCGATGCTGCAGCTGAAAATGAGTTCTTCAGAAGCTTTGATTGCCCAGACTCTGCATGCTGCCCACGCTCTGGCAATGGGTGAAGATATTGGCGCAATAGAAGTGGGGCGGCGCATGGATATCGCTTTGTTTGAGCTTGATTCATTCAGGCAGATCGGCTACCGGGTCGGCCAGAATTTTCTCCATGATCTGATTATTGATGGTCAACCAGTCTTCAGCGGGGAGGTCGAGTGATGATTCTGGTTCTAGACCCCTCATTGAACGATCTCAGCCAGAACGAAATCTGTCTGAAACTACAGAAGAAAGGTTTTTTTACCAGACTGGTTAATCAGTCTGGTCATCTGATTATCGCGGTAGATGGTCCTGATGAAGAAAGCTGTGAGCGCGAAATCAGAACCTGGCACGGAGTTGTTGAAATTATTTCAGGTCGCAATTCGTTTTATCTTGCGTCACGTCGGTGTCAGCGTCGCAATACCGTAATTACCGACGCTTCTGGCCGAAAAACCTTTGGTGGTGATCAGATAGTGGCAATAGCCGGACCCTGCGCAATCGAAACAGAAGAGTCGGCGCTGGTGCTGGCGCAAAAACTTAAAGAATCCGGAGCCCGGGTGTTTCGCTCGATGATTTTCAAGCCAAGGTCTTCACCATATTCCTTTCAAGGACTTGGCCGTGCGGGAATCCCGATTATTCGCGAAATTAAACGCCAGACCGGAATGCTTATTCTGACCGAGGTGCGTGACCCCCTTGAAGCTGAACTGGTTCAGGATGACGTGGATTTCGTTCAGGTTGGAACAAGAAACATGAGCAATTATCAGCTGCTAAAGCATCTTGGGCAGATCAAAAAGCCCGTATTGCTCAAACGCGGCATGGGTGCAAGTATTGAAGAGTTGCTGTGCGCTGCCGAATACATTCTTGCCCATGGAAACCCGGATGTTATTCTCTGTGAGCGGGGCATAAGAACCTTTGAGCATTACACCAGGTTCAGTCTTGATCTTGGTGCGGTTCCATCATTGAAAGAGCTTTCACATCTGCCTGTGGTCGTTGACCCGAGTCATGCAACCGGCAAAAGTTCCCTGGTTGAGCCTCTTGCGCTGGCTGCTCTGGCGGTTGGAGCGGACGGGATAATGCTTGAAGTTCATGAAGAGCCGGATTCGGCATTTTCAGACGGTACTCAGTCGGTGCGTCCTGAAGTTTTCAAAAATATAGTTGAAAAAGGCCGAAGAATTGCTCAGGCAATCTGTCGAAGCATGTAATAGGATTTAAAAAAAACAATTTAAATACAATGGGTGCGATTTATTGTGATTAGAAAACGCCCTCCGGCGTATTAAACAATTGTTTGATTGAGTCTTCTTCTTTTCCGCTCATTATGAGAATAATGTAGTCTTCTGCCTCAACTCTGGTGTTGTCAGGGGGGAGCTTGAGCAATTGACGATTTTCCTTTTCTTTGCATTTGCAGATGCCGATGGGTAAAACGTTATACCTGTTCTTTAACTCGCTGAAAATTTCGCCATAGCTTTTGCCGGCCAGCGGGTTGTCACCCAAAACTTTGAATTCCTTAATATCATATTCGTCGACTGATTTGGATATGCTGAGAAGGTCGTTGGTCATATCGGCTACATCGGGCTCAAAAATGTAACTGGCCATGAGTTTTGATGCAATTTCATTTTTGGACATAACGAAGGTGGCGCCTCCTGAATAGAAAGTGTCTGCCAGTTCTGAACTTTCAAGAGCTATTACAAAACGTGAATTTTTAAATTCCTTTTTGATATTCAGCATGCATACCAGCTTTTGCGTGTCATCGGCCAGGTTGATCAGTATCATCGATGATTTACTGATATTGGCTTTTTCAAAGATTGAAATGTTTTTCAGATCGGCAAACAGACAAAAAATCAGGTCAGAAGAGAATTCAGCATAAATCAAGTCAATGTCATTCCGGTTGCCGGTAATTACCGCAACGCGCTGCCCGGCCTGAATCAGATCATTTACTATCGAACGGGCAAAGCTGTCCCAGCCTACTATAACTACATGTTTCTCAAACGAAGTTCCATAATGACCCATATGTTTCCTCCAGCTGATATCGCTGATGAATTCAGTTGCCTTGCCGATGATGAACCCGAGAAGCCCCAGGCTGCCGACGACAAAAAGCAATGCCATGACTTTTCCTATCGGGGTAACCGGGTAGAAATCGCCGTAGCCGATAGTGGTAAGGGTAATCAGCGAATACCACATTGCATCGCCGATATCTTTAATATTTGCCCGTTCACTGTGGCTTTCTGCCATGCAAAGCAGGTATAGGGCGCAAAAGTAAAAGAGCAGTGCAACAAAAAGTTTTCTGCCGGTATTTTTCTTTTTCATCTTTCTGCTCCTGTTTTACCAATTTATCATATTTGCGATCAGGAATTTCAAAAAATACTGGTTTTGAAAAAAGGTAAAAGGGCTTTTTTCAGTTCAGCCATTGAAAATGGCTTGGAAATGCTGCCGTCAAAACCAAATTTTTCGGGCTCAACAATAACCGGGTCTGAAGCATAACCGCTCGCGGCAAAAATCGGCAGGCTAAGCCCGGAATTTCGGATGATTTCGCAGGCTTCTTTGCCTCCCATGCTGCCAGGTACGGTTAAATCAAGAATTACCGCCCGGTAATGGATTCGGGTGTTTATCAGTTCTTCGACGGCCTGCCGACCGTTTTGAACAGCAGCTACTTCGAAACCAATGGTGCAAAGCATCTGGGTAAGCACTTCGCGAATCATAAGCTCATCGTCCATTACCAGTATGTGTCCTGCAAAATCCGGCAGCAGAGGGTTGAAAACCTTTTTTTCTTCAACTGCGGTTTTTTGTGCAGCCGGCAGGAAAATATTGAAAACACCGCCTATTTCAGCAGTGGAATCAACAACGATATTTCCACCATGGCGAAGAAGAATAGAATGGGAAATGGCCAGGCCAAGGCCCTGATTTCCCTGTTTGGTTGAGAAGAATGGATCAAAAATATTGGCTGCGAATTTTTCTGAGATGCCTGGGCCGTTGTCGGCAAAAGTGATTTTGACATATTCGCCAGGCTTAAGATTTAAAATATTGCTTGAAGTTATTGACACATTGTCGGCCGAGATCGTTATTTTTCCGCCTTCAGGCATTGCCTGGCGCGAATTGAGAACCAGACTGTTGATTACCTGAGCAATCTGCCCCTGGTCGAAGTTGCACTGGTGCAAATGAATAGCTGGTTCTATATTCAGTTCGATATTGGCACCGGAAAGAGCAAACCTTGCCGCTGAAACAATGCAGGGCATTATGTCACCGGCAATCATTTCAGGATCGCCGCCTTTTGAAAAGGTTATGAGTTGCCGAGTCATGGCTTTTGCTGGTTTCATACAGCTGAGAGCTGTTTTTAGAAACTCGCAGCGCCTTAACGGGTCGGCTTCATAAAGAGCCATCTCGATATTGCCGAAAATACCACAGAGAAAATTGTTGAAGTTGTGGGCAATGCCGCCTGCGAGTGCTCCAAGAGCTTCGATTTTCTGGCTGCGGCTGGCGGCTTTTTCGAGCTGCAGGCGTTCGGCTTCGGTTTTTTTGCGTTCAGTTATGTCATGAACTATGCCCGAGAGCTTAACCACCTCGCCTTGCTCATTGGTAAGTGTTTCATTCGATTCGGCCCAAAGGGTTCTCATTTCTTTGTCTGGTCGAATGATTCTGAATTCACAGGGTAAAAACTTTTGTTGTTTTTCTATCTGACCCAGGGTTTCCATGATCTTTTCGAAATCTTCCGGGTGAACCAGTTCTTCAAGAACCGGCTTGATGTTGTCAACTGGCAGGTCTAGTGGAATACCCCAGATGTGATACATTTCTTCGGAAAAAGAAAGCTTGTTTTTTCTCTTGTCCCATTCCCATGAACCGATCTGAGCAAATTTCTGTGCCTGTTTTAGAGACTCAGCCTGTTCTTTGATGATTCTTTGTGCCAATTTTTGTTCAGTTAAAGCTGAAAAATAAACGGATATGCCTTCTTTGAAGGGGTAAGCGCGTATTTCAAACCATTCCTGGTCTGGGCCTTCACCTGAGCAGACTTCAAAATGAGCTGGTTGCATCTCGGTCATTGCCTGTCGCAGCTGTTTTTCATAAGTGACAAACTGTTTGTCAGGGAAAGCCTCGCAGAGAGATTTTCCCAAAACCTGGTCAGCTCTGATTTTAAAAAGTTTTTCCGCGGTCTGGTTGAAGTAAGTTACCTGAAAACGGTTATTTAAAGAGAAAAAGCCATCTTTGATGCTTTCGAGAATTTTGTTTTTCTTTTTGGTTTCTTCTTTAAGGGCGATTTCGGCCTTGATTCTCGAAGTTGCCTCGACCATGGTGAAAACCAGGGAGTTAACCATATTTTTTTCATCTTTGACCGGTATCAGGCTCCAGTCCCAGTAGGTGAGGCCGCGATCGAGCTGGTCGGCAAAAACAAACGGCTTTCCCTGAATGAAAAACGGTTCACCGGTTTCGACGACTCGCAGGAATATTGCCTTGTTTTCAGCATTGGGAAAAAGTCTGAAATGATTTTTTCCGGAAAAATAATCCTGAGTCTGGTTTGAATTTTTAGCAAAGGCTTTATTGACCAGAATGTAGTTGAAGTCAGGGTCGAGATAGGCGGTCATCATGTGGGTGTGATCGAGCACCGCAGAAAGAATCCGGTTGGCTGCGCGGTGCTTTTGTTCGCTTTTCACCAGTGTCAGCTGGCTTTTCTTTATGTCGGTAATATCGATGAAGGTGATTACAACCCCGTCGATTCGGTCGTCTTCAGTGCGAAAAGGTGCAATTCGCCTACTGAAAAAATGTCCATCGCCAGACTCTATTTCGGTTGCATAGCTTGCAAGGCTTTTAAGAACCTGACCAATCTGTTGTTCAAGATCATTGCTGAAGAATTTCGCATTAAAGCAGTTGATCGGGGTTCCAATGTCGCTGGGGCGAAGGTTCAAAAGACTCCTGGCAGCCTGGGTGAATTTTCGAATAACCATTCTGCGGTCAAGAAAGATCGTTGCAACATCAGAACTCTGCATAAAGTTTATCAGGTCATTATTTGCTTCTTCAAGTTCGTTGACCTTGTCACGCAGCTGGGAATTAACCGAATTCAACTCTTCGTTTAATGATTGAAGTTCTTCATTCATCGACATCATTTCTTCATTAGAAGCTTTCAATTCTTCATTTGAAGTTTCAAGTTCCTCGATGGTATTCTGAAGATCTTCTCTTGTCTCATTGAGTTCCCGCTCAAGCTGCCTGATCATTGGTTCATCAGATTCAGCGTGCAAAATCGCATTTTCACAGTCCTGGCACTTTTCTTCATCAGAGAAGGTTATCAGCAGTAAATTTTCACCCTGATTCGTGTCAGCCAGCGGATGAATTTCAAAACTCACCGAAACCTGCTTTTCATCGCGAATAATCTGAATGCCTCTGGCCGAGGCCCTGGTTTTATCTTTGGTTATTTTGTGAATTGCACTGCGCAATCTTGTTTTCAGCCCTTCTCTGGCAAGTGTCAGCAGATCAAAGTCTGGTTCGTTTTGCGGCAGGCCGAGATACTTTTCAGTCTGGCCGTGAAAATATACAATCTGGCAACGTGAATTGACCAGAACTGCTGCCGGGACAAATTTGTTGAGCAGTTGCTGATGCATCAGACTTTCCAGATTTTGCTGCCGAGACATGATCTTTAACCGTCGTCCGCTGCGATTTGCAAAATTACCGCTATGCAGTATATTTTCGCGATGCCGGTTGCCTCTTTTATTGCCAATCATTCTGAAAATTCTCTGCTTTTTTGCACTCGCTTCGAAGGCATCGTGTTTGAAGCCCGCTGATTCAGAATTACCGAGCAATAGATAGCCATTTTCCCGTAAAGAAAAGCTGAAAAGATCAATGATGTTTTTCTGAATATCAGGGTCGAAATAGATTAAAAGATTGCGGCAGCTGATGAAATCAAGGTCAGAGAATGGCGCATCGCATATCAGGTTTTGCACCGCAAAAGTGACTGATTCGCGAATCTGGCGGTTAATTCTGTATTTACCGTCTTCATTGGCAAAGAACATGTTCAGCCTTAGTGGTGAAACTTTGTCAGAAATTGTTGCCGGATAGACTCCTGATCTGGCTGTAGATATTGCAATTTCGTCAATGTCGGTGGCAAAAATCCGGGCGCTGTAAGGTCGGTTGTATTCGGCAAAAAGTTCAGCCAGAACAATGGCAATGCTGTAGGCTTCTTCACCGGTTGAACAGCCTGGAACCCAGACTCTGACAGCTGCATTTGGCGGCAGAGCTTTGATCAGCTTGCGAAAAATTTCCTCTTTCAGCTTTTTCCAGACGTCTTCGTCACGAAAGAATTCAGTTGTGCCAATCAGCAGGTCTTTAAATAGAAGCTTGATTTCATTGGGATTCTCTTTCAGGATCTGCACGTAGTCTTTCATTCCTGCCAGGTTTTTCAGGCCCATGCGGCGCAGAATCCTGCGAATCAAAGTATTTTTCTTGTAATATCGAAAGTCGTAACCACTGAAAGCTTTTACCATTGCCAGAATTTGCTCAAGGTCGTCAAGATTTTTCATGGCAAGGTTACCCGACACATAATAATGGGAAGCAAAGCTGTTAATTGCAGCCGGGATTTTTTCAAGGTCGAGAATCAGGTCAACCAGCCCGGTTGCTTCAGCATTTCTGGGCATTTCAGAATATGCTGCTGAATCCGGGTTTTGAATAACCACCATGCCGCCGTTTTCTTTTACGGCTCTGATGCCATTGCAGCCGTCTGCCATTGTGCCTGAAAGAATTACCGCAATGGTTTTTTCTCTGCAGGTTTCGGCAACCGATCGAAACATATTATCGATGATTCCGAGCGAGGAGTTGCCCGGATTGATTTCAGAAAGATTAAAGCCGTTTTGGTCAATATTTAAGAAATGCCCGGCGGGAACGATGAAAATCTGCCCCTTTTCAGGTTGCATTTTATTGGCAATCAATTTGACCGGCAAAGAAGTGTGTCGAGAGAGAATTTCAGCCAGAATACTTTCGTGTTCCGGGTCTGGATGCTGAATTAAAACATAGGCCAGTGCGGAATCAGCGGGAATATTGCCAACAAATGTTTTAAATGCTTCAAGCCCGCCTGCTGAAGTACCCACGGCCACAATCGGGAACTGGACTATGCCGATTTCAGAATTTTCATTGCACTGACTATTCATACCATCTCTTTGATCCATATTTAATTTAATTAAAAAGTCTATTCATAATAATCTAAACTTGCAAGGCATTTTTTGAAAAAAATCTCCTGGTTACATACAGGCCGAAATTCAGAAAGAAAAAGAGCTCAAGGCTCTCGAAGAAAACCGCAAGGATGAGGCGGGGTTTCAAATTGGAAGAGCTGTTCCAATCGATGTTGAACGTCTGGTGAACAAGATGCATGAGATCATCAACGGTTATTACCCGAATATTTTTCCGGTTCTTGGCGAAGAACATGAATGGTCTCCAGAAGCCAGGCGCTATCTGATCTACGGTTTCTGGCATCGCATGGGTCGCCATATTTTCAGAAAGTGGAAGGAATTTCCCGGCCCTCTGTTTTTCAGGTCGAAGCTGTTTCTATTGCTGGCCTGTGGCTGGACATCAAGATATGCGGTTACCGGTGCCGAAGAAGCATTGAAGCGGCGAATAATGCTTTACCCTGATGGAAAAATGCAGCTGCATCACATGTTCATGGAAAGTTATGTGCTCAATCGCGGAAATCTGTATTCAACTTTTCTGACTGCCGAAAACGTTCTGGCCGGTGACCCTTACCGGGCAGAACGTGGGAATGATTCGGTTCAGAAAAAACTGGCATATCTGCGACATGATAATATGCAGATGGGCGATAATTATGGGGCCTGGTATCATTTTTTCGGCATTTCATTGTATGCGCTGATGCGGGCTGGCATTACCGCCCGTGCCGTGGCTGAAATTGAAAGCATCGGCTCGTTTTTCCTTGAAGGCAAAGACAGGCAGGAAGATTACATCAATCGCTATGGCGCAATTTTTGGCAAGAAAATGAAAAAAATGTTTAAATCTGAAGCCTGGCGTCAGCCTCTGGCAAAAGATGCCAGAACTGATTACATGCTGCCAAATCCTGCCCTGAAGAAGTAATACGAATCACAGAAGAAATATTCGCAGGGGCCGGCCACCGTGTTGGCCCGCTTTAAATCGTAGTGTCACGAACGAATTAAGTATAAATGGTATAATTTTACTGAATATGCGAAAGCATCAAAAATGCTACTGAATAATAAATTATCAGGGCGAAAATGTCATTGGAAGAGGTGACGAATGGCCCTGACGCAACTGCCGGGTCAATCTTGAAACGTTCAAAAACAATTGGCACCAGCGCACCGAACATGGCGGCAAAGGTCATTGCCGCCATCATTGCTATGCCGACGGTAATCGCGAGAAAGATTGCCGAATGGCTGAACTGGGCAGTTGGGTCTGAAGCAATCAGGTAGTGGGCCCAGATTCCGACTACGCCGCCGCAGGCAAGGCCCATAAGAGCACCGGCCGCGATTTCACTCATTAGTCGTCTGAACAGGTCTCTGCCAGAAAATGAATTGAGAGCCATACCGCGAATGATAAGAGTTGATGATTGAATGCCCGTATTTCCGCCCATTGCCATGACAACCGGAACAAAAAATGCGAGAACCAGAACATGGCTGAATTCGGCCATAAAATTCTTAAGTATGGTACTGGTGATAAACCCGGTTCCGAGGGTGATTAGAAGCCATGGTAATCTTGCGCGGCAGGCTTGTAGCGGTGAAGTGTAATTCAGCTCTTCTTCGCTTGAGCCGGCAAATTTGAACAGGTCTTCCGAGGCCTCTTCCTCCATTACGTCCATAACGTCGTCAACCGTTACCACTCCGATAATTTTTTTATGGTCATCAACAACTGGAATCGCCATGTAGTCATATTTGCTGATCAGGTTTGCTACTTCTGCCTGCTCAGTTTCAGGGTGAACCGACACGATGTCGTCATCCATTATTTCGCTGATGAGCTGTGCCGGATTTGCTGAGAGCAGGTCTCTGATCGAAACAACACCCTTAAGATGCTCATGGGTATCGATTACGTAAAGATAATAGATTATTTCGATATCGACAGAAACCAGTCGCAGATGTGAAAATGCCTGGGCAACCGTGAAATCTTCGAAGATAGCTGCATACTCTGTGGTCATCAGGCCGCCTGCAGTGTCCTCGCGATGCTCCAGCAGTTTGCGGACATCGCTTGAATCGTCGAGATCCATGTGATCCAGAATCGCCTGTGCTTTTGATTGATCCATGTCCTGAAGCAGATCGGCCGCTTCATCGGGGTCCATTTCTTCAATGATATCCGATGCCGCTTCGGCATCCATGGTTTCAATAATCTGCAGCTGGGTTTCACCTTCAACTTCAGCCAGCGTTTCTGCTGCTACATCTTCATCGAGGTTTTCAATAACCGAAATTCGTTCATCTTCGTCAAGTTCTTCGATAATTTCTGCCAGGTCGGCGGGGTGAAGGTTCTGAAGATTGTCTGAAGTCTCTTCGGAAGTGATATTGGAAAATTCGTCGCCAAGCCCGATGAGTTTTTCCCAGTCGATGATTTCTTCGACAACATCGGTGCCAAAACGCCTTAAAACAGGAGTTACCAGGCCGTCGAGACCCAGGCGACGAATGGCTGCGGCGAAGCTTATATCTATGCCTGAAACCTGAATGGTGCCGTCAGTGGTAAAAATTAATTTTAAATCGTTTATTTGAACCGTTCTGACATTGACTGTATCGATTACCGATTTATCCCAGAGCTGGGTTGCCGTAACGACACCATCTGCCTGGCTGAAGGGCGGAAGATCGCTGATGGTTTTTTCGAGCAGAAATTTTTCGGGTGAATACTCTTTGAAATCAGAGCGCTGAGCAATGCGATGGGTAGAAGAGTCAAACGCGAAAACAACTGCCTTTTCAAGGCATGGAACTCCCGCTTTGAGCTTAACTACAAAGTCGGCAATGTAACCAGACTGGCGACCGCTCTCACTTAGAACCGGAGTACCGATAAGGGTTTTCAGGTAGTATGCTTTTACGGTCATGATCGTCAACGTCCTGATGCATTTTGCTGGTACTCCTTTTCGTATAAAATTTGATCGAGGAAATGATACTCCTGTTATTGTTAAAATACCACTTTTGTCGTAACTTTCCTGCTGCATGGCAGCTTAACGTTGACCGTTTTGGTTGTTTCGCGATACACTCAACGAAAAGAATTGAAAGGAATTTGATTATGTCGAGACATTCATGGTTTGCCAACTGGGTTGATCGTAAGATGAAATATGCGCTAACCCCTGAAAAATTCATGTCTGCTGATCGTTTCGCTTCTATCGGGGTTGGTATCGGCTTGCCGAATATCGTACAGAAATCAACCTTCAGTTTTCGCAATGTGAAAGATGGTGCCGATCGTTTTCTTGGGGTGTCAAAAAGCGGTGAGCGGCCATTTGCCCGTATTTATACCAGACTTGGCAACCCAACTACCGAATATCTTGAAAAAGCGCTTTTTCAGCTGGATTGCCAGCATATAATCGATTCAGCACTTGCCGCCGACGAGCGTAAACCGACCATTGCAACGCTGGTTTGTTCTTCAGGCATGTCGGCGATTGCCTGTACTACCATGGCTCTTGTTAAAAGTGGTGACGAGATAATATGCGGTAGCGTTTATGGCTGTACCGACAGTTTTTTTCGTACTCTTGAAAAATTTCAGGTAAAAACTCATTTCGTCGATACTACCCGGGTTGAAAATGTTAAAAATTTGCTTGAGCAGAACCCGAAAATTGCCATGGTTTTTCTTGAAACACCAGATAATCCAACGCTCAGGCTTTCAGATATCGAAGCAATTGCGACTCTGACACAAAGCCACGGAGTTCCCCTGATTGTCGACAATACTTTTGCCACCCCTTATCTACAGCAGCCTTTCAGGCTTGGTGCCGACATCGTCATTCAGAGTCTGACCAAGTATGTGAACGGCCATTCAACCAGTGTGGCCGGCGTGGTTATCGGACCATGGGAATTCATGAGCGAGCATCTTTTTCACATTTACAAGGATTTTGGGCCAACTCCGAGCCCATTTGATTCGTGGTTGAATGCCCAGGGACTGCAAACCCTGCATTTGCGGGTAGAAAGAGCAAGTGCTACTGCGTTTGACCTGGCAAGCCGGCTGGAAAAGCACGAAAGAGTTGAGCGGGTTTATTATCCTGCCCTGCCATCGCACCCTGACCATGAGCTGATGAAAAAGCAGATGCGTCTTGGCGGAGGAATCATTGCGCTGGAGCTCAAAGATGGTTACGAGCCTGCCCGTCGTCTGATGGATTATTTTGCCGGCTATACTACCCCAGGTGAACTGGCGGTCAGTCTTGGCAGCGCCGTTACTTATTTCCAGCACCCGGCATCGATGACCCATTCCGGGGTTCCAGAAGAAGACCGGTTGAAGCGTGGTATTACCCAGGGTCTGGTTCGCATTTCAGTAGGTCTGGAAGGTGTCGAAACCATGTGGAATGCAATTGAGGAAGGTCTTCGCCAGGCTTATATTTAAGCGATCATTTTCCGCGGCCGAGCTCGCGAATTCTTTTGAAATGAGCCTCTGAAAGGGGTTGAATTGAAAGTCGCGAGCCTTTCCGGGCCACCATGATGCCTTCCAGAGCTTTATCGCTTTTGATTTCAGCCAGTGGCAGTATTTGTTTGAATTTTTCGACAACTCAACGTCGACCATAAACCACACAGGTTTTTGTGTATTGCTGGCCTGGTAGTTTCTTACCCCTTCCCATGAGGTGGTGTCGTCTCTTTTCAAATCTTCAATTGAATATGCTCCTGGTTCACATTTCATCAGCCAGTATTTCATCAGTTTTCTCCGTTATTTTATTTTGCCACTGATCAGTTCCTGCTGCAGCATTTCAAGAGTAGATTGCCTTTCGGGGAAATACAGACGTCGTGCCTTTTTTTGCCCCAATTCGGAGTAAGGCTTGCCATCGGGACATAGAAGCAGAGAAAAATCTGCCGGTTTTCCACTGTAAAGTTCGTTAAAACGGCGGGCAAAAGGCACGAACTTAGCCGGTTTCGGGTCGGGGGGAAAAACCCTGATCAGCTCATGGGTCTTTACCAGCGGGTTGCCTTCGGCGAAGTCGCCGCCGCAGATAACTGCGGCTTTCATTCCGGCAAAGGTTCCACTGATAAGTTTTACCTGCAGATCGATGACGTTAGTTGCAAAATCCTGACGACTGGCGGGGTCGACATAGGTGAGGCTGTACTTTTTCAGCCATTCCTCCCAGCTAAGTTTCAGGTCGCGAAAATAGATATTACGCAGAAAATAGCGCCCGTCTTTCACTACCTCATGTCCGCTGCGGTCGAGCTGAAAAACGAACTCACATGGCTGGCCTTCGAGCTCTTTGACCATTTCAGGCTTAAGCCAGTCTTTTTCCTGCGGCGGGGTAATTTCAAGATCTGGCTTTTGTCCTTCAAGATATGAGCCGGTAATAAAGCCATCTGCGGTAAGAACGCCGAATTTGCCGGTTGCCCAGCGAACCGGGTCCATTTTCACGATTTCGGCCTGATAAGGTCGGTTTTTCATGGCCTTGATGCGCTTTTCGATTTCCTTTTGCTGCTTTCTGATCGATGGTGGAACTACTCCGCGGGGCAAAACATCCCAGATCGTTGAGATTTGCATGGTCGAAATGTCCTGAAGTTTTTTTTCTTCCGGTTTGGGCTTATCTTTATCTGCTTTTTCAGCTTCAGCTATCCTGGTAACGATGTAACGGTTATATGCCACTGCCCTCAGATGCTCTTTGTCTTCATATGGCCTGGTTTTGCTCACTTTGAAATTAAGGCCGATCTTACGCAAATAGGCGGTATAATTCATTTTGATGCCCTTCAGATAAATTTCTGAGGCAAACATCATCCCGCCCTGTTTTTTGGGTCGGCCCAGGCCATCGTGGTACAGATGAAAAATCGCATCCTGCGATTCGAGGCTATCTTTCAATTTCTTTTTCAGTTCGCGGTCGTCGAATTCGCCTTCAATCTCAAATCTTGGCAGGCAAATCTGCTCAATGTTTCCATCGATCTTAGCCATCACCACCTGATGTGAGCTGACACTCTCAAAAATACCAGCCTGAGGAATGGTGGGGCCAAGAGCGGATAAATGATTCAGCCCTACCAGCACGAACAGAATGGTGCCTGTTAAAATACGGCAGATTTTTTCGTGGTTTTTCATTGGCTTACTCCAGAATTTTTTTGTTATGGTTCAGTATATCAGAAAAGTTGCCGATTATCCTTTCAATCGATAGCGATATGATACGTCAAAATGGTCGGCAGTTCTTTTGGCGCATAGCAAAGAATACACGCAGGTGAAAAATGACAGATGCTCCGAAATTAGGTTATCAGAAAGCCTGGCAAATTCAGGTGCCGGGTTTGAAACTGATTGATTTCACCCGTGACCGCCACGTTATCATTACCCTGGATAAAGCCAATGAACTCAAACTTTTTGACGACAATGGCAAAGAGCTATGGCATCGCCCGGCGGGTTATGATCTGGTATCGATTTCCATATCTGAAACTCTTGAAGTTCTGGCGGTTGACGTTGAAAAGCATTCTATTTTATACGGCCCGGAGGGAACGACATTGTGGCGAAAGCGCCCATTCCCAGCGCTTTTGGGAAGAATTTCCGCTTCCGGTGAGATTTTTTCTTTCGTGACCTCCGATCCGGCAGTTGTCGGCACCGACCGGTCATTACGGGTTCGCTGGGCATATCGTAATCTGATGAAAAGACCATGCGATCTGGCGATTGCCGGACAGGGTCAGGTGACGGTTTTCCCATGCGCTGACGACCGAGGCGATGGAGTGGGAGCGGTTAACCAGGTTGGCAAGCCGTTTGACCCGTTTATGGGAATGAAGACCGTCATATCAGTTGACATCAGTGAAAACGGGCAGGCGGTGCTGGCGCTTGATAGTGGTGGTGGGCTGTTTTGCGTCAATCCGGTCAAGGGCTTCGGCATCTGGAAAGGAAAGAACAGCCCACGTAATACCGGTGTTTCTTTAGCTGGTAAAACCGGCGATTCAATCGTTTTTTCCGATCAGGGTCGCATCGTAAGATTTGATGAAAAAGGCACGCTGGTCTGGGAATACAGCTTTACCGAGCGTCTGCTGAAATCTTTTATCTGCCCCGACAGCGAGGCTATTTATTATGCCACTGAACGGGGTGAAATAGGCTGCCTGCAGAAAAATACCGGGGTAGTGGTTAACAAAATGGAGTTTCTTGAAAAACCGTTGCCGGAGAAGAAAAAGGATAACCAGTTTTTCTTCAGAAAAGTTTGGGCGGTAGAGCTTTCGGGTAGTCGGGAAAATGAACCCATGGTTCATTGCTGGCAGGGTCACGAAGGCGTTGAGTATTCGGTGGTCTGGAATGGAAAAGACAGCCTGATATGTCTCAACGACCTGGGCGAAGAAGTCTGGCAGCAGCGCCTTGGCGATACCTCTGTGAAATCCATGTCAGCCAGTGCAGACGCCGATATGATTGTTGCCGTGACTGCTTCAGGCGTTATCGGTTTCGACATTGACGGTAATGAAAGTTTTAAATTTCTCGGCGAGTTCAAGGATGTTTTTGTATTTGCCGAAAGTTCGATGATTCTGGTTGATACCAATAATCAGGCGAGGTTTTATCAATCGCCGGAGCATTTTTCCCATTTAATTGAGTCTGAAGAAGCGGTACATTCGATGATTCCATTCGGTGACCGACTGATTCTGGTTCGTGAAAAGACGGTCCAGGTTATTGATGCAACCGGTGAAACCTCTGGAGATAAGGTTTTCAAAGATCCGATTCAGCGGGTTGAGGTTTCTGAAGATCAATCAAGCATTATGGTGGGCGAAGAATCAGGGGTTCTTCACCTTCTGAATGAGCAGCTTGAAGAGATGTTCAATTATAGATTGCCCGGACCGGTTGCTCTGGCGGCCTTTGCCACTGAAACCAACGATGTTTTTGCATCGGTGAGAGACCAGGCCGATATTATCATGCTGCGCCGACGAACCAATGAGATTTTGAAGAATTCCCTGACCGGGAATCCGGTTTTTGCCGTCAAGCATCAGAAAGGAATGATAATCGGCACCGATCTTGATCAGCTTGGCCTGATCAACTTTGATTGTCAGCTGCTTGGCCGCTATACATGTCCAAATCACATTTTGAGAATAATCAATTGTCGTCGCCCCGGCTGTTTCATGCTGGTTTCCGATGATGCCCTAATCTGCATGGCAGCGGTTGAAGATGCCCGCAGTGCTGAACGACGCTGAAAACTGGTGAATCAGATGGCTTTTTTGCTTGTAAGACCTCAAGCTACAGATTATGAACGCCTTGAAAAGATTTCTGAGATCGACTGCCAGGCCTTTGGGGTAGATGGAATTTCAGTATTCAATCTCGCACAGTTTGCCCGTTCCGGTTCAGTTTTTGCCCTCGAAGACAATGGCAAAATTTTTGCTGAAGCAGTTATGCTCAAAAACTTCGACGATGCCGGCGCCAATATTTTTGGTTTTGCGGTGGATGAAAGCATTACCAGCCGAGGTTATGGCAGCGTTCTTATGAATTTTCTGCTCGAGTTTGCCCGTCGGGTGGGAATCAGCTATTTTGAGCTGACGATGAACCCTGAAGATGTTCGTGCAACAAGCTTTTATATGAAAAGATTCGGTTTTGTCAAAAAAGCCGACCTGGCGATGCATCCCCAAAAAAACCAGAAACGCTGGCTGATGCATCTTGAATTATAGAGCGGGGATTCCGGCGAAAGACATGGAATTGCTGAAAAAGTGACCGTTTGGAGCGAAAATAATGTCTGACGGAGAATTGCCGGGCAATTAGCACTTGCGTTTTTACGCCGGGTAGTATATTGTGCTATAAAGTAGCAGTGCTTGGAGGTCTTTGTGAGAGTGTTGTTTCTCGCCCTTTTTCTGACATTTATATTTTTACCGGTCTTTGCGCAGGATTTTGAAATAATTGACAGTCGGGGCAATTCTGTGTTGCTTCCGGGTCTTCCTGAGCGCATAGTTATTACTGGTCGTGCTGGCTTCATGATCAGCAATCTTGCCTTTTTTTTCAAATCAGCCGCACCCCGCCTGATCAGTTACAGCCGAAGTCTGCAATTTCAAAGTTCAGACCGCTTTTATCAGCTGCTCGATTCAAAGTTTTCTGAAAGGCCAGAGATTAACAGCCACAATAACAGCGTTGAAGAATTGGCTGCCCTGAAACCTGATCTGATTCTTGCCCGTGAGGTTGAGCGTAATCGTCTCGAAAACGGATTGAAGCAATTGGGGTTGAAAGCGATTTTTTTTGACCTTGAAGACCCGAAGCTGTTTTTCAAGGAGATTGAGAATCTGGGAAAAATCTTTGGTGAAACAGACAAGGCCCGGGAGGTAATTAAGTTTTTTTCTGATTGGCAGAAGCGCATTGCTGATCGCCTGCCGGTTAAAGCAAAACCACGGGTTTTTCACCTTTTTTATTCAGAACGCGAAGGTTCTGTTTCTTTTAGTGTTTCACCACCATCCTGGATCCAGGCCAGAATGGTGAAAGAAGCGGGTGGAGACCCGGTCTGGGTTGATGCCGGCGCTGATCGGGGCTGGAAAAAAGTTGGTTTTGAACAGATTGCCGCATGGAACCCTGATTATATAGTGGTTACTTCGTATTTCAGCGATGTTGAAGCATCAGTTGCCAGCCTGAAACAGGATAAGCTCTGGCAAAAACTGCGGGCGGTTAATAAAGGCAGGCTTCTGGCTTTTCCAGAAGATTATGTATGCTGGGATCAGCCCGATTCTCGATGGATTCTTGGGCAATGCTGGCTGGCCATGGTTCTTAACCCCGAAATCGTTGAATTGAAATCAGATATGGCCGAAATTTTCAAACAATTTTTTAAATTGTACAATTTAACTGATGAGCAGATAAGAGAAATCCAGATTCGTGGAGATGCTGGCTTTGCAAGATGATCCACTGGTTTTGAAAAATCGGCGGCTCAGAATGCTGCTATCTTCTCTGATGCTCGCTTTAATTGGGATTTTTATGCTTTCGCTGCTGCTGGGCAGGTATCCTGGCCCTGGATTCATGAGTCTTGAGCAGGCGAGAAATGATACCATGGCAAGCGAAATAGTCATGAATCTTCGCCTTCCCCGTGCTCTGGTAGCGATTTTAGTGGGCATGAGTCTGGCCGCAGCCGGAACGGTGATGCAGATGCTCTTCGGCAATCCCCTGGTCGATCCAGGCTTTTTGGGAGTTTCTCAAGGTGCGGCTTTTGGTGCTGGTTTGAGTATTGTTGTTTTTGGCAGTTCTCCATGGCTGGTTCAGGGCAGTGCCGCATTTTTTGCCTGTCTGGGCCTGATTATCTCTTATTCTCTTGCCTGGAAGATTCAGTATGGTTCATGGGTTTTGCGATTGGTTCTGGCCGGAATCAGCGTTTCAGCGGTTTTTACATCGTTGCTTGGCATAATAAAGTACATCGCAGACCCCACTTCTCAGCTTGCCGAGCTCACCTTCTGGATGCTTGGCGGGCTCGGGGCAATTTCCTGGTCAGAGGTTTTCATTGTTGCGCCAGTTTGCCTGCTGTGTATTCTGGGCCTGCTGCTTTTGCGCTGGCGGCTTAACATTCTGGCATTGAAAGATTATACGGCGTTTTCGCTTGGAGCTTCTACCGGTTTTGAGCGGGCACTGATTCTGGTTTTTGCGGTGGTAGCCACCGCTGCGGTAACCGCAATCAGCGGGTTGATTGCCTGGGTCGGACTGATCATGCCTCATCTTTCGCGCCGAATTTTCGGGGCTGATGCAAGATTTGCCCTTCCTGGCAGCATGCTGCTTGGGGCTATTCTAGTGTTGATCTGCGATGGTCTGGCGCGCACTCTGTTACCCGAAGAAATTCCGCTGGGTATTATTACCTCACTTTTTGGGGCAATGGTTTTTATTGTGTTGATGATGAAAACTCGGGGAGGCGGGGAATGAGCGAAAACCCGATTCTGCAATTTGATCAGGTCTGTTTTTCATACCCGGCCCGTTCTAATCTGGTTTTAAGTCAGTTCTCCCTTGAGTTTTCACGGGGCAGGGTAACCGCCATTCTTGGTCCGAACGGCACTGGTAAAACCACGATGCTTATGCTTGCTCTTGGCTGGCTGGTTCCAGGGTCAGGGCAGATATGGTTCGGTGAAAAACAATTGATTGATTTTTCCCGCTCTGAGCTTGGGCAAAGAATCGCCCTGGTTCCTCAGTTCGAGCCGTCTTTCTTCGATTTCAGCCTGCTTGATTTTGTTTTGCTTGGTCGTGCCCCTTATCTTGGCAGATTCAGTGTTCCCGGGCCCGAAGACTATGCAATTGCTCGCACTGCCCTGGAAAAAGTTGGTTTGTTTGAAAAGGCCGATGCCTCGGTAATGCAGATAAGCGGTGGCGAACATCAGCTGGTGCTGCTGGCACGGGCGCTTACCCAGCAGACGGACTTGCTGATGCTCGATGAGCCTACTTCCCATCTTGATATAAAAAACAAGTCAAGATTGATCGGCATTTTGCGTGAACTGGTAAAAGAGGGTAAAACCATTCTCTTTACCACTCATGAGCCCGATGTGGCGGCCATGATTGCTGATCAGGTGGTGATGGTGCGCATGGGCCAGGTTGCCTATAAGGGAAAAGTGGAAGAAGTTATGACCGGCAACAATTTGAGCGACATTTACCAAGTTCGGGTTGAAGCCGAAAAAGTAAGGTCTCGCAGGGTCTTCTTCTGGGATTAAATGTTATCTTGTTGCCCAGTCGATCAGGGGCTTGGCCCGCCATGGCAGGGCCATCATATTGGTGCTGCGCAACTGCTTGTGAAATGTTTCGAGCTGTTTGAATCCGGTTCGATCAGGTGATCGGCCGACAATGGCTCCCAGGGCCTGAAGCCCAACCTGATGCCATGACTGAATCCAATACAGGAATTTTTCGCGGGTCAGGGTTTCCATTTTGCGGATGTCTTTTTTGCCAAGGCTCAGAAAATGTTTCTGATACTCGGGCTTAACCGCTCGGGCAAGATTCTGTATGCCGCTTGAAACACAGTTGGCGCCAAAGACATTATACTTCTGAAAAATCGGTTGGTCACCCGCATCGGGCGATTCGGCGCTGAGTGCCCTGAGATAAGTCATCGCAGCCAGACGTGCAGTTTCTTCAGCGTGGGCGAGAAAAAACAGCACCGGGTCAACTTTTGAAGTATTTAAGGTGTGGCGATATTTGGGGTCAACCGGGGCAATGCTTTCATAAAATTCAATCGAGTAGGCCCGCATCTGAATCAATTGAAGACCGGCAATCCCTTGAATGCTGAAATCTTTTTCAGGGCCGGTGCCCATCAAGAGGCCGCGAATTTTTTTGCTTTCGCCATTCTGACTGGTGATGGTAACTGGTTCGCTGAAATGGAATAGAGTTGCGAAATGAAAGGCACCAGGTGCTATGGGAATATTCATGATTTCGGTTTTGCTTATCGTATCAAGCTTGAAAATCCCGCTCCAAAGCTGCTGGCTGTCGTGAATGTTGCCGAAAACGATGCTGTTTTTATCTTTAACCCAGGCAACCGTGGGAATTCGGTCTTTTTTAGGAAAAATCAGGCGACGGGCATAGTTATTCTGCAGAACTTTTACCCGTAACTCTTCGGCCAGATCATCGGCCCAACCCTCAAAAGCGTCGGAAGCAAAGGCCGAAGTCGAAATCAGAATCGCAAGTATTGCTGGAATGAGTTTATTCAAACGCATTTTGTGTGTCTTCCTTCTAGTCAGAATCCCTTCTATTATACTACTCAGGAAGAAAATGGCAATAGAATTATGGCAAAAACCCAGCAATTCTCGGTCAACCGGGCTTTTTACCTCCAATAACGGTTTTGATGCAATTGGCATCGCGGAACAATGTTTTTAACAGGTTTTTTCTGGGCTACGTCTTCTGAAAAGCCTGCCGCAAACGCTTGTTGAGCAAAAATTTCATAAGAAAAGTCCTGCTTTCAAAGACAAAGAGGTTTACCATGGCGCGGATGTTATTCCATGGCTATTTTTTAGAGTGTCGCGTCAACTTCTCTCCAGCTGACAATTTCTTTCTGAATGGCAAGCTCATACAGACTGGTGTAATCGACTTTCTTATCTACGGTGTAATCGTAGGTAGAACGCTGCAGGACTTCCTGCCAGTTATAATAAGTGATTCTCACATCGTTTGGCATTTTGCGGCGATTGAAATAATCAACCGAAAGATTTCCAACTATATCCATGTTGCAGAGTTTTTTCATCGAAGAATCGGTATCGAGTTCCATGCCACCTTCTGCATGGAAGGACCCCTCAAGTCTTGGGCTGAGATTGCGGAAAGGATGGGTGATGCCAAATCTTGACCAGTCAGAATCATGATGAGGTTTGTAAATGATCTTGCCGGTCTGCGGGTTTTCGTTGGAAGTATCCCAGGTTTTGTCGCGCAGGGCAATGATGCCAACGCATGATTCCAGGCCTGAATCGTCAGGCATGGTAAGAACATCGCCGCCGACATAGATGTTGCCTTCAACAACCAGCAGGCCTTTTCCCTTGACCCAGCCTTCAAGAAAGACGTCGCCTTTGATATAGGTAAGACCGTTGATTTCAACGGCGCGGCTGGTGTCGTGGGCTTTGGTGGGATTGCCGAAATAGCGGCTGTATTTGTTGGGAACCTTGCGCCAGTCGCCCCAGCCGTAAAGAGGCACTACTTTGTTGTAAGTGACCTTGTTGCGGCCAAATGCCTCGGTAAAGTTTACATTGGTAAAATACTTGCCGTGATCTGGTTTGGCTTCAGGATCAACAACCCGGTTCGCCAGGCGTTTGTAAACGTCGGCGGGGTAGAGGTTGATTTTTTTGTTGTTGTATTCTTCCACTTTTTTGGTCTCTGAATGGTATGGTTCAGCAACTTTCGACCACCAGGGCCACCTGAAAAAGCCCTGCCATTTATAATACTGGCGCTTGACCGCATCGTCGGTATATTCAAGCGAGGTCTGGCTTAGATCGGCACCACCATTCCAGCCGGTCCAGCCTATGCCCATGTCGAGCCATGGATGATCCATTTGACTGCGCATGCGGGTCAGAATCAGCCATTTCGGCAGGTCAACTTTGGCACCTTCTTTCATGTAGGTTTTCCCACCTATTACGAAAAAGCCCCAGGGATCCCAGAAATCGAATGTTTCTATTTTGAATGATTCGGGGCTGGCTTCGTTGAGAAACAGACCATGTTCAGGTGCCACCATACCGACGGCGTTGGCATTCATCGGCCCCTTAACCAGCATAGCTTTGAGGGTTTTCTTCACTTCAACCTGTTTTTTAGACCGGTGAAACAGGCCTTGCGAGTTAATGGTAATCGTACCTTCTCTGGCTATTTCCCTGGGAACGCCTTTGGCGACGAGCTCTTCCATGGCTTTTGCGTCAAGCTGCCAGGTGAGCCGGGCCTTTACGCTGCCGCCCTCGACCAGAGGAGCAACTCCGTCGCTTCCTTTCGAAAGTCTTGACAGATCGACGTCTACCGACCCCTCGCTTTCTTTGGTAATTAACTTGTAGAAGGGGTTATCTGGATTATTCATCTGGCTTTTAATGGTGAAGAGAGTTTCTTCAACACCGGCCTCTGCCAGCAGAAGTGCTATCGTGTTGTCAACGTAACCTTCTGAATGATAAACCTCACCGCGCATGAAATAGATCATGCCGTAAACGATGATGCTGATAACCAGAATTGTACATATGGTGAAGAACAGGGCTATACCTGATCTGTGGTTCACTTTCATAAAGCTATGCTCCTTTCGAGCCCAATCTGACTAATATAATGATAACAATGTACCCAAAGCTGCGCAAGGTAAAGAACGATTAAGGCAGATCATGTTGTTGAACAATCATCGTTCTGTTATGCTGAAGCAAAACTATGACCAGACAAAAAATTGCATTGATCAAGCCATCGATGTGCGAACAGCATGGCCGCCCATACCGCACCCCGGCGGTTCTTGCCGGTTACGATGCCGACGATCTGAATTCGATAAGAAAAACGGTGCAATGGGCGGTTGATCAAAAATTCTGTTTTGCCGCTTTCAATATTCTCTGCCCTTACCCAAGAACCCCGCTCTATGACGAAATGAAAGCAGAAGATCGATTGCTGCTCGATAAATGGTGGCTCGATGATCGATATCGTTTCGGGGATTGTGTGTTCAAACCTGCTCGAATGACACCCGATGAGCTGACTGAAGCCTGTTTCTGTGCTCGTCGGCGTTTTAACCACCCGGTTAATATTTTTCGTCGGGCACTGGATTTTAAAACCAATGCCAAAGATTTGTGGAGTCTGGCAACTTCCTTTACTTATAACCCTCTGTTTTGCCGTGAGTTGTTTAAAAAACACGGCATGGTTCTTTGCTACGCTAAAAGATGAATATCAGGGCATTATTTCCAAGAACTATTTTGGGGCGGCTTTTTGTAAGCA
This sequence comes from Candidatus Methylomirabilis sp., assembly GCA_020722725.1. Classification (GTDB taxonomy): domain Bacteria; phylum Muiribacteriota; class Ozemobacteria; order Ozemobacterales; family Ozemobacteraceae; genus DYKG01. Next base: position 57,623 of record DYKG01000018.1, read on the forward strand.
TTTTTCTGGTTTCAATTCTTTGTTCTGCCCTGATTTTCATGTGGTTAAACCGGCGTTTTTTTAAATCGCTTAATCAGGAAGCTGAAGGCAGATTGATTAACATGGCCCGAACGCTTGCCGACCAGATAGACAAGGTGACTGGTGATGAGCCGGGAAAAATAAATATTTTAAACAATTTTTGGCAATTTGAGAAAGATGGTGCCTGGCTGCAAAACCTTTACTGGCTGGATGTTTCAGGCAGCGATCCAAGGTTCGTCGCTTCTTTTTCAGCGGTTAATCCAAATAAAATTTCTATTTTGCCGCCGTCCGCTGAAGACATTGAAGATCTGGTTTTTTCAAATATCAATGAGCTCGAAAAGGGCCGGGTGGTAATGCCTGACCCATTTTCTGCAGCCGATTCCCGGCGTTTCAAAATTGTTCTTTTTCCGCTTCTTGACCAGTTTCAGCTGCTGGATTCAGTAATCGGGATCGAGGCAGATCTTGAATATCTGCATTTGAGCGCGGCCATGCGGGAGTTTTTTCTTAATATCCTGGTGGCGGTTTTTTTGTTCAGCCTGCTGATATCATTGCTGGTTGCCTGCAATTTCAGTCAGAAGACCTCGTTTCTAGTCAGTCAGCTTAAAGAAATTGAGAAAGGCATCATACCAGCTGGCGGCGATCTGAACCTGCGTGAGCTTAATCTGATTCATGAAGGAATGATCAGTTTGGCCAGAGAGCTGGAGTTAAAAGATCGGCATTTGCGAGAGCTTTTCGCGCGAAAGCTGGAAGAGCTGGCATTCACCGGGGCGGCCATCGCCCATGAAATTCGTAACCCTCTTTCTGCTATTGAAATGCATTTTGGCCTTCTGAAAAGAAGACTGCAGAATCTGGAAAACGCTTCATGCGGAGAAGTAGAAGAAATTTCAACGCAGCTGGTGCATCTGCGGCTGTTTCTTGAGAGTTTCCTGAATTATTCGCGGCTGGTACAGCCACAAAAAGAAGAAATCAGACTTGCAGATTTTCTGCGCCAGTTCATCGATAGCCGCAAAGATCTCTGGACAAGTCTTGAGATGCAGCTACAGGTCGATCCTGAAGCCGTTATTTTGTTCGATCGCACCATGTTACAGCAGGCCTGCGACAATATTATCGGTAATGCGGCAGCGCTTGCAATTCCTCTCTGCATGCAGATAAGGTTTAAAAAATCAGAAGAAAGCTGGAAACTCAGCTTTGTTAATAATGGCCCCCTGATCGATGAAGAACTGCTTGCAAGGCTGTTTACCCCCTTTGCCACCGCACGACCGGGCGGTAACGGTATCGGCCTGGCGATGACGCGCAAGCTGGTTGAAGCGCACAGCGGCGAAATCAGCTGTCGCAATCTCGAAAATGGGGTGGTTTTTGAAATTGAGGTGCCTTCATGAAAGTTCTGGTGGTTGACGATAATGAATCGCTGGCCCGTGGCCTGAAAGTTTTTTTAGAGCAGGAAAACCATGATTGCCTGCTGGCGCACACGTTAAAAGACGGTCTGCAGAATTTGGGTGAAAGCAGCTTTGATCTGGTTATAACCGATCTAAAGCTGCCCGATGGCCAGGGTCTTGAAATCGTCAGTGCTGCCCGAAAAGTTGATTATCAGCCGGTTCCAGAGGTAATTCTGATGACCGCTTTCGGTTCGGTGCAATCGGCGGTTGAAGCGATAAAGCTCGGGGCAATGGATTATCTCACCAAACCGGTTTCACTTGAAGAATTCTCTTTCAGACTGCAGAAAGTCGAGAATCTGCGGCGTTTGGAGCGCCAGAACAGTCGGTTGCAGCGCCAGCACAAGCAGTTGCTTGAACTTGCCGGGTTAAATGCCAGTCTTAATGACATTGCCGGGAACAGCCCCGCCATTATGCAGGTGAAAACTTTGATCAGCAAAGTGGCTCCATACCCATCGACCGTTTTGATAACCGGCGAAACTGGAGCGGGAAAAGAGCTGGTGGCGCGGGCCGTTCACAATCTTTCAGACCGTCGCGACGGGCCTTTTGTCAGGGTAAACTGTGCGTCGATTCCTGAAACTTTATTTGAATCTGAACTTTTCGGGCACGAAAAAGGCGCTTTTACCGATGCACGTCAAAGCCGCGCCGGTTGCTTCGAGTCAGCTGAAGGCGGCACGGTTTTTCTCGACGAAGTTGGCGAAATACCGGTAAATTTGCAGGCCAAGCTTTTGCGGGTGCTGCAGGAAAAGGAAATTGTCAGATTGGGCAGCAGCAGGGCCAGGCCTATCGACGTTCGCATCGTTGCAGCGACTAATCGCGATCTTGAGCAGATGGTCAGGGGCAATCTGTTTCGCGAAGATCTGCTTTACCGGCTGTCGGTGTTTAAAATTCACATTCCGCCGCTGCGTGAACGGAAAGAAGATCTGGAAGCCATTTGTTTAAAGCTTCTGCAAGGCCTTTCGGCTGATTTGAAAAAGAATGAACTCAAACTGAGCCCGCCGGCTTTAAAACGCCTGCAGGACCTGGATTGGCCGGGAAACATCAGAGAATTGCGAAACCAGCTTGAACGGGCAGCGGTTATGGCCGATTCCTGCCTTCTCGAACCGGCTCATTTTGGCCTGTCAGCCACAAAAGAAGTCGCCAGCCAGTTAAGTGTTGCCACAAAACATGAAATCTCAAGCGGCGAACCTGAGCTTGGCTCGGGTTTAATCGAAACACTCGAAGATCTCGAGCGAAAGTTGATTCTGTCTGCGCTTGCCAGAAACGACAACGTAAAAAGCCGTGCCGCTGACGAGCTGAAAATTCCCCGAACCCAGCTTTTATACCGAATGAAACGCCTTGGAATCGATGCCGATCAATAGATGAAATTAATTGGGAATTCGGGGGAATTCGGGGGACATCTTACTTAATTATTTTTCTTTGCGACTTTTCGTTTTCTTATCTGTTTGGGTAGTCTTCCTGGGCCCAGGTTTGGCGGGAACGAGTCTGCGGCAGGTGATTTTTTCAAGTCTTTCGATGAAGTCATTGTTTCCAAGAGGTCTGCCAGTTCGTTCACATTTTTTGAGCTTTTCGATATCGCTTTTTTCAATAGCCTCATTGAGAAAATCCGACCAGCATTTGATGTGTTCAAGCAATGGTTTAACTGAAACGAGCGCGTCATTTTTTCCTGTTATATGGGCTTTTGCGCTGCTCCATTGGTAGTCTTCCGGATTCTTTACGATTCCGGCTCTGACCGGGTTAAGTTCAATATACCTGGCTGCCTGAAAAAGATGGTTTTCATCCATCGGATAAGATGCAAAACGACCCTGCCAGATGTGGCCACGCCAGTTGTTGCGAAAATTGATCATTCTCGAATATCTTCGATTTGCTTCGGCGATACCGGTTTTAAAACTGTTTTCGCCTTCAGGTACTCCGATCAGGTGAATGTGGTTTGGCATCAGACAATAAGCCCAGATTTCAATTCGGGCTTTTTCGCACCACTCTGACATCAGCTCTAAGTAAGTAAGGTAGTCATCGTCGGAAAAGAAGACCTTTTGCCGCCGGTTTCCTCTCTGAATAATGTGGTGTGGAATGCCAGGAACCACGATTCTTGCAATTCTTGCCATAAGAAATAAATAACAGAAAATCTATTCGATTTCAACAATTAAGTAAGATGTCCCCAGAATTCCCAAACGTAAAGATGGAAGTCACGAATCGCCGACTGGGGCAAAGAATCCAGCCTT
>DYKG01000019.1 GCA_020722725.1 Candidatus Methylomirabilis sp.
TTTTACCGGCGGCAAAAAAGGTTCTGCTTATCTGATCGTTATCGGTGCGATTTCAGTTTTAACCATTGTCGCCATATTTTTTCTTAGAGCTAACACTTCAAAAAGATTCACCACCAGAATGATGAGCGACGAAAAAAAGGCTGAGGCTCTTGCTGAATCAGCCGTTGACCTGGTTATGGGTTACCTTCGCGAAAAAATGAATGACCCGGCAAGCGAAGACTATTACCTGCCATTCCGGTTTCCCTGTGAGCTGAAAAAAGACAATCTCGGTGATAGTTCGGGCAAGAATATCCCTCTTGAAATTGACCCTTATAAAAATCCAATCCTAGAACTTGAAGGAAGCACATCGGCGCTTGAGCCTCTTGAATACATTATTACTGAATTGGGTGGCCCGGATAATGTCAAACTGAAGGTTTCGGTAAAAGTCCCTTATGCAGAGGCTTTCAGCTCTAAAAAGAATGGCTATGATGTGGTAGGGGTCAGTGAAAGATCAAAACAGGCCAAAGGAGCTTCGGCACAATTTTATGATTCGGTCACCAATCTTACCTCCGGCAGTTCCGATGGCTCGCTGAGCTCGGTTAATAGCGACTGGAAGCTGGATTTCAAGCTGCCGAACCACACTTATCAGCAGAAGCATAAAGTTCACCTCCCTGAAGCGCCTGGTTGGGCGATCAAACGTGATGACGTTGTGGTAACCCGCATGGAGCCATATGACACCTCGCTTTTCGTTCACGGCGACCTCTATATCCACGTTGATGCGATCGTAAAGGAAGTCAAAATCTTCCCTGATGACGAAAACGGCAGCATGACCATTGATGTTATGGAAAAAATAGCCGAATACGTTGGTGCCGAGAAAAAGGCCGATGGCACATTTGAATTGCTCACCATGGAATCATTGCGTGATCAGGCAATGAAAGGCGATCACAATTCGACCGGATTAACCTGGCAGGCTTCAGAACTTATCGATCAAATAGAAAGCGCTTGGTCTGCACTTCCTGATCCAATAAAAACCCTGATTAAAGCCGACCCTTATGGCAGCAAGCCGCAGGTAGTCGAAAAAACCGGGGTTTTATCGATAAAAGCTGAGGTAGAATACTGGCCCAATGGTCCGACCGGCAGGAAAATAGTGAGAACTCTCATTGCCAATAAGCCTTTCAAGGTTTCTGACATTCAGCCTCCCGCACCAGAATATTCATTCTTTGTGGCAAATTCCAATCTTCTTTTTGAGGATGATGACAACCCGCTGGGAGTCAGTCTTGGCGGTGCAATCAACTGGTCACCGGCTTATTCCGTGGCTTCAATCTGCATTCATAACCTGCTTGATGGTGAATATGAAACGATGAATGGGTTGCAGGGTTCTACAGGCGGCGGCGGAGCTAAATCTCAGGTTCCTGGTATGGTTAGAATCAATTCAAGAAGCGAAATGAAAATCAATACCTATCTTGGAACAAAAGAGCAGCCTTACCTTACAGAATTCAACGCCCTGGTTCACCGGGCGGCAATCTCGAATTACAAGGTTTTGCCCACTTTTAAATGGAATGACAGTCCGTCTCCTTCATCTCAATACGAGGTTCATTTTCCCGTCATTAAAGAGACCTCTTTATCAAGTGACTGGCCCTGTACCGGGGTTAAAAACATGCTGAATTTTCTTTCTCTTTGCGATGCACTTGAGGGACCATCGCAGTTTTTTGGGAAATGCTTCATGGAATACCCGCTTGGTATGGTGGTTGAAGCTCCTCTTAAACAGAAATACGGCACAACCATTATTCAGGTCAAGCCCATCGGCAAATCTGGTTCTCCCTACGATTTTTCTGAAATCAGAATTAAGTATATCAATAAAGAAAGAAAATATGGCATTGAAAGCAAGCCCGGCTACTCATCGGTGTCTGAATGGTCGCCAGACAGCCAGGATTGCAAACCGGCCAATGTTTACAGTCTGCTCCAGTATGCCAAAAAAGCGACGCATTTTTATGAAGGAGAAGGCCAGTTCTGGGCTGATAGCGGAAGATTCACCGGAGGTGTTTTCAATTGTACCGGTGTGACTTATATCAAGGGCGGGTTGACCATTGGAGAAGAATTCAGAGTGTGTGGCCAAGGTATTCTGGTCGTGAAAGACACCATCGAAATTAAGGCCAATGTTTTGCGTGAGAAAGACGCGTCTGGAAATGACGCGGTTTTCACTTTGATGTCACGGGCCGGATTCCTGGATATTGGCGGTTCCTGCGAGAGAATTGAGGCGAGCTGTTACTCTAATTATTCTCCAGTTATATCAAAAACCGAAAAACTTGAAATCAATGGTAACCTTGTTGTGAACGAATTTGACCGTGGCGATGTTGATTATCTCGAAGTAAACTACAACTCCGCCGCCTGCCGGGTCAGTCCGTTATCAGTTATGAGAGATGTTGGCAAATTCGATCCGAAGAGGTATATTGTATCGGTAGCTGACAACTGGACCAGCTATAAATTTGAAAAACTTCAGGCAGATTGATGAAACGAAGCGCTTTTACTCTTGTGGAAGTATTGGTTGCAGCGGTTATTTTTGTTATTGCTGCGGTTCCGATTTATTATGCTATTGCCGGAGGTGCCGGCCGGGGAATTGAAACCTCAAAACTATCAATGGCCAGAAAGATTCTCGAGTCTTTCCGCGAAGAAATAATGTCAAAAACTTATGATGAAATCAAGCCAATGGTGCCAGCTGGGGCCGATTTTGGCAAGCTTGACGGCGGTTATCCCAAAACTTTGACGGACGTGCTCGAATTTCAGAGACAATTCAAGGATTTTGACTTCCAGCCCAAAGCAAGGTTTAACCCGACCCGCAATACGGTTATTGAATTCATGGCTTCAGTAACTTGGACTAGAGCCGATGGAAGCAAGCATCCCGAAGAAAAACTCGCTTTTGTGATGGTCGGAAAAAATGCCCCTTAATGAGACTAAAAGAGGTTTCTCGCTTATAGAACTGCTGGTTGCGTCAGTCATAACCATAGCCATTTCTGGGGGGATTTTTTCCGTGATGAACTCGGCCAGGAGTGCTGCTTCTCTGGCCCGGGCCAAAGAAGATGCAAAGCAGATGGCGGAACAGGCTCTGAAATATCTGCAGAAGGATATTGCCATCTCTCATGCGATAATAGACAAGAATGAGATCATTGAAGGCAAGCCCAAAGCAACTTTATCTTTCACCGACAACGGCGACAGCTGGGAAATGAAGATTCCCAAAGTTGAAGATGCCGAGGGAATGGCCGACGATTATGTTGATGTCAAATATGCTCTCAGGGGCAACAAGCTTTTCCGCGAGGGTGGGGTTGAAGACAAGACCAAGCTGGTAGCCAGCAACATAAGCAAACTGGAATTTTTTGTTTTAAGCCAGGAGCAGGTTTCAATCGAAATTCAGACCGAGGTCGTTCCTTCGGGGCAGAGTCAGCCGGTTCACCACGATCAGAAGGTTCTGGTAACCATCAGAGAAGCTGTAACCGGCAATATCGACGAAAGATGGAAAACCTCTGAAGAAGTTATTTCCAACTATTAAAATCATGTAGTGCCAGATTTTATGCTGAACAAACTGTTTCCCGATTTTGTCGTCACGCCTTGCTTGTGTCCAGACGGTGATCGGCGCAGCCATTATGGAATTTTAAAACAATCGTTTGTAAGATTTTTTGCCAAAAAAGCTCTCACTAAGGCACAAAGCACACAAAGGGTTTCGAAAAAAGCAAATCTCTGTGCCATTTTTGCCTTAGAGTCTCGCGAGATGAATTACGAATCACAGAAGAGATTAGTGGGGTGGGGCTGTCCCATAGGAAATAGTTTTGCAAATTTGTCATGCCCCGACTTGATCGGGGCATCTCAAGATCGGCCTTAAATAATTATCGCCCAATTATCCTACTTGTTGCAAATTCCAGGTCGAGATGAAACATTTGGTTTAACCGTGTTGCCCCTTATTAACATTTTTGTTAATGAAAATTTTGCAAAGAAAAGAAAAGCCCCCGCAAAACTGCGGGGGCCTTAGCTTTTAGGCTTTAAACCGAGTTAACGATTATTTGCCGCTTTTGGTTTTCAGGGCTTCGAATTCAGCCTTGGCTTTATTCATTTCCTGGGCAACCTTCATCGCATCAGCCTGGCGGCCTTTGCTCAGCATATCGTTATACAGTTTATAGAGTTCCTGATACTTGGCTTCAGCAAGCTGCAGTTCAGAATCATAAGAACCCATCGGAGCTGCATTACCGGCGATGGTGATTTCGGGAGCCAGAGCGCCAGAAACCGGGATTTCAGCTCCACCGGCTACTGAGCCGATAGATACCGGGCCGGAAACGTCAGCTACAGGAGCGCCACCGAAAGGATTTGAGCCAACCGGCATGCCAATTGAACCGTAGCTGGTTTTGCCTTTGCCGAACAGGCCGGCCAGTTTGTGAGCAGCCCAGTTACCCAGCATACCACCGGCGATACCACCAATGATGGTGCCGAAGGGCGGGAAGATCATTGAGCCGAGCATTGCGCCTGCGGTTGAACCAACGGTCTGACCAGCAACGCCAACCCAGTCGATTTGTTTGAAAGCTTCGCGGATTGAGAAGCGGCCGTTTTTCAGGTCACCAGCAAGGTAAGCGCCTACTGAACCACCGACGATTGAACCGAAGGTAGGAGCAAGGGCTGAGAGAACACCACCGACAACCGGAACAGCTGACAGGAAGGGCACGAAGAATGAACCAGCGGCTGCACCGGTTACTGAACCAACAACGCCACCGGCGAATTCGGCAGATACAACGGTTTTAACAGCTTTTTTCAGGCTGGGTTTTTCACCACGCATCATCTGGGTTGCAAGATCAACACCAACTGTGATACCAGCGGTCATCAGAATGTTCTTGGCGCTGAAACCTGATTTCAGGCTGTCTTTAACGTTCTGAACGCCCTGGCCGGTCATGGCTTTGCCAGTTTCATAACCAGATTTGAATTTGGTGACGGTTTTGTCTTTGAGTTTTGAGAAGAAGCCCTGCTTGTCAGCTTTGGCAACAGAACCGTTTCCCTGAGAGGCCTGTGAGGCATCCTGAGAAGCCTGTACTGAACCCTGGCTGGTCTGTCCACTCTGTTCAGAAGTCTGACCGGTTTGTGAAGACTGTTCAGAAGACTGGCCGCTCTGTGAGCTCTGTTCAGATGACTGACCGGTCTGAGAAGACTGTTCAGAAGACTGGCCGCTCTGTGAGCTCTGTTCAGATGATTGACCGGTTTGTGAAGACTGTGAACTGTCGCTGCTTGAGCCTTTTGTTGCAGAAGATCCTTTACCTTTGAAAAGGTTGGCGATTCTGTCTTTGGCACCTTTCAGGAAGTTGCCGATTTTGCTGCCAGTTGATTTTACGACATCGCCAACTTTACCGGCTCCGGTTTTTACGCCGTCAACGGTTTTGTTGCCGAAGTTCTGACCACTGGCTTTGCCAGAATTGAAGCTGTCTTTGATTTTTGCGCCGTATTCGCTGATTTCATTCTTGATCCAGCTGCCAGATTTGGCACCGCTCTGAGCGGCTGCTGAAGAATCAGCGGGGTTAATGGCGACAGAACTGGTGTCAACACTGGGTGATACGTTAGTCGCGGCCTGAGCAGAAGAACCGGCGGCAGTTGCTGCTGCGGTAGAACCGGCACTGTTGCCACCGAAAACCAGATTCATGTACTGACTCATTTCGAGAGCCATCGGTTTGCCATCAACGTAGCGAACGTTGTAATGAGTAGTCATGGGACCCTGTTTCACAGTTACCCACTGACCGGGGGTTACGTTGATGCTTTCGCCACCAACATTTACTTTGATGCCACTGTAGGCTGCCATCAGAGGTGCTTCCAGAACGATGCTGGCCAGCATGACGACACACAACAGTTTGCACAATACCTTGAGAGTGCTGTTCCTCATACGTTTAACTCCTAAAGATTTGATTTACCCGAGTTAATTCACGGCCCGATAAACCCGATTCAACAGCACTGACCTACCCGAAAGTGCAGTAGAATCGCATTTTTTAAGGGTGTACCCATCACCCTTGTTTCCAATTATAACAAAGGATCTAAAAACCGCAAGATCCCGATTAAAAAAAATAAAAAAAGAGCTGCCATTCAGGCAGCCCTTTTTAAATATTCGCTTAAACGATACCCTGGTCGAGCATGGCGTTGGCAACTTTCATGAAGCCGGCAACGTTGGCACCCTTAATGTAGTTCACGCGGCCATCTTTTTCCTTGCCGTATTTTACGCAGGCTTCGTGAATAGAATGCATGATCTGCTTGAGTTTGGCATCAACTTCTTCAGTTGTCCAGTTAAGGCGCATGCTGTTCTGGGTCATTTCCAGGCCGGAAACTGCGACACCGCCAGCGTTAACTGCTTTGCCCGGGGCAAACAGCATTTTTTCGGTGGCAAGTTTCGCTGCTCCAGCAGTGCAACCCATATTAGAAATTTCAAGAATCATGCGGCAACCATTACTGATAAGCTTCTTGACATCATCTTCATTGCATTCATTCTGGGTGGCGCACAGTAAAGCATAGTCGCATTTGACGCCCCATGGCTTCTGACCCTTGAAAAATTTGGCTTTGGGGAATTTTTTGACATAATCTTCTGCCTGGTCATTGCATGAAGCGCGCATATCAAGCAGATATTCACATTTTTCTTCGTTGAACCCTTCTTCATCAAGAACATAACCATCCGGGCCACTAATAGTTATGACCCTGGCACCGAGCTCGACAAGTTTTTTGATGGTGCCCCAGGTAACGTTGCCAAAGCCCGAGCATACAACGGTCTTGCCCTTGAATTCTTCACCAATGCGCTTGAGCACGTCAATGCCGAAATAAACGGCACCAAAACCGGTGGCTTCGGGTCTGATCAAACTGCCACCCCAGGTTGAACCCTTACCGGTGAGAACACCGGTAAATTCGCTGCGCAATCTTTTATACTGGCCAAACAAATAACCGATTTCGCGGCCGCCTACGCCGATATCGCCGGCGGGAACATCGGTGTCAGGGCCAACATGGCGGAAAAGTTCAGTCATGAAAGACTGGCAGAATTTCATAATTTCGTTATCAGAGCGACCCTTCGGGTTGAAATCGGAACCACCCTTGCCGCCGCCCATAGGCAGAGTGGTAAGGGAGTTTTTGAAAATCTGTTCGAAGCCCAGGAATTTGAGAATTGAAAGGGTAACACTGGGATGAAATCTCAAGCCGCCTTTATAGGGTCCGATGGCGCTGTTAAATTGAACGCGATAACCCTTGTTTACTTGTACTTCACCCTTGTCATCGACCCAGGGAACTCTGAACATAACAACGCGTTCGGGTTCGACAATTCTTTCAAGAATTTTGTTCTTAACCATCTTCGGATTGCTGGTGTAGGTGTCCCAGATTGTTTCTACAACTTCATGAACTGCCTGATGAAATTCAGGTTCGTTCGGGTTTTTGGCTTTCACCATGTCCATGAATTCGGCGATGCTCTTCATACTCAAATTCCTTTCTAAACTGTTTTGTAATTCCATGAACTCTTGGTTCATAGGGGCAAAATAGCACGACTGCTAAAAGTACTCAATTATTTTTTCAAAAAAAGAAAAAATTTAAGTTTTGCTTGGAATTACCATGAAGAAAGGTTTTTATTGCCATCACTGCCTAGTAAAAACCTTTGAGAAAAAGCAGCTACCGGCTGTTGAAAGAACATGGCGATTAGAAGTGGTATGCTGGCCTCTATGGGTAGATGGCCTGTGGCAATTACCAGTCCACAGCTGGTATTTCGAATGCCAATACTGAATATGCAGGTTTTCTTAATGGGGTCGGTAAACTTTAACTGGTGAGCAATCAGCCAGCCAAGGAAAAAGCCGGCGCATACCTGAATAAATACCAGTGCCAGCAGGGCAGGTGCAGCATTGACCATTTCTGATGCCGTTGCTTTAGCGGTTGCAACGTTGACCACAATGACCCCACACAGGCAGACCGAGGAAAACGGGCCAAGATAGGGAATGAATCGTTTGTGAAATCCACCAGAAGTAAGGTCGTGAATGGTCAGAGCGAGCATCGACGGAATAACGATCATCATCAGAAGACCCTTCATTATTGCCGGATAATTTATTTCTACGCCATGGCCAATAAATACATAAAGAACCGATGATACCACCAGAGGACTCAACAGAGTGTCCAGGGTCGCAGAAGTCAATGATAGAGCCACGTCGCCATCAGTCATGCCTGACCAGATAACCGAAGTAATTCCTACCGGCAGTGCTGCCGCAAGAATAAAGCCGGTTACCAGAGCAGGATTGTGGGGAAAGCCAAGATGGCCAAGAAGCTGCGCGAAAATCGGCATCAGAATGTGCTGCAGCAATATTATGCAAAGCAATGAAAGCGGGTTTTTAAAAATATTTTTGAGATCTTTCCAGCTGGTTTTAATGGCGGTTATGAAGGTCATGAAGCCGAACATGAGCGGAACCGCATTGCGGAAATTGCTGTAATAGTCGTTGTAAAGCCAGCCCAGCAGCATGGAAAACAGCATGAAATAAATCATGTTGCGGCCGAAGAAAAGGTTGAGGCTTTCGCCAAGCTTTTTCATTTTTTGCGGTAATTAAAAGAATGTTTGAATATTAAAGATTCCTCAACCAGTTTTCAAATTCGTCTTCGAAATCTTCCATGTTTTTGCCGGTGGCTTCGACCATTGCTTCATCGATGCTTTTTCCCTGGCCCAGTGCTGATAAAACAGCGTCAAATGATGACTCACCGTAAAAATCCGCCATGCATCGTACTGCAAGATAAGAAGCGATATATCCCTTTGAAACATCAAGGTGCGAGCCTCCACCAATATATGACGGAACGTCTCTCAGCTTGACAAAATTCTGTTTTTCGACGAATTCATTCTGATAAATCGACTGGTAGTCATAGCGCATTTCTTCAGGTGAGCCATTCGATGCCTGAAATTCATGATACTGGGCCAGGCCTTCGTTTAGCCAGAGAGGGCAGCGATTGTTTGTTTTCAGGTGAATGATGGTGTGGGTAAACTCATGGGCTAGAAGGCCTTTTACATACTCAGTGTTTTTGTATCCTGATTTTAGCGGTATCATGATCTGAATACCCTGGGCGGCTCCGGCAGACCAATCTTTGTTGATTTTGTAGTATTCTTCTGTCAGGAAGAAGACAACGTTAATTTTTACATCAGGGCTGTATGAAAGGGAATCGGTTACCTGAAAGAACACTTCGTCAAGTGTGTCAAAGGCAATTTCGCCAAGGTCATTCTGTGAATTGCCGGCAAAATGAATTACGAAGCGCTGGTTTTCTTCTTTGGTCGAGCCCTCAGTAGAAGCGAGCATTTCTTTTGCCGCTTTGATTGCATTTTCAACCGCCATCTGTTCACGTTCATTCCTGGCAATTTTGGCGGCTTTTTCCCATAGTTCGATGGCCTCTTCAAAATACTTCAGTTCATAATTACATCTGCCAGCTGAAAAGAGCAGAAAAAAAGAATCAGGTTCGTTTTCCATGGCAGTGCTAAAATAGCCGAGCGCTTTTTCATACTGCATCAGTTGCAGAGCGGCCAGCCCGCATTTGGCAACAAGTTTAATGTTGTCGGGAGTTTTATAAAGGGCATTTTCGAAATGAGACAGAGATTTTTCAAAATCACCGGAATGATAAAGCATATCACCCCAGAAAGTTTCGATCACCGGGTGTCCGGGAACCAGGTCAGCCGCTTCAATAACCATATTTTCGTTGGTTTCAAAAGAACGGTCACGATTCAATACGAGTTTTCTCATCAAAAAAGCGGCGAGATTTTGTTTTGAGCCTGCATTAGCGCCTGTTTTACAAGCAATTTTACGAAGTTCCTCGATTTTCTGGTCGAGTTTTTCAGAATCGGACTGGAATTCTTTTAGTTCTTTGCTTAGCTCTGCATCTGCAGGTTCAAGTTGATCGTCAAAAAGAAGAACGTCAGCTAATAACATTACTGGTAGAATAACCAGTATCAGGACGGCGATAATTTTTTTTACCATGGCTCACTCTCCTATTACAAAAATACCAGAAAAAGCCTATTTTTGTAATGGTTCTGAACCGGCGCTCAGAAAAACAAAAAAGATTTCTCATGCCTTGGGCAATGAAAAATCTTTTTTGGGCTTCAAGTCTGAGGGTCAGCCCCCGAGGGCTTTTTTTACTTTATCGAAGAAAGATTTTCCCGAACCGATGCCAGTTGCTTTCGATTCCGGGTCTTCCTCTGCAAGTTGCAATAAAAGTTCGCGCTGGCGTGAGTTAATTTCGGTCGGAGTTCTGACAAAAATCTTAACCAGCTGATCACCCTGGTTGCCGCGCAAAGATTTTACTCCGTAGCCGCGCAGTCTGAATATTTTGCCGGTCTGGGTGCCTTCGGGAATCTTTATCTTGACAACTCCTTTGAGAGTAGGAACTTCAATTTCACCGCCGAGTGCAGCCAGGGGAAAAGTTATATTCTTTTCACAGATGATATCATCGCCGATTCTTTCAAAGAAGTCGTGCTTGCCAACGTTGATGAATATGTAAAGACTGCCGCTGGGGCCGCCTTTTTCGCCTGGTTCGCCTTCACCAGAAAGCTTGAGCTTGCTGCCGGTTTCAACTCCTGGTGGAATTTTTACGTCTATTTTAGATGCATGCCTGGTTCGGCCGGTACCTTTGCATTGATTGCATGGTTTGTCGATGATTTCGCCTTGACCCTGGCACTGATGACAGGTGCGCTGAATTGAGAAAAAGCCCTGTGCCAGGGAAATTGTGCCGCGGCCTTTGCAGACCGGGCATTGCTTCCGCTGACTGCCGGCTTCTGCGCCGGTGCCAGCACATGAGGTGCATTGAGCGGATTTCTGAATGTTTATGGTTTTATCACAACCAAAAACCGCTTCTTCAAATGAAACATCGAGGTCATACCTCAGGTCATTGCCACGTCTTGGACCTCGGCGCTGAGTACTGCTGCCGCCGAAAAAATCTGAGAGGATATCGCCAAAAATATCGCCAAACCCGAATCCACCCGTATCCTGGTAATTGAATCCGCTGGGGTCGACTCCTGCATGTCCGAACTGATCATAGGCTGAGCGTTTCTGCGGATCAGAAAGGATCTGGTAGGCTTCGTTAATTTCTTTGAATTTTTCAACCGCATCTTCACTTTTGTTCACGTCAGGGTGATACTGGCGTGCAAGGTTGCGGAAAGCCCTCTTTAATTCACCTTCGTCGGCATTTTTCGGAACCCCGAGAACTTCATAGTAATCTCGTTTGGCCATCTAATTCTCCCTGTTATAATCTGGCTAAATAACAATTTTGGGGTAAATTGCGGCAGATCAAATGTTTGTTTGATCTACCGCAATAAAATCAGTCAGCCTTTTTGAATTCAGCGTCTACAACGTTTTCGTCTTCATTGGCCGATTTTGCCTGTTCCGGTCCGGAGGATGCCTGGGGGCCGGCCTGCTGGGCTCCGGCATGCTGGTAAACATGTTCGCCAAGTTTCTGCGCGAAGGTTTTGAGGTCTTCTACGTTCTTTTTGATATTATCGGTATCTTTTGATTCAAGTGCTTTTTTGAGATTACCGATTCTTTCTTCAAGATTGTTCTTGAGGTCAGCCGGAACCTTATCGCCGAGTTCCTTGATGGTTTTCTCAGTTTGGTAAACCAGGCTTTCACCTTCATTGCGAACGTCGATGGCTTCACGCTGTTTGGCGTCATCCTGGGCAAATTTTTCCGCTTCTTTGACCATGCGGTCGATCTCGTCTTTATTCAGGCCAGAACTGTTGGTTATGGTGATTGCCTGTTCTTTGCCGGTGCCGAGGTCTTTGGCAGAAACGTTAACGATACCGTTTGCATCGATGTCAAATGTGACTTCGATCTGGGGAACGCCGCGTGGCGCGGGGGGAATGCCGACCAGGTCGAAGCGGCCGAGGGTTTTGTTGTCGGCTGCCATTGGTCTTTCGCCCTGTAGAACGTGAACCGAAACTGCCGGCTGGTTGTCAGAAGCAGTTGAGAAAACCTGGCTCTTCTTCGTGGGAATAGTGGTGTTGCGGCCGATGAGAACGGTCATAACGCCACCGAGAGTTTCGATGCCCAGAGAAAGAGGGGTGACATCGAGAAGAAGAACATCTTTAACTTCGCCACCCAGAATACCGGCCTGAATAGCCGCACCCATGGCAACGCATTCCATTGGATCGACCCCGCGTTCCGGGTCTTTCCCGAAATGGGCTTTCAGCAAATTTTGAATGATCGGCATGCGGGTCGGGCCGCCGACCATGATGATATGGTCAATTTCGCCGCGTTTGAGGCCGGCATCGTTAAGTGCGTTGTCGATTGGCGCTTTGCACCTTTCGACGATTGAATCGACCAGCTCTTCAAGCTTTGATCTTGAAATGGTCATTACCAGATGTTTGGGGCCTTCAGCGGTGGCGGTTATGAAAGGCAGATTGATGTCGGTATTGGTGGTGGTTGACAGTTCAATCTTGGCTTTTTCAGCGGCTTCGCGCACACGCTGCATTGCCATTGAATCTTTCTGCAGATCGACGCCTTCGTTCTTTCTGAATTCGCTGGTGATCCAGTCGATGATCAGCTTATCCATGTCGGTGCCGCCCAGTTTGGTGTCACCGTTGGTTGAAAGCACTTCAAACACGCCATTGCCAAGTTCGAGAATGGTCACGTCGAGAGTACCACCGCCCAGGTCGAATACCAGAATTTTGCGTTCGCCTTCTTTATCGAGACCATAGGCCAGAGCCGCAGCAGTAGGTTCGTTGATGATGCGCTTGACTTCGATACCGGCGATAGCTCCGGCGTCTTTAGTTGCCTGGCGCTGAGCATCGTCGAAATAAGCCGGAACGGTAATTACCGCACCGGTTACCTTGTCATTAAGAAAGGCTTCAGCGTCGGTTTTGATCTTCTGCAGAATGCATGCAGATATTTCCTGGGGGGTGTACTGCTTGCCGTCTACACTGATTTTGTCTTTGGTGCCCATTTTGCGTTTAACGGCAATGATGGTGCGGTCCGGGTTGGTGGTAGCCTGGCGTCTGGCCGGTTCGCCGATAAGGCGCTGACCGTCTTTGGTAAAAGCGACCACGCTTGGAAAAGCCTTGCCGCCGATGGAATTGCCTTCGGCGCTTGGAATGATGACTGGTTTGCCGCCTTCAATCACAGCTGCAGCTGAGTTGGAAGTTCCTAAGTCTATACCGATAACCCTGCCCATATTATTTCCTCCTATAGTTATTGCGGGTTTGAAAATTACTTCTGATTGATTTCTACTTTAGCAGTACGAAGAACTCGTTCTTTGAAGGTATAACCCTTTTCAAATTCATTAAGAACGATTTCGTCATCCTCTTCTTCAATTGTTCGTTTACACATTGCTTCGTGAAAGTTGGGGTCGAAACGCTGGCCTTTGGCCAGTATCGGCTTCAAACCCTCTTTTTCAAGGGTGTCGGTGAGCTGAAATGAGAACATTTCAAGCCCATCCATGACTTTTTTGTCTACATTGATCTTTGAAATCTGTTCAAGAGCCTTATCCATGGTGTCGATGACCGGCAGAAGTTTTTTCAAAAAATCTTCGACCCCGCGGTTACGGGCTTCCAGCACTTCTTTGGCCGACCGGCGCACAATGTTCTGGTAGTCGGCAAGAGCTCTTAAATAGCGGGCCTTCATGTCTTCTAATTCTTTTTTCAACATGGCTTCAGCCGACTCGGGGTTCTTCGCTTCTGATTCCTCGGCGGCAGAAGCTTTTTCTTCGGCAGCAACTTCAGTTGAATCAATTTCTTCGCCGGGTGCCGCTTGTTTGTTTTCCTGGGTTTCCGGTTCTGATTGATGATTTTTCTGGGTCATATTTCTCTTTCGCCTCAAAGAATTTACTTTTTTTCAGGAAGCCGGCCACCGATGAGCAGCTGGCTTAGTGTGTTCGAAAGCCTGATCAGGGTTGCGACAACTTTGCTGTAGTCCATGCGCAGGGGCCCGATAAGCCCAATTTTGCCTATTGAACGATTGGGACCAAGATATTTGGCGGTAACGACCGACATGTCTTTAATTTCGAGCCCCGAATCGGAACCAATGTTTACCATGATTTCCTCATCGCTATCAAGCGATTTCGCCAGAATTTTCAGAAGGTCTTCTTTCTGGTCGAGCAGTCTGAGCATTTCTTTCATTTTACCGGCATCGTTGAATTCGGGCTGGTCAAAAAAATTCAGGAAACCATCTAGCATGATGCAGTCTTCGCCGGATGGCTGGGCTGAGCGTCGTATGGTGGAAACCAGCGACGAAAGCAGGTTGTTGTAGCGGCTGATCAACTGCCTGGTCTGTTCGATGAAGTTGCGTTCATATTGATGATAACGGTAGTGACAAAGCTGGGCATTTAAGAGAATTACAAGCTTTTCAAGAATGTCGTCAGAAGTTTCACTGGGAATATTAACGATCTGATCGCTTATTTGCCCGTTTTCGTCAACAGTTACCAGCATCGCCTTGTTTTCCAGAACTCTGAAAAGCCGCACTGACTGCAGAAGGGCAGGGGACTGCCTTGGGGCAAGCAGAACGCCGGCCAGGTTGGTTTTCTGACAGGCATATTTGATTGCAGTTTTTAGAACATCCTGGGTGTGCAGGTGGTCAATATCAGAATTCTGGGCGATTTTACCGATCAGGGCTTCTTCAAGCTGGCTGATGCGTTCGTATTCAAGTAAAAAATTAACATAAAACCGGTAGCCTTTTTCGGTTGGGACTCTTCCGGCGGATGTGTGGGGACTGAAAAGATACCCCATCAGTTCCAGGTCAGCCATTTCATTGCGGATGGTCGCAGGTGAGCAGGCCAGCTTTCCCGAGCGGGAAATAGTTCTGGAGCCTACTGGAATGCTGGTGCTGATGAAGGAATCGCAGACCTCTTTCAGAACGTACTTTTGTCGTTCGTTCAGATCGATCAGTCTTTCCTGTTCGGTTTCAGCAGCGGTTGTAAAATTCTTCACATTACTTCGGTCGAGGCAGTCAAGAAAGCAGAGCAACCTCTGCGGCTGGTGCCGAGAGATTGCCCTGCGTGATAGATCAATAATCCATATCCATGTCTGGAGCGGATGGAGCGTTGTTCTTCTTTTCGGGCAGTTCGGCGACCAGAACTTCAGTGGTCAGCAGAATTGATGCGATAGAAGAGGCGTTCTGCAGAGCAGAGCGGGTAACCTTCGCGGGATCGATAATACCGGCTTTATACATATCGGTATAATTGTCGGCAACGACGTCATAACCATAACCACTGGTGTTTTTGTTAATGACATTTTCGATGATGACTGAAGGTTCGAGACCGGCATTGGTGAGGATCATGCGCATCGGAGCATAAAGCGCCTTGCGAATGATGTTCACGCCGACTTTTTCATCGCCGGTAGCTTCTTTTTCAAGCTTTTCAAGGGATTTGAGGGCACTGATGTAGGTAACACCACCACCAGCGACAATGCCTTCTTCAACTGCGGCGCGGGTTGCGCTGAGGGCATCTTCTACGCGGGTTTTGCGTTCTTTCATTTCAGTTTCGGTTGCGGCACCGACTTTGATTACTGCAACGCCGCCGGCGAGTTTAGCCAGTCTTTCCTGCAGTTTTTCCTTGTCATATGAGCTGGTGCTGTGTTCGATTTCGGCTTTGATCTGGGCGATGCGGTCGGTCAGGGCTTTGGTATTGCCGGCACCGTCAACGATGGTGGTCATTTCTTTGCTGACCACAACTTTTTTGGCACGGCCAAGCTGATCGATAGTTGCTTTGTCAAGTTTCATGCCGAGTTCTTCGCTGATTTTCTGGCCACCGGTCAGAATTGCGATGTCTTCGAGCATGGCTTTGCGCTTGTCACCGAAACCGGGGGCTTTAACGGCAACACAATTGAAAGTGCCGCGCAGGCGGTTAACAACCAGAGTTGCCAGAGCTTCGCCTTCAACGTCTTCGGCGATGATCAGCAGAGGTTTGTTGACCTGAACGATCTTTTCAAGCAGTGGAAGGATTTCTTTGATGTTGTTAATTTTGTTTTCAGTGATGAGAATGTAGGGATTTTCGAGAACAGCTTCCATTCTTTCCTGGTCGGTAACCATATAAGGGCTGACATAGCCTTTGTCGAATTCCATACCATCGGTGAATTCAAGGGTTGTATCGAAGCTTTTGGCTTCTTCAACGGTGATGACACCATCTTTGCCAACTTTGTCCATGGCTTCGGCGATGATTTTGCCGATTTCGGGATCACGGGCGGAAATGGTGGCAACCTGGGCTACGCTGTCTTTATTGTCATCAACTTTTTTGGAAAGTTTTTTGATTTCAGCGACAACCTGTTCTACTGCTTTTTCAATGCCGTGCTTTAAAAAGCTGGGGTTTGCACCGGCAGCTACGTTTTTGAAGCCTTCCTGAACAATCGCCTGTGCCAGAACAGTGGCGGTGGTGGTGCCATCGCCGGCCACATCGTTGGTCTTGCTGGCAACTTCTTTAACGAGCTGAGCGCCCATGTTTTCAAATTTATCGGTTACTTCGATTTCTTTGGCGATGGTTACGCCGTCATTGGTGACGGTGGGGCTGCCAAATTTCTTGTCGAGAATTGCATAACAGCCTTTGGGGCCAAGGGTGGCTCTAACGGCGTTAGCTACAAGATTTACACCTTTTTCCAGAGAATATCTTGCTTCGTCCCAGTATTTAAGTTGTTTTGCGGTCATATTATGCTCCTGATAAGCTTATTTATTGATTTAGGATTACTTGATAATGGCGAGAATGTCTTCTTCGCGCAGAATCAGATAGCTGTCAGCTTCGATTTTGATTTCGGTGCCGGCATATTTAGAGAAAATGATCTGATCGTCTTTTTTAACTTCGAGCGCAGTTCTTTCGCCGTTGTCATTGAGTTTGCCCGGGCCTACGGCAATAACGGTGCCTTCGATGGGCTTTTCTTTGCTGGCGGTATCGGGCAGAATTACGCCGCCCTTTGATTTTTCAACGGTGTCTTTGGGTTTTACAATCACGCGATCATTAAGGGGTTTAAGGTTCATAATATCCTCCTGATTCTTATTGAAAATTATTGAGAGTCCGGTGGGAGCATGCGCCCCCACCTGAATAGTCTGAGATTACATCATGCCGGGCATCATGCCGCCCATACCACCCATGCCGCCCATGTTGGGCATGCCGGCCGGTTTGCCTTCTTCGGGAAGGTCGGCAACAAGAACTTCTGTGGTCATCAGAATTGATGCGATAGAAGAGGCATTCTGGAGTGCTGATCTGGTAACCTTTGCGGGATCGATGATTCCGGCTTTGAACATGTCGGTATATTCATTGGTCAGAACGTTATATCCGTAGCCGGGCTTATTTTCCTTCTTGATTCTTTCAATAATCACGGCGGGTTCGATGCCGGCATTGGCAAGAATGAAGTGGATAGGCTTGTGCAGAGCTTTGCGGACGATTTCAACGCCGATCTTTTCGTCGCCTTCAACTTTAAGGGTTTCGAGGGCGGTCAGGGCGTTGAGCAGGGCTACGCCGCCACCGGCAACGACGCCTTCTTCAACGGCGGCGCGGGTTGCGCTCAGAGCGTCTTCAACGCGGGTTTTGCGTTCTTTCATGGCTGTTTCAGTGGGGGCGCCGACTTTGATTACAGCAACGCCGCCGGAGAGTTTGGCCAGTCTTTCCTGGAGTTTTTCTTTATCATAAGAGCTGGTGCTTCTATCGATTTCAGCTTTGATCTGGCCGATTCTGGCCTGGATATCTTTGGCTGAGCCGCTTCCTTCAATAATGGTGGTGTTTTCTTTTGAAATAACCACTTTTTTTGCATTGCCAAGGTGTTCCAGAGTAACGTTTTCAAGTTTGAGGCCAACTTCTTCGCTAATTTTCTGACCTCTGGTCATAACGGCGATATCTTCGAGCATGGCTTTGCGTCTGTCGCCGAAAGCCGGTGCTTTAACGGCCACACAGTTGAAAGTGCCGCGCAGTTTGTTTACTACCAGAGTTGCAAGAGCTTCGCCTTCGATATCTTCAGCGATAATCAGTAGAGGTCTTTTGGTTTGAACAATGCTCTCAAGCACGGGCAGAATATCTTTGATGTTGTTTATTTTGCTGTCGGTTATAAGAATGTAAGGATTTTCGAGAACTGCTTCCATTCTTTCGGCATCAGTGACCATGTAAGGGCTGACATATCCCTTGTCGAATTCCATGCCTTCAACGAAATCAAGGGTGGTGTCGAAGCTCTTGGCTTCTTCAACGGTGATAACGCCGTCTTTTCCAACCTTGTCCATGGCTTCGGCGATTACTTTGCCGATTTCGACGTCACGGGCAGAAATGGTTGCAACCTGAGCCACGCTGTCTTTGTTGTCATCAATTCTTTTAGACTGTTCTTTGATTTTTTCAACGACGGCTTTAACTGCCTTTTCGATACCACGCTTGATATAAATTGGGGTGGCGCCAGCGGCGGTGTTCTTAAAACCTTCATGTACAATTGCCTGGGCGAGTACGGTGGCGGTAGTGGTGCCGTCACCGGCGATATCGTTGGTTTTGCTGGCAACTTCTTTTACCAGCTGAGCGCCCATATTTTCAAAGCGATCTTCAACTTCGATTTCTTTGGCGATCATGACGCCGTCATTGGTAACGGTGGGGCTGCCAAAACTCTTGTTGAGAATCGCATAACAACCTTTGGGGCCGAGAGTTGAGCGAACTGCGTTTGCTACAGTATCGACGCCCTTTTCCAGGGCTCTTCTTGCGTTTTCACCGTATTTGAGTTGTTTCGCTGCCATTTTCTGTCTCCTTCAAAAATTAATTTAAATTTACTGGTGTAAGTTATTCAACGGCCAATAGGTCGTCTTCTTTCATGATCAGGTGCTTTTCACCTTCGATCATGATTTCAGTGCCAGCCCATTCGGAAAAAATCACGCTGTCGCCGGTCTTTACCTGCAAAGGCACGGTTTTGCCCTTGGCTGTTTTATTGCCGGTGCCGACAAAAACCACTTTGCCGCGCTGAGGCTTGGCTTTTGAAACGGTGTCGGGAATGATGATTCCTGATGAGGTTTTGGTTTCGGTTTCTGCGACCTTGACGACTATTCGGCCACCCATTGGGGTAAGTTCCATAACGCCCTCCTCGATAAGATTTCCTGATTTTTGTTAGCACTCGTCGTGGGCGAGTGCTAACAGCGTGGATTTTAAAATAAGTCTTTTTATAAATAAAATCAAGTATTGAATGAATGTTTGTAAAATTTGCGGTTTTTAGGTTTTTTAAGGCTAAAAATATTAAAAATCTAAGAAAATTTAAGAAATTTGATAAAAATATTAAGTTGTTGAGTTTTTCAATGGCCTTTTGTATAGCCAAAAAAACTGCCTTTGTCTTACATGGAAAACAAAACCCGATTTTCAATCGTATTATAAATGGGTAGTAGAAATCTGAGTTGGTTTTATTGCCCCATGGGTTTCTCGTCTTGTGTCGTGAGAACTTTGTGCTTGCGCCTGCAAGAACAATGGGCTACACTGGATCTCATATCCCCAGAGGAAAGACCAATAATGGAAGAAAAGAAATTAAAAGATTATATAAAAAAAGTTGATTTCAGTGATCTACGGGTTTTGCTGGTCGGTTTGGTGCTTTTGGTAATTCCCGTTGCTTTTCTAATGTGGTTGGGCACCTCAGGGAGTAACAAAAGGCTGAGCCAGGATCGCATGCGAACCATGGTTAATCGAAAATCAATTTTTAATTTTGGCCAGGAAAAGGGGCAACAGAAGTCGATGTCGGCCAGTTCGGTAAAATCCGGTGGAAAAATGGGTGCCGGATGGTTTGCCGATGAATCACCGGAAAAAAAGATTCAGAGAGAATTAGAGGATGCAATGAAGATTGTTGAAAGAAGCCGACGGCCGGAAAGCTTTCCTCCTGGCACCACAGAAATGCAGAAGCAGGCCTATCGAGCCGAGCATCATCCCTCGATGATTTATGGAAATGCTGCCCTGGAAGAGGGGCGGGTTGCAGAAGCGGAGAAGTTTTTTGAACAGGCATTTGAAGAGGCGAGAGATAATCCGTTTCAACGGGTTTATGCTCTTGGCGGGCTTTTAGAGGTTTATTCCCGCAAGGGTGATTATGCTAAACATGAGCAGGTTTTCAAACTATTCATGGAGTGGGTTGGGAAAATGCCCAAAAATGCTGGTGGCGGTGACTTGCAGGCTGCAGTGCGAGATGCTTACCTTTCATTGAAAAAAGTTAAAGAAATGCTTGATTCCGGCGGTGGCATGGACAAAATAAGCCAGGCCGACCCGGTAAAAGATGGCCATATTGACGCTGCCAGGGTTGGTCGGGAGCTTTCCAGGTCCTTGTCGGTTTTTCCGGCCAAATTTGATTGAGGAGGGTCGAAAAATGATTGGTCGAAGAGGGAGTGCCTTTGTAATAGTTGTTGGTGTGCTTGCGATTATTCTGTTTGCCTCGACCCTTTTCATGTCGTCAACCATTGAAGAAGGCCGCCAGACAACCATGTCCGTAAAGGGGCTGCATGCTGCGAGTCTGGCTGAGGCTGGTCTTGAGCGGGCAATGCGGATAATTACTGAAAAGATAAACGATGTAGAGCCTGAAAACCTGACAGCGGATTCTCTTGCAGTTCGATTGCGGCTTCCGGCAAGTGCAAAATCTGGTGCTACTCTTGGTCTTTCGGGCAGTCTTGGTTCTGACGAGCTGCTTGAGCTGCCTGAATCGGTTACCAGTGAAATTGTGATGAAAAAAGAAGATCTTCAGCCTGATGAAGACTCCCAGGAGCTGGACCAACTGGTATCCTATATGACCAGCGAAGGGGCCGAGGATTATCAGGTCGACATCAAAATTCAGGTTGAAAAGGCATTTAGAATCGCGCCGGGCAGCACTTATTCTGATTTCAAAGTGCCAGGTGTAGATGTTGCATGGAATTTAAGACCAGACGTCAGGAATTTTCTTGAAGGGCAGGGTTATTCGCCGCTTCAAATTGGTTTTCCCAAAGATTTGAGCTGGCTTGAATTTTCTTTACCGATTAACATTGCGGGTATTCCAATAGTTAACATAAACGTTTCAGGCATTATTGACGCTTTGATGCCTGAAATAACTATTGCCGGCCAATCTCGTGGCTTCAAAGATCTGACCAGCCTTGATTTTTTTGCTGAAATGGTGGTTAACGAGCTTTTAAGCAGTGGTAAAAAGCGTTATCCAATTGAAATCAAGTTTGATGCTATTCCAATCAAGACTGATGTAAGCAGTTTGTGGCCATCGGGCGTTTCGCTTTCGCCTGCCCCGGAAGACGGAAAATTTCTGGAAAAATATGGACAGATCAAGCTTGAGTGTGAAGCTTCGATCAAATACAAAGATGGCTATACTTCAAAACGTCGGGTTTCAGCGGTTAAAGACTTTAAAGTTGCCGATTGTGAGCCGCCTGCTCCTATGTACAGCTTCTTTCTGACCAATCTCAATAATGAAAAAATTTCATTCAATAATTATGGCGGCACTTTCATTGTCAGTAATTATGATTATGGTGGACTCTGGACCAAGGTGAAAGAGGTTTTCACTCCTGGACCAACTGAGCTTTCTGATGAAGAATTGAGAAAGCGCGAGGTTCCGGGTCTGATAAGAGTGAATTACGTTGACAAAAGTGCCAATAAAACCGAGCCGCTTGTTTGCAATGTGAGCATGGTGGGCGATTGGGGTGCTCCAAATGTTGCCGGTGACGACACCGGATCGGTGGTAAAAACACTTTCGGGTATCGAAGCGCCGATGATGATTACTACCAAAACCAAAATGGCGGTTGCCGGCGGAAGATACAACATCAATGCTGAAATTGCGCCGCGACAAACAAGCACCAACACCAGTGTTCCTTCTGGAATGACCGGGGGATCCTCGAGTGGTGGTTCTACCGATCTATCGCAGTCAGGCTCACAAATTAACAAATATGGGCTTTCTTTCAATAATTCTGTTATGACCGGGGTAACTAATCCATTGAATTATTTGCAGGGGTTGATGGGTCCCGGAAAGTTGAATGTGATTCCCGACATCGGAGGGATGAGCACCAATCCTTTTGCGCTGGCGGTAACTCTTGCTTTGAAGCCAATGGTCGATAAGGTTGTCCCCCCGAGTATAGCCAAAGCAAAAGATTGTTTTGAAAAGTGGGAAATGCCATACATGGGTACAGGAAACTGGCTCTATACTATTCCCACAACCGGCACCGGAGCGAGCAAAACCCATTTTTTCGGTTATGGTGGACTTTATCCAACTTTGACCAAAGAAATTGAAGGGAATGTATTGAAAAAATACCGGCAGTGGAAAATGTGTGTAGTCGGCATGAGTCCAGTTGACCGGTTGCTCTCTTATGGTGTCATTTTCCCGATTTGGTACACCCAGGAAGTTTTGACCAAATATGATTATAACCTTGATCCGCTCAAGGCAAATGATGAAAACGGCAACCCTGATCTCAAGACTTACGAATATGACCCGACTAAACTTGAGAATATGCCACCAAACCTCTATACGCTCGAGCAATACGCCAAAAAGGCAACCTATTATTACGAAGACTATCAGGCCTTCATGGAAGATCTGCCGAATCGCATGACCAACGTTAACGGCCGCAAGGTTTTCATTCTGAACGGAATAACCTATGTTGCCGGGTCGATTGGCGAGGCATCAAATCCTTTCTGTCCGCCTGATTCCGATGGAATGCTCAACGTCTGCGGGCGCGGCATGATAGTGTGCAGCGGCAATTTTTATCTTGGCTGTAACATTAAAACTCTTGATCGTACTGCCGATGAACCTACGGTGTTCACACTTATGGTCAGAAATGGCGGATTGCTTGTTCTGCAAGGTGATGTACAGCGAGAAGTTGAAGGTAGCATTTACACCGATAAGGGCATGTACGTTAACAGTTCATCAAGTATGCATGTAATTGGAAACT
Organism: Candidatus Methylomirabilis sp.; assembly: GCA_020722725.1. GTDB lineage: Bacteria > Muiribacteriota > Ozemobacteria > Ozemobacterales > Ozemobacteraceae > DYKG01. The sequence continues at coordinate 22,800 of DYKG01000019.1, forward strand.
GGGTAACCAACCAGTTCAACAAGGCAGCAATGGGTGGAACCGTGGTTGTGGATTACGTCTCATCAAAAGTTCGCAGTTCGCTTGAAAGTCTGCATCCGGTGCGGGGAAAATACGACCCGCGGCGGTATCACGTTTCTTTCAGTCCTCTTTGGGCATCCTGGAGGTCTTTCTGATGGCTCGCCGTGGGGTAACTTTGCTTGAAATAGTGATTGCTGCTCTTATTCTGGCAATCGCCTTCATTCCTGTTCTGCGCATGGTTGACTTTGGTTCGGTGGCTACTTCCAAGGTCGGCCATTACGCCAAAGCAACCAGGCTGGCACAGGAATTGATCGAGGAATGCAAACATGTTCCCTTCAAGGTTTATCAGAAGCATTATGCCGATCTGGCAAGCGGCGACAGCTTTGAAGTTCACCCGCAGTTTTACAAGGAAACTGCAAAGAGTATCGAGCAGTTTTTTGAAGAAAACAAAGACAGCATGAAGGATTATGGTTGCGTCGCCAATCTCAAGGCTAAAAAGAATGACCTGGAGCAGATTGCGGAAGTATGGTTCGAAGTTGAAATTTTCTGGCGCGATCGTGGCTTGAAGGGAAACGAAAGTTTAGAAAAGCGAATTGTCAGGGCAGGCAATGCCTATTTCAATTCTGAAGCGATGTAAGCAGGGGAGGGCATCATGACTGAACGAAGAAAAGGTATGACCCTGATTGAGATTATGGTGGCGATTTTCATTTCGACCATCGTTCTTTCAGCCATTTATGGGGTCTGGATGCGGGTTCAGCGCCAGATTGCCAAATCAAGTGCCCGGCAGACTCTGCAGAATGAGCTGCGTGCTATCTCCAATAACATGCAGAAAGATTTCAAAGCTATAAAAGAAGGCACTTTTGAAGCGCCTCCCGGTGAACAGAGCGCGGATGGTACCAGAATGAAAATCGCATTTGACCGCTTTAAAGAATCGGATGAGGGGAAAATTGCGCAGGATTCAATTACCCGTGTTGAATATGAGCTGGCTAACGGCATGCTGGTTCGCAAATCAGATGACAGCCTGAAAATCCTTTCGACGAACCTCGATAGTGTAGTAATTGCAAAATCGGTTGATGAGGGCGCGCTTTCTGCAACTGATCTTGAAGCGACCGACAAAGATTTTAAAGCTGGTCGCGAAGCAATGCTCGATATTGCGATTGTGGGGAAAAGAAGAGTTGCGGGCAGCCGTGAAGAGATTTTTCACCTTGAGCGCACCTCTCTGGTAATGCGCGATGAATACTACAAGAAAACCAATAAAACCTACGTTTCGAATTTTGATCTGGCAAAACTTGAGACTGATGATGTGATGAAAGCCGATTCAACTCAGGATGCCAACTTTGGCCCGGGTCAGGCTTACACCAGAGAAATGCTTGAATCTCTCGATGTGCCGACACTCAATGGCATGAAAGATGCCCAGAAAGACCTGATGGAACAGGCCCAGGAAGCCTTTGACCGGGTAAACGACAACATGAATGACACCGATACGGGTCACAACATCTGGGACAGCCTGGCTTTCTGGAGCGACAGTGAAGGTGAAATCGTCGATGACATGCGCGATGATCTTGTCGATGCCGACACTTATGCTGAAACCGAAGCAGCCATGAAAAAACTCGACGAATATGCCGCGAAAAAAGAGGAGTCTTTTCTGAGCCGTTCGATTCCTGGGTGGGGCGGACTCTCTCAAGATAAAAAGCTGGTTTACAAGCAGGCATATGATATGAAGGTTCAGGATCGGGCCATCAAAGCGATGAATGCTCAGGCAAAAGAATCGGATCCCAATGCTGAAGAGCAGCCATATATGATTGATCTTGCAACAACCGTAGAAAATCAGACTTTTCAGGATGAAAGCGGAACTACCACAATTTCCGCATCGGATAATGACGCAAGGCAGGCTGAATCAGAGGCTTTGAAAAGTGCCTATGACGGCGTAAACCTTGACTGGATGGGCGAATTCGGTGATGAGACCGAAGAAGTTCAAGCCTACAATGCGGCAAAATCTCTGATTAATGATGGCAGGTCCAAGCTTTATACCATTGAATTACGCGACAAATCAAAGGCCAATATTGAACTTATCGATTCGGTAATTGCTTCAAAATAACTGATTAACCACGGGAAAAGCAAAATTTTAAATGACTGTTAGAGTTAAACTTGTTCTGGTTCTTCTATTCGGAACTCTCTTTTTCATGGGATGTGGCAGCTCGGACGGCGGGTTGAACGATTGGGTGAAACCTGCTTCAGTCGCGGTAGTTGCTAACATTGAAGGAACAATAGGTGCCCCAATTGTGGCCGGCAATCTTGTTGCTCCGTCGATGCTGGTCTCAGTGAAAGGTACTAAAGTCTTTGTTGAAGAAAAGCCAGAATACATCTGTGAGGCCGATGAAACAGGTAGATTCATCATCAGGAACGTGCCGGCGGGCAAATATCATCTGGTTGCTGATCTGGTTTCAGGGGTTACCACTTATCGAAAAAGAACTGATCAGATCAACCTTACCGGAGAATGTGCCACACTCAAATTGAATGACCCGGTTCAGCTTTCTGTTGCTCCTTATCGGCTGAAAATAAACGTTTCAGATATGAACACCCGGGCGGTTTTGAATTCAGCGCGGTTGAAAGCCTGGGGTAGAGACTATTTCTGTGACATCAGCGGAACAGGTGAAGTAGGGCCCATGCCTCAGGGTGTCTGGCCGGTAAGCGTAGAAGTGGTGGGTTACCAGTCCCTGACCTTTCTGGCAGGCTTTGACAGCAAGAAAAGCGGTCAGCTTTACATTAAGATGGCACCTCTGACCGCAGTTGACAAAAACCGAGCACCGGTTGTCGAAATAGAACAGGGCTTTTCTACGATCAGAACCAATGGACAGGGAACTTTTTCGGCCTCTGGCTTTGACCCTGACGGTGATTCAATAACTTACAGCTGGACGACTTCAGCTGGGTATTTTCTGCAAAATACAGGTGGAAGCACGGTTTTTACGGCCCCGCCGCAGGATGGCACGGTTGCCATAACCCTCACCGCCAAAGATAGCAAAGGTGCTGAAAGCAAATGTGTTTTGCAATTGGCGGTTCTGTCAGGTGGCGGGTTGCCACCGAATCCAAACAATCGACCGCCTTTAGCTGCAACTGACCCGATTCCTGCCAATCAGGCAATCAATCTTGGGGCGGAAGTAATGCTGCGATGGTCTGGCTCAGACCCTGACGGAGATGCTTTGACATATGATCTTTTCTTTGCCGAGAGGGGCTCAGAACTTGCTCTTAAAGCCGAGAATCTTAGCCAGACAAGCTATCAGCTGGTTAGTCTGAAGGCAAACGCTACATATTTCTGGATGGTAATCTGTCGTGATATTTATGGAGCAATTTCCCAGAGTCCGGTTACCTGGCAGTTCACTACCGGAGATCAGAGCAACTATTCGCCATATCAGCCTGCCAACCCATTTCCCCAGGATCTGTCAATTGATCAGTTGCCTTCTTTGCAGCTTTCATGGACAGGGGGAGACCCTGATTTAAATGATATTTTAACTTACACGATAATGCTTGGACAGGATAAAACTGCAATGACGGTTGCTACCAGCACACGACAGACCAGTTACAGTCTGCAGAATCTTGAACTGGGAAAAACCTATTACTGGCAAGTCATTGCTGCCGACAACCGGGGCAAAGAGACCAATGGCCCGGTCTGGCAATTCAGTGTTTATGCACCGGCGAACCGGGCTCCTTCAGACCCGGTTCTGCTCAATCCTGCCAGCGGTGCAACCAACATTGCCATAGATGCACAGATGCGCTGGGAATCAAGCGATCCTGATGGCGATGCAATGACCTTCGATGTTTTTCTGGGAAAAGCCTTTCCTCTGGAAAAAGTCGGCAGCGCCCTTCTTGCGCCGGCTTACCTGCCTTCGCCATATCTTGAATACTCCTCGCGTTACTATCTTCAGGTTGTGGTTCGCGATGCGCGTGGCCTGACCAACGCCAATTCGCCGGTCTGGTCTTTTGAGACTTCGGCCAAAACCAATGGCAGCCCAAATGTACCGACAGCGGTTTACCCGTCTGACGCTGGAACCGGGGTTTCGCTAAAGCCGGTTTTCACCTGGACCGGTGGTGATCCTGATGGTGATGCGGTTACTTACGATTTCTATCTTACCGAAACGCTGCCGATGGGCGAATCGTTGGCCCGCAATTTAACTGAAGCGCGCTATGCGTCGCTGGTGAATCTTGAAAAAGGCCGAAAATATTACTGGCAGATCGTTGCCAGAGACAGCGGCGGCCATGTGGTTGAATCTACGGTATTCAGCTTCTTTACCGTATCAGACGTCGATCTTGAAGCGCCACGACTGGTTTCGGTGACTCCGGCCGACAATTCTTCGGCAGTGGGCGTCGATGCGGAAGTTAAGGTGGTTTTCAGTGAACCGGTAAACCAGACTCTGGCGGTTAATGCTTTCAGTTTTACTCCTGCCATTTCTGGAAGCTGGACCTGGGAGAATGATGCCTCAGCCAAATTCTGGCCAACCAAGCCATGGGCACCGGGCAGCTATCATCGATTTGTCATCGCCGACAATCAGATCAAAGATACGGCAGGAAATACCATGGCAACCGGTGGAACTTATCGTTTTACCATTGCCTCGGCAATTCCGATTCCATCTGGGTACCGGTCGTCTGGGTTCCCTCTTGCCGTTGTTTCTGGGGATACTGCGGAAATTTCAGTTCCAGAGTTGCAGTCTGGGGCCAAATCATGGGCGGTTGCCGTTGCCGGTTCTGGTGGAAGCAATTTTTTAGTGCGTGCCAGTCATCGCGATGACTGGATAAAATCGTCCCCGGAAGCAGCCTTTCGCGAATTTGAAAAGCATCTTGCAGGCAAGCCTTTTCCAGAGATTATGACCGGAAAAAGAGGCTTGCATGCCAGTCTCAGAGCATCGCAGGATATCGGCAGTGAAACGGAATTTTACATTCCCTCTTACGGTTCGGTAGCGACTTCAACTGCGTATCCCGGTAATCGAATCCGGGCAAAATGTCTGGGAATAAGCGGCAGCGCTTATGTGTATGTTGACAATTCAATAAGCAACCCGTCTTCTTCGCTTATTTCCGAAGTCAGATTGCGCTTTGAAGAAGGCATTCAGCCTAGAATCAGAGATGTTTTCGGCGAGGAACCTGGGGTTGGGCCAGATGGCGATTCTCGCCTGACCATTCTGTTGACCGATTCAATGAGTCAGGGAATTGCGGGTATTTTCTACGGCGCCGATCTTTTTGCCAATGACCCGGGTGATATTCAGCTGAAAGAAAGCAATGGCAGAAAGATTTTCTACCTGAAATACAGTCTGGCAAGCGAAATTACTCGCTACGGAACCATGGCCCACGAATTTCAGCACATGGTTAATTTCTGGCAGAAAAGAACCGTTGCCGGGTCAGGGGTTTTTGAAGAAACCTGGTTGAATGAAGGAATGTCGAAGTATGCCGAAGAAGTCTGCGGCTATGGAATTCTGCAGGGTGATGAGAATACGGCTCTGCTTATCAAGCTTTCACAGGAAAATTTCAACAATCTTTCGCTGACCGACTGGACTGGTATGAACAGCTATGGCATGTCGTATCTGTTCGTTCGCTTTCTGGCGCAGGAAAACCGGTACGGAACAACCTACCGTGAAGTCACCCGGGGCCTGATTTCTTCTTCTCTTACCGGAAAAGCTAATGTTGAAGCCATTACCCGCGAAAGCTTCGATCAGACCCTGGCACGCTGGGGAATCAGTCTTTATTTGAACAATCATGCCACCACTGACCCTCAACAATATGGGCTTCAGGGATTGAATCTTACCGGGCAGTTTGCCGGCGTTACTTTACCTGGCTTCAAGGCTGAGGTCATGAATACGGGAAATCAAATAAACGTTGGATTGCTGCCGGATGGAATTCGCGCTTTCGTTCGTCAGTCTTCCGGCTCAGCGCTTACCGAATTTGAATTGACCGGTTTCAGCAGCAGCATGAAAATTTGGCTGTTTGACCAGAGGCAATAAAAGTCTGGCTGAATAGGTGTTCGAATTTCTTTGCCGCAGGTTCAGGCTGATTGAAAGATCAGGAATGCGGTAGCAAAAAGAAAGAACCAGATCGAAATAACCCCAATGATGTTCCAGTCAAAATCTGATTCCAGACGCTGAATCAGGCCGACGGGTTCTTCTTTGTTTTCGGGTGTGACCGGTTGATTATTTTCGCTCATTGCGGGCTTACCACAGTGCCTTCGGCTTTGGTCAGCAGGTTCTGGCGTTTGATGATTTCGCCATTATCAGGATGTTCGCGTGAAATTATCTTAATCAAAGCGCTGGCAGATTTAAAATTATTCTGTTTGATCAGTTCGTCGAGAAGGACGAGGTTAGGTTCAACCGATGCCGGATGCGTTGGCAGGTCGCGTTTGCTGGTGCCATCGGGTGCGGTGAGTTCAAGGCCGCATTTCGGGCAGAAAAAATCGTGGCTGCGGCAGGGGTTTTTGCATTCGCCACAGGTGAAACTGCTTTTGCCAACCCAGACCAGGGCACGCTGTATGAGACGATTTCCTGAAATGAAGCCTGGGCTTTCTTCAAAAATGATGGTGTTATCTGGCAAAAATTCGCTGCGGAAAGACTTAACTGCTTTATGTACCTTGCTGTCGAAAATCTGACCCACAGAAAGAACCTTTTGAATGGCATTGGATTTCTGCAGAATTCCGATGGCATCACGAGCCTTCTGAAAAATATCTTTGTTTTCAGGGCTTAGACTGAAGCGGTTCGCGGTTGAAGTCAGGGTTTCAAACAGAAAAATGCATTCTTCGGGAGAGAATGAGAATTTTTCTCCACGCGAACTGTTTTCGCGTGCATTGATCAGGCTGCGCAGGGTTGCTTCCAGGTCGATAATGCGCTGCTGCAATTCTTCCTTTTCATTCATCAGCACTTCGGGATTGCGTTTTTCAAGTGTTTCTCTGTAGGTGGAAAGTTTTGCAGTGGCTTCTTTTAATGCCGATTCGAGGTAAGAAATTTTTGCTTCGGCAGAAGCGATGTTGTTTTTGAAAACTTCTGGCGAGGGCATTGAAGACAGATCGGCTTCAAGCATGCTGATGCGCTGTCGCAATGACTGATTTTCACTTCTGGCCAGTTCGATCTGCACAAGTTGCGATTTAAGCGACTCAATTTCTGATTTGTCCATTTTCATGGCTTCCATCAGAGTTTCTTTGGCCCTGGTCAGTTCAATTTCTTTGTTTTGAAGAGCCTGACGAAGTTTGTTGTTAGTTTCGCTATCGCGGGCGAGCTGATTTTCAAGATTGGCAATTTCAAGTTTAAGCTCTTCGATGTAGCGATTATCTGAGACCGGAACCTGAACTTCGACCGGTATCTGCACAGGCACTTCGGCCGGCACCCGAACTTCTTTGATAATTTCACGGGTTGAAGTGGGTGCATTATTAAGCTGTTCTCTGGTCTCAGCCAACTCCCGTTCAAGTTTTTCAATCTGCTGACGGCGGGTGTCGAAATCGGTGTTAAGCTTGAAAAGTCTTTCATTAAGATCCTGGGATTTATTCATTTCCAGGAACAGAGACTCTTCAAGCTTGGTGTTGGTTTGCTTCAGCGCATTAAGTTCTTTTTCCAGGTCTTTGTATTCTTCAGAACCGCGCGGATCATGGAAAGCGGCACCTTCAAGCTGAACGATTGCGGTTCGCAGGGTAAAGGTTATGTTCTGAACCTGCTTTAGAACTTCTTCTTTAGTGTTTTTCGAGGATAACGAAGGAACCTGGCCCTTTAAATAGACCAGAAGATTTCGTACAACTTCTTCGAATGATAGATATTTAGCCATGTTTAATTGCTATCTCAGGGCAGATTACTTAAAAAACTGTTTTATTTCAAGCACTTTATTTATTTATCGGCCTTTTTTGCTTTATATAAACCATAACAGACAAAATATGCAAAAAGGGTTACTGCGACGATGGAAAATTCAACTTCGAATGAAATACTGTTCACCACAGTGTTTTCACCGTAAGTTCGGCGCAGGTTTTCTACTTTGATCGCAGTTTGCATAACTTGCCTCGACATAGTGAATTTTATTTAATGTTAGAGATTGTAACAGATTGACAGTTTAATTTCATTGTGGTTGAATAGTTTGTCCAGGAAAGAGAGGCTATGAGAAAAGAAAATACTTGTGCTTCAACCTTCATTGTAACCAGCTTTCAGGGTGGTATCGGCAAGTCTTTTGTCGCGCTTTCATTCGCTCAGGCGTTGCGTGAAAAAACCGGTAAACCTGTTGCTATTGTAGAATACAACTTTTTAAAGCCTTCAACGCTAGTAGAAACATACCATACAGAAGTTGAGGTGAAGAACAGCTTTCTCGACTTCTATTCAGGCAACTGGGCTGGCATGAGCGGCAAATCGATAACCCAGTTTTTTGCCGAGAAAGACGGCCTTTATATCATTCCTTTCAGCGGCAATCATCAGGGGCAGACCCTTGAAACCAGATTTCATCTGAATGAAAATGATTTGTGTGATTCGATAAATCATCTTATTAAAGCGTTCGAAAGTCTGGAAGGCTACGTGGTTTTTGACCTGCCATTCCATTTAACCCCGGTTCCTTTGTTTTTAATGTATCGAGCTGATGTTCTGATGTATGTTTACACACCCAGCCCACCCTCGCCGTCTTTTGCCCAGAAGTTTGTCGAAGAAGCCGGGCGGCGTGATGAGCTGAAAAAGAAAATTTTCTGGCTGCGCAATCATGTTGATCCTGAAAGTGACGGGTATGAATCGAGCCTGTTCGACCCTGAGCATGCGATTTTTCTTGGCGGTGAAATTACTGGCAGCAAAGACGACAACCGGATTTCCGGCTGTTTCAGAGAACTGGTCGAGAAAGCTGTTAAACTACCGGCTCTCGGATGTTTGCCAGGCGAAGTTGAGCACGATTATAATACGTTTCCAGAAGAATTTGCCTCTTATCTTAAGAAGTTGCGTGCCTCGGTGGTAAATGAGCTTGAGAACCGTTTTGGAATAAGTGACCATGAACTGCGTGATCATGTTGAAGAAAAAATTAATGATGCCTTCAGAAAAAACCCACCTCCCCAGATTCCAGGCCATAATGCTGAATCTGAAGTGAAAAAATATCTGGTAGATGAAATTCTTGGTCTCGGGCCCCTGGAAGAATTCATGCGTGACGATGAGGTTGATGAAATAATGGTTAACGGGCCTGACCGGATTTTTGTGGAAAAGAATGGGCGCCTATTGCTTACTGAGCGCAAATTTAATAATGCAGACCATGTGCGAACGGTAATCGAAAGAATTCTGATGCCGGTGGGAAGAACAGTTAATGAACGTACCCCCTATGTGGATGCGCGACTGTCTGATGGTTCGCGAGTGCATGCCATTATTCCGCCTCTGTCTTTAACTGGGCCAATGCTGACTATTAGAAGGTTTTCAAAAATACCATACGGTATGGACGATCTTGTTTATCGCTTCAAGAGTGTTACTCCGGAGTTGGCTGAATTTTTAAAACTTTGTGTTCACCTCAAGAAAAACATTATCGTTTCAGGTGGAGCAAGTTCTGGCAAAACCACGTTGTTGAATGTTCTTTCAAATTATATTCTGCCGAGCGAGCGGGTAATCTGCATTGAAGATTCAGCTGAGTTGCGGCTTGGCCAATTGAACCTGGGGCGACTGGAAGCCAGGCAGCAGGGCACTGAAGCAAAAACACAGGTGACCATCAGAGACCTGGTTAGAAACGCTCTAAGAATGAGGCCCGACCGCATAATTGTGGGCGAATGCCGTGGAGCGGAAGCTCTCGATATGCTGCAGGCGATGAATACGGGCCATGACGGGTCGCTGACCACATTACACGCAAATTCACCCAGAGATGCGCTGGCACGACTTGAGACAATGGTTCTGATGGCAGGGGTTGATTTGCCCCTGAGGGCTATCAGAGAGCAGATTGCCAGTTCAGTCAACATCGTTGTGCAAAACGGTCGCCTGGCAGATGGAAACCGCAAATTGCTTGAAGTGGTAGAAGTGACAGGCATTGAAGATACGATCATCAAAGCTCAGACAATCTTTAAATTTCAGAAAAAATGGATCGACGAGGATGGTAGAGTTGTTGGAGAAATTGCCCCAACCGGCGTGATTCCTGAGTTTATTCGCGCAATCCCAGGCAGTTTTCTGGAAAAGCACACTTACCTGTTTAAACCAACAAAAACAATAGAAGCGCCTGAGGAGGTAGCAGAAAAATGACATTATTCCCGGCCATCAAAATGTTAGCGATATTGGGAGTCATTGTCGGCATTTATTTCTTTCTTGAAGATCAGCTCGACCTTAGTCTTGATATTAAAGGCTCGGCTAAAGACAAAGAAGAAGGTCGTCGTTCCAAGTATCTTCAAAGCGTTACTGGTGCCAGTCTTGAAGACCAGTTGATTGAAGTTCTTTTGATGATCAGCTCGAGTCTTAAAGCGGGTCGCAACCTTGACCAGGCGTTTGAACTGGTTGCCGTATCGACTCCTCCTCCGATCTGCAACGAATTTCGCTCGCTGGTTCAAGAAAGAAGACTTGGGGTTCCCATGGTCGAAGCCCTTTCAAACTTGGCTTCCCGCGTTCCCAGCCCAGACCTTAAACTGGCGGTAAACGCCACAATTTTTCAGCAGGAAACCGGTGGTAATCTTGAAGATCTGTACCGCCAGATCGTTCTGACCGTTGCCGAGCGCAAGAAAATCATGGGTAAAGTTGTCGCTGGTACTGCGCATGCCAGACTTTCAGGAAACCTGGTGGGTTCGATCCCTCTGGTTCTTGCTGTGGTAATTACAACTTTCCATCCCCAGTATCTGATACCAATGCTCCAGAACCCTTATGGCCAGGTAGTTCTGATTCTTTCTCTGAGCGCTGCCATTGTTGGACTTCTGTTTATCAACCGTATGACTGCATCCATTCTTCCCGATGCTGAAGATGCGATGATCAGTACCAATGAAGCAAGGTCTCGCGGACGGAGTCGCTGGAAACTTTTCAGACCGATTCTTGCGCCTCTGGCGGCAATAAATTCTCAGGTTCCTGGAGAATGGTTTTCAAAGGTAAGGCTTGAAACCAAATTTTTGCTTGAAGCTTCAAACAAAGCCAATGAATTCACTCCCGATGAATTCGTCGGCATTATGGAGCTCGCCGCAATTGCCTTTCTCAGTCTGCTGATCATTTTCATCAACCCGTTTGCCCTGGGTATGCTGGGATGGGTTGTGCTCATTCTTCTGATTCCAATTGGGTTCAGGCTTCCAAGAATTTATCTTGCTCACCTGATTCGCAAGCGTCAGAAAAATATTGAATTTGAGCTGCCTTATGTGATCGACCTGCTTTCGCTGGCCATTGAATCGGGGCTCGATCTTACCGGCGGTATAGCGAAAGTTGTTGAAAAACAAAGAAATACAGATATCATCGTTGAATTCAAAATGTTTCTTCAGGACCTCAAGGTCGGGAAAAGCATGGAAGAAGGCCTGGCAGACATGGCGGAGCGCGTCAGGGTTCTGTCGTTTTTCTCGTTCGTCAGCTCTTTGATTCAGGCTCAGCGACTTGGCGCGGAAATTGGCCCGACTTTGAGAGCTCAGGCAGAGCAGATGCGATATCAACGCATGATTCTTGCTGAAGAACGGGTTAACAAATTACCGGTAAAATTGCTGGTTCCTCTGGTATTCTTTATTTTCCCCAGTATCTCGGTTCTTTTGATCGGACCAGCAATTCTCCAGGTTCAGCAGAATTTTCCGACCGTGATAAGAGAAGAAGCAAAAACTCAGGGGGGGGCGGATTCTGCTGCCACCAGCTCTTCAGCTCCTGCTGATCTTTCTAATTCAATCATTTTAAAAGATCGATTGAAAAACGTTGCTCCTGCGACCCCGGTTAAAGGTGGCAAGGTAAATGAAGTTTCCCCGAAACCAACGACTGTGGTGCCGGTAAAACCGCCGGTTACGGCTCCTCAGGTTCCGCCATCCGATGAGAATGAGATGTGAAAGACCTGTAATTTTAATCAGCAGTTGTCTGTTGGGGCTGAAATGCAATTATAAAGCTGAAACCTCTTCTGCATGGCAGGAGGGGTTTTTGGCTTCAGTAAAAAAACTTGTCGATGCAGGCGCCTTTATTTTACCAATCTGTCCCGAGCAGATGGGTGGAATGCCGACCCCAAGGGTTCCTTCTGAATTGCAGAATACGGCGGCTGAAATTTTCGAAGGAAAAGGCAGGATTCTTAACCGAAACGGGGAAGATGTTACTGGTTGTTTTTTGAAAGGAGCCAGAGAAGCGGCTTATTTGGCGCAAATGTTTTCTGCAAAGCTGGCTGTTTTAAAGAGTAAAAGCCCATCATGCGGTATTAAGAAAATATATGATGGGAATTTTTCAGGAAGATTAATCGAGAGCAGGGGAATGACGGCGCAGGCCTTATATGATTCGGGTCTAAGGCTTTTTGACGAGAAAGACCTTGATGAAACCGAAGAAATAGAACATCTGCTATTTCAATTTTAAATGGTTTGTACAGCAAGGCTTTTGACTGTACCCTGTTTGGCTTCGGTCGTGCCTGTCCATGATTTTGGAAATTTTTTTTGAAAAAAAAGCCCGAAGGCATTGATTGATAATGGTTTGAATTGGTACATAAAAACTTTTTTTGGCGGCAGAATTACTTCTGCCCTAGAACCCCGAGTGTACGCCACTTTGTGCAAAATTATGTATTGACCATACCAGCTTCGTTTGTTATTATCGGCTTCACCTGAATGTTTGTTAAGAAATATAAAGTTTGCGTCTGGGGAAATTTAGAGTATGGGAGCCTTGAGTGTTTTTAAGGCAATGAAGTTTGAAGACTTCAGCCAGGATGTTGCTGTCTTTAGAACTTCGAGAGTATGCCGAGTTCTAGGCGGCCTGTTTCTTTTTGCCGGTTTGAGCATAATTTTCAAAATTTTGTTTGGAAAAATAATGCTCAATTTTTATTTCTGCACTTTCAGTCTGATTGTCGCCGGAATTTTTCTGATGGCGGGTCTGGTGCTGGTAACTTACCGAAAAACGGTAACCATGAATTCATTTGAGAAGAAAGTCATGATGGAAGAGACCAGCATATTGGGTATTCGTTCAACTGCTTTTCATTTTGACGAAATCATGAGTGTAGAAGTTGCCCGTGATTCAGAATGTTTTTTGTCTAATCATGCAACAATGTGGGTGGTTAAGGCATATTTGCAGCATGATGATTTTACGGTAGAAAAGATTTTTGCCACCATTAGTCCGACTGAAGCTAAATCTGCGGCTCAGGCTCTTGCTTTTGCCGCAGGCAAAGATCTTGTGATCAGCTGTCGGCCAGAAGAGCGCCTGATTTTTGGCCGGATTTAAAAAATAGAATCTCAGCGACTGTACGGCTTTTTGTAGTCGAGAATCTGTCTGACTCTTGCTTTTTTTTCTTTTATTACCGCCACCAGAGCTTCAATGTCTGATTTTTCCGCAAGGCGGTCGGGTTTGACTTGGGCAACCGCATCTGCTTTGAGGCTGAGTACTTTGGCCATGGCAGAAACTGCTTCAAACCAGGTGACTTTTTCGCCTGCCCTCAGATTTTTTTCATAGCCCAGCATCACATCGAGTGTTTGAAGTTTCTTCAAGGCATTGAATTCGGGGCAGGAAGGTTTAACATCCAGGTAAGTCAGGGTTTCGCCTGAATCTGGCAATTCTGATACAGGTATCAGGTATTCTAGAAGCAGCGCCAATTGCCCTCGATTGACCTGTTTTTCTGTGGCAAAAATTGTTTTTAATCTGATCTGATCGATTGTCTGCTGGTTTCGCCCCATTATTCCTTCGATCATGCCAGTCATTTCGCTGACTGAAACCAGAGCGTCTCCGTCAAAAGTGGGTTTGAGCTGAATTTTATCGAAAGCGCCGGCATCGGTAAGGATTTTTATTGAGTCCATGATCGGATGATTCAGGGCAAGATCAATGAACCGAATTCCCTTGTCAGATTGATTGGCCATCATTTCGGTGGCTGCCATTTCGTAGAGTCGATAAAGAAAATAGACCGCTTCACGATTGGTAAGTCGGCGTTCTGCGCCAATCATTCCATCAGGATATCCGCGAACTACAAATTTTTGCTGTAACATGGCCATCGCATTGCTGTATTTTTCGGGGACTCGATAGTCTCGATAGTTCGATATTTTTCCACCGGAAATTTTAATCAAACCTTTGTCGTTAAGAAGCATGGTAGTGCGAAGCATGGCTTCAACGGCCTGTTTTCTGGTAAAAGTTTTTTTCTTTGATTTTTCCATGATTCCTGCATTTTCAAGCGCTTTCAACTCTGACAACTCTGCCAGGCCGATTTGTTCAATAACCGTTGAAAGTTTTTTTGCAAAGCTGCTTCGAGTGCAGGTAGAATTAAGATTCTTTTTGTTGCAGCTTTCGGGTTCGATCAATCCAGCATCAATTCCCAGTCTTAATTCACGGGGAAGTGTCGCCGGAGAAAAACTGGCAAAAACTGAAGCGATGAGGTTATTGCCGGCGAAAATTGCGAAAACCAGAACGGCACTAAAAATACCAATGATCGAATATCTGTTTGCCTCTGACATGCATTTGCTCCTGAAGTTTTATTATCTTTCGGGTTTATCGGCATTTTCCCCATCAGAGGTTATAGTCTGGGTTGTAAAAAACAGGTTTGAAATTCCAGAGGTCATGGCGAAAACCGAAACGAAAATCCCTGGATAACCCCAAATGAAGATTCCGTAGTTGAATACAAAGTGAATTATAATGTTCCTGACCAGGCTACCACCAACTGCCAGCGTTGCCCCAAGTATTGCGTGCATCGGTTGCGAGTAGAACAGGCGAAACAGCAGTTCTGGTTCTTTCAGGTCATAGAGCCACAAAAATAGAAGGGTTTCAGAGATACCGGTTAATGTCCCGATAAAAAAAACTTCATTGGCCGATTCAAGCTCAAGCAGGTCGTTTGCCAGATAGCGGGCAATTTCTTCTGTGACGGGGGCAATCAGAATTATGGCCAGCCAGGTTGAGATTGAGGCTCCCACAGTTTTTTCAAGAAGCCAGGCGAAAAGAAATAATGCCAGCGTCAGAGGGCTGCGCAATAGAAGTTTTTTTGCCTTTGAAAAGCTGTGTTCGCCGGTGATCCACCAGGCGCCAAGTAAGGCAAGACCTGCAGATAATATGGCAATTATCTGAGCTTGTGCAGAGAGTTGCATTTACAGCCTTTCTTCATTCAATTTTGTGATAAAATACATAAAATTATCGGCAAGGAGTCGCTAGAGTGAGATATATTGCAAAACAAACTTTTTTTCTGGTTTTATTGCTTATGCTGGCAGGAATTTTGTCTGCTTCGGCGGATAACGGGGCGCATTTTACCCTTGATAATGGTCTGCAGGTTTATATAAAACAGGCTAAGGCTTCGCCGGTCGTTGCCATCAACATCTGGATCAAGGTTGGTTCGGTAAATGAAGAGCCAGGTCAGGAAGGCTATGCGCATCTGATCGAGCACATGATGTTCAAAGGCACCACAGCTTTCCCTTATGGGGTTCTCGATAATGAGGTAAAGCAGATGGGTGCCAGGCAGAATGCTTTTACTGCAAACGATTACACCTGTTTTTATCTGGTTGGCGCCAGTCAATTTTTTGAGCGAATGTTGGAACTTGAATCGGATGCCGTATTGAACAGCGTTTTTGACGCTGAAGAGTTAAAAAAAGAATCTCAGGTGGTAATTGAAGAATTGCGTATGTCACTCGATGATCCAGGAAATCGCATCGTTCAGCTGATGATGAAAGAGGCTTTCAAGGTTCACCCTTATAAAAATCCGATTATTGGCTATATTCAGAATATTGAGCAGGTAACCCGCGACAAGATTTATAGCTTTTACAAGAAGTTTTATGTGCCATCGAACATGTGGGTGGTTATTGTCGGTGATGTCGAGACTGATAAGGCTCTTGAAATAGTAAGAAAATATATGGGAAGTGCGCCAAAGGTTGGTGCTCCGGTGGTCAAGATTGCCGAAGAACCTGTACAGAACGAGTTAAGGCAGTTGGTGGAATATGGTGACCTTCAGCATTCATACATTCGTATGGGATGGCATGTTCCGGGAATGCAGAGTGAAGACCGTTTTGCCCTTGCGTTGATGGCAAGAATAGCCGGCGGCGGTGTTTCGGCATGGCTCTGGAAAGAGTTGGTAGAAAAAGAGCAGATTGCCATTTCTGCAGGATCAGGATATTTTTCAAGCCAGTTTCCCATGCTGTTTCAGGTTGGTGGCGTAACTACTCCCGGCAAGGCACGCATCTTCACTGATCGGGCAAAAAAGATCGTCTACCGTTTTCTCAATGGTGAAGTCACTCAGGAAGAGCTTGATAAAGCAAAGCAGCAGATCATTGCCAATGACATTTACGGAAAGGAAACGGCTGAAGATTATGCTCAGCAGATTGGCCACTATGCTTTGCTGGCTAATGTAGAAGATGTTGATAAATTTGTAGAGAACGTCAGGGATGTCACTCTCGAAGAACTGCAGCAGGTAGCGGTTAAGTATTTCCGTGACAGCAATCTTTCAATCGCCCGCTTTGAACCGGCCCCTCCATCGGCTGACAGTGCACCTGAGATGATTACTCTTGATAATGGATTGCGCCTGATTTTGAAAGAAAACCATTCTTCGCCGATTATTGCTGTTTCGGTTAAAGTTGGAGCCGGTGGGCTTCGTGAAGGCAAACGCAAAGCCGGCCTTGCAAACCTTACGACCGAACTTATGTTCAAAGGTGCCAACGGCATGAGTGCTGAAGAAATCGCAGAAAAGTTCGAAAGCATGGGTTCGCGTTTCAATTCGCGCGCCAGCAAGAGTTTTACCGGTTTTCAGATGCAGTCGCTGACCGAAAACTTTAATCCAACTTTGCAGTTGTTTCTCGATATTCTTGAAAATCCCGATTTTCCTGAAACTGAGTTTGATAAACTGCGAACTCAGACTCTCGACTGGATCAGGTCTGAAGAAGACGATCTGTATAAGTTTACGGCAAACAATGCTCTTGAAGCATTGTTCCCCGGCACTCCGATTGGCTATTCGACCTATGGCAAGGCAGATGATGTGAGCCGCTTAAAACGTTCTGAGGTAAAGGATTTTCATAAAAAATACTTTGTTGGCTCAAACATGGTGGTTGCGATTGTTGGCGATTTCTATGCTTGTGAACTCAGGGAAGAATTGCTTAAACAGTTCGGTCGATTCAAAGAGGGCAAGGTTAAAGACGTCGAAATGCCAAATTTTAAAGATATTACCGAACCGGTTGAGGTGAAACTCCAGAAAAACCGGGAGCAGGCGCAGATTATATACGCGGCTCGCACTTTCCCGGCAAAAGATGAGAGAACGCCGGCAATAACCATTGCCCAGAACATTCTTTCCGGAAGCATGTCTTCACGGCTGTTCAGAAACCTGCGCGCCAAAGACTCGCTGGCTTATAGTACTTTCGCATTCAATGTGGGAATGGCTAATACCGGATACTTCCAGGCCACTATCAGTACGGCAGCCTCGAAGGTTGCTTCGGCAACGGTACGGTTGAAAGAAGAGATCGACAATTTCCGTGAAAATGGCTTTACTGATAAAGAATTTGAAGATGCCAAAAAATACATTATTGGCCAGCATGCCCTTTCGATGGTCGACAACCTTTCACTGGCTGACACCTACACAACCGATGAATTCTTCGGCCAGGGCTTTGACTTCAGTGCCAGATATGCTGATGTCATCGCTTCAACCACCAAAGAGCAGGTTACTCAGGTGGCAAAAGATTATCTGCTTGCCAGCGGATCTTATGTTCTGACGGTTACTCAGCCGTAAAATTGTTTAAAAAAAGCTCTCGAAAGAGGGCTTTTTTTATTGCTGCAGGTTTTACAGGTTTTCAGGAACCATAGCGGTCTTTGATCTTATCGAGGATCATAAATCCGATTGAGACCGATGCGCGTGAAAGAACGACGGCGATGCTGAAGAGAAAGATGGCAGTAAGAATAGTCATCTAACCACCTCGCTTAAACCGCGGCTTTAAGTGGAACCGAATCGAACTCGATTGCTCTCGAACGCATTGATTCAAGAATAGCCGGGCCAAGTTTGGTAACGCTGCCGGCGCCAATGGTAAATACGACATCGCCTGGTTCAACAAAGTTTAGCAGATGATATTTAACATCGTCGATGTTCTTGACCATTTTAACTTTTCGTCGGTGGGCAACCGGCATGTGGTCGAGGATGACCTTGCTGGTTACGCCTGGAATGGGTTTTTCTGAGGCAGCATAAATATCGGTAATAAACAATTTATCGCAGCTGTCAAAACAGCGCCCGAATTCCTGTGACAGGAAAAGGGTGCGAGAATAGCGATGGGGCTGAAAAACCACGACAACCCGACGTGCACCAAGGCTTTGTGCGGCTTCAAGAGTAGCCTTGATCTCGTTGGGATGGTGCCCGTAGTCATCAATTACCGTTACCCCGTCGAATTCACCCTTGATTTCGAAGCGTCTTCCCGCCCCGGTAAAACGAACAAGCAATTCTTTTATTTCATCAATGCTCATGCCAAGATCGAGGCAAAACCCGATGGTTGGCAGTGAATTGAGAACATTGTGGCGGCCGGGAATCGACAGGTGAATGCTTTCAAGCCGGTTGCCGCCCGCTACCAGGTCAAATGTCGAGCCATAGGGCTGATACCGGATGTTTTCGGCCATCAGATCGGCGGGAATGTTGATTCCATAAGATACAGTGCGAAGATTTGCCGGCATTGCCAGGTTTCTGCAGATCGGGTCGTCGGCACAATAATAAAGCGTGCCTTCCGGGCTGATATGGCCGGCAAAAATTTCAAATGCTTTTACAACGGCATCAAGGCTCGAATAATGATCCATGTGGTCGTTATCGATATTGGTGATAACGCCAAACTGGGGAAAATATTTGAGAAATGTGGCATCGCTTTCGTCGGCTTCAGCGACGAGAATACCAGAGCTGCCCGGGCAGGCATTACCATTCAGAGCAGGAACATTGCCGCCGATTACGCAGGTCGGGTCTTTGTCAGCAAGCTTGAGCACGGTTGCGATCATTGAACTGACCGTGGTCTTGCCGTGACATCCGGCTACTGCGATTCCTTTGTTTGCATCGAAAAATAATTCTGCCAGAAGGTCTGACCGGTGAATAACAGGCAAATTATGTTTGCGGGCAGAAACCAGTTCGGGGTTTTCCTGACTGATTGCGGTTGAAACAACAACGCGGGCGGTTGATGCGGGAAGATTGCGGGCGCGGTGCCCAATATGAATACGTGCGCCAAGATTTTTGAGTTCCTGGATGCGATCGTTTTCTGCTATGTCTGATCCTGAAATGCTGTAGCCCTTATTCAGAAAAATCCTGGCCAGGCCGCTCATTCCAACACCGCCGATTCCAATAAAATGAATCCCGTTTCGAGGTGTCATTTGATTTTTAAATGCCTCCTTGCAATTCAGCTTTTGCTGTTTTCTCAATAATGATCGGCAGTTTTCTGCACAAACTTAAGAAAAAAACAAAATCTGAATGCATTCGTTCGGTTGGAATGAACATCAGTAAATAGCGGGCACAATCATAGCATACCTTACCTGCCAATGCAATAAAAACTCAGCTGACGCGGGGCCGGTAGAGCAGGCAATATTCGCCGGAATTGGTAAAAACGACCATCGATGGAAGCAGAGCTGATCTGAAACCATGTGCTCTGCAGCCGTAGGGTGTAGATTTCTGCCAGGTAACATAGAAATGGGTGCAATTGTGGCAGTTAACCCGTTGACTGTTATGCTCTGAATTTGATTCAGAGCGTGACGGCAGGCGATGATTCACAGTGCGAGACTGTTGCCTGAGCGTGCGCTCAAAAAGCTTTTTTGTTTGCGAGTCTGGTTTGTAATTCATAATACAGGCCCGATTTTACTACATAATTTTTCACAAGCCAATACTGTCCAGGCAGTTGTTTGCATTTCTTGTGTATTTGCATTACTTTTACCTTATGACAGTTGAAAAAATCGAAAAAATATTTTGGATCATTCTGGTGATCTGGTTGTTGTTACGCGTTTTTCTGATGGGTGCACAGTTATATGGTAACCAGAACCCTGATTATAACGAAAGGGTGAGACAGCACTTCACCGAAGAGCAGATAAAATCAGGCAAAGAATATGCCCTTGCCGGTTTCTGGGTTAAGTTTTTTTTCGGCTTCATTCAGTTGGGGTTGCTTGTATTTTTGATAAGATCTGGCGCGTTGAGCCATCTATTCGACCGTATTACGTCAATTACCGGTGCAGGGCTGCTGCGTGCTGATCTTCTATTTATCGTTGCATTTCTATTGGTCATGCAGCTCATTGAATTGCCATACTCTTTTTATATGGGCTTCATAAAAGAATCACAGATGGGTTTTTCAAACCTTACTGCCCTGGGCTGGTTGATCAGGTTCATTAAATCGGCAGCAATCGGTATGCTGTTCGAAACCGCCGGAATTTTGCTTCTTCTTGCGGTAATAAGGCGATTTGATCAGTCATGGCAGTATCTGGTTCCAGTTGTGATGGGGCTTTTTAGTGTCGCGGTCACGCTTTTATTCCCGGTTCTGGTTACTCCGTTGTTCTACCGGCAGAGGCCGCTTGAACCCGGTGAATTCAGACAAAAGCTGCTGGAAATTGCGGCAAAGTCAGGAATGGAAACCGAAGAAATCTATGTAATCGACGAAAGTCGCTATTCAAAGCATACGAACGCCTATTTTACCGGGGTTGGGCGTTTTCGCCGCATTGTTCTCTATGATAACCTGATTAAAAGTCACACGCCCGACGAGGCGGCACTTGTTTTTGCCCACGAAGCCGGGCACTGGCGGCACAACCACGTGGCTAAAGGGTTAGGCCTTGGCATTCTGGCCATGATATTTCTTGGATTTCTGGTGAAGGCGGTTTTTCCATATCTGGCATCGGTGCCCTGGTTTGGCTTCAGAGAATTGGCCAGCGCCGCCAACATTCCAATGTTTGTAGTTCTTATAACGATTTTTCAGCTGTTCACTGCGCCAATCGAAAGCCAGATCAGCCAATACATGGAGGTTCAGGCAGATACCGCTGCCCTGGAACTTACCGGCTTGAATGATGTTTATATCTCTGCCCAAAAGCGGCTTTCGGCAGATAACCGCTCAGACCTTACGCCTTCGCCGCTGCGGGTTTTCTGGTTGTACAGTCACCCGCCGGCCCTTGAAAGAATAGAATTGGCTGAAAAATTCAGCCCGAAGGCGCCCTGAGCTGAGTTAAATGATGCTTTCCTGGCCGTTTAGCGAGAGAATGATCTTGTCGAGACCGAATTCTTTCTTGAAGCGGTTAGAAAAGTCAATAACCTTGACCACATCATTGTTGAGTTCCCATTTTGAGCTGCGTCCCGAGAGCATATGGCAGACCACCGAATTACGGGTAACCGGGCCTTTGGCTTCAACGCTGTGAAGGGTTTTTGCGAATTCTTCAACGCCGCTTTCGATCCAGCGTTTGGCCAGATCGGCACGGGCGGGCTCTTCATCAAAAGCAGGCAGAAAAAGACCGATAGTCTGGTCGAACAGCATTTCTTC
The DNA here is from genome assembly GCA_020722725.1 of Candidatus Methylomirabilis sp. GTDB lineage: Bacteria > Muiribacteriota > Ozemobacteria > Ozemobacterales > Ozemobacteraceae > DYKG01. The sequence continues at coordinate 44,320 of DYKG01000019.1, forward strand.
AGCCTGGTTAGTGCAGATTTTTGCTAGTGCGTGGCCTGGGTTGGCTGCAACGACCGGGTTAAGCTCAGGGTCGCGCTTGCCCTGAAGCTCTTTGAAAAATGGAATTTCAAAGCTGATTCTTTCCCGATCTTTTTCGTTAATCAGGCTTTCCTGGGTGGGATCATCGGTCATGTGATTGACGCCGAAGATGATTTTCTCGGGCTTAACTTTCCAGCCTCGGCGGGTTTCATCGAAATGATCCATCAATCCGGCGATTGAAACGTTTTTACTGGAAATCAGATAAACGATTTTATCGCAGCTCTGCACGATTTCCTTGGTGACTTTGGTGAACATCGAGCTTGAATCGACCACGATGTATTCAAAATTTTCCATAATCGTCTGCATGAGAGAAAAGGTGTGAAACTCTTTCAGTCGGATGTCGGTCAGGCCGTTCTCCTGTGGCAGCAGGGTCAGCAGACCACAGGGAGCTTTTGCGACGAATTTTCTGATATCACTGATTTTTTCACGGTCAACCAGTTCGTCGATGATTCTTGAACGTTCATTTACGCCAAGCAGTCTGGCGACCCGGTCATCGCGCAGATTCGGGTCATAAAGCATTACATCCTGGCCAAGGAGTTTGTGCATGGCCAGGGCCAGGTTGCGGGCATAGAGGCTTTTCCCAGAGCTGGTATCGGGGCCGAGAATGGCATAGACGTTGTATTTCTTGGTCTGTGGAGCACCCAGATTTGTTTTTGAAAGCCGGGCGCAGAGAGTTTTGATAATACTCAAACAAACTGCTGGATTAGATTTCAGCAGGTTACGAAAACTGTCTTTTTTTATGCGAATGCATTCAGTTTCTGCCAGTGCAATTGCCGAAGCATTGCGAGGTTCATCGGTCAGCAGGGCCATTTCGCCAAAATATTCGCCCAGCTTGAGATGGGTAAGAATTTTGCGGCCACCTTTGCCGTCGTCGCAGAAAATCTGAACAATTCCTGATTTGATAATAAACATTGAGTCAGCTTGCTGGCCTTCTTTGCAGATGAACGCATCTCTGACAAATTCAATATCATCAATCTGTTGACTGACATTTTTCAATTCTTCATCGTTCAAATCAGAAAAAAGCGAAACACCTTTTAGAAATTCAGACTGTGCCATGTTATCTCCTCTGCATTCTTTTGCTAAATGCTACAAACCGGTGTCGATTATGTCAACATTTTGCGTTAATCATTGCGGGCAAAAATATCCTGGGTTCGAAACTGCAAAGCCTCTGCCACATGGGCAGGCTGAATGTTTTGTTTGCCTTCAAGGTCGGCAATTGTTCGTGCAACCCTGATAACCTTATCATAGCCCCGGGCTGACAGCCCAAATTTTCGGGCGGCGGCCAACAGCAGCCTGGTGGCATCGCTGCACAGGGCACAGATTTCACCAAGCTTCCTGGAAGGAATCTGGGAATTGAGCATAATTCCATGTTTCTGATTGCGGTCAGACTGAAGCTTTCTGGCTTTTTCGACCCGCTGGCGAACTTTTTCAGAGCTTTCACCCGGTTTTTTATCGATCAATTCTTCGGGCAGCAGCCTGGGAACGTGAATATGCAGGTCGATGCGGTCGAGCAGCGGGCCGCTTAGTTTCTGGCGGTATTGCTGCTGCTGCCTGGCAGTGCAGATGCATTGTTTCACGGGGTCGGTGCTGAATCCGCAGGGGCAGGGGTTCATCGCTGCGACGAACATGAAGCTTGCCGGAAAAATGCTGGTTTGGTTAGCTCGTGAAATCGTTACCTGACCGGTAGTCAGTGGCTCGCGCAGCACTTCAATTACAGTTTTGGGAAACTCGGGAAGTTCGTCGAGAAACAGCACGCCATGATGGGCCAGTGAAACTTCGCCCGGTGTGGGTTGCCTGCCTCCGCCGATCATTGCAATGTCTGAAATTGTGTGGTGTGGATCGCGGAAAGGTCTCGACCTGATCAGCCCGCTGCCTGGTGGCAGCAGGCCCTTGATGCTGTAAATTCTGGTAACGTCGAGAGCTTCTTCAAAGCTCAATGGTGGCAGAATTGTGGGCAATGCCCTGGCAAGCAGGGTTTTTCCCGCCCCCGGGGGGCCGGCCAGCAGCAGGTTATGGCCTGCTGCAGCCGCTATTTCAAGGGCTCGTCGGGCGAAGTTCTGTCCCTTAATCGCTTCGAGATCAACATGGGAAAAGCTGGCAATGCCAGCTTCGGCTTCTTTCGGTTTCGCGCCGCGCAGGGGTGGGGGAGGGGTAGAGTCTTCGGAGAAGGCTCCCAGCATATCTTCAAGGGTGGCAAAGGCAAAAACTTCGATTCCCGGTACAACCAGGGCTTCGTCACAGTTGCTTTTGGGTATCACTATGCCCTTGAGTTTTTGCTGGCAGGCCATCAATGCAATTGGCAGAATGCCGCGGGTATGTCTGATTTCACCGTTCAGGCTCAGTTCGCCGACAAAAACCAGGCCTTCGACTTTGACTGCCGGTATTAACCGGTTGGCTACCAGTATTGAAGCAGCCACAGCCAGATCCAGGCCTGAGCCCTCTTTTCGCAGATCAGCAGGTGCCAGGTTAACTGTTATTTTTCCGGCCGGCAGGGGGCATTTCGAATTTTTCATTGCAGCTCTGATGCGCTCTTTTGACTCAGTAATCGAGGTGTCGGGAAGCCCAACCAGAGTCATTCCGGGCAGGCCCCCGCTGATATCGGTCTCTACTTGAACTGGAACAGCATCAAATCCTGTTATTGTGGCAGAAACAATCTTTGCGAACATAGGCCTCTCATAAAAAATTAAATTAATGCCGATGGGTCTCCATAATATGTTATCTTATCAGCAATGGCATAAATGATGCAATCGAGGATTAGCTTGAATGTCTGGTGACCCTGATCTTTTTGACCAGCAATTCAAAGAAGAAGAATTTTTCACCGATGCCCAGGTGGATTTTGACACTTCGTTTGAAGATGCTCTTATTCTTGAAAAATATGAAGTAGCCCGGCGTCAGCTTGATGATTTCAAGAGCCGCTATGGTGAAACGGCTTCATATCTGCATCGTCTTGGTCGTCTCAAAGAAAAACAGGGAAAAACCAAAGAAGCTTACGAGATTTTCAAGAAGCTTTTCTATGAAGTTCCTGTTTTCATGCGGGATAAGAATGAGCTTGAAAAGATTCAGCGGGAAGTAATTCACGAAACCATCAACAAAGCCAAAGCGCAATGGAACCAGATTGTCGCCCGTGCCTCGCGTTTTCTTGAAGAAAATCCAGAAGATCATGGCAAAGAGAACGCTCAGCCATACGTGCGAGTTTTCTGGGATAAGCATCTCGCAGATATAGAATTGGTGGCTCAAAGCTTTTTAAGCATTCTTGAACTTGAAGAACATGAGCTTCAGGCAATTATGGGCTTGATTCAGTGCTATTCAGAGCTGAATCTTAAGGAAAAGACCAGTTTTTTCAAAACCCGGGCTACTGAAGCAAAAAAATACTGGAAAGCCATGGTTCAGCGCCGCACCGATGCAGTTCTCAATGCGGCAAAAAAACAGGAAGACAGCAATAATTTCGACAATGTCATAACCGTTGTCAATCTTGGTCTGTCAACTGATCCTGCAAATTCTGATTTATTGTCGATGAAGGCCGATGCCTTGCAGAAGCTGGGTCATTATCAGGATGCCCTTGCCTGTGTTTATGCGGTTTTGCGCGAACATCCCAATGATGCCAGAGCGCTGCGTCTCAAAAAAACGATTGAAGCGCAACAGTTTGAATATAATCTGAAGCAGGGTCTTGATTACCTTTTTCGTGCCGAACAGGAAAAGCCAAACAGCCAGGCACAGGCTCAGAGAATTGAAACGGCTCTGAGTTTCTTTCTCGATGCATTGACTTTCGATGCCCAGAATTTGAGTGCTCTGGCCGGTGTTTATCGATGTCACATCAGATCTGGCCAGCCATTGAAGGCGCAAAAAACTCTCGAACGAATTCGCGAAATTGATTCAAGCTTCGATGTTTATTCAATCTTTCGCGATAAAAGCGAAAAAAAAGGCGATGGTGAGGGATGTTTTGTAGCCACTCGTCTTTATGGTGAAATGCACCCGATTACTGAGATTTTGCGGCAGTTTCGTGCCAGGTATCTGCTGAATAACCTTCCTGGCAAGGCTTTTGTAAGGCTTTATAAAAGAATTGGCCCCGCGCTGGCTGAACTGCCTGGACGGGGGCCGTTGTTCGCTATTTTCAGAACTTTTATTGAACTGCTGATTGATAAACTGCAAAAAAACAGGCTGCTTTAAGCATTTCCGCCTGCCAGCGCCAGTTTTATCGAATTGATTCTTGTCTGCTTGTCGTCTGACCGCGAAAGCATAATGACCGGGCAGCGCGCCCCGATAATCATTCCACCAGCCTGAACATTGGCAAAATACAGCAGTGATTTACCAAGAATGTTGCCCGTATCTATGTCAGGCGCAATTAGAATGTCGGCTTTGCCGGCTACTTCGTTGAACAGCCCCTTGTGATGCGCAGATTCAAGGGAAATCGCGTTGTCGAGAGCCAGTGGGCCTTCAACGATGCAGTCTTTGCCGAACTGTTTGCGCTCTCCCATTTTGGATAGAACGGCAGCATCGACAGTGCTGGGCATTTTTGGGTTAACCTTTTCAACTGCCGAAAGAACCGCTACACGCGGCATATCTATGCCAAGATTTTTAGCCAGAACTTTGGCGTTATTGATTATTTCAACTTTTTCATCGAGGGTCGGGTGGGTTATCATGCCGCCGTCGGTCAGGAGTTTGAAGCTGTTTTCCCATTCGTAAACCAGAACGTGAGACAACACGCTTGAGCGCTTGATGCCGGTTTCTGAATTGAGAATGGCCTTTAAAAGAATTGGGGTAGAAATGTTGCCTTTCATCAGGGCTTTGGCTTTATTAGTGCGAATCAGCTCAACTGATTTGAATGCCGCTTCTTCAGGGGTTTCGCAATGGATGATTTCAGGTTTGAAGCCGGGGGCAACGCTGTCGATGAAGCCTTTGATGAGTTTCTGGTTGCCGACGAAAATACAATCGACAAAGCCAAGATTGGCGGCCTCGTAGGCGGCTGAGACGGTATCAGCCTCTTCCGGCATGCAGACGGCAAGGGGTATGCGCCCAGCGCTGAGTTTGCGATCGAGTTCCTTGAAGTTCATAGTAATCTCCTGTCCTTGCTTTTAATATTTTTTAACGATCTCTGGTTTTGCGATGGCGGCAGCAGCGTGGGCGGCCAGAGCCTTCATCTCGTTCTGGCCGGGCTTGACGACCACCGGTGCAATAAATGATACTCTTTCTTTGATCCATGATACAACATATGGGCTGTTGGCGACTCCGCCAGTTAAGACGATTGCGTCAACCTTTCCCTTGAGTACGGTGGCCATTGCCCCAATCTCTTTGGCAATCTGATAGGCCATAGCTTCGAGCACCAGGCGTGCCTTAGCATCGCCTGCTTCTATTCTTTTTGAAATTTCACGGCAGTCTGGAGTGCCAAGGTGGCCCAGCAGACCGCTTTTGCCAACCAGGATCTTTTTCAGGGTGGGCAGGTCGTATTTGCCGGAAAAGCACATTTTCATCAGCCCTGCCAGAGGCAAAGTGCCGCATCTTTCCGGGGAAAAGGGGCCGGCATCGTTGGCATTGTTCACGTCGACCTGTCGGCCATGGCGATGGGCTGCTACCGATATTCCACCACCGAGATGGGCGACTATATAATCAACTTCGTCAGGCTTCTTGCCATTTTCAGCGGCAACTTCAGCCACTACTGCCTTGATATTAAGCGCATGGGAAAGGGAAAGCCTTGGTATATCAGGATGCCCGCTGATTCTGGCTAAATCGTCGAATTCATCGACCGAAACCGGATCGGCGATGAAGGCCGGAATTCCGGCTTTTTCAGCAACGCGGCAGGCGATCAGGCCGCCGAGAATCGAGGCATGGTCAACCAGTTTGCCAGATTGCAGGTCTTTGATCAGATTTTCGCCGACCCGGTAAACTCCGCCTTCCAGAGGCTTAAGCGGCCCGCCCCGACCGATTGCGGCACTGAGATCTTCAGGTTTTACCTGCCATTGCTTCATTGCTTCGACAACCGTGGCAAATCGGTAATCGAGTTGTTCGAGATTGGCTTTAAAGCGGGCCAGTTCTTCGACCGGGTGGGTAATTTCGAGTTCGTTTAACTGTTGGGTGCCGTTGTACAAGGCAATTTTGGTTGAGGTCGAACCGGGGTTAATGACCAGAATCTTTTTTTCGCTCATTTCTTTTCCTCGTGATTAATTATTTTTTTCCAGGGAAGTTTGCCCGCTGCTATTCTATCAGCCGGGCAGAAGTCTGCAAGGGGAAAATTTTCGGGTATAAACCAGTCAACCATTGGGTTTTTCCTGGTTTTCCGCAGGCAGGTTGAAAAATCGTCGGTAAGTCGGCACGCGACAAAATGCAGCCTCACAAGCTTGTCGGGATAATGGTGATCGAGAACCAGCAGGGTTGGCCCAGCCTCTATTCTAATGTCGAGCTCTTCGACCAGTTCTCTTTCTGCTGCAGCGGCGGCGGTTTCATTCTCTTCAAGCTTGCCGCCTGGAAATTCCCATAGATTATGCAGGTTTCCGCCTTCGCGTCGGGCAAGCAGAACCTGTTTCTGATGAACAATTACTGCAGCGGCAACGTCGATTATTCTGTGTTTATCAGTCATATCAGTCAAGCCTGAGAAGCAGTCCTTTGAGGTATCGCCCTTCGGGATGAGCCAGTGAAGTGGGGTGATCGAATGCATGATAAGTCTCTTGAACTATACGTGCATGGCGGCCGATTCTGGCGGCAGCGTCTCTTACCGCAGTGATGAACTCTTCGCGGCTTACCTGGCTGGTGCATGAAGCGGTGAACAGCATGCCACCCGGTTTAACCACCTTCATTCCGCAAATGTTGAGTTTCTGATAGGCTCTGATGGCTTTTTCTGAATCTTTGCGATTTTTCGCCATCGATGGCGGGTCAAGAACGACCAGATCGTAGGTTTGCCGGTGATTCTGCAGAAATTCATACATGTCGGCGCAGACCATCTGATGTTTAGCGGTTGAAAAGCCGTTAAGGGAAAGGTTGGCTTCTGCCTCTGCCAGAGCCGGTTTGGCCGTATCTACGGTGACCGAAGATTTCGCTTTGCCAGCGGCCGCAGCAACGGTAAAAGCGCCGGTATAGCCGCAGATGTTGAGAAAAGTTTTGCCATTGGCCAGGGTTCTGATCATCTGCCGGTTGTCGCGTTGATCGAGAAAAAAGCCGGTTTTCTGCCCGTTTATCAGATCAGTGGAATACTTCAGGCCATTCTCACTGAAAACGATTTTTTCGGGCATTTTCTGGCCAAAAACAAGCTTAGACGACTCCTGACGGGCCAGTCTTATCTGGTTGCGCCGGTAAATCCAGCGGATTCCCGGGATCTTCAGCTGATCGATTATTGTTTTCATCAGCGCGTCCAGGCCAAGAGAGTAAATCTGCATTGACAAGGCTTCGCCGTAGCGGTCAACGATAAGGCCCGGCAGAAAATCGCCTTCGCCGTTAATCAGGCGATAGGCATCGGTTTGCCGGTCAACAAAAAAACTTTGTCGCAGGGCAATTGCTGATTGAATTAATCGGCAGATTCCCGATTCTATCGTTTCATTCTGCTGCAGCGGCAGGGTTCTGACGAGAATTTTCGAGTCGATATCGACATAGCCGGTTGCCAGCCACTGCTGTTTATGGGAAAAGAGGTCGACAAAATCGCCGGTTTTAAGATCGGCGGGCATTTCTTTGACCGCCTCTGAATAAAGCCACGGATGCCCTTTAAGCAGTGAAAATTCCCGGTTTTTTTTGATCTGCAGTGATTTTTTTATCATTTTGACGCTTTCAATTTTAATTTCTGCAGTATTTTAAGCAATTGTTCTTTCTTTGGCAACGATTAAGCGTGGCGATGAATAACAATCAGCGAAATGTCATCTTCAGCGGCCCGGCCTTCGGTTGCGCTATTGAATCGTTGAAACATCATGGCGACTGATTCTTTGGCATCAAGTCCCACCGCCTGACTAAACCACTCTTTTGCTTTTTCGTAACCGATCATTTTTTTGTCAGAGACGGTTGCTTCGACCAGGCCGTCGGTGTACATGAGAATTTTGTCGCCAGGCTCAATTTTTACCCGCTCGCTGAAATATTTTGATTTGGCTCTGATACCCAATGGAAAAGATTTCATTTCGATCTGGGCAATCTTATCTCCGGCGGCATTGAGCTGAAAGGGCGGGTTATGGCCGGCGTTGCTGTATTCCATTTCATAGGTTTCGGTGTTGATGCAGTATAGGAACATTGTCATCATCTTTTTTCGCTGAATATTTGAAATCAGGAAAAGGTTGAATGATGCCAGCGTTTCGGGAAGCGGTCGATTCGCCGATTCCCTGGTAGTAAAGGCAAACTTTGCCATGCCCATGATCAGTGCCGCACTGACGCCGTGGCCTGAAACATCGCCGACCAGGCCGATGATTCTGTTTCCCTCGGCAACGAAGTAATCAAAGTAATCGCCGCCGATGTCGGTCATGGCGCAGCTTTTTCCATAAATTTCAATGTCTTTTTCGATAAGTTTTTCAGATGGGAAAAGAGAGGTCTGAACGATGCTGGCCACTTCAAGGTCTTTCATTCCTTCAAGTACTGAATTTAGCAGTGAAGAAAGTTGCCCGAGCTCGTCGTGTGACAGAACCGGAACCTTAACGTCGAACTGGCGGCGATCTATGGCTTTAACACCGTTGGTCAGGTTCTCAATGGGAATCAGGAATTGTGTCGAAAGTGTGAAGCCGATAAGGGCGGCGATAATGAAAAGGGTTGCCGCAAGAAGAATGAGATAAAACCATTTGAGGTTGATTTCGTCTTTCAGAGGCTGCAGCGAAGTCATAGCCACCAGCGCATAATCGAAAAGATTGGCGCCGCGCTGGGCATACCAGAGAATTTCTTCAGTGCCCGAAGCCTGAATTTCTCTTACCGGAGCGTTTCTGGCCATCATTGTTTCTGAAAGCTGGGCGATCTTGCTGCGAAATTTAGGGGTGGTCAGCTCATGGCCGGCCAGGTGGTTAACTCCGTAGGCATTCACTTTCCATGAAAATTCTGACTGGTTTGCCAGAGAAGAAATATTGCGGCGAATGTATTTACGGGCGACAACCGGCCGATTTGCCACAAAAATTACAGCATATTGTGCTTCGCCATCTTTGTTGAGAATTGCTTCAGAAAAGAGATATGAGCCCTCGGTGCCAAATGTCATCGGTATAAACTCGCCCATACTTTTAATTAAAACATTAAAATCAAAATTTGAATCAATTACAGAGGTGAAGAAGTCTTCGGTTGCTTCCATCATCAGGGTTCCTGAATCGACTTTCATGGATTTGTTAAGGCGAGAAAGCAGTTCGCGGGCAACCAGAATTACGATTTTCTTGTTCTTGGTCTGGGTGCTTGATTGTTGCTCGTGCATGGAAAAAAGTTCCTGGCCTTTCTCGTTGAGAAGATAGCCCTGCATGAATATATCTTTTCGTAAGCGGGTTCTTTTCAGTTCTTCTATTATCTCTTCAAGTTTTTCGTGCTGTTGTGCTTTAACTATTATCTGGCGAAGAAAATCGCCAATGCTTTTCAAATCCTGGGGGTATTTTTCGTCAAAATGGTTTAGCTTGCTGACCATCTTTTTTTCAAGTTCCTGTTGGCGAACGTTGCCATGGTCCTTGAGGGCGTAGTAACCGCCAATCATAAGAAGAAAAGACGGACTGCCGATCGAGAACAGAAAGAGAAATACCAGTTTTGCCGTGATGCCGCCCCTTATCTGGCGGTTAGCAACAGGAAGATTGCGAAATACAAAGATTAGCCAGAAAAGGCAGAGGAAGTTAAGCGTAAGATTGCTTCCATGGCTGAAAAAGACAGGATTTTTCTGAGAGATAAAAATAAACTTGCTTACCGATTTTTTGATAAAAGTGCAGAAATATTGGCGGCTTCTGAAAAAGTTTTCATACTCCGCTTCAGATTTGATGAAATTTAGCCGCAAATCTTCAAGAACGCCTAACTGTGGTGGAAAAACTTCCCGCTGTTTTTTTTCAAGGTCAAGAAAGCCGGCTTTCAAGTGTGGATAGCGGTTATTTACCCACTTGATCGTGTTTTTCAGGGCATGATCGGGGTCTATTTTTTCTTCGTGAATCAGCGCCAGGTAAGAGTGGGGAGAATCTATTGGTACCGATGTGGTTGCGGGGCTGTGAAACCAGGCAAAATGACTGTCGAGTTTGCGGTTGCCAAGTTTGTTGGCGGTTACTTGTCCTTTGAGCAGCGGGGGAAGTTCCTGAACTCCGATTATATTTTTGAGAATACCCAATTTGCCAGGTGGAACATCTTTATTCCCGGCAAATCCGATTATGGCTTCCAGAGCGAATTCGATGCCGCGCCGGGGCATTCTCTTCGAACTTATTTCCGGCATCAGCCGACCTTTTCCATTGAAAATGAAAAGGTCGATTGCCTGTGGATAAGAGCGGTGCAGGCTTTGTATATACTGAATTCTGATTTCGGGCGAGGTTGCCAATCTGATTTTTTCAAATATCAATTTGATCGATCGGCCGGCGACTTCGGCATTTTCATCGGCCTGCCGCATTTTGCCAAGAATTCGTTCGTGAGTTAGCCGCTGGTGGTTTATTCTTTGGGCTATTTCAAGTTCATCTATTTTATAGCGGGCGAACTGCATGACAATAATCGGGAAGGCGGCAAAAATTAGAAGAAAAAGAGCTCCTTTCAGGATTTCTTTTGCTGTTTCAATATGCATATTGCCGCTTTTGTTCGACTGACTGGTCATAATGAATTATGATATCATAACTGCAATAAAATACTTACTGAAAGGTCTTGAGATGAAAAAGCCTTTTTTGTTGTTCGTTATGCTGTTAATGTCGGCATCTGCCGCTTTTGCCGCCGATTGTGACACTTGGAAAGACCAGATTCTCTATTTTGTTCTGCTCGATCGGTTTCACAATGGAAATGTGCAAAACGACGACGAAGTGAGACCTGGCGATCTTTATGCATTTCACGGCGGAGATGTTGCCGGATTGATGCAAAAACTGGATTATCTTGAAAAGCTTGGAGTAACCGGCATCTGGTTGAGCCCAATGGTCAAAAACCGGGCGATGAAGTTTTACAAGCATTCGTCATACCATGGTTACTGGCCTTGGGATTTCTGGAGGCCGGACCCCCGGTTCGCCACCGAAGAAGAATTGGTCGGTTTGGCCAAAAGCCTGAAAAAGAAAGAAATGAAACTGCTGCTCGACATGGTGATCAACCACATGGGTTACGATGCTCCGTTTGCTGCAGAAAACCCCGAATGGTTCAATCAGAACGGCAATATAAAAGACTGGAACAACGAATTTGAGCTGATCAATCACAATATTTTCGGTTTGCCTGATTTTGCCTCGCAAAAGCCCGTAGTTAAAAAGTTTTTTAAAGTCGTTGGTCGTCATTGGCTGAAAAAGCTGGCACCAGACGGTTTCAGGCTTGATGCGGTAAAACATGTTCCAATAGATTTCTGGAAAGACTTCAATGCTGAAATGCACATGGCCGGCGGTGACGATTTCATGCTGCTGGGTGAATATATGAACGGTGATCCGCAGGCTTTGCTGAAGATTATGCAGGCAGGAAAATTCACATCTTTGTTTGATTTTCCTCTATATTACGCGATCAAGGAAGTTATCGCCGGACGGCAGGACTGTAGAAAGCTTGCTTCAAGACTCTATTTCGATCGCAATTACCCCGATGCTTCATTGCTTGCCACATTTATTGATAACCATGATCTCGACCGGTTCATGAGCCTCTGCGGTGAAAATTCCGGCAGGCATCAGATGGCCCTGGCATTTATTTTGACTGCCCGTGGAATTCCGACGCTTTATTATGGTGATGAACAGGCCATGTCAGGCCATAATGGCCCAAAGCCTTACAATCGGGCTGATATGGTTTTTGACGAGGAATCAGAAACTTTCAAATATACCAGTCGGCTCATCAGTCTGCGCAAGCAGTTCGTTTCATTGCGGCGCGGGTTGCAGTGTCATCTGCATGCCGATGAAAGCAGTCTTGCATTTGCCCGGTTAACGCCCGATGAACTGGCGGTCGCGGTTTTTAATAACAGTGATCAGGGCCGGCAGATCGTTTTTCCATTTCCGTTTCCATTGAAGAAAAAATACATCATGAACGATCTGATCGGTTCGGCCCGGGCACTGGTAAGGCAGGGGCAGTTCGAGGTCTTTCTGCCGCCAGGAACCGCTGCCCTGTTTGTTCCCGAAACTTCGCCTGAATTTTATCAGGCTTCTTTCAGACACTGGCAACGTCGCTTCGAGAATGAAAAAGCCTGGGGAGTCAGGCCGGTAAAAATCAAATTAAAATTTGATTACGCACCTGAAAAAGCACGATTGCTTCTGACCGGCAACTGCGATGAACTGGGTAACTGGAACCCAGATGCCGGATCGGTGCCCATGCAGCGCGTTGCCGATGATGAATTCGTTGCCGAAGTAAGTCTGCCGATCGGCAAAATCGTCGAGTGCAAATGCCTTTATCGCCAGGTTCAGCCCGACGAAACGGTTAAAACCGTCTGGCAAAACGAACAAAACTGCATCTTCACCGTTCAACCCGAAGGCTCAGAATACATCCACATCACCTGGCGCACCAGCGGTGGTCCGATTTGTTGGTCAAGATTTTGTGATTTATAAGTGATATTCATGCTGCCAGTTTGACCTCAGGCTTCCCGTAGTAAACCATGTCTGGTGTTTGATAGTCAAGGTTTTGATGAAACCGGGTCTGGTTGTAAAAAGTGAAATAGGAAATCAGGTGCAGAATGCCATAGCTGGCAATAAATTATAAGAAGCGGTTTATTGAGCGCTTACACAAATTTTCTCACCAATTTGTGACAATCAAGCTCCACCGATTAAAATAATCATTTCAATCCCTGAAGCTCCAAAAATGTGCGGCCTTAACAAAAGTGTCCTTTCAGCAATTTCAAGTGAACTTGCCGAAAGGACATGATCTTGTTCAGGTTTTAGTAATCGAGAAGTTCTCTATAATTGTCGATTAATGTTACATCACCGCTCATAACTACTGCATAAGATCTGTCGAATTCCGGAACGGCATCCAGCACATATCTTTCTGCAAAGAGTTCTCTTTCGGGTTCTTTGAGAGCGTCTCTCAGCATCAGGTAGCTTACAAAGATATAAGTTTCCATTTCCACCAGACGCTCTGTGACCAGGTCATAATAGGTTGAATCTTTCTTGTCTACAACATATTGAACGGCGATTTGCTGTTTTTTGCGCATTTCGTGTACATAAGTAGAGAGTCTTTTAAGTTTTCCCTGGTAAGGAAGGGCAGCGAGTTTATCCATGAGAGGGTCGAGAACTCTCTGCACGATGCCGCCTATTGCAGCGACATGCTGTAGCTGAGTCGTTCCTTCGTAGATATTGGTGATTCTGGCATCCCGGTAGAACCTTTCAGAATTGAAGTCTTTCATGTATCCGGTTCCGCCGTGAACCTGTATGCCCTGGTAGCAGACTCTATTTGACATTTCGGTCGCAAACGCTTTGCTCATGGGAGTAAGCACTGCCGCAATTTTGGTATAGAGTTTGTCTCTCTCTTTGTCTTCAGGAGTTATTTCTTCAGGTTTGCCATGCTCAACTTTGCTGTTGTAGGCATTTCTGAGGTCAACCATTTTGGTTGTTTCATAGAGCAGAGTTCTGGCGGCGATAATTTCCATTTTCATTCTTGCCAGCATTGAAAATACCGGAGGCAACTTATCGATAACAGTTTTGAACTGTTTTCTTTCTGACGCGTATTTTCTTGCTTCGCGATAGGCTGCTTCGGCTATACCAAGGGCCTGCGCGCTGATTCCTATACGTGCGCCATTCATCAGGCTCATTACATATTTAATCAAACCGCGTTTTCTCTGTCCGCAGAGTTCAGCTGGTACATGGTTGTATTGCAATTCTGCAGTTGCAACGCCGTGAATGCCAAGTTTATGTTCAATTCTTCTTACGACAAGCTGAGGGCAAGCTTCGCAGATAAACATTGAAAGTCCGCGCCCGTCTGATGTGCCTTCTTCAGATCTGGCAAGAACGAGGTGAACTTTTGCGCAGCCGTTGGTGATGAAGCGTTTCATTCCGTCGAGATACCACTGATTGGTTTTTGTATCGAGAGTGGCTTTAAGTCTTACCGACTGGAGGTCTGAACCTGAGTCCGGCTCTGTAAGATCCATTGAACCATCAGCTTCGCCGCTGGCGAATCTTGGCAGAAATCTTTGTTTTTGTTCTTCTGAGCCGAATTCGCAGATAGTTTCAGCAATATCCTGGAGGCCAAAGAGGTTTTGTAGGCTGGCATCAGCTCTGGAAACCATTTCTGTCATCATTGTGTAGATTGTTACGGGGAAATTCAGCCCGCCGTATTTTCTTGGAAGCATAACGCCGCCAAGACCGGCCTGTCTGAGGTCATCAAGATTTTTAACGGTAAGCGGATGGTAGGTAACCTTGTTGTTTTCGAAATGAGGGCCTTCTTCGTCCACGACTCTTGCCCTCGGGGCAATTTTTTCGCCTGAGATTTCGCCCACCAACTCTAGAACCCTTTTGTAGCTGTCTTTGGCATCGTCGAAATTTTCAGGGGCGTAATCGAAATCTTTAGCCTGCTCATAATTATTTTCGCGAAGAGCTACTAATTCTTCGAGTTCTAAATTAGCCAGGGTGAACTGAAGATCTTTATTATCAGTAAAATAGTTGGACATTTTAAACCTCCTCAGACTTTAGCCTTGAAGGCTTTGATTAATTTGGGAACAACATCATTCAGTTCACCGACGATGCCGTAATGGGCTACAGAGAATATTGGAGCGCCCGGATCATTATTGATGGCAATAATTTTCGCGCTCTCATTCATTCCTGCGACGTGCTGAACTGAACCGCTTATGCCACATGCGATGTAGAGTTTCGGCCTGACTGTAACGCCTGTCTGGCCCACCTGATAATCATGATTGATCCAGCCTGCATCAACAGCCGCGCGGGATGCCGCGACCTGGCCTCCGAGAGCTTCGGCAAGCTGTTCGATGAGTTTGAAGTTTTCTTTGGTGCCCACACCGTATCCGCCGGCAACGATTATTGATGCTTTTTTGAGGTCAACGGTTCTGGGCTTTCTTACTCTTTTAATAACCTTCATTACCCTGGCTTCATCAGAAAGTTCAGGAGTAATTTTGACAACTTTGCCTTTTTTCGAGGTATCAGGAGCGGTAAGCTTCATTACGCCCTCTCTGACTGTGACTATCTGCGGGTCATCCCAGGTGTTAACGATTGTGGCTATGATGTTTCCGCCGAATGCAGGTCTTATTTGCATGAGTTTGTCTTTGTAGCTGACTTTGTTGACTTTGTCTTCGAAGTCATCGATTTGCAGGTCGGTGCAGTCGGCTGTAAGCCCGCACAACATTTCTGAGGCGACTCTTGGGGCAAGTTCTCTGCCTTTAAGCGTTGCGCCAAAAAGTAGAATGTTGGGCTTGTGCTGTTTCAAGAGTTTAACAAGAGCCTGAGCGTATGGAAGAACGGTAAAAGGCTCGAGAGCCTGGTCTTCTACCTGATAGACGGTTTCACAGCCGTAGTGGAAGATGGAATCAATTTTTCCGTCGAGGTGATCTCCGAGTATTACTGCTTCGCTGACGACTCCGAGCTTCTTTGCAAGCTCGGTTCCCTTGCAAACGAGTTCAAGGCTGACTTCGGCGATTTTGCCGCCTTCCTGTTCAATAAAAATCCAAACATTTCCTTTGGTATTCATAGTCATCACCCTAAAGTATGGTCTTCAATAAGTTCGCGGATCAGCCCATTTATGCCGTCTTCTGTCGGCTCAATGGAAACGACTTTGCTGGCTTTGAGCACGACATTTTCAATTTTCTTAACTTTGGTTGGTGAGCCTTTTAATCCAATTCTGTTAACATCTGCCTGGATTTTTGCGGCATCCCACTCGTGAATCCAGAGGTTCTTAGCGGTCATTTCGCTTTCCTTGTCAGCCAGAGCCTGAGCATCTGTGTAATCAGCGTCTCTCAATAGTTTGGCTAATTCGGAACGGGTTTTAGCTTTTTTGAACTTCATTATGCCTTTTGCTGATGCTGATCTGGGCTCATTCGCGTCAATGACGGTAAGGAGGGCGGGAAGAGGGGATTCAATAACCTCGTAGCCGCCTTCGATGGCGCGTTTTGCCTTGATTGCCTTATCGGATATACTGATTACTTCTTCCACATAAGCAATTTGCGGAATTTTGAGTTTTTCTGCGAGCTGCGGACCTACCTGGGCGGTATCGCCGTCAATCGCCTGTCTGCCGCAGAGAATGAGATCGACATTTTGTACTGTTTTAACGCAACAGCTCAGTGCATAGCTGGTAGCGAGCGTATCTGCTCCGGCAAATGCTCTGTCGGTGATAAGGATTGCTTCATCAGCGCCTCTATAAAGGCATTCTCTCAGAACTTCGGCCGCATTGGGAGGCCCCATTGTAGCAACTGTGACTTTGAAGTTATATCTTTCTTTTAATTGCAGACCCAGCTCCAGAGCATTCAGGTCTTCCGGGTTAAATATTGCCGGCAGAGCGGATCTGTTTACTGTTCCCTCTGGCGTCATGGCCTCGCCTGAAATGTTCTTGGTGTCAGGTACCTGCTTTACGAAAACCATTAATTGGCGTTTCACATTAGCTCTCCTGTCTTGGATTGTTCGAATAAATTATGAGACATGATCTTAACATCTTCTTGCTATAGCTGCAAATAGTTTCCCTTTCAGCCAGCAATTCTCGGTATGCGGATTGGTGCAGCTTCCGGCAATGGTTTCGTCGGGA
>DYKG01000020.1 GCA_020722725.1 Candidatus Methylomirabilis sp.
GATGCCTTTGGCTGGTTCAAACATTGTGGGTACGCAACAATTTGAAATACTATAAGAAAAAAAATCAGACTCCAGCTTCTTATTCTTGCTAAGGAAGAGAATTTCAGCATTATAATGGCCGACCAATTTTTCTTGTCAAATTTTTAGCCTCTTCATCTATCTTGTGAAGATCGGCATTCTTAGTGGTAGAGATATTAACAAGCTCCGCCAGGCGAAAGAGATCGTGCTTCTTTTCCTCATGAAAAACCTTTTCGGCAAGCAGGCGATCGTGATACTCGGCTGGAGTTTCCCAGTTTTTGCGATGTAAAGGCTGAAGCAAGCACCACTTTTGGTACCAGACTGGAAGCCAGCTTTCTGCCCTGATTGCGCGTTTATGCCACCTTAACATTACCACAATAGTCAATGTCAGCAACATGCAGATGAAATAAAAAGAAGAAACAAAATTTGCCAATCCCGAAAAAATTGAATTTATAGATCGGGAAATTTTCCGAAAACCCAGGGATTGTGCCTTCTGGTCAAAATTGTAAACCAGATTGAACCAGTATCCTTCGTAGGATTCCCAGAGCCATGTCAAGAGCGCCGACACTTCTCCATCAGGAACAAAATCACCGACCGGAGGACTTGGGTCGAAGGGAACCCATCCGCTCCCCGGAAAAAAAACTTCTACCCAGGCATGGGCGTGACGCTGCCTGATCGTAAAAAATCCGCCCAGCTCATTCCAATCTCCCATGGTGTAACCATTTACCGGTCGTGCGGCAATCCCCATAGAGCGCAGAAGCAAAGTCATGGCTGTAGCAAAATGCTCGCAGCTTCCGGCCTTGCTGTAAAAGAGAAAGTGCAAAGCCGGATCGACATCTAAAACTGCTTTCTCATATAGAGAATACATGCAGTTTTTTTGAAGATAGTTGATTGTCGCCTGAACACGCTGGTTAATGGTCGATGTATTGCTGGCAATCTGCGAAGCAAGCTGATGAATTCGCCGGTCAATGCCGACTTTGGTAAGATATATCCTCATAATTCCGGTAAGGTTAAGTTTGTCCACTTCCATATCGCGCACTTCCAGAGGCTCTACCGGCAATCTCGCCAGATAGCGACGACGCCCGGAAGTTCTACCCAGAAAAAACATCGAATAATCTGATTCTACGGCAACATAGTTGGTTTCAAAATCAGCCACAACTGTCTGATCAGGGAGAAAAATAACCGGAGGGTCTGTGTTTTCAAGGATAATCTCAAGCTGATGAAGAGGTATGTCATTGGGAAAATTGCGTAAAAGCTCAAACTCGCCCGCGTTTCGCCGAAGATCAACGTAAAATCTTCTTGTCTGATTTCTGAACCATCGGCCGTTGGCATAACTTGAAAAACTGGTTCCACGAAGATGCTTAGACTTAAGTCTTCTAATAACTGAAGTGGTAACAGTTTCTTCGTCGGTGGGTCTGATTCTCATAATAACCGCAGGGTTGTCCTCCAATAGTCCGCCTTCCCCAAGGGTAAGCATTTCACTGAAGCCCTGAAGACGTCGCCTTGAAGTTTCTGATGCCAGCCCATAAGCATCAGACCTTGGAACAAGGTAAAAAAGAGAAACCCAGATCAACAAATAAGCCACAAGAACTATTGGGATTTTCCATGGTTTTGCCAGAACTCTGAATTTAACGCCAGGGTCATCGAATTGCCCAAGAGCGTAAATTTTCTGATGTCGAAGTGATGCAATGCGGGTTAAAATAGCCCATAAAAGCAACAAATATGGAAAAAGACTCAAAGGAAAGAGAAAGTTTACGTTCATCGCCGCGACAGCCAGAACAATCATCAGCGAGAGAATTATAACCCCTGCTGCCGACCGTGCATCGGAGGCAATCTGGAGCTGCAAAATCATTATAAGCGATGTAAACTCAACCAGAACCACAACCCATGGAACGTTTGATTTGAAAACCCATATGGAATAAGCCATTACAACAAAGCTTCCCGCCTGAATCAATTTGGGAGACCTTAACAGTCCGCGCCCAAGAATCAACATGATTAAAATCGGCAGAAGCAGCAACTCAATCTGAAAACGCAGGTATCCCGTGGTGTAAACGGCGGCAAGGGCAACCAGAGAAAGCATCACCAGCATTCGGTACAGACCGGTTGTTACCGTGAAAACTTCTTTACCGCAAACCGTTTGTGGTGAAATGCCATAAATTTTTTGCATCAGTCCAAAACCTTCATCAGCTCGCAAAATCTGATTCCGCTGAACTCACCCGCCGGGGGTGGCACTTCGGCAGTAGATTCCAGACAGGCCAGCCAGCTCACCAGATCAGCATAATTGTCGGAAACAGTTAACCATGCATAGCCGCCATAACTCTGCTTAGCCCAGACAAATGCGCTGCTGCCGGCTTTTCTAAGGCGAAGAATCAGGCCCATGACTATTTCAAGGCAATCTTCGAATAACTGCCCTTCAAGCCCGGTAAAATCGAAATACAGTTTCTCAGGAAAACCATAATTCACTGCGCGGGTAAGAACCCATTCATGGTCTGAACGTGCAGAGATCATCCAGTTAATCAAAGAAGCATCTTCTCCGGGTTCATATTGCTTCTGCATCCAGTATTCACCCTCTTTGCCCGACTGGTATTTCTGTATTGCCCCGCCGATTTCCTGTTCTATGACATGTGGGATGTTTTTTGCTGCTCTTGGCCCGACAAAAAACTGCTTTTCGGGCAAAACCAATGAAGTAGAGCACAGCCCGATCGGGTAAAACGAAAAGATACAAAAATCGCTCAACTGGTAAACACCCCTTTTACCAGCCTTGAAAGAACTTTTTAGCAAGCCACCATCACCGGCCTCAACAATTTTGCAGTAATCGTTTTCAAATCCCAGAGAGAAGTGGTCAGCATTTCGAACATCTTTGACAAAGCATTTAAGAAAGATTTCTTCACCGGCCAGAATCGAATCTGGCAATTCAACTCTGGCCTGCAAACCTTTTAAATTCAAATAACCAAGCAGAGTAAAAAATGTGACTGCTGCAATGAAACAGCTGCTCATCAGAAAAAGCAGGTTGTTACCGGTGTTCTGCGCAGAAAAAAGCAGAAAAATCGCAAGAAAAGCCGCAATTTTTCCAAAACCAGTCAGTCGAACTTTTAGCCGGGAATCAGTCAACATCAACCTTCTGAAGAATTTCGCGGGTCAGCCAGGAAACCGAAGCTCCTTCGCTGGAAAAAGTTGTGGCACCCTTTAAACCTGTGCGATGACACCAGACTGCCGGCACCAGTTCTTTGATGTAATCAAGTGTCACGTAGGAACTGCCACGCAAGAATGCCGTCGCCTGAGCAACCCTCATCAAACCAATGCTTCCGCGGGTACTGACAGGAAGATCAACCTCCGGGTGATTTCTCAGACTGCTGGCAAGTCTGGTTATATAGGCCATGACGTTCTCAGGAACTTCAATTTCACGAACAAGTTTTTGACAATCCCTGATATCTTGCAGACTTAGAAGATTTTCTACCGAAGCCGACTTCTCTTCGCCACAGTTCTTGAGCAGAATGCTCTTTTCCGAATCCTGGTCGGGATACCCAAGAGAAATCCGCATCAAAAACCGATCTCTCTGCGACTCTGGCAAGGGGTAGGTGCCATGAAATCCCCTGGGATTCTGAGTTGCAATAACCATGAACGGTGAGTCAAGTTTTAGAATCTGCTTATCAACACTTACCGAATACTCGTTCATTGCCTGCAGAAGCGCGCTCTGGGTTTTTGGTGGAGCACGATTCAGTTCGTCGGCCAGAATCACATTGGCAAAAATCGGCCCCTTAACAAACTCGAATTCTTCAGTTTGCCGGCGGTAAATTCTTGTTCCAAGGATATCAGAAGGAAGCAGGTCGGCAGTAAACTGAATTCGACTGAAGGTTCCACCAATTGCAAGCGCAAGAGCTGATGCAAGTGTGGTTTTGCCGACTCCGGGAAGGTCTTCCAGCAAAAGATGTCCGTCAGCCAGCAGACAGGCCAAAGTTTTTTCGATCTGGTTGGTTTTTCCTATAATAACTTGACTAATTCTCTGTTTAAGTTCATTGAGCAATTCAACGTATTTTGTTTTATTCATTTTCCACCAGTCTTAAGCAATTCAAACAATGAATTGAAAACCCATGCCCGATTTTGGCACAAATTATTTTAACTTTTAAAAAATTTAAGCTAAAGTATGCTAACATATTGTTACATTAAATCTCTACTTACAAGGAATGATTTGAATGAATAAGACCTCCAGAAGCAAAAATGAAAATAAAGACGCCGGTTTTAAAGTCCCCTGTGCATGGGACTGCCTTCCTGAAAAAGAGCACAAAATCATGGATCAGCGCATCAAACGCTACATGAATTATCTTGACGAATGCAAAACCGAACGAGAATCAGTTGTCTATCTTGAAGAACTTGCCCAAAAGGACGGTTTCAAAGAACTTTCCTCTTTTGGCTCCGGCAAAAAACTTAAACCGGGCAGCAGGGTTTATTTTATTAACAAAAATCGTGCCATGGGTCTTGCAATTATCGGTAAAAAGCCAGCCAAAGAAGGTTTTAGAATTATCGCCGCCCACCATGACGTTCCGAGAATGGACATCAAAGCCCTGCCGCTTTATGAAAAGCATGGTCTGGCACTATTCAAAACCCATTATTATGGTGGTGTAAAGAAGTTTCAGTGGGCCGTCATTCCACTGGCACTGCACGGTTTTGCCATAACCCGTTCTGGTCGCAAAGTCAGCTTCAAAATCGGTGAAAGCGACAAAGACCCGGTTTTCACCATTACTGATCTGGCTCCGCATCTTAGCAAAAAGCTGCAGGACGAGCGCAAACTCAACGTCGGAATTCAAGGTGAAGAGCTCAACATTCTGGTCGGGCATCAACCTGCCCCCCTCGGCAAAAACGAAAAAGACTCTCCAAATCGCGTTAAAACCGCTGTTATTGCCCACCTTAAAAATCAGCTTGGGCTTGAAGAAGAAGATCTTGCCTGGGCAGAATTACATGCTGTTCCAGCGTTCAAAGCAAGAGAAATTGGATTCGACCGTGCTCTGATCGGTGGCTATGGCCATGATGACCGGGGATGCTCTTTCGCATCATTTGATGCTCTTTCAGCAATAAAAATTCCTGAACACACCTGTGCCATTCTGTTGCTCGACAAGGAAGAAATCGGTTCATGCGGCGCAAACGGTGCTCAATCGATGATGGTTACCGATTTCCTTGGCATGCTGACTGAAGCCACTTCTGGCGAAAACAGCTTTGCCGCAATTCGCAACGCTATTTCTCAGACCATGGTCATCTCTGCTGACACCAGTGCGCCCATTGACCCCACTTTTGAAGCGGCTCATGATCCGCTTAATTCAGCCTTGCTTGGTCGAGGAGTCTGGATCAGCAAATATTCAGGATCTGGCGGAAAAATGCTCAGTGGTGAAGCAGATGTAGAATTCATCAACTATATCAGACGCATGCTGGTTAAGGAAAAAGTTCCGTATCAGTTTGGCGAATTAGGCAGGGTTGACGAAGGCGGCGGCGGAACTGTAGCATTTCTTCTGTCGAATCTCAACATGAATGTTCTTGACGTCTGCCTGCCAACTCTAAGCTTGCATTCACCCTTCGAGATTATTTCCAAAGTAGACTATCACTACTCTGTGACCGCTTACCAGGCATTCATGGAGAATTCTTACTGAACCCAACCGCGCCGGCGACGTCAGTCCCGGCGCTTTTTTTTATGGATATAACAGCTTTAGAAAACCTAATAAAATCAAAAAAGCTTGATAAGCAGATTCTGATTTTCTCAGGCCCGGAAGATTTTCTCAAAGAGCGAATGCTGCAAAAAATGATGCAGAATCTTGTTGCCCCTGATGACCAGCCTGAAAACCTTTTTCGCCTTGATTGCTCAGGCCGTGACAACGCCATAGCAGAACACCAGATTTACAGCTTTTCATTTAACCCCAGCCCACGCATTTTCTGGTTCGGCAGCTTTTCAAGTCTGAATGTCGGCCCAAGAAAGTCATTTCTTGCACAGTTGTCACAGAATGGACTGCCGATGAACACCATTCTGATTTTTGATGTAACCGACAACAAGGTTGCCAATGAAATTTCCAGCTCTTTTAAACAGGAATTTGAAAAAATCGACTTCTGGCGCCCTTTTGAAAATCAGATTCCTGCCTGGGTAAAAAAAGAGGCAGCTGAGCTCGGCGGCAAAATCAGCAATGATGCGGCCGACCTGCTGATCGACCTTACTGGAGCAAGCCTCGCCATTCTTTTCCAGGAATTAAAAAAGCTCATAATAGCCTCACCCAACCAACCTGTAACTGTCGACCAGGTAAAAAAATCGGTCAGATACCTTAATCAGGATAATATTTTCGACTTTCTCAACAATTTTGGCAACCGCAAAACCCGCGAAACACTTCGGGCCCTGGAAATCCTTATCAATGGTGGCGAAGCTCCGCAAAAAGTCTGGTTCATGCTTTGTCGTCAACTTCGAGAATACAGGCTTTTTCATGAATTGGCCGCTGACCGACCCGACCTTTTTGCTGAAGCCCGCGATATTCTTGCGTCTTACGCCAGAATCGCTGATAAAAGCGACTTCAAAGCCAACCAGGAAAAGAAAAATCTGACCGCCCGCCTGCAAAAGATTGGCGATAACCTTCCTGAATTTCTTGCCAAGGCAACATCATTCAACAATCCTGGCAAAATCAAAAACCTTTATCTCGCAACAAACTTCAACCTATCTGAACTGGTAAAAGCCTGGCCATATTTGATCAAGACTGACCTTCTGCTGAAATCTGGCGTACCCGACCCGCTTGCCACCCTGCAAACA
This sequence comes from Candidatus Methylomirabilis sp., assembly GCA_020722725.1. Classification (GTDB taxonomy): domain Bacteria; phylum Muiribacteriota; class Ozemobacteria; order Ozemobacterales; family Ozemobacteraceae; genus DYKG01. Next base: position 6,794 of record DYKG01000020.1, read on the forward strand.
TTTACAACCAAGTTTCTTGCCGCTTCTCTTGCCACCTAAAACCATAAACCGGAGATACCTCGCGGGCACCTCCGGGTAAATGGCTAATAAGTTGATTCTGTTAGGAATACTTGAGAAAATCAGGCTTTCAGAGCCTTGTTGGCGGCTCTCATCATACGACTGATTTTTCTGGCAGCGGTTTTGGGATGAATATGCCTATTAGAAGCTGCTTTGCCAAATTTACTGACAGCGTCGTTCAGCAGCTGATTTACAGAATCTGCCGGCTGTTTGGTATCGATAGCACCAATAACTTTTTTGCGGTAAGTCTTGAGTTCAGACTTGACAGTTACGCGAAGCTCGTGACGACGAGCTGCTTTACGAGCATTTTTTGCTGCTGACATTGTATTAGCCATGTTAATCACCTTTCGATTATTCAAAGTATGGGTTTTAAGTCTATCACTTCAGCGTTTTTTTTTCAAGCATCTTTGAATAAATTTTGCACACAATTTTTTGCAACTCTGGTCAGGGCTGTGGGATGCTATATCCCGCAAGCGCATATCCCTGTTTGTCAACGTAATAAGCGACCACCATCCCATCTGGGGCCACGATTCGCGACCGAGGCAGGTCAGGCGCAAGATAGGGCATAGCTATTATGTCGGCGAAGGCAACTGGCTTGCCCAACTGATTACATCGATACAAACGGTCACGATAAATTGGGCCGTCTTCATGACAGGCAATCAGGTTAAGATAAATACTTCCAGAAGCGTCTCGACCGATTATCTCTGCACCTGCGTAACTCACCTTCTGATCTTCTATGTCGAGAGGGAATTCAGCCAGCGTGACTGTTTGAGCCGGCGAAGCAACAGTGCGCATATTCAGCTTGACATTGCGCTCCGCCATTTCGACACCCAGCAGTTTGCCGCCGATGCCTTCATGAAGACTCAGACCGTTTTCATAACAGATCTGCTCGCCAAGAACACCATCAGGACCAAATCGCAGCACAGAGTTCATCAGAGGCATGTCAATCAGCAAAGAATTGTTAACCCCAGTCTCCAGAGCCCGCGCATCTGAAAAACCCTCGATGCATTTAACTATTTTTCCCTCCCGGTCGATCTGATAAATGAACCCTTCGATCGGGCAAAGAAGCCAGAAGCCTTCATCTGGGCCAAAGGCGAAGTCCCTTACCAGTCGTCCCATGTTACTCAAAGAAATTGAATTCTTCAGCCTGCCATCAGCACCAAACAATTTCAGAGCCCGATTGGCCGAGTCAAGAATCCAGAAATCTCCTTCAGCTGTAACTCTGAAAGCATAAGGCACACCTTCGGTCAGGTTCTCTGAATCCTGATCTGGACCACCGATCAATGAAATTTCAGCGCCAAACGGAACTTTAAGCAGATCAACCGACTTCAACGCCCCAAGCATGTTTTTATGGTAATTGAGGGCATTCACCATCTCCACATCTTTTTCCTGTCCAGAAACCGGCATTTGGAGAAGGAAAGCTACAGCAACAATAATTAAAACAATTTTTTTGATTTTCATTTAAACACAACCACTTTATTAATTTATCTTGGCAACGGTATGCCAGCCGAGCGAGGGTTAACATACTGCCCATTCTTTTTCAGACCAAAATGCAGATGCGCACCGGTAGTCCATTGGCCTGTATTGTCTGACCGGGCAATCTCCTGACCGGCATTCACCCTTTGCCCCTTGCGAACCGAATAACTTTTCAAATGACAGTAAAACGATTCATAACCGTTGTCGTAACGTACTTTAACATAACGGCCACCACCAGATTCGTAACCAACATCGACAACCGTTCCATTACCCAGCGCATTCAATCTGGTTCCATTGGGAACCGGCAGGTCGATACCATTATGAAATCTTCTGGTTCCAAGAGTTGGATGAATTCTCCAGCCATATTCACTGCTGACCCTGCCTGGCATGGGCGAACACGGCGCAGCAGTCAGACCTCCACCACGGGCACCGCTATTCTGTTTGGAATTGTCGTCGGCAGGTGCCGGGTCATCCTGTTGTTTAACCGGCGTAGTTCCGGCTTTTTGATCTGGGGTGTCGACATAATTGGCATGAACGAATGCCGTCTGGCCATTGAACTGAATCTTATACCAATCTCCCTGTCCACCATTTATCTTAACCTTATCCCCATCATGCAGACTGCCGATAACTTTTCCCCATGGACCGCTTCTTACATTCAAATAAGGGTTAACCCGAACTGTACCCTCAACGATCTTTTCTTCTTTACTTTCTTTCTTTTCGTCTTTTTTCTCTGCCGGCATTTTATCTGCAATCTGTTTAAGCTTTTCTGAAATCTCCGTCAGCTTTTTCGACAATTGCTCGAGCTGCTTGATAAAACCTCGATAATCACCTTTTTCATCGCCAAATTTATTCGGATTTTTGGCAAATTCTTTCAGCAATTTAGAATAGTTTTTATTGGCTTCCTGAAGCTTTTCAATCGCTTTTTCAAGATCGCTGCGACTAATTTCGATTTTTGTGGTCTCTACCGCAGTTTCAGTGACTTTTGTCTGCTCGGTTGCACTTTGATCTAATTTCAAAGGCTCTTCAGAAAATGGATTGGTCCCAGCAAAGACTGGTATCTGAAACATAAGCAGTCCGGCAATCATAAGAATCAACAATCGGTTCATAAGATTCTCCTGATAAAGATTGATTTCAATTCTATATTACCTGGCTCAGAAAGAAAAGTTTCAAAAATTTGCTTCGCCGGATACTCTGAGTTGATAACCCTGGGAAAAAGGTTTATACTCCTGCAGTGAACACTGGGTAAGACTTTCTTTCGGAGTATGACTTGAAACTAGCATTTTTAGAGGCCCTGCTAAAGGCTGAGACGATCCCTTATTTCTACGACCAGAGCGAAACTGATTTTTCTTTCCTTGACGAGCTGCAGGGCTTTTTGGGGTTGATACTTCGCTTTTATTCTGGCCGATTCGATGGATCCTGGAAAACCATTATCAGCAACCCATGGCTGGGAATGCACCTTGACGTCATCAACGATTTTGCCGCCCGACTTGAAAAAGATAAAACTGAAAATAGGCATGAAGAATTGCATAGCCTGCAGATAGAAAACCGCAAAATTCTTGTGTATTTGAGCCCGTACATCGTTGAGGGGTATCATTTGGGCGATCTGACGCTCATTCAGGAAATCACCACCCTGCCAGAAACAAAATCAATTTTCGAGTGGCACCTTTTCAGCGATCGATTGGCATTCCTTATTTGCTCAAAATTTCAATATCCTGACCATGTCGCTCCCAAAACCGGAAGCGATTCTGACAAATTTCTTTCTATAATCAGAGAAACCGGGCAAATACTTATTGCCAGTAATCGAGCTTCGGCACTTACCATTCAACAGGAAACTCAGCAGGCTGCACAGTGGTTTGAAGAGGATCTTCCGGTTATCAACCGGTTCATGAGTAAAATTCATCAGGAGCTGAATCTGCATACTGTCTTCATTCTGCAAAACGCCGCGCCTGGTTTTATCCATAAAATGATTCTTGCCTCAGCAGAATCAGAAGACATAACCTGCGAGATTTCTGACATGTTTGACGCGATAATACAGCTAGACCCCCAGATTGAACAGTCTTTAACCTCTGAAAAAACTTTTTTTACCGATGTTAAATTTGAAAAAGCAGAACGTCTTGCCCCTATGGTATTTTCTTGTCAGGCAGGTGGGCAGACCTTCGGACATCTGGGGATTTATACCACTCACCACAATCTTTCACGCTATCTCAGCCATCGATCAAAAATTCTGCCAATGCTTGCCAGCCAGCTCGGCTTTTATTTCAGCCACCTTTTTCAGATCCGACGCGAAGCACTTGAATCTCGAATGTTGCAACAAATTAATCAAACCTGTAATACCATCATGTCATCGGTTGATATCGGTGCCATAGTCTTCAAGCTGGTAGAATGCCTTAATGAGCTTTTTCGGCAATACTCGGGAGCGATTCTGATAACCTCCGACGAAACTCAGGATCTCGAAATTACCACCCATCTCGGCGGACCAAATCCCGATGATTTCAGCATGCATGAAGCCCTGCAAAACCATCCGCAGATCGTTGACCTGATTTATGAAGGAGCAGTTTTTGACAATAGCGACGGAAAATACCCCCTTCCTATCCGCTACATTTTACCGCTTTCGGTGACTCCACAGGGTTTGAGCATTTCGCCCGATCTTCAGACCCCAAGATCTCTTGGTGCCGTAATACTCTACGAGCATCCGAACAATCGCCATCTGTCTGAGGCCAATCTCCAGAAAATGATGCCTATTCTACTCAACGCAATCGGGGCTTCATTACAGGTGGCCAGAAACTATGCTGAAAAGCTTGAAACCATCAAGCAGCTCGAAAGACTGATGGAAAAAATTTCTGACACTGATTCGCTGCTTGACGAGATGATCGATATCGTAAGACGTTTGCTTAAGGTAAACAGGGTTTCGTTTCTAACTCTTGATGAGCACGAAGAATACCTTTACATAAAAAAAGAATTTGGATTACCGGCAGGAGTCAAGGAAAAAACGAAAATCCATCTCGGCGAAGAAATATCAGGCTTTGTTGCCCGAACCGGAAAATCATTAAGAATAGACAACATTGAGCTAGACAGCAATTTCAAGAAGCGCTCGATGGAATACTATCTGAACCGATCTCTTCTTTCGGTTCCCCTCATCAGCATAAGGGGAGAGCAGGAAACCAGGGTTATCGGCGTTATCAATGTCAACAACAAATCAAATGGTCTTACGTTTACCCAACAGGATCAACAACTTCTGGAAGCCATCGCACATATTGTCGTGACCGCCCTTGAAAAGGTCAGATATCTTGAGGAGAAGCATGAAAAGAGCCTGCTGGACCGACAGTTAAAAGATGCCTGCGATATTCAGATGTCACTCATGCCGAAAAACTTCTCTGATTTCCCCGATTCTATCGAAGTTTATGGTGAAAGCCAGCCTGCACGGCAGATAGGTGGAGATTTTTTCGACCTGATCAACCTTGAAAACGGCAAAATTCTTCTAATTCTAGGCGATGTTTCAGGAAAAGGAATGCCCGCAGCCATTCTTATGGCCGTTTCGCGAATGATTCTGCGTTCGGTAATTCAGGATACCGTCGACCTTTCGGTAATTCTTGACAAAGTTAACGCCAAGCTGACCAAAGAACTCGATTCATATCATTTTGTAACCCTGCAGATCGTGTCAGTAGATCCGATTACCGGCGAATCCGAAATGTGTTCTGCCGGCCATGGGCCATTGATGGTGTACCTCAAGGGAGAAGTCAGACTCATCGAAACCAAAGGCGGTCCACCACTTGGAATTCCAGGAATTTCAGGAATGTATGACAAGCAGGTTTTTACCATGAACCCTGGCGATTGCCTGATAATGTTTACTGACGGGCTTTCGGAAGAACATTCGAAGAAGGGCGAAATGTTTGGTAGCCGGAGAATAATGGACTTCCTGGCTGAAAATTCACGCCTTGGCGCAAAAAACCTGACCAGAAACCTGATCAATGAAGCTGTAAGCTGGCGAGGATCTCAAGAAGCTCATGACGATCTGACCATTCTCAGTTTCAAATTTAAGGAAAAAGCAGATGAAGATAAGCGAATTTAAGAATATTCTTGAATTTCAGGCAAGATTGGCAGAAAAATCTGCTGCCACTGCCGATCTTCATCAACTCATCGAAGGAATCATTGTTGAAACCGTTGACTTTATCGGAGCTTCTTCAGGCTCAATCATGGTCTATGACCCGGAAGAAGCCTGCCTGAGGCTCTTTGCGTCATCACACCACCCTCGTCTGGGCACCGGAAAAAATGGCCCGATTGCCCGTGTTTCACCAAATGAAGGCATTGCGGGGAAAGTTTTTTCAACCGGCAAACCGGTACTGGTAACCAGCCTTGAATCGGCCCCCAAACAACTGAAACTCCGCGACCGCAATTCGCGTGGCTCTTTTTTATCAATACCCCTGAAAGTCAGCAGCAAAACTATCGGAGTAATGAACTTCAACCGTGAGAAAGGCCATCCAGGCTTTAATGAAAAAGACCTGGTTAAACTTACTTCAGTAGATTCAACTATCGCCGGACTTATTGAAAAAGAAAAACTGATCGCAACCATAGAAGAAAATCGCCAGGAAATTGGCGGGCTTTATAACCTTTCCTGCATTTTAACCGAATCGGGAAGCTTCTCGGACAATTTAAAAAAGTTTTTGAAAAAACTGTCTGATCACCTAAAGCTTCAACGATCAGCCATAATTCGCCTCGAAAGCTCACAATTTGACCTGATGATGCCTAATCCTCCAGAGTTCGGCGGTTTCACCATACTTGCATCGAGACGCCTGAAAGATGGCCAGCTCAAAAAAATGTTTCAATCTGTGTCGATTCGATTGAAAAAACAGCTGCTCAAACCATGGCCAGAATCGGTTGAAGAAGACAAATCAGTACAGCCGCCATTGTCTTTATCATTCGAAGATGAAAGCGAACTTCACGAACTATTCTGTATTCCACTGATGGTCGAAGGAAGACCTTCGCACCTTCTGCTGGTAAGTCGCCGCTATCTGACCGACGATCAGGAAAAAGCAAGAAAGCATTACCGCTTTCTCTACCTGATTTCACAGAATCTTGGCCTTGCTATCGAACGCGAAGCCATGCTTAGCCGCATAAAAGAAGACCAGGAAATACTTCTGGAGAGTGCGACAAGAGACCGGGTTTTTCTCGGCATCAGCAAAGACCTTGCTTCAACTCTTGACCCTTACGTTATCCTGCAGAAAGCCTTCGATCAATTCAGTAGCGTAATATCCTATACTTCTGTATCCATACTGCTTTTCGATGATCTTGACAGCAATTATCGCCTTATCATTCAACCCTCATCACCCATTTCACCCGGTTACCAGAAAACATTGGCAAAAGAAATTACTGAAGTTTTCAAAGAGTATCCATGCGACCCGGTTTTGAGCCATGAAAATCTTATCAGGCCAGTTGTTTTCAAACCTCAGCATCCCAGATGCAAAACGGAAGCTCGATTTAAGCATACTCTCCACCTGCCGATAGTTATCGGCGACCGGGTAGCCGGACTGATTCATCTGGCGAAGTCGCAAGATGAGTCTTTTACCAACCGAGAACTCGATATTACATCGCAATTTACCGGCATTTTCATAGCCAGCCTTAAAAATGCGATGATTCACAAAAAGACAGAGAAACTTGCTTTTACTGACCCTCTAACCAGCCTGTTCAATCACCGATATTTTCAGGAAACACTGGCCCACGAATTTATTCGCGCACGCCGCTATGGCAAACCGCTTTCACTGATGGTCATCGACATTGATTTTTTCAAGAAATTCAACGACACCTGGGGTCATCTGGTCGGTGACAAGGTTCTTCGACACGTTGCCGAGATTTTCAGACATTCAATCCGCGAACAGATCGATACTGTTGCCCGCTACGGCGGCGAAGAATTTGCAGTAATCCTTCCCGAAACCTCGATCGATGGCGCCAGGCTTTTTGCCGAAAGAATTCGTTGCAAAGTCGAAGAGTCGATTCTTGTTGAAGAAAACCATCAACTTTCTGTAACATTATCGATTGGGGTTTCTTGTACAAGCATTACCGACTGCGAGAAAACTTCTGATCTAATCGCTGCCGCTGACCTGGCTCTTTACCAGGCCAAAGACAGTGGCCGTAACCAGGTCATGACTTATCTCGAAAGAAAACTGCGCAATGGCAAATGAAAAGCAGATAAATGCGACCGCCCGGACATTCAAACGTCTTTCGCGCCTTTCTGACGTTTCGATGGCTCTTTCCTCTGGAATGAAACTTCCTGAACTGCTCAAAACGGTTGGCACCTCAATCCAGGACGCAATTAAAGCAGATGAAGTGTATTTTCTTCTTCTCGATAAAGAGACCTATGAACTGAAAGCTACTGCTACAATCGGCACTAGAAGAAAACGCCCCGCCATTATTCCCTGCACAGATCGCAGAACGGTTCTGAGTTCTGAAGAAGAGTTCGGCTTTGCGCCCTGCCCCGCTGATGTTTCCTTAAAAAATGGTTCACCATCGCTCGATGCCGAATCAGTATTGATGCAAAGCGCTTTTGCATCAAGGCAAAGGCTTTTATATACCGGCGAAATGAACGACCCCCTCTTTAAAAACGCACCGTTTAAATCTGCCATGATTATTCCACTTACCACTAACACCCGTTGTGTGGGGCTGGTATCGGTGGGTAATCTTAAAAACAGTAAATCTTTCACGGTCAACGATCTTGAAGAAGCCACTGTTTTTGCCAACCTTGCCGCTATCGCGATTGAGCACATGAATCTGTTAGAAGAGCGTGAAAGCCGAATTCGCGAAATGGAAAAGCTCAATGTACTGGCCAAGCGGTTTTCTTCGGTTCAGACCCTTGAAGGGCTGATTGGCCTTTCATTCGAATATCTTTCTCAGCTGATTCAGCACGACCTTGGGGTTGTCTGTATGTTCAAAGAAGATGAAGAAACCCGATATTTTGTTTCCAGACTTCCCCTTTCCCCCACCAGTCTGGATAATCTTTCAACCCATATAAATGAAATCAGCCAGAAAATCCGAGGGCGTGAAAGCAGACTAGTGAGATGTCAGCAGCTGTTTCTTCCTGGACAGAAAGCATTGAATATGGAAAGCGTTTTTCGCCGAAAAATTCAATCTTTTCTCACCGTACCACTCACCGTGCAGGGCAAGAATATCGGGCTGGTTAACATTTCCTCAACCCGAATGCGGGCATTTAATCGTGAGCATCTGCGCACCTTTACCACCCTCTCAAACCTTCTTGCAACCGCAATCGAGAATGTAAAAATCCGGCTTTACCTCGAAAGACGAATCGATGAAATTTCCGTGCTCTTCGAAATTTCACAGTCAATTTCATCGACTCTGGTTCTCGATGAAGTGCTTGATTCAATCGTCAACTTTTCGATGGAAATGATGAATGCCCTGCGTTGTGAGCTTCGCCTGCTCGACCCAACCGGTGAATTGCTTGAAGTGCGTGCCTCGCGCGGCCTTTCAAAATCTTTTCTTGCTTCAACCGCCATCAGGGTGGGTGAAGGCTTGATCGGAAGCTGTTTTTCGCAGCGCCTGCCGATATCGGTTGTTGATGCACGCAAAGATCCGCGCACCAAATATACAAGCATGGTCAAGCGTGAAAAGCTTGCAGGTTTGCTGGCTGTTCCCATTATGCAGCGCGGTCGTCCCATCGGGGTTATTACAATTTATACAAGTAAGCCTCGCGATTTTTCACAGGATGAAATAGATCTTCTGTCGACCTTTGCTTCGCAGGCCAGTATTGCCATTGAAAACGCCAGGCTCTATGCCAGCATGAAAGAGCAGTATTTATCAATGGTTATGGCACTTGCGGCAGCGATTGAAGCAAAGGATTCATACACTCACGGGCACAGCACCAAGGTTATGGAATATGCAGTCAAAATCGCCGTCGACATGGACCTGAGCGAAGATGAAATTGAAACGATCAGATATGCCGGCCTGCTGCACGACATCGGCAAAATAGGAGTTAAAGACGTTATACTCTCTAAAAAAGAATTGCTCACTCCTGAAGAAATTGATGAATTACACCGACACCCTGAGTATGGCGCCAATATCATGGAAAGAGTCGAACTTCTCAAAGATATTGCCCCTCTGACTCTGTATCACCATGAAAAATATGATGGAACCGGGTATCCGCTTGGCCTCAAAGGCAAGCATATTCCGCTTGGCGCACGTATTCTGGCCGTTGCAGACACCTATGATGCCATGATTGCTGACCGCCCATACCGCCAGGCATTCCCCTTTGATTACGTGAAAAGAGAAATGAAAAAGGCTGCGGGGACTCAACTTGACCCGGAAATAGTCAAAATTTTTTTTGAAATTCTCAAGCGTGAAGGCCTCGATAAATAATGGGCAAAGAACCATGCGAACTGGTGGCATTTGCCCACAATGCTGATTTTGATCTGATTGCCGCCGCCCGCTGCCTGTTACTGAAAAACCCAGGTATTAAAATTCTCCATCCGGTCAGACTCAACCAGAATGCCTGGGAATTCGCCCGGCGCCAGGAATGGTTCAAGACCATCAAGCTGGTTGACCTCGACTGGAACGGTTTTACCAAAGTTCATCTTCTCGGAATCAGCCTGCCGCGCCACAACCCTGAATTAATCGATCAATTGAGCCGAAAAAGAAAGGAATGCCTGACCTATGCAGGCAGGCCAGCCAGATTGCCCTTCAAATTCCATCAGACAAACATTCAAACCTGCAGCCTGACCTCTCATTTTTTAAATATTTTTTTTAAACATTCAATAGAATTTAGCAAAGAGGACGCCTTGCTTTTCAGCCTGGCAATCACCGAAAAAACCTGGGCGGGGCTTGCATCAAAAACATCGAGGCTTGATCTTGAAGTTCTCGCACGATTGAGAACCGGCAAAATATCACCCAGCCGCATTGCGAACAACGTTGTTCTGGGTTTGCGTGAAGGCCAGACCGGACTTTATCAGCAGATGCTGAAAAAAATCGAAGATATTCATCCTGGCAACTGGCCAGTCTCTCTGATCTGCGTAAACTCAACCGGCCAGGTTCAGGATCTTGAACCGGTAGTAGATGCTGTCTGGTCAGACATCGCCCCCCCTATTATGGTTATCTGTATTACCTCAGGCCATTTCTCAAGGGTCTGGGCAAGAAGCACATTGTCTCAGATAGATCTGGTCGAAGTTTTTAAGGATTTTCGACCGCGAATCAATCGAAACTGGATCTGCTTCAATTTTTCTGAAAACACTCCAGGAATCAGTTCTTTAAGTTTAAAAGAATATTTAAAACATAACCTGCCGCCTGATCTCGTGGCAGAAAAAATCATGTCGGCATCCCCGCAGACCATTGGCTGGAATTCAACGGTCAAGCAGGCTTTGAACCAGATGTTGAAATTCAATATCATGTCACTGGTTGTTACCAGAGATGCTGAATTTGCCGGTCTGATTACGCGCCGCGACCTCGACAGGGCGGTTCAGATGAACCTGCTTGAATCACCCATAGGACCATATATCCCGACAGACATTCCAGTCGTTGGCCCGGGCACTCCCGTCAGAGTTCTGAAAAATATTATGGTACGCTACAACCTGACTCGTCTTGCCGTAGTTGACGCAGGAAAAGTTGTTGGGATCATTACGAGCCGCGAACTGCTTCGCGCATTACCAGATTATTTGCCACTTCCACCCGATTATTTACCACTGGCAGAACAGACGGTCTTGCCTTCTTTCTCCCAGATTGAAGAAACTCTGAAGCGGGTTTTCTCACTCAGGGTTTTTCATATTCTTCAAAAAATAGGCCGCGAAGCCAGGAAATCAGGTCTTAAGGTTTATGCTGTCGGAGGTTTTGTGCGCGATCTTCTTCTCGAAACCTGCAATCTCGACATAGACATTGTTGTAATTGGCGACGCCTTACCTTTCGCCCGCCATCTCAGCCAGGAATTCTCATGCGATTTGAAGGTTTTTGACCGCTTTCACACTGCCAGAATCTACCTTGATGACATGAAAATAGATTTCAGTTCAGCCAGAATTGAACACTATTCAGACCCTGGAGCGTTACCGCAGATCGAATTTTCAGGGCTGTCAAACGATCTTTTCAGACGTGATTTTTCGATCAATGCTCTGGCATTGAGCCTTAATCCAGAATCGATGCTTGAACTACAGGATTTTTTCGGGGGATATTCAGACCTCAAACAGAAAAAAATCAAGATTCTTCATTCTTTCAGCTTTATTGAGGATCCGACGAGACTTTTCAGAGCCATCCGCTTTGCTGCCCGCTTCAATTTTTCACTTGAAAAAGATACCCGCCGGGCTTTTGATCTGGCTATTCATCGAGGTTGCAGTGGAGATCTTTCTAAAAAACGCATTGGCAGTGAAATTTCCCGGTGTCTCAATGAAGACAGGCCGCATAAAATGGTAGAAGCGCTTTTCAATGCAGGTTTGATGCAGACCTTAAGCCCTGACTTGCGAGATATCTCAATGATTCCCGGCAGATTTCGCCTGGTCAGAGGCCTGGTAAAGAGATTTAAACCATTTAACCAGGAAATTGACGAAGAGGCAATTCTCTGGTCTGGAATTCTATCAGCACTCAGCCTGGAGCAGGCAACCGGCATTCTTGAAGATATGGGAACTCCCCACAACCAGCAGGTAACGATAACCGCTGCTCTTCAAGCCATGGATGAAGTTCCGGGATATCTTTCTTCGATTGAAGTAAACGATAATGTTTCCCTCTTCTTTCTGCTCAGAAACCGCCCGCTTGAAGCTCTGATCGCACTGATGGCCTATACCCTTGAAAAACAGAATACCAGAAAAATACTGCATTTTATCACCGACCTGCGCAACGTTAAACCAGCGGTTACCGGCGAGGACCTGAAAAGCTTCGGTATTCCCGCTGGTTCCCACATGCGACTGATTTTTCAAAAGATTCTCGAAATAAAACTACGCGGCAACCTGCTTGACCGTGAAAAGGAGTTGGAAATTGCCTTACAGGAATATAAGAGTCTATAAATTTACCCCACCGGGCGGAATGCCTCAGGAATCTTTTAACAAGCTGATTCTTATTGGCGGAATCATTCTTTTTCTTTTTGCCGTCAGCCTTGCGATGCAAAGCCCTGAAGACCTTATGACCAGCGCATTCAGATACATCGTTCTGGTGCCGATAATTCTGCTGTCATTAACCTTTCATGAGCTGGCGCATGCTCTCATGGCAGACTATCTCGGCGATCCAACGCCAAGAAGAATGGGAAGAATAAGCCTTAATCCACTTAGACATCTTGATTTCTTTGGCGCGCTGCTGCTTTTTTTCACCGGATTCGGCTGGGCTAAGCCAGTAATGGTTGACGCCACAAACTTTCGTATTCCCGGTCGTGCGATGGCAGTGGTTGCTGCGGTTGGTCCTCTGTCAAACTTCTTTATCGCCGGAGCCGGCATGGTTATGATGAAAATTCTGGCTGCATCGGTTGAATACCTTGCAGCATCGCCAATAGCAGTTCTTCTATTGCAGAGTACTCTCGAAACAATTATATTAATCAATCTGAGCCTGGCATTTTTCAATCTGCTGCCAGTCCCTCCCCTGGATGGCTCAAGAATTCTTTCTTATCTCATGCCGCCGCGTTACCGGCTTCAATACCGAAGTTTCGAGGATGTGGCACCGCTGATTCTTCTGGTTCTTTTTGCCATTGGTGGACTTGGAGTCATTCTTTCACCACTGATCAATCAGGCATACGGCATGCTCAACTCACTTGCCGGCAACCCGGTCAGGGCGATCAGATTCTTCCTGTTCCGATATTCTGGCGGAATCAGCATGTAAAATTCATTTTTCTTTTGTCCTCACCTTTTCAGTCTTGTAGCTGTTTAAAAAATCTTTTTAAATCAAAACTCCCTGAAATTTAGACTTTCAGGGAGTTTTATTGGTCAATAAAACCGTTTTTATGCAGTAAAATTTCAGGCAGCGGCAGGATTCAACGGGTCAACTGCGGCCGGGCGGGCTGCCAGCTCACGGTCAACCATGAACATTCCACCCGGAGCATTCCCGGTAAGATTGATCATATCGACGACTCCCTTGACGCCTGCTTCTTCTTCTACCTGTTCGCCAACAAACCAGTTCAGCAAATTGGCGGTGGAATGATCTTTGAGTGACAGCGCAAGATCGACCAGATTGTTGATGCAGCTCGTAATATATACTTCGTGCTTGTATACTTCTTCAAATGCCAGCTGCGGGGTCTTCCATGATTTCGGCGGAGCTTTGATCGCCTTGAGTTCAACCGCTGCCCCCTTTTCTTCAAGGTAATTCATGAAACGAACCACATGGCCCATTTCTTCCATTGCCTGATTGCGCATCCAGTGACGCATGCCCATCAAGCCTTTATCAGCACCGTATTCAGCCATTGCAAGGTAAAGATAGAAAGAATACATTTCTTCCTGGATATGATTATTGATCGCTGCGGCCATTTTTTTGTCGAGCATTTAATTGCCTCCATTAAAGTATTGTTTACCTTAATAGACTATAATATTCTGTTCATCTCTGCAATAGATTTTAAAGACGATCATCGAAGCTCTGAAATTTTTTGAGTACCGGGTCTTCAGTATCGTTCTGGTGATGCCGCAGAACCAGTCTTATCAGTCTTCGATCAGCTTTAAGCATCCGCAGCAATCGAGCACCCTCTACGCAGTGTTTCGCATTCGAAATAGGAAAAATAACTTTGAGAATCTTGAAAAAAAGCGAATGCCTGGTAACGCCTTTGCCTAGATCATGAGTCAGGGCCAAAAGTTGTAAAAATTGTCGTTCTTCGGCTGAAATATTTTCTGCGCACTCGACTGCTTCAAAAACCCTCAGAACATGAGCCCTTTCAGATGGTCGCAGCTTTTCAAGATATGGGCGATATTCGGCAGGAAGAAACATCAGAGCTTTCTGCCACAATGCCGGATCAATCCTGGGAAACAGAACCTGCTTGAACTGCCAGCATCGATATCTGATGCGGCCAAGCAGTCTCTTGAGCGTCATCTTATCTGGCTTTGCCATCATATCTTTCAGGCCATAAATTGCGAAATCGCTCGGCAACCGCCTTTTCTTTGCCTATAAGCCTGGCACAGTAGAACTTTTGCCCCTTTAGCTTCTCAGGCAGGTAATCATCGCTAACGAAGCCATCTTTAAAATCATGGGGATACCGATACTCACGGCCATAGCCCATTTCTTTCATCAGCCCGGTGGGCGCGTTGCGAATATGAAAAGGAACCGGCTGCTCTCCACTCTCTCTGATGCAGCACGTCACAGCCTTCTCAGCCAGATAAACCGAATTGCTTTTTGGTGCCGCGGCAAGATATACCGCGAGATGAGCCAGAAAAAGATGGCCTTCCGGGGGGCCAATATAATCGAAAGCCTGAGCAGCCGACATGGCAAGAGTAAGGGCAAATGGATCCGCCATTCCCACATCTTCAGAAGCAAATCTGATCATGCGCCGCAAAATGAAACGACAATTCTCCCCACCCTCGATCATACGATAAAGCCAGTAAAGACTGGCATCGGGGTCAGACCCGCGCATCGACTTGTGAAAAGCAGAAATCAGGTTATAATGCTCTTCACCACCCTTGTCATATTTCAAAGCCCTTGTCTGGAAGCTTTCAGCAACCGTTTCAGAGCTGACTGAAGGCTGAAAAGGATTCTGTTGCCGGGCAATCTCGCAGCAGGTTTCAAGAACATTCAAAGCAATGCGGGCATCACCATCGGCCATCATTGCGATATTTTCAATCGCCGTTTCGGCAAAATCCACTTTTGGCGGCCGGGCAATGATTTTGTCCTGATCCAGGGCTCGCAACATGATACTGATCAGTGCATCTTCGGCTACCGGCTTGAGGGTTAAAACCTGACAGCGCGAAAGAAGAGCCGAAATCACTTCGAAACCGGGGTTTTCGGTTGTCGCCCCGATGAAAACAACAGTACCCGACTCAATATGCGGCAACAACGCATCCTGCTGTGCTTTGTTAAAACGGTGTATTTCATCCACAAAAAGCAGGGTTTTACGACCGTTTAAGCGGCGAATTTCGGCTGCATGGTCAAATACCCGTTTGAGATCTTTTACTCCGGAAGTAACCGCTGAAAGCTGAATAAACTCTGCGTCAGCAATACCGGCCATTAATCTGGCAAGAGTTGTCTTGCCACAACCAGGGGGCCCCCAGAAAATTATTGAACCGCTAAGACCTGCTTCCATAAGCATTCTAAGCGGCCGTCCAACCCCAAGAATGTGTTCCTGACCAAGAATATCGTCGAGACGCGATGGCCGCATGCGATCAGCCAACGGCTGATATGGCGTCTGCCGGTTAATGTTTCCCGACGATTCCTGTTCGAAAAGATCCTTCATTACTGCATCAGCTCATTTTCGATCTGGCTCATGGCTGACAAAGCCAGATCAACGAATTCCTCAAATGGAACTCCGGCTTTTTCACATTCGAGAATATTTTCTCGCGAAACGCTGCGGGCAAAATGCTTCTCTTTCATTCTTTTGGCTATTGATTTGGCTTTAACCGAAGAGATTTTTCGATCGGGATATACCATGGCACAGGCAACGATAAGGCCGGTTATGCTCTCAGAGGCCGCCAGAGCATGATCGAGAACAGTTTCGCGAACCACTCCGGTTTCTTCATTGTGCGCCATAATCGCCTTCAAATAATGTTCAGGCAGTCCTTCAGTCTTTAAAATTTCTGCAGCCACGCGGGCATGTCTTTTCATATCATCGCGAGTTGTATCAAGATCCATGTCATGCAGTAACCCCAGAATCTCCCAGTCTTCTTCCGGCTGACCCAGACGACGTGCCACCGCTTTCATAACCGCGGCACTGGCCAGGCAGTGACGGCGAAGGTTTTCATTACTGAGATGCTGATTGAGCAAAATATGGGCTTTTTCAAGATTAATCATGCTTTAACTCCTGATTCAATAAGAGCTGATATTTTCAAGATCGCTTTCCGACTTCTTTCCTAATACCTCGATCACTTTCCAGGTGTGGCGGCGATATGCCAGAGCAACTTCATGCGCCAGCTCGCGCAAAGCTTCGCTGCTCATTTCCTGCTTGGGGTAGATCAGCATTTTCTGACCGGTCAGAAAAACGGCATTTTTAACGGGAAGATGCTGCTCAAGCCATTTTAGAAAGGCGTCGTTGTCAAGCAATGCGCCTGCGCTTGCCAGGTCGAGGCCCTTGCTTTCATTGTTTATAAAACCCGGTGCATGGCCGGTTGAGTGAAAACAGTTCTTACAGGGCTCAAGGCCGGCAAGGGCTGCCACATCTTTTACCCACAGCCGGGTTGAATGGCTTGCGCACTCAAGAAAGGGGTCGTGATAAAAGTCAGCTTCGCGGGTAACCCAGGCAATTGTGGCATCATTAGCAGCCCTGGCAGTTGAAACACCAACATCTTCAAGATTTGAGTCAGCAGAAGTCTCGGTAAAATCAGCCTCATTGGGGGAAATACTTTCTTTAGCAGATTTTCGGCTGGAGTAAACCCCGGTAAAAACAGTCTGAGCCGGGGCAAACTTTTTCTGCCGCCCGCCCTGATTTGAAAAAATGTAACCTTCAGCATGATCGATCTTTTTTAAAATCACTGAACCAGATGTTATTTCAGGCTTATCACCATCAACAATAATTTCTCGACCATCAGAAGTCTTGATCAAATAAGCATCATTTTGAGCCGAAACTGGCAGGCCCGCCCCACCAAAAATCAGGATCAGAGCCAATGCCCGAAAAAGCTTCATATTCATCTTGTCTCTCCGAAATTCTACATTTTGGTTATTTTAGCAGAGATTCAATTTTTGCGCAGCATCTGCTCAATCGTTTTTGTTTAAGCAGTGCACTTGTGTTATAATTTCAAAAAAACAAAGGAGGCTTGTCAATGCGCCGCGAAGCCATTTATAACCATCCTGGATTCGCCAGAATTGCTGACCGGTATTACAGTGAACTGCTCAGCCGAAACCCGGTAACCGCGACCTGGCTGGGAGAGCATTCGTTCGATGGCATTCTGCCTGAAACTGGCGCTGAGGCTGTAGAACGCAACATTTCTTTCCTTCGCGAGATGCGCGATTCTTTTGCAACTTTGCCCGAGACGGGACTATCCATCGATGAAAGACTGGATCGCGACATTGCCATACATTTTGCCGAATCCCAGATTTTTGCCGACGAAGACATGCAGCGCTGGAAAATGGGACGCGATCTGGCCATGAATATCGGCGATTCGCTTTTTCTTCTTTTCTCCCGAGACTTTGCTTCTTTACAAGACCGGGTCGAGGCGATGATTTTGCGACTGAAAGCTGTTCCCATGTTTCTGGCGGGGGGCAAAACCCTGTTTCAGAAAGTTCCTGCACTTTGGGGCGAAATTTACCTGGAGTCGCTCTACAAACTTCCGGGGTTTATTGATAGCATTGAAAGTTCAATTGGGTCAAAGATTTCGCCTATCCTGCTGAATCAGTTCACCCTGGCGGCACAATCGGCCAAAAAAGCCATCGTCGAATTTCGCAACTGGCTTACGCACGCGGTTATGCCGAAAGCTTCCCATGACTGGGCGATGGGAGAAACCGCCTTCAACGCCTGGATAAGCACCAGGAAAATTGGGCTGAAAGCTCAGGAAATCATCGATCTGGCAGAAAGATCAGCACAACAGGCTCGCATTAAGCTGGAAAGCCTCAGCAGAACAATACTTGGTCAGGCTACCGGATCTGCCACCGGCGCTAGAAATGAGGCGCTGAAAAGAATCAGAAGACATGCCCCACCTAATTTCGATTTGGCCCTGGCTGCATATCGTGAAGCGGTAGAACGCTGCCGCAACTTCATTCTGACAAATGATTTCGCAACCCTGCCCGAAAATGAGGAGCTTGAGATAATTGAAACGCCTGAGTTCATGGCACATCTGATTCCATTTTCTGCTTACATCAGCCCGGAAAGAAGCTCCAGGGCATTGAAAGGCACTTACCTGCTCACCCGCGACCGCAACAACAACGACTCTAGTCGCTATAATTATGCCGAAATCACCAATTCAGTATTGCATGAAGGCTACCCCGGACATCATCTGCAGTTAACCGGGCAAAACCTTCACCCTGGCAAAATGAGAATTTTTGCCGACAGCAATGAAATGATCGAGGGATGGGCCAATTATTGTGAAGATCAGCTGCAAAAAATGGGTTTCTACCAGAGCAACGAAGAAATTTTTGCTCAGGCTCTTGATCAGCTTTTCAATGCTATCAGGCTGAAAATCGACTTCAACCTGCAGACCAGGAAATGGTCTTTTGACCAGGCCGCCGGACATCTGATGCAGGAAATTGGCCTTGACCGCAACTCTGCTAATGCCGAAGTTCGACGATACACCCGGAATCCGGGCGCCCAGATTGGCTATTCAGTCGGCAGAGATCTGCTTCTTGATTTGAAACAATCGCTAAAAAACCAGTTTAAAGGCAATTTTACTGACAAATGCTTTCATGACCTGATAATATACGAAGGCAGTATTCCCATCCATATGGCGAGAAAATATTACCCCGAATTCATCAAGACTCAAAACAAGACCCAAACCAGGACCTGAAATGACATTCAAAAAGCAGCTTTTCATTCCCAATAAGCGCGACTACATAACCGCGACCAGAAATCACGATGGGCCATGTATCATTTGCTCGATCATTGCCGAAGCTCCTGAAGTAACCAATTTGCTTGTATGGAAAAATAGTATCGTGGCCGCCTGCGCCAACCTTTATCCCTACAATGCAGGCCATTTGCTTCTTTTTCCGATACGCCACATTCACGATCCCCGCCAGTTGCAAATCAACGAATCATCGCAGTTGCAGACTCTTCTCAACAAGGCTCTCGATGTTCTTGACCAGAATTATCAACCAGCTGGTTACAATCTTGGATATAACGTTGGCAAAGCTTCAGGCGCAAGTATTCCCCATTTGCACCAGCATGTAGTGCCAAGATATTCACGAGAACTTGGGTTTGTCGACATAACTGCCGGAGCCAAAATTATTATCGAAGACCCTATGGTTACCCTTGAGAAACTCAAAACCGCGTTTAAGGATTTTACAATCAATCCTTGACTGGATAACCCTAAAAATTGTGTTATAATCCACAAAACTAAATTGTCAGGAGACGTTCAGATGAGAAAAAATCTGCTTTCAGTCGGTATTGCCGCCGCCCTTTTAACTTCAGCCCTGTGCAACGCTTCTCCACGGGGAGACATGGAATTCCTGGGTTACTCGGAAAACTTTGTTAAAGAAACTGAAAACATGATCAAAGAAAGCGATGTCGACGATCTTGATGACCCGACCATAGAAACCGTTTCCAAATCAGAAGAACCAGCCGTAGATGAAGCATCTGTATTACAGGAACAGCTTATAGAGCTGGCAAATACCAGATCGATCAGGGCCGATATGTCTGATCGATCACTCGAAATTAAAAGCCGCATCGGCAAATACTGGGATAAAATGAGCCCGGATCGGAATGTTCAGGCAATAAGTGATGAACTTAGAAGCCAGATTCTTTCAGGCATTCGCGAAGCACTATCAGTTAAAGGATATGAAATCGTTCAGCTCGAGCTCCTGGATCTACCTGAAGGCAGCAACCATGATAAACTTCGTGCCGTGGCAAGAGTTACCCGTGGCCTGAAAACCCGCGATTCATATAAGGAAATTCAGAAAAACCTTGGAGAAATCAGGCAGATCTGCTCACAGGCGGCCACGATTGACGGACAATGCTACCTTTCAGAATTAACCACCTTTGTCGCCGAGAATCCGAGAAACAAGTATTATTACGAAAAAACAATTTTAAATTATTGATTGATTGAATCATGAGCATACTTGCATCGCCGCGCCAGACAACAAGAATTATGGTTTACGCCATGGTCTGTACTCTGGTTATCGCCTTCGGAACAATCGGAGCAGTTTTCGCCGAAAATTTCGCGCCGCAGTATGCTTTGATGGGGTTGTTTCTCGGTTCTGCCCTCGGCGCTTTCATCTCTGTCCATGAGGCCACTATTATTGGCTGCATGACTGGTATGATTGTTGGACTGGCCGTTTCACCCCTGGTTTATTTTTTTATCGATTTTGAAACCTCATATCTGATGGTTTTTGTTCTCGCCCTGTTCGGGGCGGCTATGGGTGAACCGATGGCTTACTTCTGGCGAGAAGCGGAAAGCCATGACGAAGACCGGCAAGATGATCAGGATTCAGAACCTGCCGATCAGGAGACCAGATCTTGAGCGAAATAAGACTGATAATGGTACAGAACAATGTGGCCACTTCAGGGCACATTC
Organism: Candidatus Methylomirabilis sp.; assembly: GCA_020722725.1. Classification (GTDB taxonomy): domain Bacteria; phylum Muiribacteriota; class Ozemobacteria; order Ozemobacterales; family Ozemobacteraceae; genus DYKG01. The sequence continues at coordinate 27,577 of DYKG01000020.1, forward strand.
CATCTCCATCAATTCCCGCGATAATGTGGGCAATCGCTAATGGCGCGAGAGACGCAGAAAGCCTGTGGAAAAAACTGGAAGAAATAGACCCGGGGCTTGCTGAACATTTTCTCACCAACTCCGATAATTCACCGCTTCTCGAAGGATTTGACGACGGCTTGCTGGTAATCAGCTGGGATCACTACTGCATCGAATCTTTTCAGGTTTACCAGCCTCTGCGCGTCATCGGTTCGGTAATCCCCCACAATGGAAGATACCTCCTGGAAGACGCTCCTGCGATGGAATATGAACTCAGTGCCGATTGGAGCATAATCGATCATCATTTTGAAGAGAGCAGGCATTAATAGTGGAAATGGTCAATTGTCCTGGTTGTGGGGCGGTTAACAACAGAGAATCCTTAAGCTGCATCGCCTGTAATCGAACACTACAGATAGTCTGCCCGCAATGTTCAGCCAGAAACCCGGTTTCTGCTGCGATATGCAACCAGTGTGGCCGAATTCTCGATGAGAAAAACGACCCACGCATAATGCAACATCGAATCGGCGACCCGGTTTCTGAGATGTATGAGCCGGTCACAATCAGAGGCTCAAACAATGAGCTTCCTCTTGGCGCCTTCATGAAGGTGTTTTTTGGCGGCTTTTTCTTTGCCCTGCTTTATCTCAGCCAGGTTTTGAGCGGATACCCAATTGCCCTTCTTATTTCAGGTCTCCTCAGCGGCATTCTTGCCTTGTGGGGTCTGATCGAAATCACTTTCTGGCTCATCGAAGATCATGAAATCAATGAACCGGTCAAGACTGAAAAATTGCCCGAAGCATACCCAACCGGAGCAGAAAAAGGCTTGCCAGCCTTTGGTGAATCTTTTGAAGAAATCGACCTTGAGCTTGAAAAAAACGCCAAAGCGGCCGGGTCAGACAATTTGTTAACCCCGGAAGAAGCCTCGGCTCTGCAGGTTAAAGAACCAGGTGAAGAATCAGAGGAAATCGCCGATTCTGAGCCGGGCACAGAAGAACCAAAGCCACCAGTCCGGCAGCGCAGCGAAACTCTTGCGGAATTCCTTTCGAATGGTATTGAATCCGAAATTCTCTCGGTTAAACGCAAGATACAGCGCTCTCCTGAAAACTATGCACTGCTAATGCACCTTGCGCAGCTCCACGAAGAGAGAGGAGAAATTACCCTTGCCCTTGAAACCATGGAAGAGTGCACCAAATTCGATCCAAAGATCGCCGAAATCTATCTCTATCAAGGCATTCTCAACATGCGCAGCGGTTTTCCAGAAAAGGCCCGCGCATCTTTCCAAAAAACACTTGAACTAAATCGCTTCATGTCAAAGGCTTTCTATCAACTTGGCATGCTCGAACGCAGCGCCGGAAACCTTCAGGAAGCGCGCAAAAACCTGCAAAAGTGTATTCAGCTTTCTCCTGATGATGCCTATGCCCACTACCAACTCGGAATGATCTACCGGGAATTCGGTGAAACCGGCCTGGCCATGATGGAATTGAAACGTGCAACGATTCTGCACCCCACCGACTCTTATGGTCACAGCAAGCTTGGCCAGATTTATCAACAGACCGGGCAATTCGATCTGGCGGTATCAGAGTATTCTCTCGCCTTGAGCCTTAAGCCTGAAGATCCTTTTGTTCTTGAACGCCTCGCCGAAGTTGTTGCAGCAAAAGGCATGCTTTTGCGTGCTGCCGAACTATATCAGGAAGCCATTTCCCGCCAGTTCCACCCCAAAGTCGAAACCATGGTCGCCCTTGGGCACATTTTCCGAAAACTTGAAGAATACGAAGATCTTGAGGCTCTTGCCGACGAAGTGCTTGGCATTACCGCCAATCATGTTTCCGGACTTTTCTTTAAAGCTGTTGCCGCCATGAAACAGAATCGAAGCATTGAAGCAATTGAGTTGCTTGAAAAGCTTACTGAAAACCCGGACTCTGGCTACGAAGCCTGGCTTGAACTGGGAAAACTTTATCAGGCCCAGGGCAAAGAAGACAAAGCCCTTTCAGCATTTATCAAAGCCACCACCTGCGCACCTGACCAGGCCGGAATCTGGAATACCATCGGAATTCTACTGGGAAACCAGAAAGCCTATGAAGAAGCACTGAAAGCCTTTAAAAAAGCTGCAAGCTTTGATTATTCCGATCCACAGATTGCCAGTAATCTTAAGGCCATTCAGAAAAAGCTTGAATCGAGCTGCGCCCGCATAATTGAATCGCGAAAAACCCAGCTGGAAAAAGAGCCTGAAGACCTTTTTGCTTACATCGAGCTGGGAAGGGCTTTTGAAGTTTTGAACCGGCCAGAAGATGCTTTGATGGCATATCAGCGCCTTCTCGCCATCAATCCAGAGCACATCGACGGCCTGATGTGCTATGCTGAACTGCTGCGCAAACGGGGCAAACTCAAGATGGCAATGCGCTGCTACCGCGAAATTCTGAAAATACAGCCCGAAAATGCCGAAACCCACATTTATCTGGTGCAGGCAAATCTCAGCCTTGGATTTCTTAACGAAGCTCTGCGCCACGCTGTAACCGCACAGAAAATTGTCAAGGATGACCCAAGAGTTCATTTTCTTCTCGGAAAAATCTACTTCGCCAAGGGTCTTGCACCAAGGGCTCTTAAAGAATTCTCTGTCGTTGCTGCAACCGCCACTGACCCCGACATGATCAGCTGGGCCGAACTCATGCGACGGCGTCTGTCGAGGAACAATTAAATGAAATTTTCAAAACTGCATTTAATTTTTTGCGCTGCCATACTTTTTGTCAACCCGGCTTCTGCGCAATTCAGCGACAACGCCAAATCTGAAGTCTCAGTTCGAGACCTGCTTGAAATTCAGAAAAACAAACCCAAAGCCGACACTTATTATCTTATGGCGCTTGCGGAAGCCAGAAAAAACAACATTGATGCCGCTGAGAAGGCCATTAAAACCGGCCTGGGCATCAACCCCGGCAATACCAGACTCATCGGTCTCAAAGGTGCAATAAGAGCAAGACAGGGGCGATTGTCTGAAGCCAGAAGGCTTTTTTTGAATGTACTTCAGCTCGACCCTGAAGACCAGTATGCAGAGACTTCGTTGCGCTCAATCGAACGAATTCTTCAACCCCGGCGTCAGAAAGTCACGGTTATCAACAAACCATCGGAAAAAACCGCAGACACCTCTGCTCCAGCCGCCCCGGTAATGGTAAAAACCGTTGTGGTCGAAAAAAAAGTTCTTGAATCTTCGTATTTCGATCAGATAAAAAATAAACAGCAGTGTTATTACGGTATGGCAGCTCTTAAAAGAGCTTATGAAAGCTATCTTGCCAGCAGCCCGAAAGATAAAAACTTCTCACCCGAAGCTCTTGTCAGCAGCGGATTTTTAACCTCCATTCCCCTTTGCCCTGATTCAGGCACCTATAGTTTTGCCGATTCAGATGTTATATGCAGCAAGCACGGAAAAGAATCAGAGGTCGGCGCTGAAGTTACAACGGTTTTCACCGATTTTAACCGGGGTATGCGGTCAAAGCTCAGTCGCAACTATCTCGATGCACTGAAGGCCTTCGAACAGGTTGTAGTTCTATACCCAAGATGGCCCGAAGCTCATTTTCAGCTTGCTGACACTCTTTTCCGTCTCGGAGAGACTGAACCGGCAATATTGTCTCTTAGAACCTGCCTGAAATACCAGCCAGAAAACCTTGATGCGCAGCTGCTGCTTGCCAATCTTTACTTCAAAAAAGGCCAGAAAGATGCTGCTCTTGAAATTCTTGACCGCCTTGCCACCCGGCAAAAAGGGTCGGTATATGGCCTTTCTGCGCGAAGCATTGCCGGCTCAATCAGGTCGGGACGCAATTATTACCAGATTTTTCCGCCCAATTGATCGGGAATCCTGATGAAAAAGAAACTCAAATCAGTTGCTTTTATCTGTCACCCGGCCAGATCTTCTTTGCCGCCAATTTTGAAAGGGCTCATCGATTGGGCTGAAGCCAGTAAAATAAAAGTTCGCCTTACCCCACGCATGGCGCAGATCATTGAGCGCCCGGAACTCGGAATGCCACGTCAGGACATGGCCGGAGAAATTGACATGGTTGTAGTTCTTGGTGGAGACGGCTCTATCCTTGAAACTACCAGAGCATTCGCCGCCGATGGCATTCCGGTTGCCGGGATCAACCTTGGACATCTGGGCTTTCTAACTCTCGATGAACCGAAAAACGCCATCAACACCCTCGAAAAACTGCGCGACGGTAAATTCCGCATCGAAAACCGCATGATGCTTCAGGCTGTAGTGCGACGCAACGGTGAAAAAATGTTTCGTGGCATTGCCATGAATGACGTGGTTATTCAAAAAGGAACGATGCTCAGAGTAATTAGAATAAACGTTTCAATTTCCGGAAAAATGGTAAACAGTTACCATGGTGACGGAATCATTTTCTCGACCCCTACCGGTTCAACCGCCTATTCTCTCTCAGCCGGCGGGCCAATCGTACCTCCATGGGTCAACGTCATTGTTCTTTGCCCGCTGAACTGCCACACACTCAGTGCCCGCCCGGTTATTACATCAGACCAGGAAATTCTTTCGGCCAGGTTAAGCTGTGTTCACTCGAAGGTAGACCTGGTTCTCGACGGGCAGGAAGGTTTTCGTCTGATGGATGGTGATGAAATAGAAGTTTCACGAGCCAACGAACTTGGCCGCATCGTCGTTTTCAAGTCCCGCAATTTCTTTGAAGTTTTGCGAAAAAAGATGAACTGGGGTTAATTCAAATTCTTTCTCGAGGTGTAACTTTGAAAAAGCTTTTAATTACGTTGATTCTATTGCTGCCACTTTCGCTGTTGGCACAGATAGCCGGGCAGAGCGGAGATTTTTCATTCAGATCAGGTTTGAATGAATGGCGCAATGACCATTTATATGTTGAAATTTCAGGAAAAGTCGGGTTCAATCACCTGCTTTACCGTGACCGGATGTCATTTTCCGCGCCAAATGGGCGGCTTGAGATCGACTGGCCAACAACCAAAATGAAAAAAGATCCGTTTACTGGTGAGGATGTTGCTGTTTATGCTGATGGCAGTCATAATTTTGCCATAAGATTTTTCCCCGCCACCCCCTCAGTAAATCAACTCGATCTTCAGGTCAATTATCAGGGCTGCTCTAATATCACCTGCTTTTTCCCAACCAAAGACAATTTTAAATTCTCATTTAACCCAACTTCAACAGCATCAAAAACCCCTTCTGCAGATTCACCGTTTTTGATTTCAACCGCCTCTTCCAGCTCTTCAGCTTCTGAATTGCCCGGCAGTGATTCGTCAAAGAACGGCAAGGTTCAGACCCCTTCAGGACTGGTAGATTTTGCCGCCACCATGAAAGAACATGGCATTTTTTGGGTTCTTGTCATGTCGCTTCTGGGCGGATTGCTGGTCAGCCTTACACCTTGCGTCTATCCCATGATTCCCATCACCCTTTCCATTATTGGCGGCCGCAACGAAAACCAGAGTTTCTTCAGAGGCCTGGGCCTGTCAGCCACGTATGTTGCAGGCCTTTCGCTCACCTATGCTTTGCTTGGGCTTGCTGCAGCAAGTTTTGGCGCACAAATCAGGGGTTTTCTTCAGGGAACCTTTTTTCAGGCAGCAATCTCACTCATCTTTTTCATTCTTGCCCTTTCAATGTTTGATGTTTTCATGATTCAGGCTCCGGCTGCCTTGCGCAACCGCCTTGGCAATGTAAAAAGAACCGGAATGATCGGAATTTTCGCCATGGGCATGGTTTCTGGCCTGATGGCTTCACCCTGTGTTGCCGCCCCACTGGCGGGAATTCTTGCATTCATCGCAGCGACCGGCAGCCAGTTTCTCGGCTTTTTCATGCTGCTGCTTTTCGCCTGGGGAATGAGCGTTCCCCTGCTGTTGATCGGCGCATTTTCAGGCAGTCTCAACTCATTGCCAAAAGCAGGGGATTGGATGAACCGGGTCAAAGAATTCTATGGTTTTCTTATGATCGGGGCGGCGCTTTATTTTGCCCGGCCTTTAATTGGTGAGCCTTTGGCAGAGATGTTTCTGGCCCTGGTTCTTGCCGCTTTTGCTGCATTTCTTGGATTGTTTTCAAATCTGCCGGAAGATTCCCTTCTCTCACACCGGATTCTAAAAGCATTCGGCATTGTAACCATTGCCGTTGCCTGCGCCTTCGCAATCAGTGCGACCACCAAATGGGGTTATCTATGCATGCCCCAGACTTTAAATTCCCAGACTGCCGGCAAAGCTGAATTGATCTGGCTTAATGAGCTTGATTCGGCCATTTCCAAAGCAAAAGCAGAAAAAAAACCGGTTTTTATGGATTTTCGCGCCGACTGGTGCCCTATCTGCCGAGAACTGGAAAAAAATGTTTTCCCCCGGCCTGAAATTAAGGTGCTTCTTGAAAAAATGGTGCTGGTCAAAGTCGATGCCACTTCAAGTAATGAAAAAACCGACGCCTTGCTGAAAAATTTCGGTGTCGTGGGTTTGCCCACCCTGGTTATTCTTTCCTCTGATGGCAATGAATTAACCGAACTGCGCATGGTGGGAGACGTGACTCCTGCCCTGCTTGCCGGTTATTTAAGCAAAGCACTGCATTGAACCTGTTCTTTTTCTGATTGAGGCTTCTGGTTACGCGATTCTCAGAAGAAATATTCGCAGGGGCCGACCACTGTACCGGCCCGCTTCAGATAGTTTAATCATTTGTTTTTCATGGGGACGATTACAAGCCGGTCGGCAGATCAATAAATTCATATTCTAATTTGAATTTTTTGGCCAGATGCTTGCCCAGAGCATTAACCCCAAACACCTCAGTGGCATAATGCCCGGCTGAAATCATGTGAATTTCACGATCTTTGCAGGCCGCCACTCCCTGGTGAATGATTTCGCCGGTTAAAATCAAATCGACTTCGCCATTATAAACCAGAGGGTCGCTTACATAGCTCCAGCCACCGCCAGAAACGATGGCAACCGACTTCACCGATTTTTTGCCAAAATTAAGGTGAGTAACCACCGGGCCAATTAATTTTGCAATTTTTTCTTTTATTGCTTCTATTGAAACCGGTCTGGTAAAATTGCCAAGAACACCGATCGGGTTTCTGCTGCCACCAAAGGGAGCAACCACCTTTAAACCAAGAATTCCTGCCATTTCTGCATTATTACCCAGCTCAGAGTGAGCATCAAGAGGAAGGTGCAAAGCATACAGATTGAGACCTGTCTGGTCGAGAGCCCGAAAAATTTTCTGATTTATGCGATCAAGACGTGTCCATTCCGCGCCTTTCCAGAATAAACCATGGTGAACCACGGCAAAGTCGGCCTTTTTCTGCTGAGCCAGGTTGAAAAACTCAACGGTTGCATCAACACCGGCGACAATCTTCGAAACATTTTCTTTGCCTTCAAATTGAAGCCCGTTATAGGAATAATCGGGGTAATTCACTTCAGCAAAAAGCTCTTCGAGATATTTAATCAGATCTTTTCTTTTAATCATGTTCTTCTCCTGCCCGTCAGGCTCAGTTACCTGCTACGCCAGACTTCATCAAGCCTGCTTCCGCTTCGCGAACTTTGCTTTCAACAAACTCGCGATATTGCTGTAAAGATTCTGGATCTTCGGCTTCGAATCTTGAAACCAGTATGGGCTGGGTATTCGATGCCCTCACCAATCCCCATCCTTTATCGAATTCTACTCGAATTCCATCAATCAGATTTATATTTTTTATGCGTAACCCGCTCAAGCTTTTGTTATGAGCCTGAATCAGCTCAATAACCCGGCTGACCAGGTCAAATTTAAGCTCTTCCTGGCAATTGATGCGAATTTCAGGGGTTACCAGCACCGGTGGCAGATCTTTCAAAAAATCTGACATTTGTCCGCCAGGCATCGCCTGACCAAGAATTCTCGCCACTTCCAGCGATGCGTGTATTGCATCATCGAAGCCGAAATAGTTCTCAGCAAAGAAAATATGACCGCTCATTTCGCCGGCAAGCAGTGCCCCTGATTCTTTCATCTTGTCCTTGATAAGAGAATGGCCGGTTTTCCACATAACCGGGTTACCGCCAGCTTTTTCAATTTCACGATACATTCTGGTCGAGCATTTGACTTCGCCAATTACTGTGGCATGAGGATTTCGCTGCAGCAAATCGCGGGCCAGAACAATCATAATTTCATCGCCCCACAAAACATTGCCACGGTTATCTACAACCCCCAGCCGGTCGCTGTCGCCGTCGTATGAAAAACCCACATCGGCTCGGTTTTTTTTCATTTCAGCAATCAACGGTTGCAGATTTTTTTCAACCGTCGGGTCCGGGTGGTGATTGGGAAAATTACCGTCTGGTTCGCAGAACAGCTCAATAACTTCACAGCCAAGCGCCTTGAAGATCGAAGGTGCAACCAGGCCGGCGGTGCCGTTTCCGGCATCGACAATAACTCTTGGCCTGTTTGAGCATTTTTTGAGCGCCTGATGACGCCCGATCTGATGTTCGATATAGGCGGAAATAATATCGTAAGATTCTTCACTACCTGAACCAATTATGAATTCACCTTTTTCGAGAATTTCTCTGACCTGCTGAATCTCTTCGCCATGAATTGTGGTTTTCTTGAAACCAAGTTTGAAACCATTGTATTCGGGTGGGTTATGGCTGCCGGTAATCATGATGGCCCCATCAATCGGCAATTTGAACATCGAATAATAAACCAGCGGCGTCGGGCACATGCCCAGGTCGATGACCTTCACACCACATTTTTTCAGGCCTTCAGCGAACCAGTTCTTGAGATCTGGCCCGCTCAGACGAGCATCGCGGCCAATCGCCATGCAAAGATCTTTTTTATTGGCCAGATGGCGGCTGACGAAAGTGGCATAAGCCATCGCAAGATTCGTTATAAAATCTCTTGAAAAGTCATCTTTAACGATGCCTCGTATATCATACTGTTTAAAAACGTTTTTGTTGAAGTTTTTCATTTTGTCCCTTCAATTGAATGTTTAATTTATTGCCATCTGGAAATGATGAAAGAACCGCTTAGATTCACCTGCATTTCCGAGCGGGTTGAAGTGTAATCGATGCTGATTCTCGATGCATTGTCACTGGCTTCGCCAAAATAAATCTGATCGCTCAGAAGATTGCCAAAATATGCCCAATGCATCGTTGATTGCAGAGTTGGATCTATGGGAATCCAGCCCCGGCCGGGGAAGAAAACCTCGCACCATGCATGACCGATTGAAGTTTCCTGGCCCATCAATTCAGGCTTAACGAGAAAACCGGTTGCCATTCGGGCCGGCGTGTCTTTGCGCAGACAAAGAGCGGCAAGCAACCGTGAAAATTCAGTGCAGTCACAATTGTCAGGATTACGCAACGCCCATTCAACCGAAAAATCCTCATAGTTTTCGAGATATTTCAGCCCGCTGGAAACGGCTTTTGTCGCCATCTGCACGAAATTTCCCGGCTGTCTTTCAATTCGGTCTGCCAGAAGCGCCAGCATATCGTTTTCAACGCTGTATTTCTCACTTAAAGCGGCATACTTTATTTCAGGTTTTCGTTCAGAATTAGCTTTAACCTGACTGCCAAGCAGCGGCACCGTCTGAATTCGATGCACCAGCTTTAGAATGAATTCATGTCTTATCTGGTCACGAGGCACTGATATGCGCAATCGCCCGTTCTGGTCACGATCGACAACTTGAGCCCGGGTGCTGTTTGCCCCCGAAACGATCTCGGCACTTGTAAGACGGGTGGTCTGGTGCCCGGCAAGTTCAGGAATCGGCTTGACCAGGAAATCCAGACGTTCGATAGCGCTGGCATCATTGATCTTGATTTTTACCCTCTCTTCAAACCTGAGATCCTGCGGGGCAAGAGAAAATAGAATGCGTTCAAGGCTTTGCCGGTTCATTACCTCGGGAAACTTGCGCAGAACCTTTCGGCAGTCATCGGCAAGCCCTTCAAGCTGCCCGGCGTAATATCTGGCCCTGATCCATGCGTCATGGGCATACCCCTTGGTATCGGCAACGCGGGCACTGTTGAATGCCCTTATGGCAGGGTTGAAATCTTCGCGATCAAGATACTGCAGACCAAGCATATAAATTGGGTACGGGTCATCAGTAGCCCGATGGGCATGCAGCTTGAGAATTTCGAATGCACTTTCTGAATAACCGGCTTTTTCATAGGCGGTTGCCAGCGCAACCGCGATTGAAGCATCCTGATTACTTCGTTCAAATGCATGATTTAAAAAAGCAATTGCATCGAGAGGACGATCTAGATCGTTGAGCAGAACCAGGCCTGCAATATGGGCGGCCTGGTAATTATTGTTGTCGAGAGCCATTACCCTTTTTGCGATATCTACCGAACGCAATTCATTTCCCTTGATTTTCCTGGTCGCCAGCAGAAGATTGCTCCAGAAACCTTTCTCGCCTGGCACCAGCTTACACGCCCTTGAAAAAAGAGCTTCGGCTTCGTTGGCATTTCCATTGCGAAGCTCGGCAAGACCCTGATTATTAAAATCTACCGCCCGGTTGAAAACCTCTGGTTTTGCCTGTGATTGTCTCACATCGGGGAAATTTATACGCAAAACCTTATCCAGCCGGGCAAATCTCTTTGCCGGCGGGAAAAAGCGCTCAAGCTCACCCTGATTGAGAGCTAAAGCTGCCTGAACAATAAATAAAGCCAGGCCCGCAGTTAAAATTCTGATTTTCATAGACAACATCTTAACATCAGCCAACAGCCATCACAACTTTCGAGAAAAAATTCATGCGCCATCTATTTCAAGCCGCTCAAGCAAAACCTTGAATTCTGACGGGCTTGGGGTTGCGTAGGCTATCTTGCGGTGGGCATACTTAAAATACGGGTATAAACCGAAAGCCTCGGTACCATCACGCGACAGCACAACCGCTTCGCTTGGTGGCAGCTCAATGGCCGGGCGCTTTTCAACTGCCAGAACCTGGGCAAGCGGACCGCTCAGATCAGCAAATGGCTCTTTTGCCCCCTTCGGTGCTCTCATGACAATCAGGTTGTTCAATATTGATTTCACCCCACGCAAAATTTCTGCAAGCCCCTCAATTGCCTGGGGCAAAGACTCTTCAAGCGGTTCAATCGGTTCTTTCAAATACTCTTTCAATTCACGAAGCATCATCACCGGGTTCGTATCTGAAGACTCAGTAAGAATATTGGCAAGCGAAAATGTAAAGAAAACCGGATTCTCACGCGACTGCTTCATCGCCAACGCAAAGTTATGCAGACATCTGAGTGCCGTTGGGCCAACCAGATGACCTTTGAGACATTCTTTTACGCTTCTTGTAAGAACTTCAGAAGCAGGAGCGAAAAACAGACAAGACTGAATAAAGCAAATATTCAAATATGCAATTAAATTATCTGCCGCCAACTGCAGATTTTTCAGATGATTTTCCGGCAAACCAGGCCTGAAAAGCTCAGCAAAAGGATCTGAGATAAATGATGGATACCGGCTGACAATTGTCTGGGCTGCCGGAATCGGCGCAATTTTAATAGCCCCTTCCGGAATCGGCAATTCTTTTTTAACTGGCTTTGCAGCCGCTTTGGGCAATGGCTTGGCCGCTGACGGCTGCGAAGTTTCTCTATTAATTGAAGATTGAACAGTCTGACCTGCAGCCTTTACCTCCGTAAGAGGTTTTTCTTTTGCCTGTTGCCTGAAATCTTTTTCTCCAGGCTCAGAAGCATTTTCATCTTCAATTTCAATTTCAATTGATACTTCTTCAACCGTAAGATTCTCGATTGAATCATCTATCTCTTCGACTTCAGGTTCAGTGTCATCAACCGAAATAATCAACGGATCAGGTGTTGATTCTTTGAATTCAACAATTTCCTGAGCCTTAATTTTTTCAGAGAGGTTGGCCGATTCAGTTAAAGAATCTTCCTTGCCAATTTCATTTGAATCAGAAGCAATTTTGGCAGAACTAACCTCTTCCAGCTCTGATTTGCCTTTGGCCTTCAGCTCCTGCTCGATTTCCTGCTGAACCCGATCAAAATCTATAACCGGGTCTTCTTTGTCTGAAGCTGGCTCAGCCTTTATTTCCAATTCAGAGGTTGGTTCTTCAACATCAACCACAGTCTTTTCCAGTTCCTCTGCAACCTGCTCAAGTTCAGCACTTTCGTCAACTTCTTCCAGAACCGCCTTTTCATTTTCAAAATCGAGGTTTTCGATAAGCGGTTCGTCATCTTCTACAACCGGCTCAACATCGTGGCCTGAAGTCTCAGAAATTTCGTCTTCAAAATGCTCAAGCTCTCCCGCAAGATCTTCGATTTCATCTTCACTGGTTCCGGCAATTTCGGCGTCGATTCGCTCTTTTTCCTCACGTTTGAGCCGCTCTTCTTCCATGTGTTTGCGACGCTTCTCCTCCATCTCTTTTTTGAAGGATCTGAAATCTTCCCCGTCACTGGTCTCTCCAGATTCGCCGACTTTCGCCTCGTCTTCTTCACCCTGCTTGTCCTTTGCTCTTTTGCTGACGAACGGAACTGAGTCAAGCTGTTTCAGCGCCTCGCGGGCTTTTTTTGACACCAGAGGATGCTGGTGATACTGAACTTTCGCAATAACTTTGCGAAGATCATTATTTATCAGAAGCGGCAGAAATGGGGCCACGTTCTGTAAAACCCATTCATCAGGCGAACCCAGAGCATAATCAAGTATGATAACCATCTGCGAGGGAGGAAGATTTCGCACAACTTTAAAAGCTGCCTCTGATACCATAGGGTCAGGGTCGGTTATCATATTCAGCACATGGGCAAAATGCGTCGGGCGCCCGCTGTTTATCGCGATTCCGCAGGCCATCGCCCTGATTTCAGGGTCTCCATGGTTAAGGCAACTCTCCATGAAATCCTGAGCCTGGGGAGGTATGGTTTCATTCATTGCGCCCATGATCGCGATCAGCATCTGGCTGTTACCATGCAGGGCAAGATAATCCCACATTTTTTTGGGCATTTCGTTGAGCCCCGATTCCCGGCTCATGTCTTCGAGAATGAGTCTCTCGATCGACGAATCGCGGGGAAAAGCCTCGAGGGTCATTGCAACCTGCGCAATCAGCAGAGCAATATCTTCATTCTGCTCATAGAAGGCAGCCTGCTTGAGTTCGGGAATAAGCTCATGCATTCGGTCAAAAAGAATACGATACACGGCTTCTTTTCGAACTTCGGCTTCGGTGCTGTATAATCGTGAAATAATCTCTTTGCTCACTCTGACTCCTGCGGCTGAGGCGCTGATGCCTGGATTTTACCCCGACATTCAGGCAATTACAACCGGTACAAATTCTCAACAGCAAATCTCAGAAAAAATAAGAATTCCACTTCCAAAGTCAAAATCAGCAATTTCAGCTGGCAGCGAATTTAACGGGCAATATCTCACCAAAGCTCAAAAACACCTGAACCCTATTTTTAATTTTGTTGAAGGTCTTTGTGATTTTTGTGTCTCTCGGTGCACGTTTGTTTGTTGCGAATTCCGCAAATAGCCAACAAAAAAATCTGTTTCTTGAATTGGGCTCAAAAAACAGATTCAAATGAATTATTTAATCAGGCGGCAGCGGCTACCGGTTCAGCTTTTGCCGCAGCGGGCTTTTCGGTTTTTTCCGGTTTGGCTTCGGCAGCCGGGGTCGCTTTGCTGTCACCAGTCGCTTTTGTTTCGGTTTTACTTTCGCCGGGTTTATCGGCATCTTTTTTCTTCGCTTCAAGATAGCCTGAATCGCGATAATCGGTAGAATAAAAACCCGAGCCTTTGAAAATCACCGAGCTTGCTGACATGAGCCTTTGCCCAACACCATCACAAGCAGGACAATGATGGGCATCGGTGCAAGACATTGAATGAAAGGCATCGAATACTTTTCCACATTCCTTGCATTTATAGCTGTAAGTCGGCATTTATCTTTCCTCCTGCAGATTCGACAACCAGAAATTAGCACTCGCACATATCGAGTGCTAACAAAATATCACAAAGCTGCCGCCTGTTCAAGAAAAAAATCGCATTCTTCGAGCAACTGCTTATATTGCCCCGATCCGAGATAGGCCTCACATACCAGAAGATTCAACTCTTGCCAGAACTCTTTGTATTCAGACGATTCACACTTCAACTTAGACAAAGCCTCGGCCAGAGCAGCGATGCGACTCTTTAAAATCGGCTCTGAATCTGGCAAAGGAACAGCTCTTACCTGCGAAACGGTTATGTGAAAACTGTGATAATGCCCACTGAACCAGGCATTGACCAGCAGACTGTTCAAAAGACCTGTCAGATAAGCCAAAGAACATTCCCTGGTTTTTCCTGTAATGAATGAAATTGAATTTTTCGGGAAAAAGCCGCCGTGGTCGTGAGCAGCCACCAGTCTTAATTTAAGCTTCTCGTTGCGAATATTCTGATATAGAACTTTTTCACCGGCAAAAACCTTCTCATCACCGGCATAGGCCAGATGCGGGCCATAATCGATGAACTTTCCCTCCCAGTTTATATGAAATGGTGACAATTCCCGACCTTTAAGCACCTTTCGATGACGTGAAGACATGCATTGGTCGGTAACAAATCTTGAAACACCACCCTCACGCTTTAACGACTCCTGGATCCCAACTCCAACCCTGCAGATTTCCCCGAGCGGCTTTGAATTTTGCGCCATCAAATCAAATATGTTTTTAAGTTTTTCGGGCACAATTGCCTGTCTTAGACCCCGCCCGCTTTCAAAAATTTGTTGGTTCACCCAAAAATGATTATTCCAGCCTCGTTCAAGGTTATAGTTAACATGAAGAACCGTCTCATCAGAATTCAACGCCTGCATGTTACATAGATGCAAAACTGCCGGCAGAATGCCCGGTGCGCTTACAAAAAAACGCGCAGGTAATAGAAAAATATTCATAACCCGATGGCTGAAAACCAGTTTTCGTATAAGCCGGCATTGATGATTTACCAGCCATGTATGCGAAGTCAGCAGAATTAAATGCCCGCCAGGTTCAAGCATTTCGCATGATCGCTCGATAAAAAAAGTATAAAGATCTTTTTCACCTTCAGAAGTTTTGTAGCGCGAGCGCAAAAAACTTTTCAATTTTTCACTTAAATTTACCTTATAAGGCGGGTTGCCAATAATTAGACTGAAGCGGGTTTTATCGTCTGCCCGCAGAAAATCTTCGCACCGCAGATGTGGCCAGCCATTGCCGGCAAACCGGCCAAGCAAACGCCCCAGACAAATCAACAAAGCCTGAGAATCAACGTCATAACCGTAAATTGCCGACAACCAGTCGACATCATTTTTCTTGATTGAAAGCTCTTCAGCAGCTGCAACCAGAAAACTGCCGTCGCCACATGCCGGGTCAAGAATTTTTCCATTCAAATTCCGGCCTGTTTCATGAATCAGTTTTCGGGCAAAAGTCTCGGGAGTATAATACTGACCTGTCTTGCGGCGTGCATTACGAATTCGGCTTTCAAGGTCGGGCAAATGCTCGACACCATTGTGCTTGACCGGAAAATTTCCGTCTTCAACCCTTTCAACCCAATTGAGAAGAAATTCCGGAGCCTGAAGCTGATGCAAAATATCAACCGGCCTGGCTGGCAACCCTTTTTCCAGCTTTATCTCAAGCGTCTGTCTAAACCACTGAAACAAGCCTATCTCAGCTTTTTCCATGCTCTTTTCATTAATCCTGTTTTTTTGCCGCAAAGGTTCCCATATTATACCATTTATACTTAATTCGTTCGTGACACTACGATTTAAAGCGGGCCGACACGGGGTCGGCCCCTACAAATATTTCTTCTGTGATTCGTATAAAATGCTATAGAAATAAAAAGCGGACTAAAAAGCCCGCCTTTAATTTAAATTCAAAATAATGTTTAAATCAGGGTTTGGCCTGTTCTTTGGCATCCTGTTCTTTGCGCCGACGGATGAATTCGATCAGAAACGCTGCAAACACACCTAGAACACCAGAACTCAGACCAGCCAGAATGACCATGATTGACCGGCGGGGTTTTGATTTAACCTCAGACGGCCTGGGCTTGTCGATTACTTCAAACTGACTGCCTTCTTCTGCTTCTGCAATCTTGGCTATTTCATACTGCTCGGTCAGAACCCCGAACACTTTTTCCTTCACCTTGAGATTGCGTTGCAGCCTGATAAATTCCAGGGCAAGTTCTGGCATGCCGCTTAAAACCTTCTCGGTTTCGCCAATCTCTTTGCCAAGGGCTTCGAGTTTGGCTTCTTCAGAAACTTTTTTGCCTTCAAGTTTTACCAGTTCAGGCAGATTTCCCGATGATTTCAGAATGCTCTGCTGCATTTTCAAAGCAATACCGGCCTGCACCTTTTCCGATTCAAGAGTTGCAAGCTTTTCAATCAGGGCACTCGCCTGTTTTTCCATTGAATACATCTTCTTCGCATCCTGAAATACCTTGAATTCATTCTCAGCCACTTCAAGCTCGCGACTCACCTTTTCCAGCTGGCTTTCAACGAAAACCCGCTTTTCTTTCTGCGGACCTCTGGCAAAAACAGCCAGATACTCAAGATAAGCGGCGGCAATCTCGGCAGAAAGCTCAGACGACATGGTTTCGGCAGAAACGGTTATCAGACCGTCTTTGTCTTTTTCAATCGAAACGATCTTACCAACCAACTTTAGAATGTCGTCATATTTCACGTCAGGGTCAGGATCAGAGCCGACAATCGCCGGGTTGGTAGCAACGCCAAACCGGCTGATAATTCGCTCGCTCATCGTGCGACTTTTCAAATAAGCCATCAGATATTCGGCAGAACCACCACCGCCAATACCGCCAATCAGGCCGGCCATTGGCAGCGATGAAAGTAACGAATTCATTCTTCCGCCGCTTGAATGAACGAAAATCGTGGCACTGGCCTTGAAATGGTTCGGCAGAGTAAGGCTGTAAATAGCAGTCAGAACAGCGACAACCAGCGGCATTACCACTACCAGCTTCCAATGCTTGACCAGCACACGAAACAGCTCAAAAAGATCGATTTCGTCTTCCTCAAGCCCCATCAGAATTTCGCGCTTGAGAAGTTCTTCTTTGACCTCTTTCTTTAACTGTTCAGGATTGATGTCGTTGTATTTTTCTGTCATTAGTCTTCGATTATTTCGACGTTAGCTCGGGGCAGAATCATGCGTTCGGCCTTTGAAAGAGTTTCGATTTCAACCACACGCACCCTGGCTTCAGTAGGAATTTTGGTCGGCTGTTCGGGCAGATTCACTACCTTGGCCACTTCACCAAAGTGGGGCTGGCGAATAATGCGAACCAGACTGCCGATTGTCATGCCCATATTGGCTGATTTGTCTGAATCTGAAAGTTTGCCACCTTCAATCGGAATTACCACTTCAGGCCTGATCACGCCAGCGCGAATCTGAGTTGCGCCATTGATCGATGCTTTTTTTCCAGCGCAATTTTTAAGCAGATCGAAGGTTTTCTGTGCCATGTTGATTTTGCCGAAACCTTCGGTTACCACCAGTGTGATGCCCTTGTCTTCGGTGCCGGTAATCGCCACGCCAAGATCGTAACCGAGAAATTCTTTCAGATCGTGGGCATCGTAACCACCAACAACTACGCCCTTTACTCCAAGCTCAACGGCTCGTTTAAGAGCAGCAGCCGTTACCAGAGAGCCACCGACCACAATTTTATTTTTATGCTCAATGGTAAGATTATCTTTATCAAGCACATCACTGGGCGATTTGGCGATCATGACCAGCTGACCGATTACTTCTGGCCCGATGCCGAAGATACCCTGAATGAAAGTGGCTATCGTATCGACTTTCACCCCTTCTTCTTCGTAGATATTATCTATGATACCATCCACATAAGCATGAACTTCTACCGGAATCGGCGGTTCGCGCAGAATTGCCTGACCGGTTACGTCAGAAAGGCTTTCTACGGTTCCGCTGATCGGCGATTTAACCTGAGTTTTGAAAAACCCGAAGAACCCCGGGGTTTCAGCAATAATCTCGTCTTTGTTGAGTTTATCGCCCTCGGCTTTTTTAAGAAACAGTTTGATTTCTTTCGGCTCACAACCGAGAATATTGGCAAGGTTAACCGGGTAAACGTTGCCCGGCAGATCGGTTGAGGCAACTACGGTTTCAGCAGTTACGCGATCACCCTTTTTAACATGAACCACGCCCTTCATTGGAAGGCGGCGGTCTTTTTCTACCAGTGTTTTTGCTACGATTTTAAGTCCGGGAGTATAAGCAGCAGCAGCCATTTTCTAAAATCCTTTCTATTACAGGCCCGGATATAGATCCATGGCTTTATACCAGGATTTAACCAGTTTTACGCGTTCAGAATTATCACTCGGCAGAGTGAACGGGCGACCGCGGGTATCGAAAATCACCCCGACAACTCCACCATGAACCGTGCCTTCGAATTCTTTGCCATCGCCATTGCCCATGTCGAAGCCCCATTTCGGCTTGATAAAAACCTTGGCAGTCTGGCCCACCGGCAGCGGAACGACATTGAGCTCGCCACCCTTGCAGCTGATATTCTTTTTGCTGCCATCGGGCATGGTAAGAGTCGCCTCCATAACCGGTTCGCCCATTTTGGCTTTTCCAACCGGCGAAACACAAGTGCCCAGATAAATCAGACAGTCTTTTTCAAACACGCTCAGCGAGGCATCTTCATGAACCTTGGCCAGAACGCCAAGCTGTGGCATCATGAAAATCGAGTCTACGGTTAACTGAGTGATTCCTTCGGGCAAAAACGCATCGATCAGCATCATGGCCGTCTGCTGACGCCTTGGCGCATGGGAAAGAACACCACCAGAGCCGATCAGCATATCGAGATCGCGCAGGTTAACCAGAGTTTCGCCGGTCATCGACTGTTCAAAAACGTCGCCAATCGTTCTTTCCTGCTGAATTCCTTTCAGACCGACCGCCAGAGAGCGGTGCTGGTCAAAAGAAAGTCGCAGAGCCTCACGGGAACAGGCCTGCTCAACCATCAACTCTTCAATCAATGAAGGAATAGTAGTCGGCCTGATCATTTTATTTTTTACGCGGTTGCGCAGGTCGCGTTCATCCATTTCGAAGGGAACCCAGCGCATGATGTTTTCGAGACCAGCTTCGGCAAATACGTTACTGATCGAATAACTCATGCCATAGTTAGCCGAAACCGATTTATTGTAAATTCCACCAAATACACTGAAAACGTCGGTGGTTGCCCCACCAATGTCGGCACCAACAACGTTGATGCCCATGCGTTTGGAAATAAGCTGCATAATGTCGCCTACCGCACCGGGAGTCGGCATGATATCTTCGTCTGTCAGCTCCATCAGACGTGGATAACCAGGGGCATGGCTCATTACGTGTTCGAGGAACAGCTGCTGAATCTTCTGCCTGGTGGGCATCAGATTCTCTTTTTCAAGACTGGGGCGCAGATTGTCGGTTATATCGAGAGCCACCTTGTCGGCAAGCCGATCTTTGATCAGCCCCTGAGCCTGGTTGTTACCGGCATAAAGAACCGGCAGCTGATAGCTGATGCCCAGACGGGCTTTCGGGTTGGCTGCCGCAATGATTTCAGCAAGCTCGGCAACGTGCGAGGTCGTGCCGCCATCAACGCCGCCCGACAAAAGAATCATATCGGGGCGAAGATGTCTGATACGCTGAATCTTCTGATACGCCAGTCGGCCATCATTGGTCGCCAGAACGTCCATAACGATTGCGCCGGCACCAAGAGCAGCACGAGTTGCCGATTCGCCCGACATCGTTTTAACGACGCCGGTAACCATCATCTGCAGACCACCGCCCGCAGAGCTGGTTGAAACATATAAATCAACACCTTTGCCATTGGTAACCGGCTTGATGATTGCCTTGCCGTCATCGGTGAGAATCTGGCGGCCCGCCAGTTCCTGAACTTCAGCCACCGCATTGAGAACGCCCTGAGTAACATCTTCTACCGGGGCTTCAACCGTGGTTGGAGCTTCGCCGCGCACAATCAGCCTGAAAGCACCTTCACGCTTTTCGATCAAAATTGCCTTGGTAGTGGTACTACCACAATCCGTAGCCAGGATACTTTGAATATCACTTTTGCTCACGAGATTCACCTTCCTTAATGTCCTTTTCGGCTTTTTCCAGGTTTTCGATGGCCACGATCAGCTTTTCAATGCGATCACGGTCGCCGGCTACCGCCTGCATTTTTTCCATCTTAACCGGGTCAAATATCAGTTCTAACATGGGAGCAAATACGACCAGACTGCTGTAACCAATGAACGACAGCGGCTTGGCCATTTCCAGAGCCATGACCGCAGGCACGCTCATACCTCGACGATGCACTGCATCAGCAAGCTTATCGATGAATTCATCGAGTTCTTCGTCGGTAAAGCGCGAGTTGTTCTCGCTGCCTTTCGGTATTGTCCACATGCCCACGGTCAGAGGTCTCCTGATTTTATATTATATGCAGCCAGTCTGAAAGCAGAAACTGGAAGCGGCCGATCAACAGAGAGATACGACCCATGACGGTTGCACCAAACGCGGCACCGAAACTGAGCATCAGATACCAGATGCCGACTCTTGCAAGGTTACCGTAAACCGGCCCACGATGTTCAGTTGAAAAGAAGAAATAAAACAGGCAGGCAACCGAACCAACCACCAGCACCAGATTTGAGAAGCTCTGGAAATAGTCGCCGGCAACTGCCAGCGGGCGAATCGCCTTGGCAACCTGAGGAATAAGATACTGCTGAGTTGAATAAACGATAGCCAGACCAGTCGAAACACCCATAACGAAAGAAACGGTGAATCGGCTAACCCACGAATAGTTTGCGCTCAGTCGAAACATCATCATGATACCCAGAATTCCGGGAATGATGAGCGACCAATCAGCAGGCGTCTGAGCTGCTGCGCCAGAAGCAAACATGGTTGGGAAGAGCTTTGACAGCAGGTTTGGTTTAAGAACCTGGTGAAAAGATATCATCGAGAAGTAGTAACCTGCCGAAACTCCGACAAACAGATGTTCAGCAAAGCGATAGAAGGGGTTATCCTTGATCAGAAAGCTGAAACAGCAAAGAGTGATTAACGCTCCAACCCATACAGATATTGTTAATGTTGTCATGTTTTCGTCTCCTTATGCTTTCTTGCCGGTTTTTCTCTGCTCAGCAATGTAAGCGAGGTTACCGATCACGATGAAAAGCATGATTACCAGATGCGAGAAAGACTGGGGCGCCATACCTTCACGGCCACGACCCATATAATCAACCAGTTTTTCATATTCCGCCGCGCCGGGAAGACCACCGGTCATTCCGAGCAACTGACCAGTCTGCAGATAGGTCACAAACCTCGGAATATTTACCGAAGTACAACCAGCGGCCATCGGACGCTTATGATCCCCGGCAACACTGATGAAAGACTCGATTCCACCGGTTCCGGCGGTGAAACTTACGATTATTCCCACATCACTCATGGCAAACTTTCGGCCATCAGGATTCTGGAAAATCGGCATATCTTTGGTTGAGTTTCCTTCACGGTCTGCCGGATAAGGACCCATAAAATCGCTGCACAGGGCTTTTATATGAATTACTGCGCCCGGCTTGTAACCAAGGTTAACATAATCACGACCGCGTTCGAGCTTTGCCGGAGCACCTGCTGCAATCTTGCCTTCAGCTTTGAACTTGTCGTATGTCTGTTCATAAATCTGGGTCGCCGAGGCCAGTGCAGCTTCGGCCATTTCGCCACCAAGCGGCCAGTTGCCGCCACACATCGGTTTCAGGTTGTTTCTGAACATGTGCAGCAGAATGGCGATGGCGGAAGGGCCAAGTTCCGGTTCTGATGCCGGATCATAATCGAAAGAAAGGAAACATCGGCTTCCTTCCGGCAATTTTTCTTCGACAAAACTGTGCAGGCCGGTTACCGCTTTTCCAGGAACAACCGGTATGTCAATTTTAAAGATCATCGGCAAGGCAACGCCAAGCGCGACGAACAGGAATACCCAGCGGCGATCGAGACTTTTGAGTTTGATAAAAATATCCATTTTCTTCCCCCTTAGCCTTCGCCACCCAGGTGCGAGCGTTCAACACCAAGGATAATCTTGAGCGATGCGGAAATGTAACCTAGCATTGCGCCTACCAGAATCGCGCTCTGAGCCGCTGAACTCGGGTAAGACATGATCCATTCCTTGACCGCAGAAACATCGATGAACGGCCCGATTACCGGAATCATGCGCAGATAGTTGCCAATCGGCACGTTGCCGAGCATTACGATAAAGGCAGCACCCATCAGCAGACCCGCTTCCTTCGACTTGATGCGGAAAGCGCGGAAAGAGGCCGATGCAACGAAGAAAGCCAGCAGCGAAAACATCGTTGCCTGTGCATTCTTGAATACGCCGATAAAAAGAATCTGCTGGGCATCGAAAATCAGTGCCATCATCCGGCCTTTGAGCTTGCCGTAAGAGGCTTTGAATTTAGTTTTGGTCGCTTCATCTTCAACCATGATGTTCTGAGTTCCACCTTCACCATCGGTGACTTCTACGATGGTCACCCACTGTGAAGACATATTGTCGTCAGAATAAAGGTAATACTTTTCGCCGACCATAACCGGCTTTTCGAACATCGGCCAGCCACCCGAAAGCAATCCAAGAACCGACATGGTCAGAAAGCCGATTACCAGAGCCATGCTGTAGCCATAACCGTCAGCCTTGCGCGAAATTTTGCTGAGGTTGATATTCAGCAGGCTGATTGCACCAAGCAGCATGGTGAAAGACATAATGATTTGAATCCATTTTGGAAAAGTGTCTTCGAGCGCTTTGATACCCGGAAAAGCAGGGCCGCTGAAAAACGCCAGAATCATGATGAGACCGGTACAAAAAGTGATTATGAGCGGTAAAGTTCGTTTTACAAATAACATTGCGTTAACCTCACTTAAACAGCTTCATATAGCTGTCGGCAATTGTCTTGATACCATGTTCGACCCCAAAATCGGTCTGAGCAATGGTGATCAATATGGTTCCGACAACGATGAAGAAAATTATGATGATTTTACTGATGTCCTGACCTTTAAGAGAACCCACTTCTTTTGGGTTCTTTGAAAGATAAGCAGAAGCAGCAAAAAGTTCTTCGCCGATCAGCGTGTAATCGCAGGCGGCAACGAAGAACGGAATCTGTGAGGGTTCGGCAGTTCCGGCAATCTGAATCGCACCGATCGAGTTACCGGTTTCAGCCAGAATCAGGGATTCGGCGTAGAAAGTGCCGAGATAAAAACAGGCAGCCGGCTTATCGCGCATCATGATACCACCAACGCCGGCAACATAACCGAACTGGTCGTCGGTAAGGTAGTTGATGCGGTCAGGGCGGAAAGCGTCGGGGCGCCCCTTTTCAAGGTAAGCCTGTTTTACGATTTCATGGGCAACCGACATGACGAAAGATCTGGTCATCGGCGCAAAAAGCGGAGTGTCATATTCGGCAGTCTTCTTGGCAACATGGCCAAGAATGGTAACGCCGGCGATCGTCTGAATGTCATCCATGTCCATGATGCCGGGAATGTAAAGAACCCCGCGGCCCATTTCGGTGGCACGACCAACTGCGTCTTCAAGAGCTGAAAGACCGCTGATTCTTCTGATGAACATTTCTTTTCCGCGTTGGGCATGGAAAGTGAAATACGACACGAACCCCAGCAGACAGACAATGATGACCAGAACATTGAGGCGGTCAACATCCATGTAGTATGCCAGGCCTTTTTTTTCTTCGGGCTTTGTTTCAGTAGCAGCAGGAGCGGAAGCCGAAGCGGGATCGACCGCATTTGCGGCAGTTGCGGCAGGTTCAGCAGCCTTTTTTTCAGTAACTGCTGCAGCGGCTGGTTCGTTTGTCGAAGCAGCTGCCGGTTCTGGCTGAGCTACTGGCTCAGCGGCAACCGGAGCGGCGGGAGTCGGCGTTACCGGCTCGGCGACTGTTTCACTGACTGGTTCAGCAGCGGGTTGATCCTGAACTGCGGCGGCCGGAGCAACTTCTGTTGCTGCAGCTGTCGGCTCTGCAGGGGCTGCCGGCACTTCGGGTGCGATAGCAGCAGGAGCAGCGGTTTCAGTAACGACGGGTTCTGAAACGGCAGTCGGTTCAGACGGGCTGGCAGCGGGAATTTCTCCCTGTTGCGCCACCAGGGACAAAGCAGATACCAGACACAGGATCACTGCCAATACCGGCAGCAGCATCCTGGGCGGTCGCCAAGTAACGCTCATGGAATGACCTCCACAATGACAAATTGGATTCACAAGCTTCAAATTATAACTGAGCCAAAACTCTAAGTCAACGAAACTATGTACCCTCTCGTGCGGATTACAGAAAATATTTTGCAGGAGTCTTCCCCAGCTGAAAAGCTGCGCAAGGCTCAATGATCGTCATATTTTCGGTCGCTGAGCCCCGTCAACGGGGTCGAAGCGGCCATGTCAGCAACAATATATTCAATGTGCTTTTGTTTAAATAGACCGATTCTACCGCGATAATGAAAAAAATTTATTTCGAATGATGCATCCAGCACCAGACCTGATGCCCGGGGTGAAGCTCAACCACAGGCGGGCGCTCTCGGCAACGCTCATGAACCTTTTTGCAAACGCGTTGATAGCAGCAGCCATCCGGGTTGGCTTCTTTTTTCGCTTGCGGGACCTCACCTGCCGCCTCGGCACCTTCCCGCAAAAATCTCGCCGAAGCCAGTAGATCGGCGGTATAAGGATGAGCCGCATCTCTCAAAAGACAGTCAGCGGGCAGTTCTTCAACCAGGTTGCCACGGTACAGCAGAATTATTCGATCAGAAATCTGCCTGACCACTGCAACGTCATGGGAAATAAAAATCATCGAAAGCCTTCGCTCACTGCGCAAATGGCACAGTAATTCAAGTATCTGCGCCTGCACTGAAACATCGAGAGCCGAAACCGCTTCGTCGGCAATTATCAATTCCGGGTTCAAAACCATAGCTCGACAGATACCGATGCGTTGACGCTGGCCTCCACTGAACTCGGCCGGGTATCTCTCTAGGCAATCGGCACTCAGGCCGACTTCTGCAAGCGTCTTAACCATCAATTGTTCCGATTCTGAACCATAAAGGCCGTGTATCTTTAAAGGCTCGGCGACGATCTGCCTGACCGTCATTCTCGGATCAAGCGATCCGTAAGGATCTTGAAAAATCATCTGAAGACGGCGCAACATCTGCAACCGGGCCATTTGTCCATCGGAATAAGCCTGGAAAATATCACTGCCACCAAGTTTTGCTTCGCCCGAGTCGGCTTTGTAAATGCCCATCAGAACCCTTGCCAGCGTCGATTTTCCCGACCCGCTTTCGCCAAGCACGCCGAGGGTCTCGCCTCTTTCTACCCTGAAATTCAGCTTGTCAAGTGCCTGTATCTGTTCCGGGGGCTCTTTTTTAAACCAGCTGATAAGACTGTTGTCTATTATGAACTTTTTCGACAATCCCTGAACTTCCAGGAGAATATTGTTTTTGCCAGTTTCAGCCATCTGCCTGCTCCTGGTTCACCGGAAAATAGCAGCTGACCAGACGATTAATGCCTGCCTGCCTCAACTTGGGCCGGTTTTCGAGGCATTCAGGGCGACAGCGATTACAGCGATCTGAATAAACACAACCCACCGGCTTTCGGTCTGGCATCGGCAGATTCCCCGCAATCGGGTGCGGCAAAATCTTCTCAGGAACCAGCCTCGGCAATGCTCCGATCAGGTCTCGAGTATAAGGATGAAAAGGCTTATGCAGCAGTTCTGAAGCAGTGCCAATTTCGACAAGGTTACCCGCATAAAGTATCGCCAGCTGATCAGAAATCGCCCGCAAAACCCCAAGATCATGACTGATAAAAATCATGCTCCGCCGGCCATCACTGAGATTTTGTCGAAGCTCCCTCAGCAGCTGAACCTGTAAAGCAGCATCAATTGCCGTCGTCGGCTCATCGGCAATAACCAAATCCGGCTTCAATGCCAGACCAATCGCAATCATTGCCCTTTGCCGCATTCCGCCACTTAGCTGGTGGGGATAAGAATCACAAAATTTTTCAGGATCACTAAAACCAGCTGCCACCAGAGCATTGCGAACCTGAGCATTAACCTCAGCCTTGCCAATACCCTTATGGTGAGCATAAATCACTTCGGAAACCTGATCGAAAAGCGTCATTAAGGGGTTCATCGCCGTCATCGGCTCCTGAAAGACAAAACCGATTTGCTTGCCTCTAATTTTGTTCAGCTGCGATTCTGAAAATTCCGCAAGATTTTCACCATTGAAATGAATACCCCCGGTCTTTTTAATTATCGACCGATGCGGAATCAGGCCGGCAATGCTCATTGCCAGCACCGATTTGCCTGAACCCGATTCACCGGCCACTCCCAGACAACTGCCGTTGGCAAGCTCAATCGATATATGCTCTAAAACAGGCAAAGCTCTGTTATCGCTCCCCTTGAGGGTTAAAGAAAAATCTTCTATTTTCAGCAAGTTCAAATACCTGCTTAAATCAAAGCTTTGAATCAGCCGGGCCGAACAGAGCTTTCCAGTTTTTCACATCGTTCCACACCGGGCTGGCCGCCCGGGCACTTCCTGATACATCATGCATAATTCCAACATCAAAGGGCTTGAAAAGAAATGCCATCGGCTTTTCATCTCGCAGGAAATTCTGCACAACCGCAAGATTTTTTGTTTTACTTTCGGTATTTTCATCGCCCGGCATCATCGAATCGAGCTTTTCCAGGGCAACATCAAGCTTGGGATTTGAAAGACCTGAAAAATTCAATGCCGTCTGATTGTCTGATTTTGAATGCAGCATATCAACCAGATTCCCCGCTTCAGGGAACCTGAAGCTGACCAGTGCCGTATCGAAATCGCCTTTTTTCAGATGCTGTGCAACCATATCTGACCAGCTGACCGGCTTAAGCGCCAGAAGCACACCGGCACGCCGGCAGTCTTCGACAAAACGCTCGGCAACTGCGCGGCGCAACAAATTATCGTCATTGAAAACCACCGACAATTCAAGTTTTTGCCCGTTCTGATCGCGGATTCCGTCACCGTCGCTGTCTTTCCAGCCCAGACTGTCGAGCAGGTCAAGAGCATTGGAGAAGCGAGCCGTAGCTTCGGTAATAACATTGCTGCCACTGGCAAAGGGTGAATCGTATAGAGTTATTCCCGCATAGGGGATTTCATTTTCAACTTTTTTTCGATCAGCCAGCAGATCGAGAGCATGGCGCATTCTTTTGTCGGCCAGCAAAGGCTTTTTGCCATTGAACAGCCAGGTCAGGCACGCCGGATTTGGGTATCTGACAAAAAAAAGATTGTCGACCTTCATGGTTTCGAGCTGCTCGGCAACCATTGAGGGCAGACTGATCCAGTCGAGCTTCTTCGCCCTGAAATCGGTGACCAGCTGCTGATAATCGAAATAGCTGCAAACCAGCACCTGAGTGCGGGTTGCTGTGTCGAAAAAGCTCTCAAAAGGTGCCAGGTGTATATAGCGCCCTTTTTCACGAGCCACAATTCGATAAGGCCCCAGCCCCACCGGTTGTTCAGAATAAAGCGGCCGGCTTTCAGAAGCAACACCAGCCTTCTCAACCCGGGCTGCATCAACCGTCTCATTTTTCAGAATATGAGAAGGCAAAATGCCTATAGTCAGCAGATCTAACAGCTTACGCGAGTTTTGGGTAAAAGTGATTAAAGTCTGCTGTGGGCGGCCAAAAGAGCTTATACTCCCAACCCCTTTGAGAAGATCGGCATATGGGCTGTTATTTTCGGGCTTTCTGATCTGTTCAAAAGTATATTCGAGATCTTTTGGATCAAACGCGGTGCCGTCATGCCATTTCAAACCGCTCTTCCAGACCGCCTGAAGAACAATGCTGCCTGAACCTTCCGTGATACTGTATGAATCGAAAAGATAAGGCACGAAACTGCCGTCATCGAGCTTGCGCAAAGGTGATGCATGCACGAAATTATTCAGCATCTGCCCATGTTCCGTTTCGATATGGGCAATCGGGTTAAGCGACATGGGATCGCCGTAAACGCCAAGTCTCAGCCAGCCATTTCCAGATTTAAGAACCTCTTCAAGTTCTGCTGGAAGCGTATCTTTTTTGCCACAACCCACAGAAAAAATCAGGGTTGAGATCAACAGTAAAATAAAGATGGATTTGCTTGATTTCATGGCTGCACCTGCGGATTAATTATCTGAATTCTGGTTGAACTGATGAATCTGGGGCTCATTATTGAGCGGAATCGCGGGAGCGACGACGGGCGTCTCAGGCTTGAGCATATTCTGCCTGATCAGCAGATTGGTTGCCCAGTCGCGAACATCGCTGGCAACAACCTTAGCCGCAGCCAGTCGCTCAAGAATCGGCTGGGCGGCGGCATACTGCTGCGACTTTAAAAAATTCCGCGCCTGATTAACTTCGACTGCTGTTACCGATGCGATCATCGTCTCAGCATAGGCCTTCAGGTCTGCGGGAGAATGGTCAGACTGTGCCAGTGGTTCAAGATACTGCCTGGCCAGATCAAAACGCTGCATTCTTACATACACGACCCCAAGATCACGCATGAAAACAGGGTTTCCCGGGTGAAGCTCGAGCGCTTTCTTTAATGCCCCTTCAGCAGTAGCCTGGTCGCCCAGATTGGAAGCGGAAATTCCAAGGATGTTCAACATCGTCGGGTCGCGATCTTCAACCTGCGCCGAAACGCTGGCAGCAAGCGTTTTAGCTTCACTCCACTTCATCAAACCGGCTTTAACAACCGCAAGTGAAGCATTGGCCTGCAGCTCAAACTGCGGAAATCTGGCAGCACGCTGCAGATAAAGCTCAGCTTTGTTGACCATCTCAGCGCGCCGGTCTTCCGGAATTGCGTATCTGGTAATGTCGAGCGCAATTTTGCCGCCGTACATATAATAAATCGATCGCGCATCTCCGCAGGTCAGACCCAGACCCAGTTCTGCCATCTGGTAGGCTTCTGCAAGTTTCTGCTGCAGATGGTAATAGATGTGCAGTTTTCGGAAGACAACTGAATGGTAAGTCGAACGGGCGTTGAAATTTATGTTCTGCAAAGCCTTTTCTGCGTAAAACAAAGCTTTTTCCGCATCTTTATCCTCGGTTTCGTAGATGGAAGCAAGCTTCAAATAAGGGTCGCCCGGCAGCGGGTCAAGACTTATCGCATCAAGAAGCATGGCTTTGGCCTGCATCTGCGCTTCTTTCTGCTGATATTTCGAATACATTTCAGCCTTGCGCACCAGCACATCGGCAGTCCAACAGCGATATTCATAATATGCCGAAAGAATCGAAGCACTAAACGCCAGCAGCGCAAACGCATGGGCCATACCTTCAAAAATGCTGACCTGGCGTCGAACCAGCTGCTTTCTGAAGAAATCTGTTTCGGTCATTACCGGCACCAATGCCAGGAAAATTACCGCGTAAAGCGCGGTTTCAATGCGATGAAACGGAAAATCAGGAATCGAGGCCATCAACTGGGCCACCATCGCGGCACCAATTCCGATCAGCAGAATATGATCGCCGTTCATTTCCCCCCATTTTACCCGCCAGACTTCGCGACGAATAGAACTTTGAATAGTATTGAAAAAGCGAAAGGTGAGAAACAAAACGAAAACCAGGCCAACCAGCCCGACTTCAGAGATGACCTGAAGCCAGTCGTTGTGAGCCTGCCTGAAAGTTACCGGAGCAAATGTTTCCTGGTTGGCATCGGTAAGGGTTTCAGCTTCGAGATATGGGAAAAAATGCTTGTATGAGCCGAAGCCATTGCCGAACATCCAGCCACCCATACTGTTGCGGAACGACTGAATCGTGGCATACCATACCCACATGCGTTCAAAGGTGTTACTGACCTTGCGATCGAGGGTAAATGTATATTTGATTTTATCGAGAATACTGGTAGTTTCAAGCTGCCCAAGGGTTTTTATCGAGAAGCCAAATAAAACCACGAAAATCAGCGAAACCGAAATGCCGAAAAAGATGGCGTTTTTCTTGATCAGAGTGCGGTTGCGATCGTTGATCAGCAGCATTACCGCCATATAGATAATGCCCAGAATGATGCCGATCAGAGCAGCGCGACAGCGGGTGATGTAAAGCCCATAGAGCATCCAGGCGTAGAGACCCAATGAAACCAGCTTCATTCCGACATGCCGGTAATAGAAAAAGAAAGCAAGCGGCAAAAACGCAGTGAACATGGCAAAAGTGCCAAGATAGTTGCGGTTTCCAAAGGTGGAAACGATCGAGCCCATATCGTAGCTCTGATTGGCCAGTTGCGGAAAAAGCGGCAGATAAAAAGCCGTCTCATCAATTTGCCTGGCTAGCACCTCGTCTTTTACGAACGAAATCAGATGTTTCGCATCGAATTTGAAATAGAGGTTATAAGTCTCCATTATGCCGAGGGTTGAGGTCGCCAGCCCGGTAAAAATGATGACCCACAGAATAATTTCAACCTGCCAGCGGCTGCGCACCACATTAACGATCAACGGGAAAAGCAGCAGAATCTGAAAAACTCCGCGCAAATCACGAATGGCTGAAGGCGCATTGTAATTCCAGACTACTGAAAGGGCGCAGAAACCGAAAAACAAGGCAAGCGGAAAATCAAGGCTGGTGCGGGCAAATTTGATGCGCCCGGCAAGAAAAACGCGGGTACAATAAATACCCGCGAGCAGAACGATTGCAATTTTTGAAAAGAATTCCTTGGGGGTCAGAAAGTTTTCGGTGGTCTGACGACTGTATAGAAACGGCGCAATCAAGGTCACCAGCACAATGCCGACATAAACGATCCACTCTGTGTTGCTCAGGTCGGCTCGGGCTTCGGTGTTGCTTTTGCGGAAAAACCGATACAGCATTTCTTCGGTATCAGCAAAAATCGAACGGCCTGCCCCTCTTTCAGCAGCCCTTGACCGAGCCTCTGGCTGCAGTCTTCTTTTCTTTTTTGCCATTATTCAGCCTTGATAATTACTTCAACTCCAGGATACTCACCGGCAGTGCCGTTTGCCTTGCGTCCGGCAAAATCTTCGATATTCACATTGCTCTGAGAAATGCCTACGGTCGAAGAACCCGGGTAAAGAGCCGTATCACTGGCAAGCGCGTTCAATTCAATCAGAAATTCAGAATTTGAGGCAGTAAAACTTGCCAGATTGTTAAAAACAGTAACAGACACATCGGGCGAGAACCACAGATCACCCGTTGTTGAGGCGTTAGTAAGACCAAGATTGGTTCTGACCGTCTCTTTAAGAATACGCGAAAACTCAAGCCGCAGAAAATCCCCGTTGCTCACGTGCCGGTCTTTGTTTCCATCGACCCAGACCGCCTTCTGCAAAGCCAACGGCGGCTTGTAAAAGGTCACGATATCGTCGGTAGTTTTGACCGAATCTGGGCCAAATGAATAAACCTTGCCCGAAACATAGTCGAGCTGGTAATCACGCCCCCATGGGTCACGCGGCAGATCCTGCAGATATCTGCCCAGCAGTATCCGCATGTCGTTGTTTTCAAACGGCCGGTCTTCCATCGTATCATATTTGATCAGCGCTTCTTTGAGGATATCAAGTTCATGCTTGGCCTTGGTCAGTTTCGTTTCCTTGACGTAATCCTGATAATAGGGCATCGCTACCCCGACCAGCACCGCAATGATCGCGACAACAATCAACAATTCAATCAATGAAAATGCACGTTTATTCATGGTAGAAAATGATAACACAGCCGTTTTACCTCCACAAGCTAAAATAATGAACTCTTCATCGCCCGTCTCTTTCAGTGCCTGGGCCACATTCTGCGGTCAATGAGCCCTGCGTAGCTTCAGCGCAGCAGGGGCGGACGCGCAGGAGGCGTAATGCAGAGTCGCCTGAGAATGCAGCGCGACTCGTAAAATGACCACGATAGACACCGAAATTAACAAACAACAAATCCCCACCAGTATCGAACCCTCTCTAATTTTTTTAAACCCTTAATCGAAAGTTTCACAAGCCTAAAAATCCTGTTTGACTCTACAAATTTTCAGAAAAATTTCAGCAAATTTAAAGAGACGCAAGAATAGCCTCAAGAGCCTTGCACAAGCTGGGAATATCATTTAATGCTGCATCAAAAACGATACCGCTATCTATTTTATCATAAGCATGAGCGACTATATTCCGAAAGGCAATAATTTCCTGCCAGTCAGGAAGTTTCTCAAGCAAATCCGGAGAAATCTTATTAATTCGATTCAAAGATTCGCCAAGAATTTCAAACTGCCTTTCAACAGCAAACCTGGTCTTGGCATCACCTGCATATTCATCATAAGAAATTCCTGATGTGAACTCAATAATGAATTTGCACGCTGATAACGCATCATAAAAACACACCTTAGGATTATGATTCATAGCAGGTCTTTACTTTGGAAAAAATGCTTTGCTTCAGATGGGGATTATCAATTGCTTCAGGCATGACCAAATCGACTTCTTTTGTCAGCAAAGCCTCAAGTTCTCGCTTAATCGCCAGGTATCTTTTCAAACCCTTGTGAAAACCGTAAAGCTCAAGCAAAAAATCAACATCACTGGTTTTTGGATCAAAAGAATCGGACAATGCGCTTCCAAAAAGCACCAGGCTTTTCGCATCGTACTTTTTGCAAATTTCCCTGATTCCTGGCAAGAATGGTTCAATATCAAACATTTTTCTGACTTTTCTCCCTAATTCGCCTATAGATCTTCTACATGCCCACGAATTGCCTCACGGATATTTGCCAAAGCTTCTTCATAGGTATCGCCCTGGGAATAACATCCCTGGAAATTATGACACCAGGCAAAATACCCATCGTTGTCTTTTTCAATCACAATCGGAAATCTATAATTCATGCTTTTTCGTTTCATATAAACCCCATTCAGCCAGATGCTCAACACTCTAATTATACCCGGCCGCAAGTCGCTATTCAAGTTTGAAAACAGTGGTGGTCCGAGAAAATTGGTCAAGCCGATAAGTGATAAAACACCAAAAATT